>JAPPES010000157.1:89492-117106 GCA_028824125.1 Candidatus Poribacteria bacterium
AAAAAAAAAAAACCAAAAAAAAAAAAAACACCCCCCCCCCCCCCCCCACATATATATTTTTTTCCGCCTGTTTTCCCCCCCCCCACCCCCCCCCCGCCCGCCCCACAAAAACCCGCTCCTACAGAATATAAGAGATGCCAAAGGCATTCATAGCGTTGATTTATAGGTTTCGCTTTGCTTCTCGATCTGCAAACTGTGAGCGAGGGATAGGTGCAGACGCATAAAACCAACGAAGAGAAATACGGTCTTCTCACAAACGATACTCCTCTTTCAAAAGTCGTCAAATCGTAAGAGTCGTACGATTTACCATACGCTTGCAATGGGGAAATCTTGAGTTATGAAGATTTCGGTGTCAAGAGCATGGACATGGTGCGTGTTTCCATCTTGGGAGGTTGTTCGACCTCTGCAATTTCAGCGACATCCGCTTCCAGTCGGGCAAGCATGTTTTTGCCTAATTCTGTGTGCAGCATCTCTCTACCTCGGAAACGGACTGTGGCTCGGACCTTCCACCCATTTTTCAAGAAGTCTTCAACGTGACGTTTCTTGAATTGATAATCATGCTCAGCTGTATCTGGGCGGAATTGAATCTCTTTCAGCACGATCTTTGTTTGCTTCTTTCGAGCCTCTCGTTCACGTTTGTTCTTTTCGTACTGATACTTCCCGTAGTCCATTATCTTACAAACGGGTGGGTTGGCATTTGGAGATACTTCGACCAAGTCCAATCCGACTTCTTCAGCACGTTCCATCGCCTCGCGCGGAGTCATCACACCGACCTGCTTATTTTCATGGTCAATGAGCAAAATCTCTTTGGCTCGAATCTGATGATTCGAACGACTTTTTCTTGCCCGTGGTTTCTGTGTACGCCTACCTCTATAGTGTATTTTTCACACCTCCAAGTTGTGCTGCTAATCAATCAGCGGCTGTGCAGGGAACAAAAAAGCAGTTTTTGTAAACAAAATCAACAACCTTTTCCCGCACATAACTAAATTTTACCGTACATGTACTTGTATTCAATAAACCAATCCTTACAAATTCAGACACTTGCTAATACAGTGTCAGAAATATATCGTGCAAATATTAATTATGATATTATATCACATTTTTAACATAAATGCAAACTAAAAATAGCCAATTGTCCATAAAGTGCGTAAAATGATAATCCCTCCTGCTAAACCGCCAAATATAATGATAAGACTGAGGTTGATTATTAGCGCGTGTCGAAAGATGCGTTCAGCCAATTCCGGTTGCTCCTTTACCCAGGCTCGCGCCAAGTTAAAGGTGAGGACAACGCTAATCAGGCTCAGGATAGCTGCCCCTAAAAATGCTAAGAGAATCCCTTTAAAGTCTACCATCTCCATCGTATCTGGAATTGAACCGTATTGTGAATAACGTTGGATGACAACGATTAGGATACCCAGCAAAATCACAATAAATGCGATGAATACGATTAAGGCTTTTTTAAAGGCTTTTTCCATCTTTTGCTAAACTCTTTTGGACTATAGACTAATTTATGGTATTTTAACCCAAGTTGCTACCTATAAGATTTTAGACCTGCAAACACCGTTTTTTATAGAGAATGATCCATTTTCAAAAGATTTCGTAAAGCAAACTGTTAGTTTGCGTCCTCACATGCACCATAACTGTCAATTTAGCGTTGATTTAAAGGTAGCAGGCACACGCCGTGTGCCGTCCGCCTTATCTTGTGTACGGCACCAAATCAACGGTATGAATGCCATTGGACGAATACGCGTATGGTATTCGCCATGATTCCCCGCGGAGCGTGCCTACTACTTTTAAGTTGCGAGCGAAGCTCGCTCCTACAGAATATAATAACTGCACAAACGCGCATTCAATGTTAATTTCTGGACTGAACACATCCAAAGGGCAGATAATATTCCTTAAATTGACACCTATGGTTTGCGTCCTCACATGCACAATCTAAATGAAGATTAAGAAAATATTTCGGTAATGTGGCGAGGTTGGGAAACCTCGCCAGCAGCGGACCCCGCGTGTCTTGTGTGAACCGAAAATTACCGAATTAATAAATTAATCTTCATACAGATTGTGCTACAAGGTGGCAACTTAGGCTATTTTAACATATTTGCGGTGTAATGGCAAGATGGGTGTGTAAAGTTTTTGTCACCCGTTTTTGTCAGAATGAAATCGGGGTTAGAAACCCCTCTAACAAGAGTGTTCACAAAATAAGTAGCAACTTGGGTTATAATTAGGACGTTGCACGTCACATTTAGGACGTTGCACGTCATATTTAGGACGTGTTTCACGTCACATTTAGGACGTTTTGCACGTCACAGTGACGTGCAGAAGTCAATCAGGACAAGGATTGTGACGTGATTTTCAGCTTTTTTTCTTTTTTAGCTTCCTTTGGGTTCGCTTGGACATTAGTCGTAAAGTTAGCATATAATCAGTATGTAATATTAATTATAACATAAATAAATCCACTTGTCAAGTATTTTTGCAAGAATTTTCAAACTAAAGTAAATCTTGCACTTAAGATTCAGAGCATATATAATAGGAATATGAATTTTCAAAGGCACTGTGACGGCTATCTGCAGAGAATACGTCAAACACTATCCGACCCGAATGCAACCCCCGAACTCTCCTTGCACCCGCATCTCAAAACGTTCCTGGAAGATGTTGCCGCAGCCCCAGAATGTTTTGACAAATCTGGCATTACATTTACACTGGAACCGAGAAATATTAACCAGATCGGACGACCCGACTTTATTGCATCAGATGGATTACTACCCATCGGTTATATTGAGGCAGAAGCGTACGGCACAGCCCTGAACAACCTTACAGGACATGCCAAAGAACAGAATAAACGTTTTAAGGAAAACCTTGATAACTTTATCCTTACTAATTTCGTTGATTTTCAGCTGTGGCGGGATGGGCAACTCCGTAAATCTGCACATATTGAAAACGAAACTGATAATTTAGAAACATTATTAGACTTATTTCTAACCGCTGGACAGATCCAAATCGCCTCTGCAGAAGCACTTGCAAAATACTTGGCAAGACGGACACGCGAATTACAAACACAGATTAAAATAACACTCACCGATGAAGACAGTGAGACCTACGGCATGTTCACTGCGTTCAAGGAGACGTTGCTCGCGACGCTCACCCCTGGCGATTTCGCGGATATGTACGCGCAAACTCTCACGTATGGATTGTTCGCTGCACGTTGCACACTGCCAAATGCAACGAATTTTTCACGGCACACCGCAGTCGGCGCACTGCCGAGATCAAACCCATTTCTCATAGAACTCTTTTATCATGTCGCCTCTCCGAGACTTGAAACGAATGTCACCTACATTCTGGATGATATTGCAACGCTCCTCCAAAACGTTCCGACAGACATGCTCCGCACAGCGTTTACTGCCAGAAATCCGCTTGAAGACCCAGTTATTCATTTCTACGAGACGTTCCTAAAAGAATATAATCCGAAGCTTCGCTTTGATCGTGGCGTTTTTTATACGCCGCCACAGGTTATCTCCTACATTGTTCGCTCAGTGGATTCCTTGCTCAAAACAGAACTCAACAGACCTGATGGACTTGCCGATGATGGCACGCTTATTCTTGACCCTGCCACAGGTACGGGCGGATTCCTGTTGACAGTGCTTGACCATATCCGAGAACACGTTACAGACAATTACGGCACAGGGGATTGGAATCAGTATATCAACGCGCAGCTCGTCAAACGGATTTTCGGGTTTGAACTGCTTGTTGCACCGTATACGATTGCACATCTGAAGTTGAGTCTGTTTCTGCAAGCGCAAGGGTGGCGCGCGAATGAACGTCTCGGTATCTATCTTACCAATGCTTTAGAACAACCGGATGAAATGCAGGCGCCCTTGCCTTTTGCTGCGTTTATCTCTGATGAAGCAAACGCAGCGCTTTCTGTGAAACGTGATGAACCTATCCTTGTTATTCTCGGCAATCCGCCCTATCAACGCAACTCTGCTAACCCAAGCCGTATGGGCAGAAATTTAACTTTTATTGGTGAACTCATTGAGAATTACAAACAGATAGATGGAGAACTACTTGAGGATAGGAACTTAAAAGCACTTCAAGCGGACTATGTGAAGTTTATCCGGTGGGCACAGTGGCGAATTGATAGAAACGGTGAGGGGATCCTCGGTTATATTGTGAATAACAGTTTTCTGGACGGTCCCATGTTTCGCGGCATGCGGAAAAGTTTATTAGATAGTTTCAACACAATATATCATCTCAACTTACACGGCAGCAGCAGAAGAACGGAAGCTGCCCCAACAGATCAAAATGATGTAAACGTATTTGACATTCAGCAAGGGGTTTCGATTTTGTTGTGTGTCAAAGAATACGACAATTCTACACAGGCAAAGGTTTATTATAGTGATATGTGGGGATCCCGAGAGGAAAGATACAGTACACTATCGGAAAGCGATGTCCAATCCACTCCGTGGACTGAACTGCAACCGACATCACCCTATTACCTTTTTGTGCCGCAAGAAACAGATTACAGTTCAGAATACGAAAGTGGATGGAAACTAACCAATATCTTTGATGTCCATTCAGTTGGGATGGCTACTGGTCGGGATAGATTGACAATTCATCGGACTGCTGAAGCGGTTCGTGAAACGGTAACCGGTTTTGCCTCACTCTCTGTAGACAGGGCACGGGAAAGGTACGGATTACCAAAAGATACTCATCATTGGCAGACTCACCGTGCACAAGTAGATCTTCGTAATCACCCAGATGTTGAACAACACATAACACCAATTCATTATCGTCCGTTTGACACACGCTGGACCTACTACACTGGACAATCCGGCTTCCACTCACGCCCTAACTATGATATTATGCGCCATCTACAAAAGGAAAACGTTGCTCTTTCCATTTGTAACATCGTCACAAGTTCTATATGGCAACATGTTTTGATAACTGATAAAATCACTGAAAAGTGTTATGTTTCAAACAGAGCGAGTGAATCCGGTCATATATTTCCGCTCTATCTGTATCCAGATTCAGAAGGATTATTAGGTGCAACAGAACGCGAACTGAATTTCAAACCTGCCTATCTCACCGCACTTGCGGAGTCTTTGGAATTACCGCAGATTGCACCGTTTGGACTCCCCGAAGGTATTGCACCAGAGGAGATTCTCGCTTATATTTACGCTGTGCTGTATAGTCCTACCTACCGTGAACGGTATTATGAGTTTCTGAAATACGATTTTCCGCGTGTCCCTTTACCGCAGGGTATTGACCAATTCCGCAGTCTTGCAGTATTAGGGCAGGCATTGATTGATTGGCATTTGTTAAAAAATGTATCGCGACCAGAGGTCGCTCGGACAGAAGAAAGAGGGATACATCGGTTTGAGGGTGAAGGTGATGGTGTTGTTGGGAAGCCTCGTCATGAAGATGGCAATGTTTGGATTAATGGGACGCAATATTTCACGGATGTGTCTGCAGAG
Organism: Candidatus Poribacteria bacterium; assembly: GCA_028824125.1. Lineage (GTDB taxonomy): Bacteria > Poribacteria > WGA-4E > WGA-4E > WGA-3G > MSPOR6. The sequence goes on from JAPPES010000157.1 coordinate 94,967, forward strand.
GTTTGGGAATATGAGGTTGGCGCGTATCAGGTGTGTGAGAAGTGGTTGAAGGATCGGCGAGGCGAAATGTTAAGTCATGCGGAGGTGCGGCAGTATCGTTCTCTTTTGGTTGCTGTTGCGGAGACGCTACGGGTTGTGGGGGCGATTGATGGGGTGCTGTGGTAGTTTCTGAATCGCGGATTGGCGCGGATTTTTCGGATTACACAGAGTGTTGATATAGACGTTTGTAGTCGCGCAATTCATTGCGCGACTTTGAATTTGTGTACGGCACCAAATCAACGGTATGAATGCCATTGGGCGAATACGCGTATGGTATTCGCCATGATTCCCCGCAGAGCGTGCCTACTACTTTTAAGTTGGGAGCTGGAGCTCGCTCTTACAGAAAGAGGGGCGATCAGGAATACAACTATAGGCGTCAATTTAGCGTTGATTTAAAGGTAGCAGGCACACGCCATGTGCCGTCCGCCTTATCTTGTGTACGGCACCAAATCAACGGTATGAATGCCATTTAGGCGAATACGCGTGTGGTATTCGCCATGATTCCCCGCAGAGCGTGCCTACTACTTTTAAGCGCTCCTACAGAAAGAGGGTACAACCGATTCAGTTCATAGCAGTTACAGATTTGAACACAGAATCAACTGCGCCGAAAAGCGTGGACAGATTAGCCAATGCAAAGTCTGTTCTGTTTTGCGTAAAAGTATCACCGATAAGTCGTCCAAACTGCCACAATGTTCCATCGGTGACGATACCGTAAACGGGTAGGGCTGCGCCATCGTTTACTTTTTCAGCATTTATTTTTTGGGCGGCGACTAACTCTGCCAGACATTGCCCCCATCCCTGCTCAAAGTCATTTTTCTTCGCCTCAACGAGCAGTATCAACGGACTTCCAACAACGGTTTTGCCTAATTCAGATTTAGTAGAGATAAAATAGTCGGGTGTTCCGCTCAAGATGTCATCGTAAGTGATGGATTGCTTTATCCAGAGCGCGTATCGATCAGCATAAGCTTTATAACTCTCCTTCAAAACAGGAAAGATAATCGTCTCGCACCGTGATGCTTCAGATGCAAAAACGTTGATATGTTCTCGGGTAAATTCAAAGTCTCGCAGGAACTCTACCGAAGGGGTTGCCGGTTCAGCCTTGACGAAGTCATCTTCCGCATAAGTGACTTTGAACCTTTCTTGTACTTCAGATATTGTTTTAAAATCGCTAAACGCCATGATATTACTTCTCTATTCAAGCAGGAATGCCTGCAATTGGTTTAAGAATCAATATATACAATTTGGTGAGGTTGAATAACTTGCAGCACTTCGCGTAACTGTGGCATTAGCGGAAGTAGAGCATCCAACCGATTCCGATAAGCAACAAGCACAATAACTGCGATATTAAAGTGGTTGAGGTTCTGCTGATATTCTATGTTTCTATCAGCAGTAAGCCATACATCAAATTCTTTTTCTGCTATGCGGAGCAAATCTCCGTTCTCTATACCAGACCAACCCTTTTCTTGAACCGTGAAGGCAGTATGCCCTGCAACTCTTGTTTGAGTTTTTTAGGCAAGCATTCATCAATCAGAATATGCATGGGCTTGTGTGAGTAGTATTTCCTTTGCCAATTCTAATGCTTGCGCAGCTTGCGTGCGGCTGACAGAAGGGAAATCTTCCAAAAATTCGTCTAAATTATCACCTGCTTCTAAATAGTCAATGAGGTTTTTGATGGGAACACGCGTATTTTTGAAAACAGGCGTGCCACTCATAATTCTCGGACTACAGGTAATGATGTCTTTAAATGTTTGTTCGTCAAATTTCATGTGGGCGTTTCTCCTTGTAAGATTCAAACTACGCGTTGCGTCGCTTTTGCTTCTTTTCCCATTCCCTTGCAGCTTCTCGCGTTGTCCGTTTCCCGACTTGATGGACATGGACATCTGTACCGTAGTCCCGTTGGAGTTCCTTTTCACGTCGGTGTAAGTCATTCGTAATTCCGCTGCGGATAATTTCGTCCCCTTGTTTTAGATGGTATTTATAGGTATCCCGTTTGGGTTCTACCTGGACTCCTCTTGCCTCAAGAACTTTCTCAACTGCTCGTTCTATTTTTGCTTTTGAGAGTTGTCCTGGCTTATAGGGTGGGTATTTGACGGTCCTCTGTCTTGGCATTCTAATAACCTCCATAGAATATATTACAATTTGCTGCTTGGTTGACGACTCAGCCATCCCGCTACAACGCGAACATAATGATTGAAATACCCCAAGTCTGCAACCTCTAAACGAAGTTCCTGAGCGACTTCAGGTAAATCGTTCAAAAAATTTTGGTAACGACTCCAAATAATGCTTCCACCTGGAATTGTCTGATGTCCCGATGCGGTGCCAAGCCAATCCCGAACAATCCTTACGATTTCTTCGGGATTGTTGTTATGAACAAAAATATCTTGACCTGAAATATCTGAAATAAATTTTTGATACCGATACGGTTCTATGTCCATCACAAGACACTTTTTCCTTTCTTGTTCTTCTATACCGAATCTCTTTGCCCCAAGAAAAATTCCCAACTCTAAGGGCATGTTAAACCGAGGAAGACCTGAAGTCTCATCTAATTCCGTTCTGGATATATCATGAATCCCATAACGGCAATCCTCAATAATATTATAAATTTTATCAATCCGAACTTGACTTGCGTCTCCCGCCTCAAGCGCACAACGGGCAACAAAACCACAATCATGCACAGCAAATATCATCGCATCAAACAACGGTTTGTAATCTGAGTCAAATGGGCAATTGATAAAAACATTGTCATTATAATGGGTTGATTTCATGAATTTCTACTCGGTTTCACCTATGTAGAACTTGTTAAACAATTTTACCACGTTCTTTTTTAAGTATACCATTAATTCTACGAGTCGTCAATTTTTGAGCAAACCAGACAGGGTTATTTAGTTTTCGGCATTTTATCTGTTTTAGCCGAAAAGTCGCGAGCTGGAGCTCGCTCCTACAGAAAGAGGTAGAAATCAAGCATACAGCTCTTGTAGCACTTCAAAATAATTGGGAAAGGTCTTGCTAACGCATTCAGGGTTATTAATCCGAATTCCAGGGACTTTCAACCCGACAAGTGAAAACGCCATTGCCACGCGATGGTCGTTATAGGTATCAATCGCTGCAGGGGTGATGGGGGAAGGCGAGATTTCAAGTCCATCTCGGTGTTCAACTACAGGGACACCTAATTTTCGCAGTTCTGTCACCATCGCATGAATTCTGTCGGTCTCTTGCCAGCGTGTATGCTCAATGTTTCGGATAGCGACTTTGCTATCAGCAAATGGGGCAATGGCAGCGAGGGTCAACGCAGTATCCGAAATAGTCTTCATATCCACATCAATCCCCTTCAACTGATGCGGTCCGCGAACGGTAATACCAGCATCAGAAACAGTAACCTGACATCCCATTTGCTCTAAAACACGCATAAATTGAACATCGCCTTGTGCAGAACGTGTGGATAAGTGCTTAACGGTGACACATCCACCCATGAGGGCGGCAGCAGCGAAAAAGTAGGACGCACTGGAGGCGTCTGGTTCGATATGATAAGAACGCGGTTGATACTGCTGTCCACCTGCAATGTGGAAATGTTGATAGTCTTTGTGGATAACCTGTGCATCGAACGCCGCCATCACTGCCAATGTAATGTCAATATAGGGTGTTTTGAGATCACCGACAACCTCAATCTCCATGCCGTTTTTAGCATAAGGTGCAATAAGCATCAACGATGTTAAAAATTGACTGCTTTTGCTTGTATTCAGTTTGGTTTTTCCGCCTTCAAGCCCTTCTGCTTGGACGATGACAGGGAGATGCCCATTTTCAAACTGTGAGCGCGCATCAACACCGAGCTGCGTCAGTGCATCCAGTAAATCTGACATAGGTCGACTGCGCCGCATCGGTTCATCGCCATCAATCACAAATTTACCGTGTCCGAGAGAGACATAACTGATAAGTGAACGCGTTGTTGTGCCTGAGTTGCCGACATAGAGGTCCGCACCGTGTGCAGTGATATTTCCGCCATTCCCGGTAACATGAAAAGTGGCTTGTTCTCTATTTTCTTGAATGTGGAGACCGAGTTTCCGGAGCGCGTTGCACATATAGTGTGTATCATCGCTGAAAAGCGCGCCTGTCAATGTTGAATCGCCGTGGGCGAGTGAGGCAACTAACAACGCACGGTTGGTAAAACTTTTGGAGCCAGGCACCGCTACTGTAGCATTGGGTGGGTTGGCAAGTGGTTGTATTTCTATCATTTAGAGTGTATCTCATACATCGGAATTCGTTGGTTCACTACGCTAATCTAAGCCGTAAAATACTAATGTAAGAGGCGCAATAAATTGCGCGACTACAAACGCGTTCCTGCTTAAGTAAACATCTCTGTAAAGAAAAGATCGGGTTTACAACCCTCTCACGAATTATGAGATAGATTGTATTTTAGCGTAAGAGGCCTAACTCGGTAAGTAATTCCTTAAGTTCAGCTTTCGCAGTATCACTAAGGGGCAGCAATGGACTTGTTGTGTGTGCCTTACAAACGCCCAAAATCTCCAAGCACGCCTTCATACCGCTTACACCTTGCCCATAAGTATAGAATTTGCTGAGCTTGATCATCCATTTTTGGAGTCGGTCAACTTCGTCAATATCGCGTGCTTTTGCGGCGTTGTAGAGCGCTACGGTCTCTTTCGGTGCAACGTTTGAAATAGAGATAACCCCGCCATCAGCACCGAATAAAACTGCTGCTCCTATAATAAAATGCGAACCGATCAGAATAGAAAAATCGTCACGTTCACTAAGCAGTGTCAAGAGATTAAGACAGTTTATCCAATCGCCGGAACTATCCTTCATGCCAACGATATTCTCACAATCATCTGCCAGTTGTGCGACAACATGCGGTTTAATAGCGGTTTTTGCAGTAGATGGGATGTTGTAAATCAGCACGGGTAATTCGGTGCTTGCGGCAATTTCCTGATAGAATTGGATGATGTCTGCGTCATCAGTGGAGGGATAATAGTAACCAGGAGTGGCTGCGACAGCATCAATGTCAAACTGTTGTGCTATCTCAATGTTTTGGATAACACGTTGGGTGCTTGTATCCATCACACAACAGATAATCGGCACACGCCCTGCGATAGTTTTAGTAGCGATATCCATCGCGCGTTCACGCTCCGCATTCGTCAAAGTCGTAAACTCACCCGAAGACCCCAGCAGATAAATGCCGTGAACACCGTTGTCAATCAATCGGTTTAGCTGTTTGACAAATCCGAGTTCATCAACACGTTCTTTTTCATCAAGTGGTGTTACCGTCGGGGAAAAAATACCTTCATATCGGATTTTCATGGTTGTCCCTTTCATGTTCACTATATTTAAGCATAGTTGCAGTTTAGCAAAGCCCAATTTAAATGTCAATAAGTTCTCAGATGTGCTATTATTATAGTGAACTTTGAAATTATTGGGACACTTCAGATAAACCTATTTTGGAAACCTAACAGACAATAGTAGTTGTAGCACAAACTGTTAGTTTGTGCCGATGAGACACGGGGAATGCCATAAGGCATTCATACCGTTGATTTACTAACAGTTTGCGCTACAGAAGTGTCCCAATAATTGTAGATTCTACTATATATCGGAATCTAAGCAACGCGCGAACAAAAGACGTATGAATATCCGAACACAACTTACACTTAGCTACATAGGCATTGTGCTTTTGGTGCTATTTGCAATGGACTTTTACCTCGGAAAAGCGCTTGAAGGTGTGCTTAGTGATCGTATCACCAATGAGTTGGAGGTTCAGGCATCATTAACGAGAGAATTTCTTCTTGAGGAACTGCCTAAAACAGATAGCTTTGACTATGCGGTGATTGATGGCATAGTTGATAGACTTGGCCAGACGGGTAAGGTGCGTTTGACGTTCATAGGTGCAGATGGGATCGTCTGGGGGGATACAGAACGAGATGGTCAGTTGCTAATTGAGATGGATAACCATCTTACACGTCCAGAGGTCCAGGAAGCTATTACGGAAGGCATTGGTAGTGAAGACCGTTTTAGTGATACAACACAAACAGAATACCGTTACTTAGCAATAACGGTCAAACAGGACGAAGATTTGATAGGTATTTGCCGTGTGGCACTGCCGAAGGAAACAATTAATACGGTACTTGGTAGCCAGCGGCGGATTTTACTCTATGTTACCATAGCTGGGTCCGTTCTCGCGATTTTGTTTGGGATATTTAGTACTGGTGCGATTGTCAAGCCGATTAAGAGGTTGACGCAGATTACACAATCTATTGCTGCGGCAGAAAACAGTTCACGGGTTGAGGTTAAATCTGATAATGAGTTAGGGCAACTCTCACGAAATTTCAACCTCATGACAGACAGAGTTCAGGAGCAGATTGACAGAATTTCGTTAGAAAATCAGCGTTTAGAAACTATCTTGAACAACATGAGCGAAGGCGTGTTGATGGTAAACGGGACATCTGAAATTACCTACGCCAATCCAGCCGCGATTGTTATGTTAAACCTTCCAGAGATGTATCTCGGTAGAGCGTTAATTGAAATTAACCGTATTCCTGAACTGCAAGCGTTACTCAGAGAAGCAGAGCAGACAGAGACTGTTGCTTTTTCAGAAATTCGTCTTGGGAATCTGCAAGAGTCGGAAGCGGAGGTAACGGTAGTGCCTGTTACCGCTGAGCGTGAGTATGTTATCGTTATCCACGATGTGAGTCATGTGCGTCAATTAGAGCGGATTCGCGCGGATTTCGTAGCCAACGTTTCACATGAACTGCGCACACCTTTGACCACAATTCAGGGATATGCTGAAACGCTGCTAAACAACGGATCTACGAAAAGCAAAAAACGTAAGGAATTTATTGTCAAGATACTAAATCACTCTGCCCGCCTCTCACGATTGGTTTCTGATTTACTGGAATTGGCACGGCTTGAATCGGGCGATGTTGAGTTGAAACGTTCATTGTGCCACCTTAATGATTTTTATGAACAGATTTTGGATGTGTTTGAACCGGTGTTAGAAGAATCGGGGGTAACATTGCAGTGGGAGGTCTCTGAAGATTTGCCTCAAGTGAACGTAGATAGCCAACTTTTCATGCAGGTTTTTGTGAACCTTATTGACAATGCCATTAAATATACACCTGATGGAGGCGTGATTGATATATCAGCGGAGGTGGTCGAAACAGACTCAGATGCTGCCGATGAAGTTGTCGTTCATATAAAAGATACTGGTATCGGTATCCCATTAGAGTCGCAACCCCGCGTTTTTGAGCGGTTTTACCGTGTTGATGAAGGCCGCGCGCGGAAAATGGGTGGCACCGGTTTAGGGTTGGCAATTACCAAACATATTTTGCTGTGCCACAACGGACGGATATGGTTGGAAAGTGAATTAGGGCAAGGCACCGTATTTCATTTTGCGTTGCCGGTTGAGGAATCAAGTTAAAACTTGTTTTACGGCACCAAATCAACGGTATGAATGCCATTTAGGCATTCCCCGCAGAGCGTGCGGACTACTTTTGTGGACGGCACACGGCGTGTGCCTACTACTTTTAATAGCGTTAAATCTGCCATGCTTGTTCTGTCCATGCCATCTCCCAGAACAAATATTCATAACGACTACTGAGCAGGAAAGTTTTCTGAAGGCGCTCTTTTTCGGCGGGGCTGCTATCAGTTGTGATGTCGTTCAGCAAGTTTCGCAGCCATTCACCTAACGCAAGGAATTCAGGGGAAGCGTACATATCTATCCATTCTTGGTAGAGCGGTTCGGGTGAACCTCCCTGTTTTGCAAGGGACGTGCCGATTTCGGCATAACCCCATTGACACGGAAGTACGCCTGCAATCACATCTGCTAACGTGCCGATTTGCGCAACCTGAAGCATGTGTCGCGTATAGGCGTGTGTTGTCGGTGCCATCGGTGCTGCTTCCATCTTAGCGGGAGAGATGCCGAATTTTGCACAATACCCACGATGTAAATCCATTTCAGTGTTTAGTGTTTCGTTGAGCAGCTTTGCAAAGAGTGCCATTGTTGCTTCATCGTGTGCTTTAATAACACCATACGCGAATACGCGGCTATAGTCTAATAGGAATAGATAATCTTGGATTAGGTAAAACTTGAACTTTTCTGTGGCTAACGTTCCATCCACCATTCCGCGAACGAATGGATGCTTAAGGTCTGCTTCCCAGATAGGTGCAGCGGACTGTCTCAGCTTATCGGTGAATTTAGGATTTTGTGTCATAATGTCTCCTTGAAAATGGGTCATACTATAGTAAAATCTGAAAATATCTTCACACTCCCTGGTAGATGCGGTTTCCTAACCGCATCTATGAGGTTGAATAACACGGTTCGGTTAGGAAACCGAACCCGCTAAATGGCCTTATGCGCATTCAGCGTTGATTCGTTGTGTGTAAATAATTATGGTTTTTACTATAATTCAAAAAAATTGCATTTGATTCCCTGAATGTAAGAGGCGCAATGAATGGCGCGACTACAAACACGTTTTTTGTTAATGCAAGGCAATTATTCGAAAACAGTATGAGGCCCTATTAATGGATTTCTTTTATATCATACCTTAACAGCGCGAGGATGTCAAAATGTTTGAAAGACTTGGGATTGTTACCAATATTTGGGCAAAAGAGATGGAAAGTGGTGCGCGGTTTGATGATTTGATGGTTGAATTCGGTGCAAACGGATTTAGAGATATGGAGGTTCGCGAGGGTGATTACCTTCGCAACTCCGAATTCGGCAATCTCATTCAAAAACTTGAGGCAGCAATACCCGATTATACTGATGCAGAATTTAAGGCTCTCTGTGATGCTGTGCGGGATAGTACTGCTGCAAATGATGGGTTTGATACAGATAAAACTAAACATCCTGCGCTATTTAAAGAGATTGCTGACTTTGCCCGAAAAGCAGCAGGATTGACGCTAAGCTACGCAATGTCTCACCCATGGCTTTCTGCACCGAGTGATAGTGAAGCAGATACACAAAAGATTATCAGCGCGAAGAAGTTGGCATATTTGCTATGCCCCTCACGCGCAAGGTTACGTCTTGTTGATTTGGATACTGAAGGTGAAATTGACGAAAACGTAGCAATTGCTAATCTAAAACGGTACGCTTCACTTTTGCCGGAGTATCCGATGATTTTTGCTGTGGAAAATGCACGGCAATCAGCAACGTCAACATTAAAGTTAGCTGTTATAGGTGGCGCGAAACTCACTTATGATGAAACGAACACGTATCGTGCTGGCGGAACGACTCTAAATTCGCCTGAGGAATTCTGGAGGAACGTTAAGATGGAGGACCTTACATCGGTGCATTTCAAACAGAAAACAGAGGCGGGGGTGTTATCAGAAGTAGGCGATGGGTATGTGGATTTTAAGGCTATAAAACAACATTTGCTGTCGGGAAACTATACTGGCGATCTGTTGCTTGAAAATGCTCCGACTACACATTCGTTAGCAGACGCATTAAAGAGTAGAGAATATCTGATCGGATGCTGATCGGCGCGCTTCCAAAGCGCGCCATAGGCGTCAATTTAGCGTGTAAAGTTAGGTACAATACCGAAAACAAGTAGTTTTCTGAGCGCGATCCTTTCTTGTTAGAGGGGTTTTCAACCCCGATGAATGCCATAAACGCATTCATCGTTGATTTGGATTTTAGAAATATATCGGGCTTTGTCCGCCCGATTTTTTTCTTGTAGGAGCGACCTCCAGGTCGCTCTATAAGCGTCAATTTAAGAAGACAAGCGTTCGTAGTTGCGAATTCATTGCCAAACGCGCGTTTGGAATTTGGCACTTCGGACATTCTGTAGGAGCGAGCTTTGCTCGCGACCCTGCGTCCGATGTCGCGAGCACAGCTCGCTCCTACAAGAAGAAAATCGGGCTTCTAAAGCCCTCCAACAAGAAAATCAGACACTAAATTGACGCCTATGGAGCGACCTCCAGGTCGCTCCTACAGAATGCAAGAGGCGCAATGAATTGCGCGACTACAAACGCGTTTTTTCTTAAATTGACGCCTATGGTGCGCTTCCAAAGCACACCTACCGAGTGGAATCAAGTTAATTTGGTATTATTGGCGAGTTGCCTTGATAGTTCCCCATGTGGTCGCTAACTTTCCAGCAGCATCAACCGAAGCTGGTTGATCTCCTGACTGCTCAAGCTCATCGGCAGTTAAGGGACGATTCCACACCTTCACTTCATCAATCAGTCCCTTGTAAAATCGGCTCAGATGCTCTCCAATCCATATAGACTGTCCACTGTTGATGTCCTTAGAATTGTCATCAACTTCATTAATCAACGTGCCATCCACGTAGAATCGGACCTTTTTTGCTTTTTGATCTCGGACACCAGCGAGTAGATGCCATTTGTTATCGTTCAAGAAGTCTGGAGACCTTACCGAAGCACTCGTGCGGTCTTTATCCCGAACAGAAAAACCCATTTTGCCACGCAATGCTGCATCGTCGCCGCTGACAGAGAGCAACCATAACGGAACAGTACCCTGCTTATAATTTCCGACAATTCCATCGTTTTTTGGCGGTTGATCATCTGTTTTAACCCACACCTGTACTGTCAATGAATCACCAGTGGAAAAGGTAATTGAATCTACCAGTGGTACTTCAACATAGTCATCCACACCATCGAACTCCAACGCGTCGCCGTGTTTTCCAGCGGCGGTCTTTGCATCGCCGTGAATCGTTCCATCATTGCCTTCTTCAGACATATCTTGGACAGTATTACCTTTAATGGTGTTATTATCAAAACTCAGATACAACACTAATCCATCTACAGGGTTAGCCTCGCTATACAGTGCAAAACTGATGAACATACTAATCACCGCGAAAACAACAAAAACTCTTTTCATGATAATCTCCTTTTGAGGGTTAGTAAAATAAAAATAGGTTTGATTATAGCAAATTTACAATTAACGATATACTTGAACGGCGCGCTTATAAAGCGCGCTTACCGTGTTAGAGTGCCACTAAATTGACACCATAGACGTCAATTTAGTGCCTGATTTTCTTGTTGGAGGGCTTTGTCCGCCCGATTTTCTTCTTGTAGGAGCGAGCTTTGCTCGCGACCCTGCGTCCGATGTCGCGAGCACAGCTCGCTCCTACAGAATGTCCGAAGTGCCAAATTCCAAACGCGCGTTTGGCAATGAATTCGCGACTACGAACGCTTGTCTTCTTAAATTGACACCTATGAAACAAATTTAGTCTAACAGCGAAGCGACAAGTGCCTCCATTGCCGGAGCTGTGCCAACATCAGGTAGGGACGACATCGCTGCCCATGTTTCGTATCCACCCTGCTGCGTCAATGCTTCGTCCGTACAGATATAGCCGATATAACCGTTTGCCAAGCTGACAAGAAAAAGCGGTTTAGCCTCAGATTTTAATTTGATGTTCAACCCTGTCTCAACAAATACTTCCCCAGGCAATGCGACAATCGCAGCCTCACCAAGACGTAGCACTTGAACCGGGGCAGATATTTGTTCAGGCAACTTCGCTAAGCGTTGACATTCCAAGGCATAGATATCAACAAGATTTTTCGGAATCGGTTGTCCGACTACCCAACTGAAGGGTCCGGTTTCATATCCATCATAAGTACCTGTTTCTACAGATAAAACTTTCTCTGCGATTTCAAGGTCCTTATCGGTAATCTGTTTTCGCGTAAACTTCAACGTATCGAGTTTTCCGCTGAGTTGTAAGGTTTCATGCATCTCCATGAACTGCATCTCAGTGATGAAATGCCCGGCAAGGACATTTGCCATTTTCACTGCCTGTGCATGTCCACCTGCTGACCACTTTGTTTGTCCACTAAAATCAATATTGTTAATTTGTCCCGATGCTGCATTCCAAAGCAGTGAAACACATGTCTCCCCTAAATAACGTCGCATGAGTCGGTCAAAGTGTCCAAAGTAATCCGCAGAGACTGCGTTGCCGTTGTCTGTGCCGATATAGTGAAGCGAAAAGTTGGCAACTGCGGAAATTGGCGTGTTGTCTTCCGTTTCAACATAAATCATTGTGAGCTCAGGGTCAATTGGACCGGTCGGTTGGACAAGATCGGGATGTTCAATACCCGGATTCATGCGGACGGTGCCATCCTTCATGTGCCAACGCCGATTGAAAGTGATGCGTTCTTCAGAGACACTTGCAAATCCGATTCGTGCTGGAACAAGCTTCAACAGAGCGAGTTCAACGGCATCAGCGATTTTCAGCGGCACCCAATCCGTATAATCAGAATCTTCGTCAACACCAAGTAGGTTAGCAACTGCAACGGCTGTATGCGTATGCGTAGCATTGACCATCACATGTTCTGGCGGGATGTCACAACGGTCTGCGATACGTTGCTTGGCGACATCAACCATGTGCTGTGTCACTGCGATAAGATCACAGGTGACAAGTGCAATGCGTGTTGAGTCATTTTGAATAACGAGTGCTTTAGCGGACAGTTCGTCATCAACGTTTTGCGCGTATCTCGGACGAAACCCACCCGGAATTGCTGTGCCGAGTGGCGGTGTGATATTTGATGTAGCGGATCCTGCTTTGAGAGACATCGTTTTTCTCGGATACTAAAATTTAGCGGAGGTGGTTTCTTCTTGCTCAGTTTCGGTTTCATTGTAAGTTTCAGTCTCGTCCGCTTCATTGACGGTAGGCACTTCGCTCTCCTCATTTGCCATGGTTAATTGCTTAATACGTTTACACAGTTCGTCAAGCAATTTCGGTGTCGTTTCTGCAGCTTTGAGTTCTGCGGAGAGTTGTGTCCACTGCTGTTCGGACATGTCGTTTCGGGATTCTACGCTGTACTTGCGTTTGATATAGTTCCAGAGGTCTGTCTTACTGATGCTTTCCTTTTCGAGTGGCTCCGATAACTTATTCGCAATTGCAAAAGCGGCTTTTTGGGCATTAGTGATATTACCACCGGACTGTTGTGGCTGCGGTTGTTGCTTGGGGTCGCCGTCTCCGGTTTTACGCCGCAGATAGAAGTTTAGCACTTCACGAATTACGGGGACAGGTAACAATTGTTTGATGGCGTTGCGTTGTGCTTTATGAACTGCTTTGGTAAATGCGAACGGATCGGGGCGACCACCGTTCATTTTAGTCTGCTCATACGCCCCCCAACGCGATGAACCTGTGAGTGTATCAACTGCTTTAGCAGTAGCAATCCAAGAATGTTCCTGTTCCTCATAGTTGACCTCTTCTACCTGAATGCCGCCTCTACGGTTTGCCGCTTCGTTTATGCCTGCTAACGTCAACCCTTCAACGACTCGTCCACCCTGTTTGAAAGAATAGACATAATCTTGGATTGTCTGTCCAGTCATCAGTTCAACAATTGTTTGATCATCAACTTGGTCAACAACCTCATATTCAGCATCTACAGGAGCGATTTCATTCTTTTTTTCTTCAGACATAGTATTGTGTTCTCCATCATTTAATGTTGTGATTTTAGCATAACATGTTTTTCAGTCTGTGTCAAGAAAAATTTACATTCGTTAAATTATTTTCGGTATTATGTGTATTATAATACTTGTTAGTGTCTCTATTTGTCAAGCGGATTCTTTCGCTATGATAGAGCATTTATGGTAGGTAATACTAAATTAACGGAATTTATCTTTTCCGACGGTGAATCAACACCAAATGCGCTTTTGGCATTTGACGGGTGCGGTTTCCTAACCGGACCTTATGTGTCAATTTAGCGGTTCGCCCCTTGGTAGGCGCGTTTTGTAAACGCGCCGATCCCAGACATCAGACGATATAAACGGCGCGTGGACAAAACGCGCCTACCTTTGGGGAATAAATCGGGGTTAGAAACCCCGCCAACAATAGGATATATCCTTAAATTGACGCTAAGTGTGCGGTTAGGAAACCGCACACTTAGCAAGACGAATCACGTTAATTGGGTATAATACCAATTCTATAAATTATTTTCTCTTTTGAAATGGAATGTAAGAGGCGCCAAATGCCAAAAGCGCATTTGGCGTTGATTTGGCAATGAATTGCGCGACTACGAACAGACTATTTCTTTAAGATAAGGTTATTTTTGAGAAGTGGTATAATATTTGTTACAATCTTTTGGAGTGTTTGGAGTGTTTGGAAATGAGAAAAGGCACGCGTGCAAATCGTGCCTCAGTAGGTTCGGTAAAGTTAGTGTCATTTTATAGCTGGCTGCAGCTTACACTATGACAGGTATACTGTTTGGATCACCGTTTTCTGTATTTTCCTGTTGTGCATTGGTAGCGTTAGAGGTGAAGACAGAAGATTCTTCAGGTTTAGAACTATTTTTCTGAGATGTCTCCGGTTGCTCTGTGTCTGATAGTTCTATGTGTGGCATTTTTACTTGTTCTGTTTCTGAAGACTTTTCCAGATGCTGTATTTGCACTCCTTGATCGGTATTCGCTGGTTGGAGGTAAACCATTTGGTTTTGGAACCACAAAAAACATCCAAGTGTAAAAATTAGCACGAAACAGGTGCCGCCGAGGATCCAATTTTCTACGGAAAATTCTTTTATCATCTTTTTCTCCTATGCAGTTCGTATCTTTTGCGGTTGTGTTGGGTTATATTACCTTATAGTCGTTATCTCGGTTAATAGTTAGACAGATGAGGAAACATTGTGTTCACGAAAACTGAATCTCCGACTTAATGGGAAATTTTAGTTGATTTCTTTTATCTTATGATCCCCTTGTTATTAAAGACACACTTGCAAGGAAAAAGGTTGCACTTTTTTGATAAAAAAGTGCATTTTTGTGCAATTTTTTAAGAAAAGTATGAAAATTAGATTTTCAAAGCGTATTAGAAAAAAGAAAAGACGCGTATCAGAGCGCGCCTAAACCATAGAATCTATATATTTCAGAAAATCATGACATTCAAGTACTTTGTGCAATTTCAGGCAAATATTTGTTAGAATGACTTATTTTGGACATCTGGATCTAATTCCTTCGCCTTCGCAAGGTCCGCTTTTGCTTCTTCTTCCTTACCGAGTGCTTGCTTTGCCTGTCCTCGGTCATAATAATAGAGTGCATTATTGGGTTTAATTCGTATAGCCTCATCAAAATCTTCAATTGCACCAGCATATTCACCAAGAGCAGCCTTTGCTGTAGCGCGAGTGTGGTAGGTAGCAGCACTTGGATTATCCTGTTTTAGACGAATTGCATCGTCACTGTCTACTATAGCTGCGTGAAAAAGGTTCTTGGCTTCTTCTGTATTTCCTCGGTCTGTTTCAAATTGTCCAAGGAGATACTTTGACCACCCTCTGCCATTATAGGCGTCTGTGTATTTAGGGTCGAGTTCGATGGCTTCCGAATAATCGTCTACAGATTCCTGATAGTAGGCCTCGGCTTTTATTTTATTTCCTTGATCCATTTCTATTTTCCCAAGGCTGTATTTCGCAAGACCACGATTGTTATAAGAAAATGCGTGATCTGGGTCAAGTTTTATAGCTTCCGAATAATCGTCAATCGCTTCTTGAAAGCAGCTAATAGCGTCAACAATATCTCCATGATCTCTATTGGATATACCAAGTTGGTGCTTTGCATACGCGCGTTGGAAGTAGCCAGTATCGCTCTTGGGATTCAACTGGATTACTTTATCGTAATCCGTAATTGCTTCTTCATAGTCGCCAAGTTCGCGTTTTGCAAGACCACGATTAAAGTAACAACTTCTATTCTCAGGATCTAACTTCATAGCTTCAGAATAGTCATCAATCGCCTCTTGGTAGTATTTACGAGCACCTGTTTCATCATTTTCGCCCGCTTTAGATTTGCCGAGATAATACTTTGCACGCCCGCGACCGTTGTAAGCTTCGTCGTCTTGCGGATTGGATTGTATGACTTTGTCGTAGTCCTCAATTGCGCCTTCATAGTCACGATTGAGGCGTTTGGCATCACCTCGATGCCCATAAACATCCAATAATGGGTTAGGTTCAGGATTTAAGCTGATCATTTTGTTGTAGTCTTCAATTGCTCCAGCATAGTCTTTCAATACAGCTCTCACATGTGCGCGAGCGAAATAGATTTCTGCTGCATTTGGATTGAGTTTTAAGGCAATGTCATAATCTGCAAGTGCCTCTTTGTGTCGTTTTGAATCAAATTTGGCAGCAAATTTAGCGGTTGCTCTGATGACATAGGCCTGAACAAAATCAGGATTAAGTTTAAGGGCAGCATCACAATCAGCAATTGCCTCTTTGTGTTGATCTAATGATAGGTTCGCGGCGGCTCGGTTGATGTATGCCTCTACAAAATTGGGATTAAGTTTGATGGCGGAATCACAGTCGACAATTGCATCTTCTGCTTCACCCATTAAAATATTTAAACCTGCACGATTGGCGTATATCTCCACTGCATTTGGATTGAGTTCAATTGCAGCATCAAGGCACTTTTTGGCTTCCATGTTTTTACCTTGTCTCATATTCATCTGGGCTTGCACAACTTCGGCATAACCTTGTATCTGTGGAAGTTTTTGCCATTCATCCAATGACATCATTTTTTTTGTATTCGCGAGTAAAAACTGTATGGCACTTACAGGAATAGCGTGGCTAATAGACAATGTTGTTGCGCCACTAAACATTAGTATGCTTGAGGCAGCACCAACAGCAACAC
This sequence comes from Candidatus Poribacteria bacterium, assembly GCA_028824125.1. Lineage (GTDB taxonomy): Bacteria > Poribacteria > WGA-4E > WGA-4E > WGA-3G > MSPOR6. The sequence goes on from JAPPES010000157.1 coordinate 111,573, forward strand.
CGATGACCTCACCTGTTCTGTTTAGGACAGCACCACCACTATATCCGGGTGCAAAATCTTCTTTAATTTCCAAACGTTTATCGCTATCTCTAATACCTTGCATAGTGATTTGTGTTGCTACACCTTTTTCTCCTCCAGGGTATCCTACTGCACAAACAACATCGTCAGTTTGAACTGTCCCACTATCGCCGAAGGGCAGCGGCGTTCCTTCACCAGCAACTTTTAAAATGACAAGGTCGTTATCAATATCAAATGCTACCACACCTTTAACAGGGAATTCAGTTTTTGTACTAACGAGTTCCGCAAAAACGGAGGGTGCTTCTGCAATACAATGGATATTTGTTACTACGAGGTTTGGCTCTACAAAGAATCCGCTACCCCGTGGCCAGATAAGGTGTTTACCAGATTCCTCGTCAGTTTTTTGCCATACTATACGGACAACAGAATCTGTTAGTGCTTTTTCTGCGATTTGCTGTAATTTTTCGTCTCTTTTTTTATTCATCAGTTATAGCCCTTCTGAGGCACTATTTATCACTGCTAATGAAGCAGCCACGATACCGCTTTGTATGTACTCCTGCGGCGTATTATCATGGGTGACACTTGGATTCCTGTTAGCATTGTCTCTTGCATCATTGCTATTTTTTTCAGATACGTCTGGTTGTTCTGTGTCAGTTAATTCAATGTGTGGTTTTTCTGCTTGCTTAGTTTCTGAGGCCTTTTTCAAGTGCTGTCTTTCCACGTTGATGTCTTGTGGTTGGAGGTACGCCATTTCATTTTGGAACCACAAATAACATCCGAGTGTGAAAATCAGGAGGAAGACGGCGCCACCGAGTATCCAGTTGTCTACAGAATTTTCTTTAAACATATTTTCTCCTATCTAATTTGTGCACTCATGCAGCATTCATTGGATGCTGCTTCATTCTTTTCATTCTTTCGGTTAACAGTTAGATGTGTGAACAAACTTTATATTCAGAAAAACTGAATCCCTTGAATTTTCTACTTTTGAAACTCTCTGTAGTTAAAGACGCGTTTTTGAGGTGAAAAAGGTGCATTTTTTCAATAAATACACGACTTGTGCCAGTTAACTGATTATTTTTGTTGTTTTCACGGATTTTGGTTTTGTGCTATAAACATATCGTCCCTACGGGACTAAAGATAGGGTATTCAATGTTTTTCTATAAACATATCGTCCCTACGGGACTAAAGAAGGAATCAACTAATGATAAAAACTAACAAAACGTCAGGTAATTGTGAGACAATATTAAACAAATGGTTATTTAGCACAACTCGGTAAATACGCATTTTTTAGGTGAAACTCATTGCCCATTCCTGCTGTTTCCATATTATCCGCCATTTTTATATATTCAGAAACGATAATTTCACCTTTGAGTTTACTCCTTTTCATGTCAAATGAAAGTGAACAAGTTTAGAAAACGTTCTAAACGTAAAATATCCTTTGTAGTTATAGAGACATTTGCAAGGAAAAGGATTGCATTTTTCAGATAAAATGTGTTTTTTTAGTGTATAGGTGATTTAGAGATGAACGAAATTAGATTTTAACATATTTCTCAGAATAGTCTTTAACCTAATATAACGTGAGTTTGAAAAAGTTTTCACCCGCAGCATTCTCTGTTATTTTGGCAAAAACGGCACAACCTAACAGGTTATGCTACAACACTGCTGGTAGATGCGGTTTTCTAACCGAATATCCGATTAATTCTAAAGTCTACTATAATCAACAGAAACAAAATATAACACCAAATTAACGCGATAATTCTCGGTAGGTTCGGTTTCCTAACCTCGTTGACAATGGAGCATTCTTAAAATTCCGCTTGCCTTTATTATCAGAACTGACTATACTTTAAACCAAGATAGAATTTTCATTGTTGATTAAAAGGAACAAGATGTACTCCGTTGACAGATTACGAATTAAAGACCTTCCAGAAGATGAACGCCCTCGTGAACGACTTTACAAACACGGGCCTTCACATTTAAAAACCTCAGAACTTCTCGCGCTTATTCTCAAAAGCGGTTTCAAAGGCACGACAGCTGTTCAACTCGGTGAACAGATACTGACTGAATATAATAACGATCTCAAACGGATGGCAGAGAACCGACCGAAGCAGTTTGAATCAATTAAAGGTGTTGGTGCTGCAAAAGCTGCACAATTGGTTGCCGCATTTGAATTGGGACGTCGTTTAGCACGTTCTCATGCTGACCGGGTTAAAATTGGCTCGCCGAGTGATGTGGCTGACATGTTAATGCCGCTTATGCGTGACCTCCGAAAAGAAGTTGTTTGTGTGATGTGTCTTGACACGAAAGGCGGGGTAACAACGCAAGGCATTGCAGGTGATGCCGATAACGAGATTCAGTGGGGTAAAAAACTGCTTTCTGAAGATACAGTGTTTGAAGGCACGTTAAACGCCAGCGTCTTTCATCCGCGTGAAATTTTTAGATTTGCAATTGAAGAGTCTGCAAACTCCATTGTGCTTGCGCATAACCATCCTTCTGGCGACCCACAGCCGAGTCAAGAGGATATCCGTGCTACAAAACAGTTGATTGAAGCCGGAAACTATGTCGGCATCAAAGTGTTAGATCATATCATCATTGGTGATGGTATCTTTTACAGTTTAAAAGAGGAAGGCGTTATTTAACACTCCGTTGCCGAAGGACTTCGTATAGCAGCACCCCTGCTGTGACAGACACGTTTAGTGAACGAATTTGCCCTAACATCGGCAGATGCACGAGGTAATCGCATTTTTCCTTGACGAGTCTCCGAATTCCTTTCCCTTCGTTTCCCAAAACAATACATAACGGATCTGTAAAATCAGCATCGGTATAGGGGAGTTCAGCGTCTTCAGCAGTGCCAAAGACCCAAATTCCAATGGATTTTAGTTTTTCAATGGTTTGCGCAAGGTTTGTTACCTTCGTAATTGGGGTATATTCTGTACTGCCTGCCGCTGCTTTGTGGACAGCAGCGGTAATATCAGCAGCATTATTTTTAGGGATTAGCACCCCATCTGTCCTTGTCGCATTAGCAGTTCGTAGAATCGCACCTAAATTTCTCGGGTCATGAATCTGATCTAACATTATTAAGAGAGCAGGGACATCTTTATTGTTTTCAATTTTTTTCAAAAGTGTTGACAATTCTGTATACTGAAACTCACTGATGAAAGCGATGACACCTTGATGATTTGGCTGCAAGCTATCCAGATGGTGCTTTGGACAACGTTGATAGGGAATACCTTTGCGCTCGGCTGCAGTAATTATCTGGCGAAGGCGTTGATGTTCATTGCCTTGAACAATCAAGATTTTTTCTATCTGGCGTGATCCACTACGGAGTGCTTCTATAACCGAATTTCTACCTACAATTTGTTCCGACATACGGATTCCTCTTTAGATGCGAAATATGTGTCAACCCTTAAATTATAGGTTGTGAGAATAGTTGGGAGTCGGGAATCGGAGTTCCCTCCTACAAAGAGGCGAGCGTGTCGGTAGGAGCGATCTCCGAATCGCGACCTATACCGAAAAATAGCGACCATCCCTATAGATATAAACTTGACAAACACTAATCGAGCCGTAGACAGAAAATATGAACAAGCTTGCCCTCAAAACGCGTTTGCAACAATCACCAAGTCTTGGATATTTACAACACCATCACCATTGAGATCGGGTTCTGCTTTGCCAAGCGCATTGGCGACTATAACTAAGTCTTGGATGTTCACAACACCATCATCATTCACATCCACATCGGACCGAAAGTCCGTAAGATTCAAAGCAGCAAGCGGACTGAAATCTGTTGCCGGATTGTTCTCAATCCACAACTCCCGCAGATTTGTGAGTTCCGCAAGCGGACTTAAGTCTTTAATACTGTTGTCTGAAAGATTTAAATGCTGCAGTTTTTTCAGTCCTACAAGTGGACTGAGGTCTTCAATAGTGTTATCTGAAAGCCCCAAAAGTTTAAGTTTTTTAAGTCCTGCCAGTGGGTTTATATCCGAAATACCGTTGTTTTCAAGGGAGAGTCTTTCTAAGTTGACAAGCCCTGATATTGGGCTTATATCAAGATTTGTAACCGGGGGCATTCCTGCTAACTCGCGATGCCAGATATGTAATTGTGTGAGATTTGTTAAGTTCGCGAGGGGACGGAGGTCTGTGATACGATTTCTACCTCCAAGGTTTAGATCTTTTAGAGACAGCGCAAATTCTAACCCTGTTATGTCAACAATGCCTCTGTGATTTGCTTTCAGAGAAGTCAATTGTAGCATTTTCTCTTTTGTCAAGGGTGCTGATGCAGGTAGTCCGAGTTCCTCAAGTGCCTCTCGAACAACTGCCTGCAACACGGCATCCGGTATCCATTCTGATGGATCCTCTATCGCAAGTTCTAATTCCAACACTTTTACGGTGCCATCAACAATGGTATCGGGTTCATGTTTCAGGTACATCTCGCCATCTAAATCGGGGATGATGTGTGTCGTGTTTGTGATACCACTTGCGACACCGATGACTTGTGTAAGGAATTGGATCTTTTGTGGCTGTCCACTACGGTTATACACCGCCCAACCGTTGGTGAACTCGCGGATAAAGAGTCCGGCACAACCGTCACAGCGTTGTCCCTTCTCTCCAACAGGTTTTCCAAGATCGGCATCATAAAAGTCATACCAGGTGTGGTCCCCGTATTGTTGGTATACGCCAGGAACTTCTTTATATTTACCATATTCACCAGGCATTCTCAAAATGCTATAGCCATCGGAGTGTGTCAGAGACAGCGTTGTCCAGACCCGCATCCAACGTAGGTTATCAGGACCATCGGGCGGTTGATTTGCAACACCGTCTGCTTCTAATATATTGATTCTCGGTTCACGGAGATGTTTCTCATTCCAGAGTAACGCATCTTCAGCCTCAATGAGTCTCTCATAAGTGTAGCCCCCTGGATAACTCACGTCTGTTTCCATGCGACTCCCGTTAATCCATTCTGCATAGCGTGGTGATTTTCTCCGGTTTCTATTAACGAGTATGAGGAAGTCGTCTCGGACACGCGCACGTATGCCTTTTAGAATGTTTATGTACGCCTCTATAACGACTTCCGCATCAATGTTGAAGTGCTTCTCATAGACACCAATATGGTAAGGCGCCCATGCATCAAAATAAACACCACTAAAATATCCACATTCCGCAATGCCCACAACTTGCTCTATGACGAGTTGTTGAACTTCTGGGTTTAAGATGTCAAGCGTGTATTCATCCCAAGGCACCTCATTTTTGATCACTTGCCCATTGACATCTCTTAACCAAAAATCAGAATTTTCAGGCAATTCATCTAATCCATGGCGCATATGGATATTAATAGTTGCAAAGAATAACATATTCGGATTCCGTTCGGCATATTTTTTGTATTCACTCAATACTTCCCCCATTACCTGTCCAGCCAGTTGAGTTGACAAACCTTCGGTAGATGCTATAGGTGTCGAATTCCAATACAACCATAGGCGTCAATTTAGTGAATTCTTGTGGCATTTTCAAGATGTTCCAATGTT
>JAPPES010000090.1 GCA_028824125.1 Candidatus Poribacteria bacterium
GTCCCTACGGGACTAAAGAAATTACCGAAATATTTATTTAATCTTCATACAGTTTACGCTACGAAATCTTGCGAAAAATGGATCATTCTCTATAAAAAACGGTGTTTACAGTTCTAAAATCTTATAGGTAACAACTTGGGTTATAATAAATTAATCTTCGGACAGTTTGCGGGACATATCAGATTGGAAATATTAGCAAGTTTCTGACAAAAGATTAGTTACTTGAATTCTCTAAATCTTTCATTCCATTTTTCCGCCAATCTTCCTCTTTCTGCTTTAACTTCTCACTGTCCTCTGGATTCTTAATATCATAGATATGAGGCGTAATGATAAAAACAATTTCTGTATCCTGGACTTCAGTTTCGGTGCTTTTGAAAAGTCTTCCAAGTAAAGGAATATCGCCGAGGATAGGCACTTTGTTTTCCACCTGTTTCTGTTTCTTGCGGATAATGCCACCAACGATAAGTTGCTGTCCATCTTCAACGTCAACATAGGCACTGAGAGAATTATCGTCTGTTATCGGCGCATTAAAATCGGTAAACTCAATGAAGTTGCTGGCACTGATATTTGTAATATCTAAACCGATTGTCCGTTTTCCATCTTCTCCCGCCTGCGATCTTGCGATATAAGGCGTGAGTGAAATGTTTATGCCGACAGGTGGATCAATAAAATCGTAATTGAAAAGCGGTTGTGTAGCGGTATCCCCAAGAATACTATTGGTATCAACACTTTGGAGGTATGGAATGCGGCGTCCACTGCTCCATGTCGCAGGACGACTATCCCGTGTTGTGATTGTTGGTGTTGAAAGCGTTTTGACCTTATTTTCACGGATGAGTGTGTGGAGGAGTGCCATATACTCTTTCGTTACCAAACTGTAGTTGAACCCTGAAATCTCTTGAGCGAGTCCAAGTTCTGCGTTTGTATCACCGATAAGTGGGTTATTCGGGCTGAGTTCAATCCCACCAAGTTTCTTTTCGTTGGCAGCGACTTCAATACCGAGTTTTGTCGTTTCATCAAGGGTCACTTCAAGGATCTTAATATCAATCCGCACCTGTCCCCGCACAAAATCAAGTTGTTTGATGAGTGCTCTAACCTGCTCAAGATAGCGGCGGCGGGTAGTGACAATAAGCGAGTTCGTATCCGGATCGGCATACACAGTAACCTTACCAAATAGTGAGTTAATGTCTGTCGATTCTTCCTGATTGCGTCCATCATCGTCCCAAAATATAAAAAAACCGAATTCGTCATCTTGTGCTTGTGCGTCCTGCCAAACTTGTGATAGCACCTGTGCAATTGAATCCGCTGTTGCATACTCAAGGCGAATTATTTCGGTGACTTCTACCTGTGATTCGGGTGTAGGTATATCAAGCTGCTTAATAAAGTTTTCGATAAGTTCAAAGTTACGTTTTGTGCCTGTAGACACAATAAGCGCGTTGTGACTGGCTAAAGGTTGGGCAGCAACGTTACCTGAAAGAGCACCTTGTGCCTGCGGTGTTGATTGACGTTGCGGAAGATAGTAGCGGTAATAAGAGTAACTACTGCCCCCTCTAAAATCATCTTGGTTCCCTTGATAATGTGTGTTAATCAAATTTGCTATATTTTCCGCATCAGCATATTTCAGATAAAAGATTCTCGAACCCCATTCTTGGTCGGGTAGGTTGACATCAAGTTTTTTTATCAGGTCGTCAATCATCGGAAAGTTCTGAGCGGAAGTAGAAATCAGCAACGCATTGAGCCTAATATCTTCAACGATGTTAACTGTTCCTTGTACCCCAAAACCACTATCTTGGTTTGAGTCGCTTCTACCCCGATCCCACCAATACCAGTCGTCATCACCGCCCGTATCCCCGCCTCCAAAGAGTGCAGTTAGATTCTCTTTGAGGGTTGTAGCATCTGCGAACTCAAGTAGATACATCTTGAACTCATTTTCTGTCTGCTTTTGATCAAGCACTTCAATAATCTTCTCAATAATAGGAAAATTGCGCGGATCAGAAGAAACAATCACGACGTTCAACCTATCATCCTGCGAAAAGTTCACCGTTCCGACAATGCCTTGATACAAGTAACCTGATTCGCCACGGTCACGTCGGGCAGCACGCATCTTCTCAGCAGACCATCTGTCCAAACTTCTTCTGCCACTGCCCTGGATACTTTCACCCGTGACGATCTCTTCAAGCGTTGTGGCAACATCCTCAGCTATAGCATATTGGAGACGATAGGTGCGAATTTCTGTTGAAAGTGTTGGGGCTTTATCAAGATAAAGGATGATCTCCTTCAGTATAGTCAAGTTTTCTTCAGTAGTTTTGATGATCAGAGAATTTGAGTTGCTATCTGCTTCCACCTTAACCATTCCCTCAACCAATGGCACGCCTAAGCCTTGTTCAATAATCTCTCTGATCTCCTCAGGTTCCATAGCAACTTGTCTTTGTGGCGGTTTGTCATCTTCTTCGTTATCTTCAAATACACTTTCAAGTGTCTGTTTTAAAGATTCAGCGTCAGCGTAAGTTAAAGGGATAACAGCAATCTTTAATGGGAATCTCTCACCTTCATCCGCAAATTGCAAAATCGTAACAACTCTATGTATGCTTGAAGCGACGTCAGTAACAACGAGTGCGTTGGTCATCGCATCCGCAAAGATGTTCGCCTGTTTATTCAATAAAGGTTTTAAAACATTTGCTTGCTCCGAGGCGGAGGCGTTTTCTAACTGGATAATGTAAGTCTGAATCTCATCCGTCATTTCAACCTGTCCAGGATCAGCTCCAATAATCTTGACCGGCACATTCATTACAGTTGCTTTTTCAAAGGTTGTTACGATGAGGACGCTATCCCTTTTTACAAAGGTTAAGTTGTATTGTGCAAGCACCGTCTTGATCTTCTCAATGATATCATCAAGCGTCACATTGTTAAGATTTATCAATGCGAACTTCTTGCCTTGAATATCACTTTCGCTGGCGAGAATAGCAAGGTTCGTTTCGCGAGACAACCATTCAAACACGTTTTTCAGTTCGTTACTGGTAAAGTCAAAGTTAAACAGGAGTGCTTCACCAGTTTCCTCATCCCGTTCAGCAACTTCCATCGTGCCTTGCTCACCCCGCTGCTGTGCAAACAGATCTCCCGGAATAAGTGCAAATAGTCCGAAACACACCAAAGAAATTATGAATAATTTGCAGTGTTGTCGTGATAACATATTCAACAAATTACTACATTTCAAAATCATAGACAATTCCTCTTTTACAACTATATGATTCTAATGTGTGTTGGCGTGCCAAGATGAGGTTATACGCCGCAGCATTAAAACTTATGACGTCATCTGGAAACAGGTCTCTTCGCTTCAAGTCTGAGTTTAGACGACCAATTGAGTAGTATACAAAGGTAATAGAATTCTGCAATTACTTAATTGATTCCTCTAAATTTGATTTCCCATTTTTCTGCCAGTCATCAGCGATTTCTTTCTGCTTTTTGATGTCATCCGGCTGCTTTATATCAAAGATATGCGGCGTAATAATGAAAACGATCTCCGTATCTTGAACTTCAGTTTCGGTGCTTTTGAAAAGTCTTCCAAGTAAAGGAATATCGCCAAGGATAGGCACTTTGTTTTCCACCTGCTTCTGTTTCTTGCGGATAATGCCACCGACGATAAGTTGCTGTCCATCTTCAACGTCAACATAGGCACTGAGGGAGTTGTCGTCTGTTATCGGCGCATTAAAATCAGTAAACTCAATAAAGTTGCTGGCACTGATATTTGTAATATCTAAACCGATTGTCCGTTTCCCATCTTCCCCCGCCTGTGATTTTGCGATATGAGGCGTGAGTGAAATGTTTATGCCGACAGGCGGATCAATAAAATCGTAGTTGAAGAGCGGTTGTGTGGCGGTATCCCCAAGAATGCTATTGGTATCAACACTTTGGAGATATGGAATGCGGCGCCCACTACTCCATGTCGCAGGATGACTGTCCCGTGTTGTGATTGTTGGTGTTGAAAGCGTTTTGACCTTATTTTCACGGATGAGTGTGTGGAGAAGTGCCATATACTCTTTCGTTACCAAACTATAGTTGAACCCTGAAATCTCTTGAGCGAGTCCGAGTTCTGCGTTTGTATCACCGATAAGTGGGTTATTCGGTCTAAGCTCAATCCCGCCAAGTTTCTTTTCATTCGCAGCAACTTCAATACCGAGTTTTGTCGTTTCATCAAGGGTCACTTCAAGGATTTTAATATCAATCCGCACCTGTCCTCGCACGAAATCGAGCCTTTTGATGAGTGCTCTAACCTGATCGAGATAGCGGCGGCGCGTTGTGACAATAAGCGAGTTTGTATCCGGATCGGCATACACAGTAACCTTACCAAATAGTGAGTTAATGTCTGTCGGTTCTTCGTCATCAAAGCTTGAACTGAAAAATCTGCGAAAACCAAACCCCTCATCCTCATTTTGTGGGTCTTGCCAAACTTGTGAGAGTACCTGGGCAATAGCATCTGCTGTTGCATACTCAAGACGAATTATTTCCGTGACTTCTGTCTGTGCATCGGGTGTAGGTATATCAAGCTGCTTAATAAAGTTTTCTATCATTTCAAAGTTACGTTTTGTGCCTGTAGACACAATAAGCGCATTGTGGCTGGCTAAAGGTTGGGCAGCAACGTTACCTGCAAGAGAGCCTTGTGCTTGTGGGGTTGATTGACGTCGCGGAAGATAGTAACGGTAATAATAGTAGCTATCTCCGCCACTAAAATCGTCTTGGTTGCCTTGGTAATGTGTGTTAATCAAATTTGCTATATTTTCCGCATCGGCATACTTCAGATAAAAGATCCTTGATCCCCATTCTTGGTCGGGCAGGTTGACATCAAGCTTTTTAATGAGGTCGTCAATCATCGGAAAGTTCTGAGCGGAAGTAGAAATCAGCAACGCATTGAGCCTAATATCTTCAACGATGTTAACTGTTCCTTGTACCCCAAAACCACTATCTTGGTTTGAGGATCTACTATCCCGATCCCACCAATAATACCGGCTGCTGCGATCACCACCTGTATCCTCGCCTTCAAAGAGTGCAGTTAGATTCTCTTTGAGGGTTGTAGCATCTGCAAACTCAAGCAGATACATCTTGAACTCATTTTCTGTCTGCTTTTGATCAAGCACTTCAATAATCTTCTCTATAATAGGAAAATTGCGCGGATCAGAAGAAACAATCACAACGTTTAATCTATCATCTCGTGAGAAGTTTACCAAACCGACAATACCTTGGAAAAGATCACCTGTGTCCCCTCGATTCCGCCGGTACGTCATCATTTCTAAAATATCTTCTCTGTCAAAACTTCTTCTACCTCCACCTTGGATATTTTCACCCGTGATGATCTCTTCAAGCGTTGTGACAACATCCTCTGCTATAGCATATTGAAGATGATAAGTACGAATTTCTGTTGAAAGTGTTGGCGCTTTATCCAGAAAAAGGATGATCTCCTTTAGTATGGTTAAGTTTTCTTCGGTAGTTTTGATGACCAGAGAATTTGAGTTGCTATCTGCTTCTACCTTAACCATTCCTTCAACCAATGGCACGCCTAAGCCTTGTTCAATAATCTCTCTAATCTCCTCAGGCTCCATAGCAACTTGTCTTTGTGGCGGTTTGTCATCTTCTTCGTTATCTTCAAATACACTTTCAAGTGTCTGTTTTAAAGATTCAGCGTCAGCGTAAGTTAAAGGGATAACAGCAATCTTTAATGGGAATCTCTCACCTTCATCAGCAAATTGCAAAATCGTAACAACTCTATGTATGCTTGAAGCGACATCAGTAACAACGAGTGCGTTAGTCATCGCATCAGCAAAGATGTTAGCCTGTTTATTCAATAAAGGTTTCAATACATTTGCTTGCTCCGAGGCGGAGGCGTTTTCTAACTGGATAATGTAAGTCTGGATCTCATCCGTCATTTCAACCTGTCCCGGATCAGGGCCAATAATCTTGACTGGCACGTTCATCGTAGTGGCTTTTTCAAAAGTTGTTACGATGAGGACGCTATCCCTTTTTACAAAGGTTAAGTTGTATTGTGCAAGCACCGTCTTGATCTTCTCAATGATATCATCAAGCGTCACATTGTTAAGATTTATCAATGCGAACTTCTTGCCTTGAATATCACTTTCGCTGGCGAGAATAGCAAGGTTCGTTTCGCGAGACAACCATTCAAACACGTTTTTCAGTTCGTTACTGGTAAAGTCAAAGTTAAACAGGAGTGCTTCCCCAGTTTCCTCATCCCGTTCAGCAACTTCCATCGTACCCTGACCACGATCTTGCGCCTGCAACTGCCCTTGTATTCCGGCAAATAAACCGATACACACCAGAGCAATCAAGAAAGTATTAAGTTTATGTAACCACATCGGACAAACATCATTTCTGTGCATTTTCATTATTGGTAAACCCTCGCAATCATAAGCACATCTATATTTATTTTATTGTTTTTGTTATCAGCAGAAATTTGAAGGTCTCTCACCATCAACCACTTGGTTCTGGTTTCAATGAGTCTATTTAAATTAACAAGTTTATCAATCTCCGCTTTAAACTTCATTTTTATATTATAACTTTCGGGCAAATAGGAAGCAGGAGCCTTTGCCAACTTCTGCGCAAGTTCTTCAATTTGCGATTGAATTTGTGCAAGGTATTCAAGGAGTTCCTGCGTGAGGGCGTCCTTGTTCAGGCCTTCTTCCCCATAAGTATCAATGAGTTGTGTGAACGCGGCTAAAATTTGGCTATTTGGACGAAAGTAAATCTCGGTTTTAGGTTCTTTAGCACCGATGCCAAAAAAACCGGAGGTTGCCGTGGTTTGTGTTTTATCGTATTGATTTTCAAACAGTGTCTTTTCAGCACCTACAAGGTGTTGCTCTGTCATTGAAATAATGAGTTCAATCAGCTCAACTTGTATTGAACTCGGTATAGTTTTCGGAAATGATGCAAACCCCCATTGGGAATTAGTATCTGGCGAATTCTCTGTCTCGGTTTGAATTTCGCTGGACTCTTGCGGTTTCTCATGGTTTTTGGCATCGGATGGATCCTCAGAAGCCTCTTGTTTCTCATTAGACTTTTCAGATGCTTTCGGTTCTTCAACATCCACGTCTGTTGTTTCGTCCAGAACATCCACATCTGTTTCATCCAGCCACGCATCCATTAACATATCCATAGATGCCTGTTCAGCTTCAATGTCCACTTGAAAATCAGCTTCATCTTGCGCTTGAAATTCAGCCGCAATTTCGGCGTTGAGCGTATCTCGCTCAGTTTCTAATTTCTTCTGATAAAGATAAACAACAAGGTTTCGCCGTGCCTGCGGTGATATTTTCTCCGATTTTTTTCCTGGGACTGGATCCATATCCAATTGATAATTCTGGGGAATACCGGCTTCTTTGACAATTGCGTGAATTTTCTCTCGGATGACCGTTTGAGGATAACTTTCATCAAAAATGGTCGTAGGTTTATCTTTCTCAGTGAGGCCGGTTTTCTGGTACAGATCAACTTCAATAGGTTTCAGTATTTTTGATGCCGCCACCAAATCCTTGGACGTCTGGAGTGTTTGCCGCTTGATTTCCATATCAGGATTGGAAATCAAACCGTAGAGTCCCGGTCCCCATTGTGTTGCAACGGCAGCAATCAGCACAACTACTAAAACTCCAATCAGAATTTTGGTTTGCGTTGTAAGTTGAAGATTTAATTCCACTTTTTGTTTCCTTACCTACTTTTGTAGGTTTATCTGCACGACTCGTGCAGAATGTAAGTAGGTTCGTTGTAATTGTTTCTATTTTTCGTTTTCTTTGTTTTCTTCTTTTGATGTTTTTTCTAAAGCTTCAAAATTTCCCGGCGGTAGAAAGATGTTTACATCTTCATTTTCTATCGTTTTCATTTCAAAGATAGGTTTTGGATACCGTTTTTGTGCAAACACTTGGACTGCTTCACGACTTAATCGACAGTTTACTTTGACCTCGTATGTTGGTCTACGTTCATCACCTGTGGTTGTGACCTCTCCCAGCTCAATGTTGCTAAATAGTTTAGAATTATTAAGTGTTCCGTCCATAGAGTTAATAGCATCATACGAATTTGCTTGCAGACTAAATGTTATACGTGTTTTTTGGAGATCATCCAAATTGTTAACCTCAAAAGTTTTCCATGCAACTTTTGTTCTATCTTTAAAAAGCGTACTGAGGGCATGTAAAATATCCATTGGAGAGATTCGATGTGTTAATTTGTCCGCTAAAATCAGTTCAAGGGCAAGCTGTTTATTGGCACCAACTTCTAACCTTCCAAAGGTAGCCACCTGATTGTCCAACAAATCCATTTTGGATTTTATGGATCTGCTCCAGGCAATACCGCTGAGAACAAGGACAAGTAGGACAAACCCGGCAATACCCGCTGCAATTAGTTGTTGATGTTTACGAGTAGATTCAACCCGTTTCACCCCCACTTCGGTCGGTAACAACGAAACAGGCTCTTCAACATTTAAAAGATGTATGCCTACACCCAAAGGAACAGCGAGAGTGTCACCCGATATTTCAAGTGCCGATGCTGGCGCGCTGCTTGTGTCTAACGCACTCGCCTGGAGAGGGTCCCAAAGCCTGGTCGAGATTTGAAGTTGTTCCTGACATGTCTCTACCAATTCTGGCACGCGTGCCCCACCACCACATAACAATATTTCCGAGATCTCTTCAGACGCATCCTGGCTTATTTCCCTTTCGGCTGCAGCGATAGAACGTTCTAACTCTCCAATGAAACGTCTTGTCCAGGTACGTGTCGGTGTTTGATGTGCCGGAATATGTTGTTTTTCGTGTTCTGCTGTTTCGGTATCTAAGTCCATTTCCGTCATCAAGGTCCGTGTCAATTGATTACCACTAACAGAAAATGCGCGAGAAAATTCCAAAGTAGTTCCACGCATTAAACAGAAATCTGTATGTTCCGCCCCAATGTCAACGAGGATTGTCCGGGCAGTCGGACTGGAGAGTGCGTTACGCGCTAAGGTCGCGATGGCAAACATTGACGGAATTACTGCCGAAGGTGTTGCCCCTGTTTCATCAAGGAACTCCATATATCGTGATACGGTATCGCGCCGAGTCGAAACTAATTCAACAGAGAGTGATTCTGTTGTCCGCTGAACATCGTGGTACGTAAAAACAGACTCTTCAGCTTGAAATGGCAGCTCTGTCTCTGCAGCCATTTCTACCACGGAAGGTAACTGGGCATCTGTTGTTGCTGGAGGCAAGCTGGGTAAACGTTTCGTGACAACAAACCTACGCGGCAGCGCAATCCCAACTTCCATCCGATGTTTGTTAAAAAAGGTATGTTTGATCCCGAGTTGATCCCACAACTTCCGGACCGCTTCAGAGATATTTTGCGGATTGTTCGGATCTGTATAAGCGATAACCCCCGCGTTAATCAAATGTAATGCGTCTGAAGTTTTTTCGATATACACTATTTTCGCTGTGGCTGAACCGATATCAATTGCTACAACCTGATTTTTCGCCATTTGTTAAAGCCTCATTTATCTTTTAGTAGTTTCTTTTGTTAATCTTGTCGCCAATGGGGAATAGAGAATTGGTCGCCGTTCCGCACAACAATACCAATGCACTTTGCAATAGTTTTACCATCCGCCGCAACGCCAATAGATTCAATACGATATCCGCGTGAACGGTAGGTCACCCAATCTACAATTTGTCTGAAAGTCTGATCATCAATCTCTTCAATATCCAATAGCTGTCCTATGTCATTGAAGGGGGTACCTCGAACGGGTTCACCTAATGTGCCCTGTTGTGTTTCTTGGCTTTCTTCTTCACGGCGAGCAATGATTGCCTGTGCTTTTGTTTGATCCATCCCTGGTAACAGTTGTAATATTTGTAAAGGTGCAGTATTTATGTTGATTAATCCATTTACAGTTTGCCCATCTTTTACTGTAACTTTATCAGCAATTCGCGCAAGTTCTCGGACTGTCATTAATTTCACTTCTTTAATCGCATCAATGTTTTGGAAGTTTCCTTGCGAGTTACGATGCGCTATAATCCGATCAGCAATCCCGCTATCAATTCCTTGAAGTTCCTGGAGCTCATCTGAGTCAGCGGTATTAATATTAGTCAATGAGTTTCCATTCCCCCCATTATTATTCCCACCGTCACCTTGGTTATTTCTATCCCCAAATTGATCGTTGTTATCTTCAAAACTGGTATTTTGGACAGAGGGAGCTTCAACAGTGATTTGACCGCTTATATTATTAAAAACACTATCCGATACAGCCGAGACATCTAACAGCGCGGAAATTTCCCCAAATTGGTTAGAGCTACGATTCTGAATGATCGCATTTGCCTCACCTTGTGAAAAAACAGTCTGATTATTATTCCCACGAATTTGTCTCAACTGTTGTGCGTTTGCAGTATTGATATTAACTCTTTGCTGTCCATTAGAATCAGTGTTCGCGTCAACGGAATAAATCGTTGCCAGATTAACAAGACTATTGGTTCCCATTGTTATCTGTGGTTGCTGTGGAATATTTTCGACACCGCTTGTTGCTTGTTCCGCTGCAACCTGCTGTTGTATGCCATACAGAATTTCTGGCGTCATACCTTCAACACGTGCTACATCGCGGACAGTTCGATATGGACGCCCTTCAACGATTCGAGCAGCGAGATCACCAGTCTCACTGTTTTCGGGTTGAGCACCTAAAAACGCGAGAAAGTTGCGGATGGTCCCTTCTCCAGCAGCGTTAATATTAATTTTTGATCCCTCATCAACAATAGTTACTTGGTAATTTAAGAATCTACCCTGCTGTATTCCATCATCAATCTGTTGTTGAACAGGTACAGCCCATGTCTCTCCAAGCGAGTCAAAATTAGTTTCATCAATTCCCAATTTTGCGATTCCCCATTCAAATCCAGCTTTGGCTGCGTAATGGTACTTAATTCTGTCCACAAAGTTGTTTCGCGCCCCATTTTCAAGGCGAAATGAATAGAGCAGCTGCATTGCCAAGACAGAAAGAATCGTCAGGATCCAAAGCGTTGAAACAAGCGATAACCCGTTAGAATCGCTTAAGCGAAAAATCGTTGATACCGAATTTTCCACCCGCCGATTGGTATTTCTATTTCTATATCCGAGTAGGTTATTATGACATGCTCTCATCAGTTGTCCTTAAGCTTTCTCTGCGAAAGTGATGTGTATTAGCAGCAAAATGACTATAATTCTGTATTGAAGTTAGCTGTTTACTCTCTGGCGGCATCTGCACTTGGCGGTAGGAACACCGTAGTTGCTTGTGTTAATGCGCCTTGTGTCGTAACGCCTGGGTTTTGTGCAAAAGTTTGACTTGCGGTTGATTCTTGCCGATCTTCATCTATTACGGAAATCATGGCTAACACACCGATCGGAATTGCGTCTGTTTGATCCCAAGATTCATAAATCGATTCTGATTCTCCATCAATATACTTAAGGTCAAAATTAACAATTCCATCAATTAGCGCCTCCGGTTTAAAGTGAATCGGCAGCCCATTTTCATCTACTGTAGGAACTATGCCTGTATTCATAAATGAATTGACTACCAATTCCGGGTTCAGCGCAGTAGTTACAATTCGATAGAGGGTAAGGGTTTCTTCCTGCTCGGCACTGTTTTGTTCTGGCCCTTGTGATGCAATATAAGGTGGTGGAACAACAGATTCGTCCCGCAGCTCTCCTATAGGAATCTGAATCCTCGGTCCGACATAATAAGCAACGCGACGGACATCGCTTAGAGGTGCACTTAAAACCTTAGCCGTATCTTCCCTCACTTCAAACAGATCAGGATCAGTTCTTACCAACGTCACAAAACTGAGTATATCTGTACTCCTATCAATTGCAATCGGACGGTCTTCGGAATAGAGTGCCAACATTTCGTCAGATGTATCTGCCTGTATCTGCCTTAGATCTGTGACTAATTGGTCCATAGCCACACGGCAACGTTGTGATTGAAGCAATTTCGATTGGGTGCGATGATACGCTTTTATTGCTGTATTGAAAACAGCGTAGGTGGAACCACCCATAATCACGATAATACTAACGGCAGTTAGCATTTCAACGAGTGTTAGACCACTTTCACACTTTTTTATTAGATTCCTCATAGTTCAGTGTTCCAAATCAACTGTCTTTTTATACAGCGAATGTATTATTGGTTTTGCTGTTGTTGGATTTCCCTTGCAGCTATATAGGTAAACATACTAATTGATCGTAACCTTCCCAAATGCTCCCAAGAGACAGTTACCTGAACCCTTCGGAGTCCAAATATTTCTTCCGATTCTATATCTGTTACATTAGATGTCCATTCAAATATAGAATTTCCGCCAAATACATCATTCTGCTGTTCAACTTCTGGGTAACCGGTCATTTCAATTTCTTCCATCTTAGATTTGAGCAGATAGAGTGCTGTGATGCGGTTATCTAAAAGAGATACGTTCCGAGATGTATCACTAAATACCTTTAAAAGCACAGGGAATACTGCTGCCATAATTGCTACGGTTACAAGGATTTCGGCAAAAGTGAATCCATCTTCATGAGAGAAAATTGATAGCTTTGTCATTTTACAAGTCATTCCCTAAATTCAACGTTTGAATCTCTTCTGGTGACATCTCGCGAATGCTGGCCCGTCCGGTTGTTGCTTCAACAACGATTGCTGTCACGTTCCCTCTAACGTTTTGAAGATACAGGGAGGTATCCACTGATGTTGAAGTCGGAGAAAAATAAACGTAATCCACACCGGAAGTCAGTTGTTGAGTCACACCGTTACGTGTTGTAACTACAGCTGCTATGGTAATACCTTGACTGAGCGGTCGTGGAATTCCCATGATTCCGCTCGTCCGGGATATCACAGCTTGCCCATTCGCTGTAGTTGCAGTGTTGGCAGCTCTACCCGCTGAAGCAACAGGATTTTGGACATCAAAAGTTTCACTGGAAGCCAACCAATATCTATTGTTACCAACGTCAAAGACAACGAGATGCGTATTTCGCTCTGTAATTGCCATATCTCGTGCAAAGGCAAACGTATCAGCAATTGCCTGTGCAGAGGTTTTTAACCTGCGTGATGCGGCAAATCCTCGCATCGCGGGCATAGATATTGACGACAAAACAGCGATTATAGCGAATACCAGCATAATTTCTATAAGACTAAAACCGGCTTCGTTGGACAGAGCGATTCGGTTTCTGAATTTCTTAAAAATACTGGTTTTCCTACTATCAAAGAATAGTTTTTTACTGTGCAGTGGTCTCTTCAATATAGTTGGTGATATCCTTGTCAAAACCAACGCCTCCCTGTTTGCCATCTCTACCATAAGACAGCAGGTCAAAATCGTAGCCATACTGGGTGCCCGGGTTGCGATAGACGTACGGATTGCCCCAAGGGTCATTCGTCAGCTGCTTCTGAAGATAAGGCCCACTCCAATTTAGAGGTGCTGGATTCGGAGAACGCCACAAAGCATTCAAGCCCTGTTCTGTGGATGGATATTCCCCAACCTCGGTTGCATACAGCTGCAATGCTGTTGATAGATTGTTAATTTCCAAACCTGCTTTAGAAACTTTTGCCTTTTGGGGAGCATCCATTATTCTTGGTGCGATGAACGCTGCTAAAATCCCTAAGATAACGATAACGATTGTCAATTCAATGAGGGTTAACCCTGATTCGTCTGTTCTCAGTTGTTTAAACATTTAGTTTAGCTCCTTATTATTGTGTAGAACTTGAAGTTCTGTTTTTTTCTGACTGTATAAATGGAACTTGTGTCTATTTAGACAAATATTTTCCGTGATAGTTTAAAAAATTTACTTTCAAGAATTGGCGTTAGCATTAACCACTTAGTGCTTGTTGTGCTTCAAAGATCGGCAGAATCATCGCAACTGCGATAAATCCGATGAGCAGTCCCATAATCAAAATCACCAAGGGACTAATCGAGCTTGTCAACCTTTCAAGACTCTTCCTGATCTCCATGTCGTAATATTCAGACAGTTTTGACAACATGGTGACCGGTTCCCCGGATTCTTCACCTACAGCAATCATGTGGGTAACAAGGCTGGGAAAGTCTTTGCTCTGTCCTAATTCGCGCGAAAGTGTTGACCCCTGTTCCACTTCTCTCTCTGCTTCGGTGATAGCATTACTGTAAACCTTATTTCCAATCGTATCTTTCACTACTTGCAGGGCAGGAAGCATCCGCACCCCGTTTTCCAAGAGAGTTGCCATCGTGCGTGTAAACCGAACAATAGCAAATGTACTAAAAACAGGTCCAACAAGTGGGATTTTAAGTTTAATCCGATCAAGCAATATTTTTCCTGCTTCTGTACGAAGATATTGCCGGAGGCCCGTTGCAATAAGACTAATGACGAGCAATCCTAACCACCAAAAACTTGCAAAAGCTTCTGATACTGAAATCAGAATTTGAGTCGGAAGCGGTAACTCCGCATCAAATTCAAGGAACATCTGCGTGAATTTAGGGATAACAAGTATCATTAGAATTACGACCGCGGTTATCATCAATCCAAACAGAATTGCAGGGTAGAACAGTGCTGAAACAACTTGATTTTTGAGAACACGCTGCCGCTCAGCAAACTCCGCCAGTCGTTCTAAGACTTCTCCTAATACACCGCCTGCTTCACCTGCTTTGACCATGTTAATGTAGAGATCGGAAAAGACCTTTGGGTGTTGCTCTAACGCAACATTAAATGTCGCGCCTTGTTCAACATCCTGTTTTACCTGTGAGATAACGCTGTGTAATTCCGGATTCGAAATCTGTTCTAATGTCACCTCTAAAGCGCGCGGAAGGGCTACGTGAGCGTTCACCAACGCTGCTAACTGGTAAGTGAAAAATTCCACTTCCGCCGATTCGATTTTACGCGTGCCGAAACTAAAAAATCGTTTCGCTTTAGTTTCAAGTGCTTCACCTTCCTCCACAACTTGTGTCGGCCAGTATCCCATCTGCTGTAATTGTGCGATGAGCTCCGTTTTGGAAGCAGCTTCTAAAGTGCTATTAACAGTTTGCCCGGAATGGGTGATAGCTTCATATTGAAATCTTGGCATAGTTAATCTCTCGTACTGTATGTTGTGTTGAACGGCGTAAGACCGATAATATAATCACAAAGTTGGGTTCCGCTTTTGCCCTACCCAATCTACGAACTTCCTATATTTATAAAAACGTTACAACTCAGCAAACTCCGCCAGTCCTTCCAAGACTTCTCCTAATACACCGCCTGCTTCACCTGCTTTGACCATGTTAATGTAGAGATCGGAAAAGACCTTTGGGTGTTGCTCTAACGCAACATTAAATGTCGCGCCTTGTTCAACATCCTGTTTTACCTGTGAGATAACGCTGTGTAATTCCGGATTCGAAATCTGTTCTAATGTCACCTCTAAAGCGCGCGGAAGGGCTACGTGAGCGTTCACCAACGCTGCTAACTGGTAAGTGAAAAATTCCACTTCCGCCGATTCGATTTTACGCGTGCCGAAACTAAAAAATCGTTTCGCTTTAGTTTCAAGTGCTTCACCTTCCTCCACAACTTGTGTCGGCCAGTATCCCATCTGCTGTAATTGTGCGATGAGCTCCGTTTTGGAAGCAGCTTCTAAAGTGCTATTAACAGTTTGCCCGGAATGAGTGATAGCTTCATATTGAAATCTTGGCATAGTTAATCTCTCGTCCTATATGCTGTGTTGAACGGCGTAAGACCGATAATATAATCACTAAAGTTGGGTTCCGTTTTGCTCTACCCAATCTACAAACTTACTATATTTACGAGTTGTGCTAAATAACTATATGTAGAAATTTATTTCACAAAAGAAGTCATTTTGAAAGTCATTGTCACATATTTATATGTTCTTTAGTCCCGTAGGGACGATATGTTTATAGAAAAACGTTGAATACCCTATCTTTAGTCCCGTAGGGACGATATGTGTCCAACATGAAGTTCAATATATGTGAAAATAGGACAAACAAATAGTTAACTAACACAAGTCGTTATATTTAACCCAAGTTACCACCTATTTGGGAATACTCTTGTCCGAGGGGTTTCTAATCCCGATTAATAACAGATTCTCAGTTTACCACTAAACCCTTATGCAGCCGCATCCTGAGTATCATCATCAAAATCGAATACATCTTCTTGGGTGAGTCGGAGAATTTCATAAATAGTAGTTAATCCGGAAGTAACCTTTTGCCATCCATCTTCGCGTAAACTCCTCATACCCATTTTTACTGCAAGCCTGCGCAGTTCACTGGTAGAGACATGTTGAAGTGTTAACGACCGTAGTTCTTCATTCATAAAAATGACTTCAAAAATTCCGACTCTTCCTCTGTAACCTCTGCGGCACTCTTTACATCCATCGTCGTTTGCGCGTGGGATTTCAAGATTAGACTCCACATGGACACCGTTGTTTCCAAGGATTCCAGCAATTTCCTCCGCACTTGGCTGATACATTTCGCAGCAAGCTTTGCAGACACGCCTCGCTAATCGCTGGGCGATAATTCCTTCCACCGTAGAGGCAACTAAATAAGGCTCTACCTTCATATCAATAAGTCGTGTGATAGCACCCGGCGCATCATTTGTGTGCAGTGTACTAAAAACGAGGTGACCTGTAAGTGAAGTGTGAATAGCCATCTCGGCTGTTTCGTAATCACGAATCTCACCAACCAGCACCTTATCAGGGTCTTGCCGTAAAATATGTCTTAATCCATCCGCAAATGTGAATTCAATATCGGGGTTAACTTGAATTTGGTTTATCCCTTCTAATTCATATTCAACCGGGTCTTCAAGCGTAATAATTTTGACATCAGGCGTGTTGATCTCTTTCAAACAAGCGTAAAGTGATGTAGTTTTACCACTTCCTGTGGGGCCTGTCGCAAGGATAATACCGTGCGGTTTGTGAATCATTCGTTGGAAAAGTTCAAAATTATCGTCAGTTAATCCAAGCTCCGCCAAACCGAATTCAATAGATTGACGGTCGAGAATACGGAGCACCACGCTTTCACTATGCTGCGTTGCGACGGTAGGCACTGTGGAAACACGCAGGTCAATCTGACGGCCACCGAGGCTATCAATTTTCATATTAATTTTACCATCTTGTGGACGACGACGCTCCGCTACATCCATATCGGCCATAATTTTGATACGGGATATGATTGCTGACTGTAGATAGGAAGGTGGTTGTTCCTGGTCTTCCAACACACCATCAATTCGATATCGAATCTTCAACTCTTCTGGATAAGGTTCAATGTGAATGTCACTGGCGCCTGCGCGAACCGCATCAATAATCATCTGGTTAACTGCAACAACAACTGTTGGGTCTTCACTGAGGTCCTTTTCATCAATACCAAAGTCGTCAATACTTGTACGTTCGATTGTTGCAGCAGCACCAACAGGTCCTTTAATGCCTGCACTCAGTAGAGAGGCAGCAGTTTGTCCGTAGAGGCGAACAATCGCTTCTGAGATTTCGTCTTCATCAGCAAGAACAGGGTTAATCTCACACTCGGCGACATACTGTATTTGATCGATTAACATCACATCTTCAACATCTGCAATTGCGACAGTAAGGACCTTACCTTCAAGACGCACTGGCACGACCTTATTACGATAGGCAAAACTTGCAGACACCTTTTCAAGTACTTCCTGTTCGGGATTTACTTCTTCTAATTGGACGATAGGCGTTCCAAATTCACGACCTTTTTTCGCAAGTTCAAGAATTTTGGGGGACACGTATTCAACAATAATTTCTTCTTCCGATTCCCCTGCCTTTTCAATTTCACTCAAAATTTGCCGATAACTTTGTGACTCGGACTCAGAAGCTTCATTTGTCGTGTCCTCAGGTTGAATAGGTTTATTTACCCAACCTTTAAGTATTTTCTCATGAATTTCATGGTATTCCTGTTCCGAAATCAGTCCAGCTTCTCGTAGCACTTCAACGAGTGATTTTTTAGTGGGCACACCGTACATAGTATAATAGTTCCTCATTGATTTTCAGATTAATTGGAATTTTTTGACGCAGTCCAAGTTAATCGGTTTAAAATTCAACTGCTCAAAACATTTTTTAAAAATTGCTTGTTTTCTGGTGTATCTAATCTTAATCACCACGGCTGTGGTTTGCACAAAAAAATATAACACCTGCGGGGATTGATACCTTGTCGGTAATTTTCGAACTTCCTTAACCGGTGTCTTGAAAAAGCAAAACAGTGAGCGTTTCAGTTTTCAATCTGTACTGCAACTGCCATTTTAAGACGAAAGAAATTGTCAAAAGTTTAATACGTCT
This sequence comes from Candidatus Poribacteria bacterium, assembly GCA_028824125.1. Classification (GTDB taxonomy): domain Bacteria; phylum Poribacteria; class WGA-4E; order WGA-4E; family WGA-3G; genus MSPOR6. The sequence continues at coordinate 18,245 of JAPPES010000090.1, forward strand.
TAAGGAACGTTTTATCCTCAGCAACATAAATTATACCAGCTCACAACCCCTTTAATCCATCTTACCTACGCTTCACACTCCTGCGGAATCAACTTAACTTGGTTTAAAGTTTTATTTTTATATTCAAACATTCTCCCAAAATTGTAACTGTATCCCAGAAAATAAGTATAAAACATGTTTCGGTAAATCGTTGTTATAAATTGTCGTATTATTCTATTAGACTAAAATACTATCTAAAAGTTCGGACTTTATATAGTGAACTTTGAAATTATTGGGACATAACGGACAATAGAGGTTGTAGCACAAACTTTATGAAGATTAAGTTATTAATTCGGTAATTTTTCATTATGCATATTCAGAACATTTTAAGTGCTCTTCAGTCCCGTAGGGACGATATGTTTATAGCAGCGCGGACAACCTCATCCCTTAGTCCCGTAGGGACGATATGTTTTGAAGCACATCAACAATAAATATGTCGTTCCTACGGAACTCAAGAGGGGAGAGACAACATTTTCTATAAACATATCGTCCCTACGGGACTAAAGAAATTACCGAAATATTTATTTAATCCTCATTTAGTTTGTGCCGATGAGACAATAAAGTTTGCGCTACATCAGTGTTCAAATAATTTCAGATTTTACAATAAAAAAGAGCGAAAGAGCGTTTTTTTAGGGTTTTTTGGGAAATTTCACAAATAAAGTCACTTTTTTTAAACAATTTGCTTGACAAAACGTTATAGTATAATGTATTATATGTTTTTGGCAGATTTTTATAGAAATTTATCATAAGGAGAGGAGAAGAATGGAAACCGAGTTTTTCGGTGAAACAGAAGACATTGAAGGTGTTGACACATATATAGATGAAGTGTATCCTTCGGAAGAAACAGAGTATGCAAACGACTACAAAGGTAGTGAAAGGAGTGCTTTAACGAGCTGGTTACGTGATGTTGCGGGACATCGTCTATTGTCTCGCGAGGAAGAAGTTGAGTTAGCGAAACGAATCGAGGCTGGCGATACGGCTGCACGCGACGAGCTGGTTCAAGCTAATTTACGACTCGTCATCTCTATTGCAGTCAAGTATCAAGGAAATAGAGTCCCTCTTGAAGATTTAATTCAAGAAGGAAACATTGGGTTAATCAAAGCAGCGGGTAAGTTTGATTATCGGAAGGGCTTTAAGTTTAGTACTTATGCTATCTGGTGGATTAAGCAATCAATTATGCGGACGCTTGATAACTTTGCCCGGTCTATTCGGTTACCAGCATATATCGTTGCAAAAATGAATAAGTTTGATGCGACGTATGCTGCACTTTGCCAAGAACTTCAACGTGAACCGACACGGGCTGAAATCGCTGAAGCACTTGACTTAACCGTACAGCAGGTAGAAGAACTTCTTGCATTTAATGCGGATACCGTGTCAATGGATCTACCGGTTGGTGAAGAACGGACTTCACGCAACTCTGCAACACTCGGAGATTTAATCGAAGACCCAGCAACATCTTCCGAAGATGGACCAATTGAAAAATTGATCACACATGATTTGGTAGAACAATTTCTTAGTAAACTCCCTGAACGGGAGCAAAAGGTTTTAAAGATGCGTTTCGGGCTTGAAGATGGTGAACGCAAAACACTCCGCGAAATTGGCGACGTTCTGGATGTAACTCGTGAACGTATCCGACAGTTGGAAATCTATGCAATTTCTCAGTTAAGCAACCTTTACAACGAAATGGGCGAATTCCGCTCAGAATACAACACTGATCAAACGGCTGCTTAAGCCGGATTAGCGAAAGGCACTTATGAAGAACTTGTTTAAAAAACTCGCGGGAACTGAAGCAGCTTTATTGGAAGTTACAAAAACCGCGCAAGAAAAGATCCAAGCTGTTATTGAAAATGAAGAGGTGGAAGTGGAAGGACTACGCATTAGTATTGCAGGGCGTAGTGCTTCCGATTTCCAATATAGCCTTGGCTTAGCTACAGAAGCTGAAGAAGACGACATCGTCATTGAAATGGAGACTTTTAAGGTTTTGGTCGATGCTAAAAGTGCCTCGGACCTTAAAGGTGCTGTGATTGACTATGTTGAAGACCTCAACTCAAGCGGGTTTAAGATTGAGAACCCGAATAAACCAACGTGGGATAATCCGAAAGCTCAGAAGATTCAAGAACTAATTGATGAGCGAATCAACCCCGCTGTTGCAGCACACGGTGGGCAAATTGAACTTTTGAACGTTGAAGATGATGCCATTTATATTCACATGGGTGGTGGATGCCAAGGATGCGGCATGGCGAATGTCACGCTTAAACACGGCATTGAAGCAATGATCCAGGAAGTATTCCCAGAAATTAAGCAGGTTATTGATACAACTGACCATGCATCAGGGACTAATCCGTACTATTCTTCTGGAAAAGGGTAAAAGAAACACCTTATATTTGAGAAGTTGGTTCACACAAAAGATTTTATAGTGAAATACAAAATATATGCCCACTTTTGGGTACGTGGGATTTAAACCGACAGACTGGACTGTGCTGTAGCACAAACTGTTAGTTTGTGCAGTAGTGTACGCAAACTAAATAAAGATTAAAAATAAATTGGGTAGTTTAGCGAGGTTAGGAAACCTCGCCAGCAGCAGGTGTACATCTCTGCTGGCGAGGTTTCCTAACCTCGCCAAATTACCGAATTAATAACTTAAACTTCATAAAGTTTGCGCTACAATTGTGTGCAAGTAATTATAGATTTCACTATAAATTGAATTTAAAAACAATTAGGTTGGCTGGAGCAATAGTGCTTTAGCCAATTTTTTGTGTTTGTGCGCCCGTATTGTTGGCGGATGTAATAAAGCAGGTGCCGCCATTCGGTAAAGTCGTTAGATATTCTTCTGTTTTCTGTTTCAGTCCCTCAATTTCCTCACTCACAGCACAAATTGCTGGTCCCCAACTACTCACACCAGCACCCAATGCGCCATTCGCTTGTAAAAATTCAAGTGTTTGCTGCAATTCAGAACCTTGTGCGTCAATTTCTACCTTTTTCCATCCAAATGTCTGAATCTGGTTTAACGCTTTACCGAAACTATGTATATTGTCTTCAAGGATTGCAGGTAATATTTGTAGCAACAGAAGGTGTGACAACTTTGGTGCTACAGATGCGGGTTGTGGACACAGTGTCCGGAACAGTTCCAATTCAGCATCTCCGTAGATGCGTGAACAATTTGGCAGGACAATAAGAAGGGGCCAATTTGGAAACGTATAGCGAAGTAGGATCGGGGGTGGTGAAATATCGGCTGCAACAGAGGAGGGAACAAAAGAAGATTTCTGTTCAGGATAACGATGTCCGCCATCAACGATAAAACCGCCTGTATTAAATGCTGCGACCCCAATACCAGATGTGCCACCACGTCCCACAGCATGAGCGAGTTCCAAAACACTTAATTTTAGATCGTATAACGTGTTTACAGCAGAAGCAATACCGAGGGAGAGTTGTGTGCCTGAACCGAAGCCACTATGTGTTGGAATTTCAGTGTTAAATTTTAGCTTGATTCCCGGAAACTGATAAATTGTTTGAAGTTGTGTCAGAATTGCACACGCACGTTCATGATAGGCAGCAGATTCAACGTGAATTACTGTTGAAGGTTCGGCAACAATCTCAAACTTCGGCTCAGTGACAGCTAACCCGAATCCGCCATCAATTCGACCGAGTTGCCCGTTCAAATCTATCAGTGAAAAGTGCAGCCGAGCAGGGGTGGTAATTTTAATACGGTTTATTGTAGGATTAGTCTCGTCTTTCATCTCGCTCAATGAGGCCGTCCCGAATGTGGAGGACACGTCTTGCATGTTCGGCAACCTCCGGTTCATGCGTAACCATGATGATGGTATTCCCTTCCTCATTAAGGCGGTCAAAAATGGCTAAAATTTCGGCACCGGAGCGGGTGTCCAAGTTTCCTGTCGGTTCATCTGCGAAAACGAGCGATGGGTTGTTCACAAGGGCACGGGCAATCGCGACACGTTGTACTTGTCCACCAGACAGCTCAGTAGATTTATGATCGACTCGGTCTGCTAATCCAACTGCCTCCAAAGACTCAAATGCTCTACGCTTACGTTCTTTACGTCCCAAGCCTGAATAGATAAGCGGAAGTTCAACGTTGTGGAGCGCGCTTGTTCTCGGAAGCAGGTTGAATGATTGAAATACGAAACCGATCTTCTTATTTCGGATGTCTGCTAAGCGGTTATCCGAAAGTTTGCCTACCTCTTCACCTTCAAAATAATATTCACCATCTGTTGGTGTAGCAAGGCATCCTAAGATATCCATCATGGTTGATTTTCCAGAACCGGAAGGTCCCATAATTGCGATAAACTCACCAGACTCCACTGTGAAAGTCACCCCTCGTAATGCATGGACTTGCACATCGCCCATCTCATAAACTTTCGTTATATCTTTAACATCTATTAACATATATTATTAACCTCTGCCGTTGTTACAGGCCGGCTTTCTGAATTCAGCACTTGTGATGTAATACCAATTCTAAAAAATAAAATTTCATTTTGTAGCGCAAACTGTTAGTTTGCGTTCTCAGCGGATAATATCAATTAATATTATTTTAACCACTAGTGCAAGAAGAAGTCAACAAATCGTGTGCAAGGTTTTGACAAAATCCATCCTCATATTAGTAGGGACGGGGTGTGAATGTTAGACGGCACAAAATACCTTAAGCAGAATCAACACCGCATGCGCCCAATCAATGCTAAATACGAGCGTTGTATTTGGCACATTTGGTATTGATTTAGCAATGACGGTTTGGCTCAATCTTCATCTATATCCCAAGTACAGTCGATATTACTGTCCTTGTAAAATTGCTTGAGTGCAGGTTTATCAAACCATAGCTGCATCTCTTTGCCAACAATATGACCTACACTGCTCACCTTAAGGTAAAGCCCACCTGCTGTCCATTCGGGCATGATGTTGTACTGTCCGGTTTGTGCGGCGTAGATGCTGAGAAGTGCAAGTGGCTCCATCGCGTCGAGGTTTGCGATTCTATGGGTATCCTGCAGAAGCTCAGCTACGGTTTTCCCTTCATGTCCATCCTGTAACTCAGGTTTATCCATGACCTTGCTGTGGAATATAAAGTCATCTTCAAGCGTGAAAAGACCACTATCGGCATGCTGTCTACTTTGCAGCAGGTTGTCCCCGATTCGTTCTGCCATTGCCAGAAATTCAGCCTTCGGTTCCGCTCGGTACAGATCTACCAATGTAAAGATATAGGCGGGTTCCAGAGCAGTTGTCTCAAAATTCAACATCGGTGGTGCGTTTTTGTCAGCACCGATGTCTCCGATCCCGAAGGCTTTAAACATCGTGCGTAGGTAGTTTCTGAATTCCGTTCTACCCTCCGAGACCCGATACCCACGCGCACAGACGGAGGTAAAAAGCGGTGTAATGTTTTGCGGCAGGAATGCACCGCCCTCTTTAGCACCAAAGTATAACTTTGCATCTCTGAAAGGTCCCTGTATCCGAAAATCTGTGAGATCCGTCCCGTCAATAACAATGCTTTTCAGTGTGTTGTTTTTCGGATCGTAGGAGGCATTTAGGAAACCGATGATGTGCTGCGTAACCGCTTCTTTGATGTGCACTATTTCACCGACGCGACCGTACTTTTCGGCATTTTCTACGATTGTCAGCATACCCATCATCTGTGTAATGGTGTGGTTCAACTGATTTCCTACATAGACCCTCGGTTCGGTTGCCTGCGAATATTTTCTACCGAATACGTTCAACCCGCGTTTGGCACTTTGCGGATGAACAAGGTTGGGCCAGATGCCTGTCTCTGGATCCCGCTGTTTTATAATCAGATTTAAGAGACGTTCTGCCCAAATCCGTGGTGCTTCCTCATGCTTTTGGTAACCCAAACTGTACGCGGCGTAAGCCATATCCAGTGCTACACTGATAAACGAGAGATCTCCACTGATTTTGGGTTCTTTGTATCCGTTCCAAGGCCTGTTCCAGGTATTAGCATGATCAACCTGCTTTTTGAAATCACCGTGTCGGTTGTAGTGCAAGGCATCCCAATCCTTCATATTTACTTCCCAAATACCTTTCATCAGCATCTCGCCCCGGTCTGCATCTACGGCTCTCAGCAATTCCCAGTAGGGGTATACGTCCTCTATTTCGTGGACAACACCCTTCATGCCGTAAGTATTACCAGTCACCAAGTCTACATAACCGTGTCCGCCCCAGTGCAGAACGCCACTCTCTGGATACCAGTAGTTGTTAAACATGTATTCGGCGGCTTCTCCTGCGGCATGAACATATTTGCCATCTCCTGTGAACTGGCTTAAAGAGGCAAGCAACCGCATCAGGTTCTGCTGATTTTGGAAGAAACTCCAGACCGTCGGTTTCGGCTCGGTGCCTGAGCGGTGTGATGTCATAGATCTGGGTGCCTTGAGATGGTCGATATGTAGGCAGTCGGCAAAGAGCGGCATATCTTTGCCACTGTCCCTATCCCGCCCGCATTGTATAGCCGTGTCTGCAAAAAGACTCGCCGCTTTTAAGAAGCGGTTACTATCTATTTCACCAGGACTCAATTGGTTTCTACCAATCCATCGATCTAATTGAGGAACGTTCATAAACTCTCCATCCTACTCTGTTGATCGTTCCTTTACCAAAAATAACCTAAGTTGCCACCTATTTGCGAATGCTCTTGTCCGAGGGGTTTCTAA
>JAPPES010000089.1 GCA_028824125.1 Candidatus Poribacteria bacterium
CCTCTTTTCTACTTTTTGTCTCTAAAAATCTTAAAACTGTCCAAACTATAGTACAGTAAAGAAAGCAGGAACAAACCGTAAGAGATTACGAGAAATGTGAAAAAAAGAAATGAAAATACTGTTTATTGGAGATATTGTTGGAAATCCGGGGAGAAGAGCTGTAACCGAATTTTTGAAAAAACTAAACAGAACTTCTGAAAATTTATATGACTTTATCGTTGCCAATGCCGAAAACGCTGCTGGAGGAAGAGGTTTAACATTTGACATTGTAGACCAGTTATTAGCAGCAGGCGTTTCTGCGATTACAACGGGAAACCATGTTTGGGATCAGAAAGAAATCCTTGACTTCGTTGATACAACACCGCAATTGATTCGTCCAGCAAACTATCCTACGGAAGTGCCTGGACGTGGTTTTACCATAGTTCCTTCAGTTGATGGACGTTCCAAACTCGGTGTAATCAACCTCGCGGGTCAGGTATTCATGAACAGATACACCAATCCATTTCATGCCTTGGATGAAATACTAACTGAAGTGAAAGTAGAAACACCGTATGTGATTCTGGATTTTCATGCTGAAGCAACCTCAGAAAAGATGGCAATGGGATGGCATGCAGATAGTAAAATAAGTGCAGTGATTGGAACACATACACACGTTCAAACAGCAGATGAGCGAATTCTGCCACAAGGCACCGCGTATATTACGGATGTCGGCATGACAGGCCCTCATGATTCGGTTATTGGGAGCAGGATAGATAAGGTCGTTGAAAGTTATTTGACAATGATGCCTACGCGCTTTGGTGTGGCGAAAGATAATGTCAAGCTAAATGCAGTTGAAATTGAATTGGATGATGAAACAGGATTAGCACTTAGTATTGAAAGAATTCAATATCAGCTTTGAAATCTTTTAAGCATAAAGCACTCGTTTTAAGGACACCCTGAATGCAGTTAGAACTTCCGATGCCTCGGACAATTTTCAGTGTTACGCAAATCACTAAAACCCTGTCCCGCATAATTGAACAGCAACCACTACTTCAAAATGTGTGGATAAAGGGACAGGTTTCAAATCTGAGTCGGCCTGCGTCTGGGCATATCTATTTTACGCTTAAAGATGAGAACAGTAACATCAGGAGCGTTGCGTTTCGAAGTAGTGCATCTCGGTTGCAGTTTGTGCCGCGTGACGGAGACGAAGTTCTGGTCCAAGGACGAATCAACATCTATGCTGCAAGCAGCGAATATCAGATAATTGTTAATGCGGTAGAACCCCTTGGAATTGGCGCACTGCAGCGAGCTTTTGAAGAACTAAAACAGAATCTTGCAGATGAAGGTCTATTTGATGCTGCTCACAAAAAACCGTTACCTATGTTTCCAAAGAAAATCGGGGTGATCACCTCCGAAACAGGTGCTGCACTCCAAGATATTCAGCAGCAGCTTCAAAAAAGGTATCCTTTAGCGGAACTCCTGCTTTACCCGACTCTTGTGCAAGGGGAATATGCTGCGTCACAGATCGCCCATGCCGTAGAGGCAATGAACAACAGAACGGATATAGATGTTTTGATTGTTGGTCGTGGTGGCGGTTCGCTGGAAGATCTATGGGCATTTAATGAAGAAATTGTCGCACGTGCTGTATTTGACTCCAAAATCCCAGTTGTCTCTGCTGTCGGTCATGAAACAGATTTTACTATATCTGATATGGTGGCAGACCACCGATCCCCTACACCGTCTGCCGCTGTGGAACATATTGTCCCGGACCAACAGGAACTTTTAGCACAATTACAAGGATTTAGAGAACGTCTGAACAGACTCATTTTGCATAGGCTTGAAGCACAGCATAATGAACTTGATACGTTGGAATCAGGTCTTTCGCCATCTAAGCAAAAAGATACTATCTATCAGTTGTCTCAATCTATTGACGGTCTTGAAGCAGCGTATAAAAAAGCAATAAATGATAGATTGAAGATAGAAAGCAATCAATTACAGTCTTTAGCTGCTCGATTAAATGGACTTAGCCCGTTAGCGACCCTAAAACGAGGATATAGCATTTGTAGGACATCCTCTGGAGATGTTGTAACAGCAAGCGATCAGATAAATGTTGGAGAACGGCTTGATGTCCAACTCTCAGAAGGTAATCTCGTTTGCACAGTTGACGAATGTTTAGATTAACGCTTTTCCATCAAATCTCCATGCTTTAGCTTGCGGGATGTAAACGACTAATCGGTTTATTTATCAAAAAACTTGACAATCTTATGAAAACATATAAATACGAGTTATCTCATCAATCTAATATAATCCGCCTTGGCAACTTACTTGACGATCTGCATCAAGTGCATGTGCATGTTCTCAAACTGCAGCGTCGTTATTACCGTTTGTTTTGCAAATATATTAGTGCTTATAGCATGAATGCGCATGTTGCCAAACTGAAAAAGCGGACGAAACCGCATTGGAAACAGCTGCCAAGTCAAGTTGTTCAAGATGTTGTGCTGCGTATTGATAAAGGATACCAAAAGTTTTTTCAGAACATCAAAGATCGTCAAGCAGGGAAAACGACAAAAAGGATCGGTAAACCGCATATCAAACCGCGTCATAAATATAACTCAATGACTTTCACACAAGCAGGTTACAAAATAGATGGCAACCGTATCTATATCGGGTGTCTCCAAAAGTGGTTTACTTTTTGGAAACATCGTGAGTGGACAGGTGAAATCAAAACAGTCACACTCAAGCGTGACAATGTCGGGGATTATTATCTTATTTTGGTGTGTGATAAATGTGAACCCACAGCAGATCTACCCAAGACAGGTCATAGAGCAGGGATAGATTTTGGGTTAAAAACATTTCTCACACTTTCAGATGGCACACAGATAAAGTCTCCGCAATTCTATAAAAGAAGTCTCAAGGCTATCCGTTCAGCACATAAGGCACTTTCCCGCAAGCACTACCTTTCGCATGGGTGGTTCAAAGCGAAGCGTCACTTGTGCCGTGTCTATAAGAAAATAGCGGATCAGCGGAGAGACTGGTTTTTCAAGTTAGCGTTACGTCTTGTTCGCAAATATGATCAGATAGTGATTGAAAGCCTCAATCTGGATGCGATGAAACGGCTATGGGGTCGCAAAGTCTCCGATATTGCTTTCGGTGAGTTTGCTCTTATTCTTGACTGGACTTGCGACAAATACGGCAAAGTGCTTGTCAAAGTAGGTAAATGGCAACCGACAACAAAATCTTGCCATCACTGTGGTCATAAAAACGCTGATTTGCGACTCACAGATAGGCATTGGACTTGCGAAGCATGTCACACGCATCATGACCGAGACATCAACGCTGCTATCAATATATTGCAGGCTGGGGTACCCGCATAGTGCGATAAAACCGTTCTGATACGGAATAAGAGTCTGCTGGTGGAGCAAAAGTAAGACGTTTGTTTTCCCTGAAAACAGCGCAGTTGCAAAGAAACCGAAGTTCCACGCTTTAGCGTGTGGGTGGTATCACAACACAGCGAATTATATAATATTATATTAGGTAAGGAGAAACTGTTGACATTTGAAGAGAAACTTGAAAGACTAAAAGAAATTGTTGAAACGTTAGAGGCTCCAGACACTTTGGAATTGGACGCTTCCCTGACACTTTTTGAGGAAGGGGTGAGTTTAGTCCGTTCGTGTAGGGAGCTCCTTGACGCGGCAGAGGTGAGAGTGCAAAATGTATCCCAAGAAGAGAACGGGGACATCGGTGCAGAATCTATAGTAGAAGATGAAAACGGAGTATAGGATGGTTTTGGAAAAAATCAACAACCCCTCAGATCTAAAGAACCTAAATGTAAGTGAGCTTAAAACACTTGCCGAAGAGATGCGCGCACATTTATTGTCTGTACTGTCCGAACATCCAGGACACTTTGCTCCCAACTTTGGCACTGTAGAACTTGCAATAGCGGTGCATACCGTTTTCGACACGCCCCGTGATAAAGTAATTTGGGATATCGGACATCAGGCATATCCACATAAGCTTCTTACAGGACGTTTAGACACCTTTGAGACTTTACGGCAAACTGATGGCATCAGTGGGTTTCTGAGTCGTGACGAAAGTAAATACGATGTGTTTGGCGCTGGACATTCAAGTACTTCAATTTCAGCTGCATTAGGGATAGCCGCTGCCCGCGATGTGAATAACGATGACTTCAAGGTTATTGCTATTATCGGTGATGGTGGACTGACTGGCGGGATGGCACTTGAAGGTCTCAACGCAGCAGGGGACTTTAAAAAAGATATGTTGGTTATCCTAAATGATAATCAGATGTCAATTTCACCTACTATCGGTGCTATCTCAAAGCATTTCCACAAATTGATTAGTTCGCGCGGCTATAACCGTCTTCGCTCAGGTGCTAAAGAATTGATAAACTTTTTTCCATCAGATGCAAAAGCATTGGCGCAGAAGATTGAAGCATCGCTAAAACCTGGCACGTTGTTTGAGGAATTTGGATTCAGATATTTTGGCCCCCTTGATGGAAACGATTTAGAATCGTTAATACCTATTCTCACAGGAATTCGCGAGTTGACCGGCCCGATTTTGGTGCATGTTGTAACCAAAAAAGGTAAGGGGTACCCACCTGCCGAAGAAGACCCAGTGGGGTTTTATAGTGTCAGTGGGCAGTTCGATCTGAAAACAGGTAAATCACTTCACCCCGCATCCGCTACACCTAAGTACACAGATGTTTTTAGCCGCACCTTAATTGAAATGGCAAAAAAGGATTCTCGGATTATTGGTGTGACGGCAGCCATGCCAGGAGGAACTGGTTTAGACAAATTTTCGGAAGCGTATTCAGAACGGTGCTTTGATGTAGGTTTAGCAGAGCAGTGCGCTGTTACCTTTGCAGCTGGACTTGCTACTGAAGGATTAAAGCCGGTTGTGGCTATCTACTCAACCTTTTTACAACGTGGTTATGATCAGGTCCTCCACGATGTGTGTATTCAAAATTTACCTGTAGTTTTCGCGCTTGACCGTGCAGGCCTTGTCGGCGCGGACGGACCAACACACCACGGTGTTTTTGATATTGCTTACTTACGTTCAATTCCAAATATTGTGTCAATGGCACCCAAAGATGAAAATGAATTGCAGCACATGCTAAAAACTGCGCTCACGTATGAGATGGGGCCTATTGCGTTGCGTTACCCACGCGGAACAGGGACCGGCGTAAAGTTAGAAACGGAGTCTAAACCGCTGCCCATCGGAAAGGCTGAAATTTGCCATGAAGGTGAAGATTTACTGATTGTCGCACTCGGAAACCGTGTGTATCCAGCACTTGAGGCGGCACAGACCTTAAGTAAAACCGGAATCGAAACAACAGTGGTGAACGCACGCTTTATTAAACCTTTAGATACTACATTGATTGTAGATTTAGCAAAACAGATTGGCAAAATAATTACAGTGGAAGACGGTGTATTGATGGGTGGCTTTGGCAGTGCCGTACTTGAAGCGCTCGCAGCAGAAGCCATTACAGATGTCCGTGTGACTTCACTCGGTGTACCAGATCGGTTTATTGAACATGGAGACGTGAAAACACTGTACGATAGATACGGTTATGATACAGAAGCCATCATCCGCGCTGGAGTCGCCTTAGCTGTAGGGGTGTAGAGTCAACTTAGAAACATCAAAATACGTTACAAATAGTACAGATAACTCAAGTTGCTACCTCGTAGCACAAACTGTATGAGGATTAAATAAATATTTCGGTAATTTCTTTAGTCCCGTAGGGACGATATGTTTATAGAAAATGTTGTCTCTCCCCTCTTGAGTTCCGTAGGAACGACATATTTATTGTTGATGTGCTTCAAAACATATCGTCCCTACGGGACTAAGGGATGAGGTTGTCCGCGCTGCTATAAACATATCGTCCCTACGGGACTGAAGAGCACTTAAAATGTTCTGAATATGCATAATGAAAAATTACCGAATTAATAACTTAATCTTCATTTAGTTTGTGCCGATGAGACACGCGGAATGCCATTGGGCGAATGCGCGTATGACATTCGCCATGATTCATACCGTTGATTTACTAACAGTTTGCGCTACAGAAGTGTCTCATTAATTATAGGTTTTGCTATAAATCAGAATAATGAAAAGATGGAAAGGTTAGATATTGTCCTTGTTCAACGTGGTTTTGCTGAAAGTCGCCATCAAGCGAAACGTTTGATTTTAGCCGGCGCAGTCAGAGTAAGCAACAATTCAAATCTTAAACCGGGACAACGCGTACCACCTGACGCTGAAATTGAGGTTGAACACCCACCCAAATATGTCAGTCGTGGTGGTTTGAAACTTGAAAAGGCACTACAAGTTTTTGACATAACCGTACAAAACAGCGTAGCGATTGACGTTGGGGCCTCCACTGGTGGTTTTACCGACTGCTTACTCCAGCACGGTGCCGATTTTGTCTATGCGGTAGATGTAGGATATGGACAACTTGCATGGAAACTTCAAAAGAACCCGCGTGTTCACGTACTTGACAAAACCAATATCCGCTACATTGACCAACACCTATTTTCGCATCCGCTTGACATAGCAGTAGTTGATGTTTCTTTCATCTCCTTACGAAAAGTCTTGCCTATAATAGAAAAGTTGGGAGTATCGGACATAATCGCGCTCGTAAAGCCGCAGTTTGAAGCAGGACGTGTTCACGTTAAAAAAGGTGGTATTGTTGACGACCCAGATGTACATAAAGAAACATTAATTAATTTGATCGGTTTTGTGCGGGAAGATTTACCGATAATACCAGCGGGGATAACCTTTTCACCAATTCACCGAGATATAGGTAATATTGAATACCTCCTCTGGCTTCGGAAACCCACCGCAGCAACGCAATTAGAAGCTGGATTAGACGCTCTACCTATAGTAAATATGGATTTTGTCAATGATGTAGTTGATACTGCCCATCATGCTTTTTATGCAGACGAGGCAGAAAATTTGGAATAGAACAATGACACGACGAAAGAAAATATTAATTTCAATACCACTAATTATCCTTATCATTGGAATCGGCGGATTTTTCTATATCAGTTCCGATTCTTTCCTAAACAACTTCATTAAGCCCCGACTTATGAAAGCCTTAGATAACCAGATTGACGAGGATTACGAAGTTGAGATCGGTAAATTGAGCGGGAATATCTTCACCGGTATAGAAGTAGAGAATTTTAGGATAGAAAACAACGAAAAATTGCCTATACTCTCTACAGATGAGATAGTCCTAAAATACAACTTTTTTGGTCTTTTACAACGCAAATTTCTTGTTACTGCCTTAGAAATTAACTCACCAGAGTTAAACCTGCGGCGCAATTCGGAGGGACAAGTAAATCTTACACAGATGCTGCGGAAAACTGCACCTGCACCTGAATCTAATAATTCCTTCGCGTTTGCTGTTTCCAAAGCTGTTATCAACGATGGTAAGATTCTCTTTACAGATACACAGCAGAACATTGAATTAGAACTTCCTAATATCAAACTCGAATTAAAGGGACCTCTTGATAATTGGAATCATAGGGTAGAAGGTTCTATTGGTGATGGGAGTTTTATCTTAAATGGAACCAGATTATCAACAGGCCGTTTGGAGAATATAGATTTTTCACTTTCAGCGAAAAGTGGTGAATTATCGGAAACCCTCAAATTACAACTGGGTAACTCATTTTTAGAAGTAATGGAATTCGAAAGAAATTGGGATAGCGGAAAATGGAATACGCTTGTAGAGATGACGATTGATGCGACAGATGTGCAAAAGTTGCTTGGTAACGATACGCAACTTGCAGGATTAGGCAAAGTGGTGTTGAATTTAACGGGAACAGATTCGACTTTAAATGGAACACTCGAAGGAACATCTGAGGCACTTTCCATCAAACAAATTCAGAGCACAACAGATTCATCTGAATCTAATATTAGACAAATAGACATTAAAGAATTAGCCTTCAATACGACCATAAATTTAGAGGAAGTTCCGAAAGTAACTTTGGACAAATTCAATGCACAGCTTGCAGGTGGCACACTCACGGGAAAAGGCAACGCAGCGTTTGATAACATCGCGGAAGGTAATCTGTTAGCACGATTACAGCATTTTGTCAACCAACCTATCACCTACGATAGTAGTTGGCAAATTGAAAATATTCAACTCAACTCATTATTATCAATGTTCATTGAATTGCCAGCAGAAACGCCTCAAATCGAATCTGGAATATTTACTGGCTCAGTGCAGATAAAAGGTAATACAACAGGTAATTTTTACCTTGATAGCAATATCCAACTTTCAGAAACGAATTTACTTGTGGGAGATGGACTAAAACCGACCTCTCTAAAAGATTCCTCTCTGAATTTGGAAATATCCTCAACCCCTGAAAACGGTTCAAATATCACTGCAAACGGTACCATAGACAGCACAACCGTTGCCATTAGTGGTTCCTATGAAAGTCTTAATGTCCAACTTGAGAGTGTTGACTTTGGCAAACTGTTTAAAATTTTTAACACAATTCCTTTCAAAGGTATCGGACGCATTACTGCAGAAATAAAAAAAGATGGCACTGCCAGTGGATATGCAGAGGTGCCTGAGGCATTTTATTGTCACAATGATGATGACCCAATTCCAGTGGGTCGTTTAACCGGAAATTTTCAGTATGTAGATCGGGTTGTATATTTTGAAAACGCACATCTCACAAAACGAGGTGGTACAAGTGTTTCCATTGCGGGCAATATTGGTATAGATGGCAAGTTGCCAGCAAATTTTCGCATAGTCCCTGATCCGCTTGTGCTGGATGCTGACTATAACAAACTCTTTTTTACAGTAGCCTACCCCATTGAAGGCAATATGAAAGGGGAATTAAAATTATACGGTCAGCTCATCAACCACCTTGATGGTGAAGGAAATTTTTCCATCGATTCTGGCAAAGCATGGAACATCAACTTAGATCCTACCACACTACCATTAAAAATAGATGACTACGCACTAACTATCCCCAATTTTGTAATCACGGCACGTGATCAACAAGTTACTTTCAATGCCAATGTAGAAAGCAATGGAGACTTTGATTTTAGCCTAAAAAATAGTCCGGATAAACCGGTGCAATTGGCAGAACTTGCGCGTGCGGCAGACATTACCGATTTTCCACTTGATGGCAAAATGGGGGTCAACGTTGAATCGTTCAAAAAAAAGGCCGAGAACCTCGTTTTTACCGCAAAATTTACCTTTTCAGACCTCACATTTGAAGACAATCCGCTTGGTGATGCTTATCTGGATGGTATTCTCATAGAAGAAAAAAATCATTTCAAATTTACTGGAAAAGCACTTGCTGGCACGACTGATATTGAAGGTACAATCAGTAATAGCGATCCCAATCCATACAAGTTTATCCTAAAAAGTGAAAAAACATCTGCTGCTCCCATTCTGCGCATTTTTAATCCTGCGCTTGATGCTATTATTGGGACGATTGATAGCACGGTTGAAGTAGAAGGCACAATTGCGGAATTATCCTCTACTGAACCGGTGGAACCTTCTAAAAGACGGGTATATCCTTATGATGTTGACATAATTATTGACAAAACGCAACTTGAGTACAATTCGTTGCGCTTTACAAATCCTAAACCGATGCACCTAAGGTTAGAAGATGATATATTCACGATTTTTGACAGTTCACTATCTGTTCACGGAGATGAATCTCCATTTATTCAGCTTACCGGCACCCTTGATACAAAAACTGAAGAGTTAGACCTCTCCTCCAAGCATAATCAAATGTTAATGCTGGAATCTCTCGGTGCAGCGTTAGGGTTTCCCATTTCTGGTACTGCGCAATACGATTTAAAAACAAAAGGAACTTTAGGTAATCCTATTATTGATCTCAAATGGACAGTCCCAATGTTAATTGTGGAAACCGAAATAGGAAATATCAGTATAGGTAATGCAAACGGTGAAATAAAATTTCAAGATAATACGCTACATATCAAACCTTTTCAAATGCTGGTATTGAATAATCCATTGCAAATAGGCGGAAATATAGATATTGATCAAAATGTATTTAACAATTCCAAACTAAATTTTGAAATCAGCGGCGACAATCTTGATTTAACAAAATTCTCAGACTTAGTTCGGAACAGTTTGCCTGTTGAAGCTGCGAAACACTTAGCATTAGACGAATCTACCGTAATTCAAGGAAACATCGGAATTTCACTGAATGTATTAGGTAGTATAACAGCCCCTGTTGTTGATCTAAATCTACACACAATCGAAAATCACCCTATTCACTTCGGGGCATTTGCGAAACCAATCACATTGGAGAAACTGCATGCACTTACGACTATCACAAAACAGTCAGTAGAGGTACGAGACTTAATTGCCAATGGACAGATCGGGAAAGGCCGTTTTCAGATAAATGGAGAAACGTCGTTTTCAACTCGCAACGGAGAGGAAATGATGTTTGACATGGGAACATCTTTTCAGAAACTGGAGATTGGTGATTTTGTCACACTTTACCAGCAAAAACCCTCTTTCGTAAACGGTCTAATTAGCGGGTCGGCAAAAATAGCTGGAACAGGTTTTACTCCCGATCTTATAGCAGCAACATGTAATATAGATGAACTCAATTTACATGCACACAACTATCAACTTTCTAATACTTCACCGATAGATTTCAAATTAAATAACAGTCGTATCATTTCCCGTTTTCCTTTACAGATCACCTCCTCTGTAATAGATACCAAAGTTGATGTCAACTTAGATGGTCCACTTGCTATGCCAAACATATCCGCAAAATGGCAGGGAACTTTCAAGCACTCATTACAGAATGGTACAGATTTTCCGTTAAGGTGGCAAGGCAACGTTGAATATGCTAACAAACGGATTAAATTAGATACTAAAATTATCAATAATGGCGATAGTCTAACCCTCAGCGGCACGATCCCGTTCAATCTGACTTTGACAGAAATTGATTTTTCAGAACGATTTCTTGATGTTCCAATTGAAAATGTGCGACTTACTGGAAAAGAACTACCACTGACTTTTTTCCCGGGGGTAGATGCTGTTTTTTTTGCTGCGGAAAGCGTTGTAGATATTGATTTAAAACTGCAAGGCACTACACGTACCCCACATTTAGGCGGAGATATATTTTTTCAAGCACCACAACTCTGTCTCAACAATTTCAATCAACAGTTTGAGAACGTGACGGTACAGCTTGCTGCCCGCAAAGATGTAATTGAGTTCACAAAGTTCCAATTTGATGTAGAAGGTAGAACATGTGATCTCAAATCCGGTGGTTTACAACTCAACGGTTTGATACCGAAACGATTTGAGTTGACTGAACTAAAGTTAAAACAATATCCTCTCAGTTCGATTCTACGGCAGGCACTTCCACAAGATAGTTTTGAGGAGGTGAACGGATATGTAGAGGCTACGCTTACAGAATTGAACATACCACTTGAAAAATTTTTTGAAAATGGTAAAAAAATCCCAATTCCGAAAGGACGCGAGACAATCACCTTTGACGCTCTCACTCAGGAAGCAAAAGCAGATTTTACTATTGACAATATATCTTTGGGTTTTACTGCCTTAGGTCAGCAATTCCGTTTTGAAAATCCCGAACAAATTTTTATCACATTAAAAGATTCTGGCACATTCAGGGTTGAGGGGATTAAACTCGAAAATACTATTCCGATTCCTTCTGCTGGAACAGAGGAGCCTCTTGTTTTTACCTGTTTTGGGTCATGGAACATGCAGGGGGATATATCTGCTAACCTAAAACTGGACAATTTCAATATCTCTATTTTAGATCCATATCTTCCTTCAGCGTATAATGAAAAATATGAAAAGAAAGGCACGTTATCAACGACTATTGTTATTACAAACACTTATGCAGAACCTGATATAACAGTCGAACTTGTGGGCAATGACCTCGCGATTAATGACGCAAGCATTGATGAATTCAGTGTAAAACTGCATTATAGCTACGAAAATCAGCAGTGGACAATTTCTGATAAGAAGCCTATCCTGAGATTAGGAGAGAATCAACTTACCTGTAAGGCAAGAGTGCCATATCTGCTTTCCTTTGCTAACCTCAAAGCAGAACCGCTCCCAGACGAGATGGAGGTAAGGCTTGATTTTCAATTGAAAGAACTTGGGTTTTTGCCACTTATGGACTCCTTTATTCAATCTGCAGGCGGAAAAGGTTCAATCAGCGCGACTATCAGTGGAACACCAAAAACCCCACACTTCAAAGGCAGTGGGGAATTTGAAAAACTTAAACTTGCCAGTTCACCTATTTTCTTAGAGGATACTCACGCCCAATTTGAGTTCACCGAATCAAAACTCACAATAGCACCCACTAAACCCATTGAAGGTCAATTGAACGGTGGTAAATTTTCTGTCCACGGTTACATCGACTTAGATTCGCCTGATACAGATGATATTAAGCTTAAAACGAGTTTATCAGATTGCACCTTTACCGAACCAGGGTTATATGAAATAACTGTAAATTCTAACGATTTACAGTTATTTGGCGAAATTACAGATATGATTCTGGAGGGGCGCGTTAAAATTGACTCCGGATACTACCGACAGGATTGGAATTGGGAAGACGTACTGAATGCGTTCTCTGCTGGTACTGTAAGTGAATCAGATCTATTCGTGTATGCTCCAATCTTACGCGAACTTGACTTAAATGTAAGAATAGATATACCAAACAACTTTCATCTACGTTCATCAATCGGTGGGAGTACTGACATTGAAATTGCTTGTAACGGTCAACTCACAGGGGCGATTCAAGAACCGCTTTTTACTGGTACTGTTTCCATCCTCAACGGGGAAATTAGTACCTTGATACGGACTTTTGAGATTGTTGGGGATTCAACAATTACAAACACAAGTACAACTGCCTTCAATCCAGAGTTAAATATCTTCCTCGAAACCCCGAACCCTATCCGTGGTGTCCTCCTTAAAGATGGAAGCACAGCCGATCTAAAGATTACAGCAACGATAACCGGTATTCTTGAAAACGGCGATATTGACAAAGCAAAGATTAATTGGCATGCAGAACCACTTAACTCCTCCACAACTGAATTCATTTCAGAGGCAGATATACTTACGCTTCTTTTGCCGGGGAATTCCTTATCGCTATCGCTGGGTAGGTTCATCGTCACTATCTCTAAAGGTTATTCGGACGAACCACATTTCGTCGCAGAATATCCGTTTTCCCTATTTGGGAAAAAAATACCAATTAAAATAGAAGGTGAAGGGAAAGACAAATATGGTGTAGATGTTCAATTACTGGAGGGACGTTTCTAAAAATGTATAAATCGGATTTGAACCATACACCGAATTCGTTTTTTATTCCTCCGGTAACGGGACGCATATTTTGCGCACTAATACTAATACTTATCTGTTTCTTTACTCTTGAACCTATCTTTGGAGAAGTTACGGAAACCTCTCGTGAAACCTTACAACAAAAGAAAGTTGTAAAAATTGAGTTTTTTATTGATAATTTTCCGGCAGAAAAAAGCGTAGAGCTTAGCACCCTAAAAGAATTAATCTCCGTAACGGTTGGTTCACAGTTTTCGCGTTATGCTATTCAACGAAGTGTCAACTCACTTTTTGCCTCACAAAAGTTCATACAAGTTGATGTTTATACTTTAGAAACGCCTGAAGGAATTGTGCTTAAATTTGATTTAAAAAAGGTCCTGCCCATCCAAAAAATTGTTATAATCGGTGAACTTTCCAGTGAATTGAGACGTGCAATCCGTGCTACGATAAGATTGGAACCGGGAGAAATGTATGTCCCAATAATGGCAAAAAAGGATATCAATTCTATTAAAGCCGTATGTGCTGATTTCGGTTATTTTGGGGCAGATGTCGAAGAAAATGCAATTACTTCCAAAGGAAGCTTAATATATCAGATCAATTTAGGTGCCCCTACACTTGTCTCTGACTTTCAAATTCAAGGAAATTCAACTATATTTACTGAAAACATCAAGGAGGTATGCCGTACTCATGTTGGCATGATCTATCGTAAATCTACCGTAGATGAAGATATTGTGGTAATTCGTGACCTCTATAGAAAAAGATACTATCCGAGTACAAAAATTGAGGCTAACTTTGCGAATAAAACCGGTGTGTTAACACTTGATATAACTGAAGGCACACAACTATTGCTTGATTTTGTAGATGAGAACGGAAAACCTATTATTCAGGATTCCTTTGTTCGTAATTTTCTGGCAAAATTAGGTGTCAGCCAAAAAAAATCTGAACGGGACCGACTCAGAAGCGAAATAGAACCTTTAATAAATGACCGATCACAGTGGGAGGCAATCGTACAATCTCACTTTGAAGCAAAAGGTTACTACGGAACAGAAGTAAAACCGAGGATCTTAACGAATTCCCCACTTCATATTGAATTTACTGTTAGACGCGGTACTCGTTATAAAGTGACGAGCGTCACATTTACGGGGAATACTGCTTTTTCTGATAAAGAACTATTGCGCGAGATTGAGATGAAGCCATCTCAACTCTTTCAGAAGCGCATATTTTCTCAGCAGGCACTATTAAGAGATAAACAACGTTTGGCAATTTTGTATGAAAAAGCTGGATATCCTGATGCCGTTATTAAGCATTTAGAAAAACATAGTTCTAATCAGGATTTTGGAGAGGTCGAAATACATTTTACGATAATTGAAGATCGTAAAGAGGTGATTAATCGGTGTCAGTTTACCGGGAACAAAGCATTAAGTACTGCTACGCTCCTTGATGCTTTACCCAGTAAATCTCAGGCACCGAATGCACGGCTTGTTCGAAAAAATTATGAAAATGCAGTACTTAAAGCATATCAAGACCTGGGTTATATAGACGCTGAAATTGTAGATACACAATATCTACACAAAACAGACACACCAGTTTTTCAGGTGGAAGGTAATTTTTCTGAGCAATTGGATGCAGGCATGGATGCAGGCACGTTACCCCCAAAATTACGTGAGGCATTCAAAAAACACGGTTTCTCACATGCGGGCACAGATATTGCCACAAAAATTGGTGAAAAATGGAGTCTCCAAGACATTGATGGACACGCGCGTTATACGCTTGAACAGGGAAAAGAACATCTGTCGGTTTTTGAACACAGCGTTTTACAGTTTGAAATTTTCGAAGGGGATCAAATAGTATTTGGCACATTTAATTTTATTGGTGACACTGGCGTTAAACCGAACGTTCTTAAACGCGAGGTTACCCATCTTCAAGGTGCTCTCTACACACCAGACAAGATAAGTCACGCTATCGGGAACCTCTACAGTACAGGCATTTTTGAACGGATCCGCGCCGAATCTATAATCCCTACAGCTTTCGAAAATCAACCAAGCAATTTTGGAAATGACAGTCTACCAGTTCTATCTTCACCGCAGCCAGTCGTCAGAGATGTTGAAATTAGACTCCAAAAACGGAAGCCGCGCGCTATTGGCGCAAGTGTCGGTTATAGTTCTTCTGATGGGCCACGCGGGACAATCGCTCTGAGTCACCTCAACCTTTTTGAGCGAAACATCCGATTTCGTTTACGGGGCAGACAGGGAACATTGGGCTACCTATACGATACAACATTAACGGAGCCTTGGTTCATAGGTAGAACAAGTGGTAGCCTACAATTCTTGGCAAGAAAATTGGAAGAGGATGACGACGTGCGGGCATTGCAAGGAAGTTTTAGTCTCAGCAGGAAATTATCAAGGACACATAGGTTGAATTTAGAATACAGTTATCGCGACTTAAAAGATACTTCAGTCGCATTTTCCGAAACAACAGTAAGTAGTTTACGGTTCTTATGGAGGCAAGATAGTCGAATTCCACCTCTGAACCCAACATCGGGTATGTTTAATGAGGTCACCGTAGAGTACGCGGGCGGTTTTTTGGGGGGAGAAAGTAGTTTTGTTAAAACCGTAGTCGACACCCGTTATCTCCAAAAATTAAATGAGTGGGGATTCGTGTTAGCAACAGCACTTCGATTCGGTATTACCACGGGGCTACAAGCAGGCCGAGGGGTAGAATTAATTTCTTTTGAACGATTCTGGGCAGGCGGTAGTACTACAGTGAGGGGATATAAAGAGAGAGGACTGGGGCCTAAGGACCTTACCGGCAAACATCGCGGTAACGTTCAGTTTATTTTTAATACCGAATTGCGGTTCCCAATTTTAGATCCGATTCAAGGTGTTTTCTTCTTTGATGCGGGCAATGTATGGGACACGGTAGAAGATATTGAATACAACAAATGGCTGCCATCCGCAGTTGGTGTAGGATTACGATTAAACTTGGGGCCTTTCATTGGTGGAGTTGATTACGCTGTACCGCTCATCTCAGTTCCAAATGTGTCAACAAACGCAATCTATGGTCGGATAGGCACTACATTTTAGAAGAGTTAGCTTACTCTGATGGATCATAAGGTTTTCCGAGTGCAAGTGGTGCCTCTGCTTTTCCGACAAAACCTGCCAACACCGCTAAACAAAGTACAAAAGGTAACATCAAAAACCACTGATATTGTACATCCCACCCAAATGCTTGGAATCGATTTTCCAGTGCAAACCCAAGACCAAAGAGTAAGGCAGCCCCAAATGCTTTCACTGGATGCCACTTCCCGAAAATTACGATAGCCAACGCAATGAATCCGCGACCTGCTGTCATTCCGGGTGTGAAAATGGGCACATCCGCAAGTGATAGGTAGCCGCCTCCGATGCCTGCCATAGCCCCAGCAAACAACAAACACATCGTCCGTAATAGTGAAACATTTGACCCGACAGTAGAGATCGCTTTTGGATGCTCGCCACAAGCGCGGACTCTTAGACCGAGTTGTGTATGATATAGAAAAAAGTAGACGCAAGGTACGAATAGAAAAGCTATGAAAACGATTATATTATGTGTAAAAAGTGCGTCTCCAAACAATGGAATCTGTGACAGAAATGGCATATCAAATTGTTTGAAATACGGAACGCTCTGCGGGCTACCTGTCTTCCCAAATAAACGTACATATACGACCTCGGTAAATCCTAATGCCAATAGTGTTATTGCTGTGCCGATAACAACTTGATCTCCACGTAGTCTTATCGCAAAAAACGCAAATAGAGCTGCAGTTAATAATCCACTCAATCCTGCTACGAAAAGGCCTACCCACGGGGCAAGAAACGGTAGTCCTGCGGTATAAAAAGAGCCTACCATTCCAAAAAGCGCACCGATGAGCATCATGCCTTCAATACCGATGTTAATCACACCAGCGCGTTGTGCCACCACTTCTCCTAATGCAGCAAGTAATAGGGGAGTTGCCCCACGGATCGTAGCTGCAAGAATATCTTCAAGTATTGCTATAATATCCATTTTTTTTCACACCTATAATCACATGTATTGGATGAATTCAGTATGGTAGATTTTATAGTAAAACCTATAATTAATGGGACACTTCTGTAGCGCAAATTGTATCAAGATTAAAAAATAAATTGGGTCCTTTGGCGAGGTTAGGAAACCTCGCCAAATTACCGAAATATTTATTTAAACTTCATACAGTTTGTGCTACAACTTCTGCTGTCTGTTATATTTCCGAAAAAAGTTTACAGCACTTGCTCCAATGACGAAAAGGAGGATTATTGCTTGCATCATCAACGTGACTTGTCTGGAAATGCCAACCTCTGCCTCCATAGCAAACGAACCTTTGGCAAGTGCCCCAAATAACAGTGCTGTGGCAACCGTCATCAGTGGGTGCAACTTCGCTAATAATGCCACAGCAATTGCTGTGTACCCGTAATCTGGTGAAAAATTTTCGGTAAGCCGATGAGGGACGAGCGCCATGATTTCAATTGCGCCGCCGAGACCGGCAAGTGCCCCGCTTATGAAAAAAACGCGGAGTGTGTTCTGTGAGATCGAAATTCCTGCCGCTTCTGCTGCTGCGGCTCCCTCTCCTACAGCACGAAGTTGATACCCAAACGTTGTACGAAACAGTACAAATGTCAAGACAATAGCTAATATCACGGCAAGACCGGTGCCGAGATGAATTCGATGTGCTTCAAAAAGGCGTGGTAGGAACACCCATTCAGCTATCGGATCGCTCTGTGGTCCTGTTTTTGATGTCTCCTGTAGTGGTCCACCGTCTATCATTAAACTCACAAAGTGAATCGCAATGTAATTCAACATAATTGTGCTAATCACTTCGTTCACACCCCGTGTTACCTTAAGAATAGCGGGAATAATTCCCCATATACCACCTGCTAAGATAGCGAAACTGAGACAGAGCGGCACTGCTATCCAGGATGTATTTGGAAAGAGTATGGCTATCTTCGTGCCAAACCATGTTGCCGCTAAAACACCTATCAGAAACTGCCCTTCAGCCCCGATATTCCACATCCCACACCGAAACGCTATGGCAACAGAAAGCCCTGTCATAAGAAAAGGGGTGCTTTTTACCAATGTTTCACTTATCGCGCTTACAGAACCGAATGTTATGCCAATAGCTGCAGCATAAGCCTCTATCGGATTATAGCCAAACAAAAATATGATAATGCCATTTGTTATGAAGGCACTGGTTAAAATCAAGACTGGTGCCAATATCCATAGAAAAAAAGGCAGTATTATTTTCCTTACGCTGAGAGAAATAGATATTGTCTTACGGAATAAGGCAGAAAAATTAAACATCTGGATCCGTTTCTCCTGTCATCAATAGTCCTAATGCTTCAATGTTATCACGGTGTGCAGTAGCTTCAATTAGCTTCCCTCTTGACATCACATAGAGTCTATCACTCATTTGTAAAACTTCGTCTAACTCCGTTGAAATCAGTAAAACAGATTTTTTTTGGTCTCGTTGTGCAAATAAATTTTGATGTACGTATTGTGCAGCATTGATATCTAATCCACGGGTAGGGTTAACTGCAATAAGCAGCTCAGGTTGTGGTGATATTTCTCTGGCGAGAACAATTTTTTGTTGATTTCCACCCGACAAAGCAAACGCAGGAATGTTGGCGGAAGATGGGCGAATATCATAAGTGTTAATAAGCTGCGTCGCGGCTCTATTTTTTGCTTTCTGACTTATTACTCCGCGTTTCGCTAAATGTTCAAAGTGTGCGATGTTCAACATCAGATTATCCGCTATAGAAAACGAAGTAATTATGCCCATTGTACGCCTATCTTCAGGAATGTAACCGACACCACATTTGCGAATGTTCTTTGTTCCAGACGGTTGTCTGCCTAAAATCTCTACAGCTCCTGAAGTAATAGGACGTAATCCCATAATTGCTTCTGCCAATTCACGTTGACCGTTACCATCCACTCCGGCAATGCCAACAATTTCACCACGATATGTTTGTATAGAGACATCCAAAACTGCGTTTTCATTGCGACTTCCCGGGACTGTCAGTCCTGAAACATTGAGCACTAAATCTGTTGTCGCTTTATTTTCTTTCCGTTCTACTTCCGAGAGTTCTTCACCAAGCATTTCCCTTGCAAGTCCAGGAGCAGAAAGTTCACCTGTCTTTCCGTGATATACCTTCTTGCCATGTCTCAAGACTGTTATCCTATCACTGATTTCCAAAACCTCCTTCATTTTGTGGCTAATAAAGATGATTGAGCGGTTATCAGCTTGTAATGCACGCAGAATTTTAAAAAAACCGGTTACTTCTTGTGGACTGAGAACTGCTGTCGGTTCATCAAGTATGAGAATACGCGCGTCCACTGCGAGGGCTTTTAGAATTTCAACCCGTTGTTTCAATCCTACTGAAAGTGTGCGTACAAGCACACTCGGATCAACAGCCAGACCGAACTTTTGTGACAGTGCTTCAGTGAGTCGGATTGCGTCATTTTTTTTATATCGAAACGTGCTGAGTTTTGAGGGGATTCCATTTTCTTCGGGCGGGGATTCCGTATCAGATTCAATAGAGGCTGTTTTTCCATCTTTTGAGCTGAATTTCGCAACAGTGAGTGCGATGTTTTCAGCAACAGTGAGATTCTCAATTAGCATAAAATGCTGATGCACCATGCCGATGCCACTTGTAATTGCATCGCGCGGGGATTTGAATATTTTTGATTCACCAAAAATACGAATGTTCCCATCTGATGGTTGGTGAAGTCCATAGATGAGATTCATGAGGGTGGATTTTCCAGCACCGTTCTCCCCTAAAATCGCGTGGATTTCCCCGGCTTGCAGTTCAAAATCTACATTGTCAACGGCGACAAGGTCACCGAATGCCTTCGTAAGTTTCTGAAGTTCAAGGATGTTTTCTGTTTCCATCTACACCATACACCATTTCTCAGCTCTGGCAGTTGTCAGTTCTCCATCGTAAGCAACGAACCGAAGGGCAATCTTCCACGTCTCATTTTGAGGAGTTGAAATAGGACCTGTTTGCGTAGGATTATAGAGTGCCATGCCGTAATCCCGAATGAACCACGGCCCGCGGATTCCTTCCTCAAGTATCATCATAAAGACACCCAAATGACCGTGCCCAGGCAATTGATTTTGGTATGCCACAAAATCCGATGTGTTTTCGTCTATGACTTCCACTTTTCCTCTGCGGTTGTTGTCACCAATGACAACACCACCCATAATAGGCAAAAGTCTCGGTTCAACACGCATGCCGATGCTTCCATACTTGGTTCGTGGGTATTCAACATCACCATAGTTCGCAATCTTTTCACTTGTCATTTCACATACCGTGCCATCGGCAATGGAATATAGATTGACAGTCCGAATTTCATCAATCAAAGGTTCTTCGTTGGCATCGCGCCAGATAACCTTCTGAACGAATTGAACACCATCTGCATGTGGTGCTATATCAATTTCTTTCTCCGTTTCCATACGTCCCAAATTCTCAAAGAGTCTGTCTGTAAAGGAACGACGCGGCGGTGCTCCCCAAAACCATGCCTCCCGTTCACCAACCTTCACAGGTGCTTGTCCTATAAAGATGCCGTTATGAAACGGATGGTCAAAAGCGAATTCCTGAATTACGGTGTGTCCAGCAGGCGTATAGAATGGAAAGACAAAGGGACGGTAAAAATTCGCACCGACACCTCCTAAACAACGACTCGTATCGGTGTCAACGACTAAATGTGTTCTGGCATTAACTATTACTTCAAACTTACTCATTATTTCACCAAATTTTGATCAATATGTCAATTTGAAATGCTGATCGGCGCGCTTACAAAGCGCGACTACCTGTGAATTTAAGAGGCGCAATGAATTGTGCGACTACAAACGCTGTAACCGCTAAAATAGGTAGACTGCGTAATTCCTACTATAGCTTGGATAATTTTTAGGGTTCTTAAGTAATCGTCTGGATTAATAGAACCGCTTTGACATCAATATCGGTTTATTATTTATTAACACACCTGTCGCCCCGTTGGGGCTAAAGAGGGATTGTTCACGATGTTTCTATAAACATTCCGCCCCGCTGGGGCTGCTTTTATTTCCGCCTGAGATTCTTTTTCTGTGAGTTACGTCTCCGTGGAACACAGCGAAAAATACCGCACTCCAGCGGAGTGCTATGTTTATAGAAAACGGTATGGCATATTCTCGCACTCCAGCGGAGTGCTATGTGTAGGAAATCACATACCGCTCCGCATGAAGATTAAAAAATAAATTGGGTAATGTGGCGAGGTTAGGAAACCTTGCCAGCAGAGATGTAAACCTGCTGCTGGCAAGGTTTCCTAACCTTGCCAATTACCGAAATATTTATTTAAACTTCATCTCGATCGGATATATCGGCTCATAATGTTGCTATAAACATATTGCTCCGCTGGAGCAAAGAAAGTTTCCTTTTTATTCGTTGTGCACTGACTTGGGTGAAATAAGTGGTGAGCTAATTTCTTATATCAACTCACGTTTAAAAAATTCTCGAAACTATTTTAATACCTATATTCTGCATAGAAGCATATTCTAATTTGTCAGGTGTGTAAAGCTTTTGTTACTAACCTTGTTTTTTCTTGTGTGAGGGAGTTTTTAACCCCGATTTCTTAATTGCCACAAGTGTATTGGAGATTAACTTGGATTTCTTCTGTCCAAGCGACCTCCTGGTCGCGAGCTGGAGCTCACTCCTACAAGAAGAGGTTTACTGCAGAACAACAAGAATCTACACTCTAAAAAATTTTACCTAACAATTTAACGATTGATATAACAATAGATTTACTTTAAACACATCGCGGGTGGAACTGTTAATTCAGATGTTTTTCAAACCAACCCATAATATGTTCCTGGTAATCAGTCCGATGTTCAGGTCGCCATTCACTGGCAGGATGTCCTTCACCTCTGTACCATACAAAAGTTGCTTTCTTCTTAAGTCTACGTAATCCGGAGAAAAGTTCTCCAGATTGTGCGTAGTCATCACCTCCAAAACCTTCACCGCAATAAATGAGTACAGGGGTTTCAATCTTATCCAAATGAAATATAGGTGAGTTGTCAACATATTTCTGTCGTTGTTCCCAGAGCGAACCGCCCATACGTCCCTGTCCTGTTTCTGCCCAACCAATGCCACTACTATGTCCCTGTTTCGAAAGTCTCCCATAAACGCTGGTCAGATTGTAGATACCACCACCGCAAACTGCGGCTTTGAAACGGGTGGTTTGTGTTATGAGTCCAACTGTGCAATATCCACCGTAACTAAATCCCATTATCCCTAACCTATTTTCATCGGCGATACCCATTTCAACTACCTCGTCTATTGCTGGTAGGACAAATCCTGGCATATCTGCTAATGAATCGGTAGATTCAGGTGGCATGTCAACACCGAGAACAGCAAAACCTTGGGCAGCAAGGAGTTGAAAGTTAATTTCTTCAACAGCCAACCCGAAAGTGTAAACCATTCTTGATAAGTCTTGACCGGGATAGACCTTCGTAATTAAAGGATAACGTCTTCCTTCCTCATAGTCGGCAGGCAGAATCAAAACACCTCGTAAATGCTTGTCTTCTGCTGTTTTTGATTCAATTAAACGCACCTCACCATAGCGTAAGGCACGCAGATGCGGATTAAGATCAGTAACTTGCTGTTGTTTTCCAGTAACTGTATCATACATCCATACTTCCTCAGGGTAAGTTGCATTTTGTGCTCTATAGAGAAGCTTCGTTCCGTTCCCTGAAGGTGTGGATAGGTAAATTTGTTGCTCAAACAGACAGGTAGTACTTGCTGCAGCTGTATTTATCAAATAAAAACCATCTTTCTTTGTTTCGGGATCATGGGTTCGGATGCCTATAGATTGTTCTTCATTTGATTGCCAGATAACATGTGTATCTCTCTCAGCAACGAAACCGATGATGTGTCGGTCCAATCCTTCTGTAAGTTTTCGTGTATTGCTTCCGTCTGGTGCAATCTCCCACACATGTCCATCAAAACCGCAGAAAACCGAGGTGCCTGATGCGTTCCATAACGGACGTGTGAAAAAGTGAGGGCTCTCTGCAAAGTTCGTAGTGAGGTTTTTCTGTTCATCACCCTGTGTTGATGTCAAAAACAGACCATCCGGGTGGGTATATATCAGTTGTTTGCTATTTGGTGCCCAACTCACGAATCGCGATCCAAATCTGATATTTGTTGCCAAGCACTTTATTGATGATCCATTCAAAGGCACTAATAATAACTCAAAGAAAACATCTTGAGAAGTTAAACTTTCCGCTCCTATTATGTTGAGCACTGCAACTGCAGTATCATCAGGAGAGAGATACATTTCTGCTACATATAATCCACGTGTGAGAAATGATACGTCACCAGTGTCAACATTAAAAACACCTAAGTCTCCCTGAACCCATGCGAACCGGCTTAGTTCTTCATTTGAACCCAGCTGCTCATCAGTATCAGTATGCCAGACATTGATGACTCGTCCCTCGGAATCAGGAGAAATAATTGTGGAAAAATCTATATCTTCTGGACGTAGTTTTGTGATGATATATTTTCCGTCTGATGTCCACTGCGGCACTTCATAACCTTCTATTGGACTCATCGGCTTTTCACTAATTCGCCGCTGTTTATTTTCTTTTTTATCCCAAACCCACAGTTGCGGAGCACCCATTCGATCGGAACAAAATGCGACATAACGTCCATCTGGAGACCATCTTGGTGCCCAGTCTACCCCTGCATCAGAACCGAGTTGATGAGATTCCTTTGTTTTGATATTGGTGACCCAAACCTCATCACAATGATGATAAGCTGGTGCTCCGGTAGGTAAAAGTTTTGAGTATTCTGTCGTTTCTTGTTCGGATGATGACTTTCGACTGGGATCCTTCACGACATAGGCAAGAGATTCTCCATCTGGGGAAAGCTGGAATCGCGAAACTGATGCAAATGAAAGAGATTTTATTTTAAGTACATCTGAAATGGTTAATGTTTTGTGAGCCATCTTTTATCCTAATTTTGTTTTGAATTGCAGGACGCAAAAAATCTAATTTGCGTATCTATCGCACAATTATTGCTTGATAAAACGTGAGTTTGATAATTAAAACTGGTAAATAGAGAACCCCTTTGTTATTATGAAGTATACCAAACACTTACATAGGAGTTCTCTGATGGATATGATAACACTTTTCTGTGAAGTTGACGACTTTTTTCTTTAAACCTGCGGGAGATACTCCAAGAAGACGGTGTGACACTCATTTACAAGGTGCGTAAGAATATGAAACCTGAACCTTTGTCCGATGCTGACGCAGCATTTTTACGAAAACGGATGCTCATTGAGTCGGTGAATAAAGAACTCAAAAGTCAGACAGAGGGACAACACACACGCCATAGAAATTGTGTCAACTTTCAAGTAAACACAATTGCTGCCTTGATCGCTTATACCTGTCTGAAGAAAAACCTTCACTTAGACACAAAGAACTCCAGGAAAATGACTATCAGTTGCCAATGATATGTAACTTCTAAAACTATTTATCAAACTCACGTTACCAGTTAACTAATTGAGGGTGTTTCATAAATGTTTATTTTTTATCGAAAACAGGTTTTAATGTC
>JAPPES010000068.1 GCA_028824125.1 Candidatus Poribacteria bacterium
TGGGTGGGTTTTTCACCCCCTATATTTTTTTTAGCCGCCCCTTTCCCGCGCTACCGTCCGGCCGTTGGCGCTACAATAGCCCGCTCCTACAGAAGATAAGATCTGCCCAAATGCGCATTCTACATTAATTTTTCGACTGAACATTTCGACTGAACACATCCAAAGGACAGATAATATTCCTTAAATTGACAGTTATGGTGCGGTTTCCTAACCGCACACTTAGCAAGACAAATCACGTTAATTGGGTATTAGTCGGGAATCGGAGTTCCTTCCTACATCTCAAATAATAAGATTTCCACAAGAATTTGCTATCATTCGGCAGACTCAAGATACTCCTTCACAACTTTTTCAAAGTCATCCGGAGGATTTGTCATTATCTCTTGCAAATTAACTACTTCGTAACCTTTACTTTTGGCATATTGTGCCAAGTTGCGGTAAAACGTTGCAGGAGCGGTCATGAATTCGCCAAGTTCACCGGGTATTGATTCATGGTAATCTGCAATTTTTAAGAGATCGGAAGTGCGCACATCACCATTTGTGTCCACATATTTATGGAGCATCGTTGCTAAATTATTCATGTCGGTAAGTATGGTGGGGCCTCCTGCGGCTTCTTCAAAAAGGCGAACCAACTCTTGCATTTTTTCTGGGTCCGTAGAACCGTGTATACCTCCACCTATTGTTTTCCTGATTTTGTCCCAGAATTCCCGCGCTTTTCGCCGCTCTTCTCGTTTTGCTAATTCTTCAGGTGAGAGCGTTTCTTCCTTCACCTCTTCTTCTTCCGCAGCAACATTCTCAAGTAATTTCTCTACGTCTGCCTCAGAGACTTTCCCCTCCGCAGCAAGTTCCTTGAGAAATTTCTCTATATCTGCATCAGAGACTTTTACTGAATCAACTTCTCCAGCGTTGACACGGTCAACGTTTACCTCCTCTGGCGTTTCTTTTTTCTTCATGCTTTCCTCTAACAGTTTTTCTGCCTCATCAGATTCTTGTTGATACTGGCGGATATCTAAAAGTTCGTGTCGAATATAAAATACGGCGGCTCCGGTCAGTATAATAATGAAAGCAGCAACCCCCCAAAATTGTTTACGTGTCATGATGTCCTCCTATGTGCAAGTGATATCAGCACTGCATCTAATCATCTTTTTTATCCTTCTTATTCTTCTTGGCACGGAGTTCTTGAAGGATCTCAACAACAGTTTCCATCTGTTCCTCTAATTTATCAAGGCGCGGTTCAACAGGATCAGATTTATCTTCCTCTACTTCAACGACTTCGATTGTAGATTCAGAAGATTCACTATCCTCGGGATCTGCTTCCCTCGTGCTGAAGACAGCACGAGTTACAACTTCACCAACATCTTTCATCACGTTACCGATCGTTTCCTTCTCTTTTTTAAAATCGAGGTCGAAATCAAATCCCATCCCTTCTTTGAGATAGGTTGCAACTTGATGGTATGCCTGCCCAATATCCCCGACAGATGCCCCCTCGTCTAAAGGTTCAAACAACCCTTCTGGCAGTGCTTCTAAATCATGTAGTCGTGCCAAGGCATTGTTGAATTGTCGGATGCACCTTGCTTCTCCGCTGGATAAACCGTCTAATATAGAAGCTTTTTCAAGATGTCTTGTTGTTGCTTCTAACATTCGGACAATTCGTCGAATTTCCTTTTGGGTTTCACGTTCATTACTCATTTTAAATTCTCCTTTTATGGACGCATTTGGTATTATAGAGTCTTTTATGGATAAAAAGGATAGTAAAATTTCAAAAAAATCTAATTTTGTCTATTTTTTAGTGTAATTGACGACTTATAGTAGACTTTAGAATTAATTGGACATTATGTTCGGTTCGGTTAGGAAACCGCACCATAGGCGTCAATTTAAGAAAATATTTCTTGTTCTAAAAACCCTTCTGAATAGGCATGACGATTGGGATTGTCCACATTTCAGTCCCGTAGGGACGATATGTTTATAGAAAAACGGTGAACAATTCCTCTTTAGTCCCGTAGGGACGATATGTAGAAAATATGTTGTTGGGGGACACATATCGTCCCTACGGGACTAAAGACATATGGACATTTCATATCTATAAACATATCGTCCCTACGGGACTGAAGACACTGCTACACAGATTTATCCCTTAAATTGACACCTATGGTTCGGTTAGGAAACCGAACCTACCACAGTGTATTAATAATCATTGGTTTCACTATAGCTTCACGAATTTTCCTTCAATTCACCTACATTCCGTCTAATTTTTATTGCTGCCTTAATAATATCTTCCATATCCGCTTCTGTTCCCATTAATACATTTTGACTGAAGGCGAGTCCTGATTGGCATATTTTTTCAGTTTCAGGACAGTGGACATCTGAAAAATCAAGGTCAGAACGGAAAAGATTAGAGGAAAGAAACGAAGCACGATACATCGGTGTGTTATACCAGTATCCGATAGGTATGCCTTCTGCGCGCATTGCACTGATAAACGTTCCACGTGATATATCTTCAAACTCTTCGGAATCAAAAATCGCCTTATAACCGTGTGAACCGCAGCGGGTTGCACGTGGATCCAGGGGTGTTACCTTGATACCGGGAATCTCACCGAACCAACCATCTAACCAGCGC
Organism: Candidatus Poribacteria bacterium; assembly: GCA_028824125.1. Taxonomy (GTDB): domain Bacteria; phylum Poribacteria; class WGA-4E; order WGA-4E; family WGA-3G; genus MSPOR6. The sequence goes on from JAPPES010000068.1 coordinate 2,615, forward strand.
ATATTCATGTGTCTATGATTAGTTTCGGCTTCAAGTCGTGTTAAACGTGAGAGAAGGAGTCCAGCTTGCCATTCTGTCATTCTGAAGTTCCCACCGAAAGGTTCTATATTACCGGATTCAGCATCAGGCGGGGGGCGTCCACAGTTGTGCAGTGCCCAGGCGCGTTCATAGAGTTCTCTATCATTCATCAGAATGATCCCGCCTTCACCAGCACAAAGGTTTTTGGATGACTGGAAACTGAAGCACCCGAAATCTCCCCAACTTCCCACACCTCTGCCGCGCCATTCTCCCCCGTGTGCTTGCGCACAATCCTCAATAATTTTTAGATTATGCCGATTGCCAATATCTACAAGTGCGTCAAGATCAGCGGGATAACCGGCTATGTGGACAGGTAGGATCGCTTTCGTCTTTTCCGTAATAGCAGCTTCCACTTTGGAAATGTCCAACAGAAAACTATCGGGTGCTGTGTCAACAAAAACTGGCACAGCATGTGCCATCAGAATAGCAACGATGGTGGCTTGAAAGGTATATGGTGTGGTAATAACTTCATCACCCGGACCAACCTCCGCAGCTTTTAAGGCAATATAGAGTGCAGTCGTGCCGCTATTGACGCAAACACCATAGTTTGTACCTTGGAATTCAGCAAATTGTTTCGCAAATTCAGGAACTTTTGTCCCACCAACACCCCATTGTCTGCTGTTATAGATGCTCTCAAACGCTTCTATGTCTGCTGGATCAAGTGTTGGCCATGTCGGATAAGGTTTAGTTCGGGTCGGTTCACCGCCGTTAATTGCTAAAATAGACATGTCAAGTCTCCAATGGTTTATTGGGATGTGAAATTTTTTACAAATTCGGGTGGAAATTTTCCTGACACTACTTCATCGATTAAGTTATCTAACGCATTTCGCGCTTTTTCTGCCAATTGCGTGCTTATAGCCCCTTCTTCAAGTGCATTTTCAAATTCGTCTTCATCTTGGATTTCATAACTACCATCAGGTGAAACCCACAAATCAAGGAATAGGTCAACAATTTCAAATTGATCTGGTTTGCGCTTCACTGGCTTCATAATATCGCAATAATAGCCTGTCCATTCGTTGTTAAGATTGTATATTTTACCGATGTCGTACCACAATCCTGTGAATACGAACCAGACCGCTGTAAAATTGTCCCCTAAAACTGTCTCACCGTTCAAGACAATTGGCGAGGAAGGTTTAATCTTTTGGGACGTGACAATAACGTTTTCATCTTCATAGAGCAGTTGCTGCTGAAAGTAATTAACACGGTCTGGCAGTCTTTTATAGGTTAGGGTTATTGTTTCCATCTTTCCGTTCTTGCTTCATTAGCTTGTCTAACAGCGCTGATAAATGCCTTAATTTTATTCGGATCCTTGTGGCGTTTCTTATATTCAACGCCGCTGGCAACATCAACAGCGTACGGATTAACATATCGAATTGCATCTGCGACATTTTCTGGAGTCAAGCCGCCAGCGAGGATTAACTTTTTTGTGTGGTGCCGCGCCTTTAGGGCTAATTCCAAATTGATTGTCCCGCCTGATACTGATTTTGGTTTATCTACAAGGTATGCATTTACATTATAATCGTCTAAGGTTTGCAAATCCTTTTCGTTTTGTAATTCAAAAACTTTAATAACAGGTAATGATAGTTGTGTGCAAAATTCGGGTGATTCTGTGCCGTGTAATTGAATAGATGTGATGCCAGTTCGGGTCGCAATATTCTCAATAACCTTATGTTCAGCATTTCTGAAAACGCCAACTGTTGTAATAAACGGAGGTAACGCTCGGATGATTTCAACTGCATTATTAGGCGTAATGTAGCGTGGTGTCTGTGGCACAAAAATAAATCCGAGGGCATCAGCACCTGCTGTTACTGATATTTCCGCATCTTCAAGATTGGTTATGCCACAAATTTTAACACGGGTTCGCATCAATCGCCTCACGGAAAGCCTTTATATGTGCAGGTGTCGTACCACAACACCCACCGATTAGATATGCGCCCGTTTCAATGAGTGCCGGAATATAGCCTGCCATTTCTAACGGTGTTTGTGTATAGACGGTTTTATGGTTCTCATCAAGCTGGGGCATACCAGCGTTTGGATATGCCATCATGCGTTTACCATTAATACCTATTTCTGACAGTGCTGCATGTAGTTGTTCGGTACCAGTAATAGCGTAAGGCATGCCCGAATGTTCTGTGCGCTTTGTTTCTGCACCACAGTTAAGACCAATAATATCTACACAGTCTAATAGTGAATCGCCACCTGAAAACTCCCCACTGTCAAGCATTTGAAGTAGATCGGCAGCAGAATGTCCCCAATCGGTTTTATAGATCACTTTGTCCGTGCTGCGTTCCTTTGTCCATTTGTATGTCATGTTTACGGCTATAGGGAGTTCGGTCTCGCGGGCAATATCAACGGCAATTGTCGCTTCCTTCGCGGAAAACATTGTTTCAAGGCAGAGGAAATCTACGCCTGCTTCTGTGAGTGTTCGGATAACAAGTTTATGTGCCTCTCTCACTTCATCATTTGGAATGCCGAATATTGTGTCACCGCTGTCCGCTTCAATGGCTCCTGGCGAAGGTCCGACAGAACCGGCTATGTAAATATCTTTTCCACTCTCTTCAACAGCTTGCTTTGCATGCTGAACACCGAGTCGGATGAGTCGTTGCGCATCCGATTTATCTTGCCCTGCCATTTGCAGGTGAAGTGGCGACACGACAAACGTATTCGTGCCGATTGCCTCTGCACCAGCGCTGATATAATCTGAATGAATATCAACAACATCAGCAGGATGTAATTCGTTAGCAAGCGCGCTGTTTGCCAGTTCTATATCGCGAGCAAAAAGCTGTGACCCAAATCCGCCATCATATAGAATTGGTTTTTCAAAATTTAAACGTTCACGGAATTCTATCACCTATTGAGTTCCTCTGCTACAGGATAATGGCTTTTCAACCAAACTAAGTGCGAATGTAAGAGGCGCAATGAATTGCGCGACTACAAACGCCATAACTCCAAACTAAGTGCGAATGTAAGAGGCGCAATGAATTGCGCGACTACAAACGCCATAACTCCAAATGATGTCTTTTTTTATGTTCCTCATATATCAATTGACATTGGCTTGAATTGACACCCTTCAACAAAAATTTCAAAGAAATCGGGAGTCGTTTCAAGTTCTATATGTTCAATGTTTTTAACGAATTCCTCAATCTCCGCACGTTTTTCTCTTGAAAGCAGTACTGCTTTTGCACCACCTACTGCCGCGTTCCCAATTTTGACAATCCGATCTTGAGGGACAGGTGCAAGAAATCCTATGTCAATGGCATCTTGTAGGTTAACGTAGTTCGCAAATCCACCTGCTAAAAAGAGTTTTGTGATGTCTTGCGGAGAGCAACCGAAATGGCGGAGGACAATGGACTGTCCACAATAGTTTGCCGCCTTTGCTTGTGCTAAGTTGCTCGCGTCATCGCGTGAGAAGGTAATGCCGTGTTCAGGTAAAAGCGGCATTACACGCTGTTTTCTATCAGCAAAAACCCCTTTTGCACTCATCTGATTGTGCCTGCAAAGTTCAGCAAGTAGTGAAATAAGCCCTGAACCGCATAATCCTTGCGGATTCTCTCCACCGATTGTTTCGTAGTCAATTTGACCGTCAACCCATTTCACCGCCTCAATTGCCCCCGGATAGGCGGGCATTCCATATTCTATGCCGCCACCTTCAAACGCAGGTCCGGCTGGACACGATGCCGCAACCATCCGCTTTGCATTGCCAACGACGACCTCCGTGTTCGTGCCGACATCAACTAACATAATAACTTCGTCTTGTGATTGCATGTCAACTGCCACCAAATCTGCTGCGACATCCGCTCCAACGTGGCTTGCAATCAGTGGCAAACTATACACCATCGCTTTCGGATTGGAACGGATACCGAGTCTACGGGATTTTTCGGTTAATGATGTCGTTGAACGAATGCCGTCCCGATATTCATGCTCAATGATGGATTTATACGGTTTTTGTCCAATACTCTGAACATCCTGCCTGAAGAAGATGTCGCGCATTGTTGTGTTGCCAGCAACAACGATTTCATAAATTTCTTGCCGAACAAAGTCGTGCCTCTCACACATTTCCATGATTTGACTATTCAATGCTGCAATCAACGATTTACGTAATTCGCCTTCAAATTCTCCATCATAGGAAATTCTGTGCATGATGTCGCTGCCACCAAAACGTTGTGGATTTTCAAAGGAACTGACTGACACTGTCTGACCACTTTCTAAGTCCATCAGATTTGCTACCACAGTTGTTGTGCCGATATCCAAAGCAAGTCCATAGATATGTCCCCGAAATCGATCAATGGCTTCATTATCATAGTAGACGATTCCATCACGATGAGTAACCAGCGGATTCAGAGATAGGGGACTATCATCTCCTGTGTTAGTATGTGTCAGAATTTTGGGCGTGCGCCGCAGCGGTGTGAATTCAATATTTTTGTCTACATTCAGAACAATAGCTTGGCAGGCAAGGCGGTAGTTATCTTGGAGGAATGCCTCTGCCTCGTTGGGTGGGCGTAGGCTATCCATGCCTTGTTTGATTTCAACAATGCACTCGTGGCATTGCCCTGTCCGAAAGCAGGAGGTAGGAACTTGCACGGCTAAGTCGTCTGCATAATCAAAGACAGTTTTTCCGGGAGAGAGTTGATACACCTTACCGTCGCAGGTGATTGTGCCTTCTGCTTTCTTGTGCGGTTGTCCTGTTTCGTCAGTTTCATCTATTTCCCATGCACTGCGATAATCTAACTTATCATCTCCAACACAGAGAAGTCCAGTACCTTCACTGATTTTGCGTTGGTTTCGGCATCCAAATTTTGCTGTGCAGTGGTCAAAGCGATTTTTGTAGGGGCAGCGGTAGGTTGACTGTTCGTCAGCGTGGACGACCAAGTCTTCAAAAATCTTTGTAATTTTATTGAGCCGTTTCTCGTATTCGTTTTTATCTATTTTTTTCATGTAAATTGTTCAAAGCTATTTCGTTTGAGTTCTCAACATTTTAGGTGGTATCGCGACCATGAGGTCGCTCCTACAGCAAGATACTCAAGACAGAAGGTTGTACCTGCTGGAAAAATGAGTGTTTCTGAAATGTTAATGTGATTACCATTCTTCATCTGTTTGTTCAAGAAAGTGTTTGGCTAATGCGACGCATGCCAATGCATCTTTGCCGTATCCATCAGCCCCCATATCATCCGCGAATGTTTGTGTAACTGGGGCACCGCCGACCATAATTTTTACTTCTTCACGCAGGTCTTCGTCAATAAACGCATCAATTGTTTTTCCCATATTTGGCATTGTTGTCGTTAGTAACGCAGACATGCCTAAAATTGGTGCTTCAAATTCTTCTACTGCCTCAATGAATTCGTCTTCGGAGGTATCCACGCCTAAATCGTGGACAACAAAACCTGCACCCCGCAGCATCATAATGCACAAGTTTTTGCCAATATCATGGAGGTCGCCTTTGACAGTACCCATAATCACCGTGCCAACAGGTTCAATCCCGGAATCAGAGAGGATAGGCTCAATATGTGCCATGCCCGCTTTCATTGCGCGTGCACAAGCAAGCACTTCGGGGACAAAGATAAAGTTCTCACGAAACTTGATACCAACGATGCCCATTCCTGAGATTAACCCATCGTCCATAATTTCCAGTGCTTCTGTGCCTGCTCCGAGTGCTTGTTCTGTCAACGCATCAACGGTGTGGTGGTCACCATCAATTAGTGCAGCGGCGATGTCCTGCATTCCAGGTGTTGTTTGCGAAAACATTTCAATGAAAAACTCAATCTCATCGGGGCGTTCAAGGTATTCCTCAATTTCTTCTCGGATAAATTCGTTTGCGATGTCATTTATAGATGCCACAGGTTGCGTATCCTCCTTGAAGATATAGGATACCACACCCAGTAAAAAATGGCAAATAAATTGAGGGAGTGAGTTGGGGGAGAAAATTGAGTAGAGATATTAGTTTCAAAATTGCAGTTGATCTACCAACGCATTGCTGCTTCACGATACAACTGAATCTGCTCCATGTTGCGAGGCACAGCAACTTGAAAAGATTTTCGCTTCCGATTTATATCCTTTAGCACAATCGGCGCGCGAAGCATGTTGGTCAACGTTACAATGCCCGACTCGAAGTAAACCCACATGCGTTGTTCAGTATACGGATTGAGAGTGTATGCTGAATTGAGGTTTTCTGATTGCGCAACGATTTCTGAAAATGAGTCGTAGTTCGGATAGGTGAGTTCGATAGTTTTGTCATATCCCTCTAAAAAAAGTTGATCCGGTGGTGATTTTGGGGCGTAACCACTTAATTTACATCTGCAAAACTGAATTGGTGCGCCAGATTTATTGATCAGGTGGAGCGAAACCACAATCGCCAAGCGATTATTATCATCACGATTGATAAACCATGTATCATCGCGTATCAGTTCAACCGTTAATCCGGGAATTTGCCGCCATCTGTGGTACACAACCGCCAATATAATAATACACGCCAACCCGAGGAGAACCCAATGTCCGGTTGACGTTGTGAGAAAATTTAGGAGTTGTTTGAAAGTCTGTTGTAACACATCAACTCCTTAGCAAGGGTTTCGGCAGAAATTACACCCTCTCGGCGAACTTGTGGCGGTGATACAGATATATCGTAGACTGTGGATGGGATGGGGCCTGGCGTTTGTCCATCATCTACAATAAAATCTATTTTTGAAGAAAGTACCGCCCCAAATTCTTGAGGAGATGTGGCTGCCGGTTGCCCTGAGAGATTTGCACTTGTTATCGCAATAGGTCCGCCAAACGCCTGAAGTATTTGTAATAGTAGGGGTTGATTTGGAATACGTAGCCCAACGGTTGTTCCACCTGCGGTAAGCTGCGGAAGTAAGTTTTTTGACTGGACAATGATTGTTAGTCCGCCAGGCCAAAACTTGTCTGTGAGATGAAAAAAGAAATTTGGTAAGTTTTGTGCAACCTGTTGGACATCTTCAACAGAACCGAGAACCAAAGGAATCGGTTTTTCTTCGGGTCTACCTTTTAAGGTATAAAGTTTTTGCACTGCATCAGCATTAAACGGGTCAGCGCCTATCCCATAGACCGTATCGGTTGGAATTGCAATAATCCCACCCGATTTTAGACAATTGACTGCTGCTTTAATACGTAAGTCTGATTCCAAGCGGGTTACTCCATTTATACCCATAAGTGTCAATTTAAGGATTTTCTAAACAGGGGAACCTTCTTCAGTCCCGTAGGGACGATATGTTTATAGAAAACGGTGAACAACGCCTCTTTAGTCCCGTAGGGACGATATGTAAAAAATATGTCGTTGGGGACACATATCGTCCCTACGGGACTGAAGACATATATACATCTCATATCTATAAACATATCGTCCCTACGGGACTGAAGACACTGCCACAACGGATTTATCCCTTAAATTGACAGTTATGGGTTACTCCATTTATACCCAATTAACGTGATTCGTCTTGCTAAGTGTGCGGTTAGGAAACCGAACCTACCGTTGAAAAAGAGAAATTCCGTTAATTTGGTATTAGATGTCAACGATTGAACCGTTTGCTGCAGCATTGAGAGAAAGTCCATCGCGAAGCCCCTGTTGATACTTTTCGTAAGCGATTCCAGCAATCATTGCGCCGTTATCTGTACATAGATTAATTGGTGGATAGTAGACATCTGCATCGATTTCCTCAGCTGCATCTTTGAGAGAGGCGCGCAGCTGACTGTTCGCGGCGACTCCCCCAGTCAATGTGATAGTTCGAGCATCAGTGGTTTTCGCTGCATGCACGGTTTTTGCCACAAGTACATCAACGACTGCTGCTTGAAAACTGGCAGCAATGTCTTCAATGCAGATTTCTCCATTTTCCATCGCTCCTGCACGTTCTGCTTTCTCCACAAAATATCGCACAGACGTTTTAACCCCGCTAAAACTGAACTGATAATCACCGCTACGGAGCATAGGCCGCGGAAAGTCTATTGCTGTCGGATTGCCTTTTTGTGCCAATTCGTCAATAATCCGACCACCGGGAAAACCGAGTCCAAGATACTTCGCTACCTTATCGTAGACTTCCCCTGCTGCATCGTCCTGTGTTGTTCCCAGGACTTTATATTTCCACCCTTCATGCACTTCTACGAGTAAAGTATGTCCACCAGAAACAGTGAGGCAGATATGCGGGAAAGTCAGGGTATCATGCACCATGTAGTTGGCGTAGATGTGTCCTTCAATATGGTTAATGCCAAGTAAGGGGAGATTATGGCAGTAAGCAAGACTTTTCGCTGCTGCCACACCAACAAGCAATGCCCCGATTAAACCAGGGCGATTTGTCACGGCAATAGCATCTACATCATCAAATGTAACCGCTGCTTCATTCAGCGATTTATTGACGATATAGTTGATTGCTTCAATGTGTTTGCGCGATGCCAACTCTGGCACAACGCCACCATATTCTTGATGTACTTTTATCTGTGAGGCAACTACATTTGATAGAACTTCACGCCCATCAACGACGACAGCTGCGGCAGTTTCATCACAAGATGTATCAATGCCAAGTATTGTGATACTCACAACGACTAAAGCCGTGTGCTTCTTTCGCACACAACTCTCCTTTGTGATTCCTGCTTCATCGCCCACTGCTTCGGCACAAATCCACCACGGAATCAGTTTTCTCATTGTATCACATAAAACATCAAAAAGCAAATCTTTTTCTCATAAAATAACGGGGTTGGCCCCACAGCTAAAGCAGTGGGATTGTTATAGTGAAATCCATAATTATTTTTACGTTTTATTATTATGTGGATTTCAAACACACCCTGAATATAAGAGGCGCAATGAATTGCGCTTGGCGAATGTGCGTCCGACATTCACATTAAACGCCGCTAACCTTAAGAAAATGTAAAGGTATTTTTAGATTTTACTATAAATAACCCTGTTGATTCCGTAGGAAATTTGCATCAAAGTTGCTTGACTGCTATAATGAGAATTGTTCGTTAAAAGAAATTATTTCAAGACATAGGATGCGCGAGAATATGGAAATACTTAACTATTTTTTACCGCCACGTATTGAATTTGGAGAAGGTGCAATCACAAACTTGGCTGAGCATGTCAAGGCATTCGGAGGCAAAAAACCGCTTATTGTCAGTGATGCGGGTATCCAAAAGGTAGGGATATTGCGCCAAGCGGTCACACCGTTAGAAGATGCTAATTTGCCTTATGTTGCATACTTAGATATTGAACCGAATCCCACTGATATAAGCGTCGTACAGGGTGTGGAAGTCTATCAAAAAGAAAAGTGTGATGTGATGGTTGCTGTTGGCGGTGGCAGTGTGATGGATGCCGCAAAAGCTATCCGCCTCTTGACAACACACGCGCCGCCATTAGAACCTTACTATGTAGATTCGGATGGAGCGGATAAAATTCGAGACAACATGCCACCGCTAATATGTGCACCAACGACAGCGGGAACAGGCAGCGAAGTATCTCAAGGCGCAATCATTACGGACACCTCATTACAGACAACTAACCGATGGCGAAAGCGCGCTATTATCACCCGTTTCAATATATCAAATCTCGCGCTCCTTGATCCAGCGTTGACTGTGGGAATGCCACAGTCGTTGACAGCAGCAACTGGCATGGATGCTATCACACACGGAATTGAGGCTTATGTGGCAACAAAATATCACCCAATTTCAGAAGGTGTGGCTTTGCAGGCATTGAAAATATTAGGGGCAAACATCCGAACAGCATATCATCAGGGGGAGGATATTGACGCGAGAGGCAAAATGTTGTTAGGATCATGTATGGCAGCGTTTGCATTTCAGAAAGGGCTTGGGGCAGTTCATTCTATTGCGCATCAGTTATCAACAGACGCGCCTATCCCGCACGGTGTTGCTAATGCAATACTCCTTCCTCCTGTAATGGAATTTAACCTGCCCCATGTGATAGAGAAATATGCAGATGTTGCTGACGCGTTAGGTGTTAATGTTGAAGGTCTGTCTAAAGGGGAGGCAGCATGCGCTGCAATTGATGAGATTCGCGAATTGAACAAAGAATTTAATATGCCCGTAGGACTTGGAGCGGCAGGATTAGAAAGAGAAAAAATTCCAAAACTCGCGGCGGACTCAATGCTTGACCATTGCCATAAACTCAATCCAAGGCAGTGTTCGGAACAAGATATGTTACACTTACTTGAAGCAGCCTTCTAAGCGCTTTCATGTAACCGTAAACAGAACATGGTAGATTTATTTTGCTTTTAGTAGTTTGGACTTACAAAAAGTTGATTTTGACTAACTATAGAAATGCAAATAAATATCTTAGTAGTTCACTCGCTAAACATTCGTTTTATATAGTTTACGCAACAGATCTAAAAGTCCCTTCCCCTTGCTTGCGGGGGGATAAAGGGGGTATTAGCATACTGGAATTACTTACCGAGTCAACCACTTAGTTTACGATTCACAAACAATCTTGGATATTATTTCGGAGGAAACCATGCAACAACCACCAATTGTCGAATACGTCGCACCACAAGCACGCGAACAAGGAATTCAACAAGGTGCTAAAGAAACTACTCGGAAGCACATCCTTCAGGTTCTTACACAACGACTACAGTTAGACACAACACAAACTATCAAGCCAATACTTGATGAAATTGACAACTTGCAGTACCTTGAACAGTTATTTATAGTGAACTTTGAAATTATTGGGACACTTTGGTAAACCTATTTTGGAAACATAACGGACAACAGAAGTTGTCCCACAACTGTCTGAAGTTTAAGAAAATAAATCGGTAATCTGGCGAGGTTAGGAAGAAATCAACGGTATGAATGCGCGTATGGCATTCCCCGCCTCGCCAGCAAGAGTGACACCTGCCTCATGTGAACAGAAAAGGACCGAATTAAAAACTTAATCTTCGGACAGTTTGCGCTATAGAAGTGTTCCATTAATTATAGATTTTACTATAGTACTGCAATGCAGGTAGAAACCCCGGAAGATTTCACGCAAGCGTTAAACGAAAATAGTGAATAACCGAACTGCTATTCTTTAGCTTTGTTACTCAATATTGGAATATTAAAGGAGAAATATTTATGTATAAAACAGCAATGTTAGGATGTGGTGGACGTGCACGTGCGCATGCAGATGCCTATCGCTTTGTGAAAGGTGGTAAACTCGCAGCTATCTGCGATATGAATGAGGAATTACTTAACCGATTCGGAGACGACTTCGGTATCTCTTCCCGTTACACAGATTTAGATGAGATGCTTCAAAAAGAGAAACCGGATGTGCTTCATATCGTCACAGCACCTGTTTTACGCGGCACTAGTGAACGGATTCGGTATCCGTTGATGAAGCAAGCATCTGATCACGGTGTGCCAGCAGCGATTGTGGAAAAGCCGATTGCCGTTGAAAGCGAGGACTGGAAGCAGCTTGCCGAGTTAGCTGAAGAGACAAAAACAAAGTTCGTTGTTAACACACAACTCAATTTCCACCCAAAAAACCTTGAATTGAAACAAGATGTCGCAGAAGGTAGAATTGGTGAAATCAAGTTCATTGATGCCAGTGCACGCAGCACGCCTGTAGACCAAGCACCTCACGTGCTGCAACTTGTCTCTTCTTACATCGACAACTCGCGTCCGGTGCGTGTGCTCGGGCAGGTTGCTGGCGCTCAGGATTTGGACTCCACTCAGCCCTCCCCAATGCATGCAGCTGCTCAGGTAATATATGAAAATGGTCTTCACGTTTCTCTTGCATTTGGGGCAAGTGTAGGGACGCGAGTGCCTATAGATTCGGGTAATCACACACATAAACGCGTTTTTGTCGTGGGAACGAAAGGTTTCGTGCATTGGCGGTTCAGCAGTTGGGAACGCGCAACACAAGAAGGCGGTTACGAAAGTGGTCCACTCGACTATGGAGAGCAGGATGTTGTTGCACAAGGTAATCTTACCAATGCAGTTTTCGATTGGCTTGACGATGAAAACAAAGTGCATCCGACACATCTTAAACAATCCCTCGCGGAATTCAATCTTCTTCTCGGCATTTACTACAGTGGCGTATCGAATCAAATCATCGAACTTCCGTTTGAACCGCCTGATGGGTTGATTGATGTTTTGCGAGAAAAACTATAAGACTTTATTTATAACTGAACGGTTACTACCGTGTAGGTTTTCAAACTGTATAAGTCCTGTACTATAATGGAGACATCTCTATGTATAAAACTGCGATGTTGGGATGTGGTGGTCGCGCCCGTGGACACGCAGATGCTTATCGCTTCGTCAAACGGGGTAAACTCGCTGCAATCTGCGATATGAACGAAGAACGACTCAACAACTTCGGAGATGACTTTGACATCTCTTCCCGTTACACCGACTTGGACGAGATGCTTGAAAAAGAGAAACCGGATGTGCTGCATATCGTCACAAGCCCTGTGATTCCGAGTAGTGAGAAACGTATCCGTTATCCGTTGATGAAACAGGTATCGCACCACGGGGTGCCAGCGGCGATTGTTGAAAAACCGATCGCTATTGAAGGCGAGGATTGGAAGCAGATTGCAAGATTAGCAGAAGTGACGAAAACGAAATTTGTTGTCAATACACAACTCGACTTTCATCCAAAAAATCTGGAGTTAAAAGAAGATGTTGCAGAAGGACGTATCGGCGAGATTAAGTTTGTTGATGCAAGCGTGCGTAGCAGACCTGCCGAGCAGGGAGCACATATGCTTCAGTTGGTGTCCTCATACATTGACAACTCGCGTCCCGTGCGGATTCTTGGACAGATCGCTGGAAGTGAAAATTTGAATTCTGATTCGCATCCCTCTCCGCTGCATGCAGTTGGGCATGTTTTGTATGAGAACGGTCTCCATGTCTCTCTTGCATTTGGAACAGAGATGGCACAAATGGCATCCGATGACCCGGGTATCTATGGTCACAAACGTGTTTTTGTTGCTGGAACGAAGGGCTTCGTTCATTGGCGTTTCAGCAGTTGGGAACGCTCAACGCTGGCGGATGGCTATGAGAGCGGTCAACTTAACTACGGAGAGCAAGATGTCATTGCGCAGGCTAACTTCACCGAAGCCATTTTTGATTGGTTAGACGATGAGAGCAATGTGCATCCGACGCATCTCAAGCAATCCCTTGTTGAGTTTAATATTATCTTAGGGATGTACTACAGTGGAATAACAAACGAGATTGTTGAACTCCCGTTTGAACCGCCCGATGGGTTGATTGATGTCTTGAGAGAAAAACTATAGAACACAAACTTAACGTGAATTCGGTGTTAGCAATTTTTGGAAACTGGTGCGGTTAGAAACCGCACCTACCAGGGAGTGTCAATATATTTTAGATTCCATTATGTAAGGAGGCATTTTTATGTATAAAACAGCGATGTTAGGGTGTGGTGGACGTGCGCGTGCGCATGCTGACGCGTATCGCTTTGTGAAAGGCGGTAAACTTGCAGCTATCTGCGATATGAATGAAGAATTACTTAACCGATTCGGAGACGACTTCGGTATCTCTTCCCGTTACACGGATTTAGATGAGATGCTTGAAAAAGAGAAACCGGATGTGCTTCACATTGTCACAGCACCATTGTTTCGTGGTTCAAATGAACGTATTCGGTATCCGCTAATGAAGCAAGCATCAGACCACGGCGTACCAGCGGCGATTGTAGAAAAACCGATTGCCATTGAAAGTGAAGACTGGAAACAAATTTCAGGGTTAGCAGAAGATACAAAAACAAAGTTTGTTGTCAACACGCAGCTCAACTTTCATCCACAAAACCTTGAACTGAAGCAGGACGTAGCAGAAGGTAAAATCGGTGAAATCAAGTTTATTGATGCAACCGCCCTCAGCACACCTGTAGATCAGGGTCCACACGTCCTTCAGTTAGTTTCATCTTATATTGACAATTCGCATCCGGTCCGCGTATTAGGGCAAATTTCTGGAGGTGCAAATTTAGATTCTGCGCAGCCATCTCCACAATATGCTGCTGCAAGAGTTCAATATGAGAATGGACTGCATGTCTCTTTCGCATTTGGGACAGCCATCGCACCCTTTGGCTCCGATGATCCGAAGGCTTTCTTTACTAAACGCGTCTTTGTTGTTGGCACAGACGGATATGTGCATTGGCGGTTCAATAGTTGGGAACGTTCGACGAGAGAAGGCGGCTACGAAGGTGGTCCGCTTAACTACGGGCAGCAAGATGTTGTCGCCCAAGGAAATTTGACCAATGCAGTTTTTGATTGGCTTGATGATGAAAACAAAGTACATCCAACACATCTCAAGCAATCGCTCGCTGAGTTCAACCTGCTTTTAGGTATCTACTATAGCGGCATTACAAATGAGATAATTGAACTACCATTTGATCCACCAGATGGTTTGATGGATGCGCTTAGGGAACGGTTATAGTATTTATGTGTCGTAGTTCCTATTAAATTTGGCTATAGACACTTATTTGAGAGAAAATGGAGGTATAAATTGATGCCCATTTCAAAAATTATCTATACCATTTCAATCCTAATCCTTTTTTGCGTCACAAGTTTCACGGCAGAAGGTGAATTAGTCGGCTATTGGTCATTTGATATAGAGGATGGACCGACTGACCTGACTGGAAACGGTCACGATGGTATTATACATGGAAAACTACAAGTGGTAGAAGGCAAGGTTGGCGATGCATTAGAATTCAACGGATCCACCGACTATGTCGCGATTCCGGATCACAAAGCAATTTCGGAATTAGATGCGTTGTCTATGTCCGCTTGGATTCAACCCAAAAAACTCGGTGCGTGGGTTGCAGTTTTAGAAAAAGGTATCCATCAAAACTGGAGTTATGGCTTCTTCATTGAACCGGATGGCACACTTTCGTTTGAAGTTTCTACAGGTCCGGCGAATAATCTGGTCTGCTGTGTGGGTAATGTCGCGCTTAAGATTGACCAATGGTATCATATTTTCGGTTCTTATGATGGCAAGTCGGTGAAGGCGTATGTTGATGGCAAGTTAGAAGGTGAAATGGCGGGTAATGGTGCTGTCCACATAACCGAAGGACTACCCTTTACTATCGGCAGCAGAAATGGACAGAACTTCTTTGCTGGTGTTGTTGACGAAGTTGCATTTTGGAACGAAGCAATTTCTGTAGAGGAATCTATGAATCCACTGTCTATCAAACCACGGGGCAAACTAACAACCACTTGGGGCAAGATAAAAGAGCGGCACTAAACGATGAAATCCGATTCTGAAAAGTTCTCAGAAAATGGCTACCTTGTTGTGAAGGAGGCATTGCATTCAGAAGATTTAGCTCCGTTAATTGCTGTTATTGCTGAAGTTGTTGACAAACGCGCACAGGAATTATACAACGCTGGGACAATCTCAGACATCTATGAAAGCATGCCTTTTGAACGCCGCTGGTACGCAATCCTTCAGGAATGTGGTAGAGAAAATGAGGTTTTTGGGTGGCATACACTCGTTTTTAGTGAAGCGCTCTTTAACTTAATCATACATCCAAAAGTGTTAGATGTGGTAGAAACAATTATCGGTAACGAAATCCAATTCAACGGTGACTTTTGGGTGCGACCAAAATTGCCCAATGAAAAACTCACCACACTGCCTTGGCACCAGGACAGTGCCTACATGCCACACACAGAAAACGATACGCACTTGACAGTATGGCTACCGTTAGTAGATGTTGAAGTAGAAAACGGCGCGCTGCAATTTTTGCCAGGGAGTCACACATCAGGGTTACAAACCTACCACCGTGTTGAAGGTGAAGCGTTTGCTGTGCCAGTACTACCCCCAACGTCATCTCATACCGACATTGACACATTAGAGATGAAAAAGGGCGACCTACTAATTTTTAATAATCTGGTATTTCACCGTTCTTTGCTAAACCGAAGTGATACCATTCGTTGGTCAGTTGATTTTCGATTTAGCCGGACTGGCACATCATTGGATGGACTCTGGCACGAAGCAATTGCGTGCCTCGCTCGCGAAAGTGACAGCAAGCAGTGTCCAACTTCGTGGGATACGTGGCATGCGCAATGGGAAGCAAGTCCTCATAAAGACAAGTTTGTTTAATCCCCAGACTGCGATGCTAAAGTTTTTCTACGATATAAGTCTTCAATAGCTGCATTTCGCATTTGCTGTTGACGCTGTGATGGAGCACCTGCTACTCCTGGTGCAGCACGGTGCGGCTTGAAAATATAAATATCTTCCACTCTTTCATCCTCATCTATAGTAAATTGAATACCTCTTTTCCAAAACCAATGATCGTTCTTCTTAATTTCTTCTGCTTTACCAAATTCTTCTTCCACTCGCTTGAGCGCACTTCCAATACCGTTCCTTCCTGCCGTTTTTGCTTTATTGGGTCTAAACAAGGATATACTTTCAACAAGACCTATACCATCAACAGAACCAGATATGCCTTCATCAAGGCAGACAAAAATACGGTCAGCACCAGGTCTATCATCCGGTTCACCATGAAGATCTCTAACATTTTTAAACGGATCCCCTAACTTTATACCAGCGGCACTCCTCCCAGGCACAATAAGATTTATTTGAGGTGGGTCTGGAACAATCTCTTCTATAGGATCTGGTGGGACGAACTTCAGGTTAGCGATTTTTTTCACTCGCTTTGTAGATTTGGAAAAACCATCGCTCACAATAACCGTTATTGCAACCGAAGCCAACTCAATTTCTGAAGGAGCAGTCCATTTAACACTCACTCCCGTAGTTGTACTTAGCTTTCCTGCACTCACTGTCCATGTATAGGTCAATGGGTCGCCGTCTTTGTCATAAGCAATAACGCTGAATTCAAGCGTTTCTCCAGGATTGAATTCCGTGGGAACAACTAAAGTGTCAACAGTGGGTGAGTTATTGTCAGGTTCATCACTATCGTCCGAACCGCAACCAGCAATGTAAAAGCTGATTAGACATGCCATAACAAGACTTACAATACGGTATTTATTTTTCATTTTATCTCCTTAAAATTCTGTAGTTTCTCCTGTTTTCAACACAACATAACTCCGATAACGTTCTGGGTGTATATCCCCAGCTTCAACTGCACTTTGAATAGCACAGTCAGACTCTTTAACATGCGCACAGTCGTTATATCGACATGTACTAAGAAAAGGTTCCATCTCTGGAAAATAGAGTTCAAGATTTTCTGTATCAACCCCCCACAACCCGACTTCACGAATGCCAGGTGTATCTGCAACCTCACCTCCGATTTCAAGTGTAAACAACTCTACCAGCGTAGTTGTATGTCTGCCTTTGCGTGTTTTTTCACCAACCTCCGCAGTTCGCAGTTTAAGGTTCGGTTGTATCGCATTCAGGAGACTCGATTTTCCGACACCGGATGCACCTATAATCACGCTGAATTTATCTATGAGAGCATCCTGCAGAGATTCAAGAGAAGTAGGCGTATTTATGCTCGTGTACAGGACTTGGTAACCGAGTTTTTGATAGATTTTGAAGGTAGACAGGAGTTGGTCACGTTGGGCAGAATCTACTAAGTCCATCTTATTCAAACAGATAACGGCTGCCATGTCTCCTGCCTCCGCTAAAATAAGGAATCGATCCAGGGTGCGAAAGTTAAGCGGTGGCATCCGCGTTGAAACAACAGCTACTACCTGATCCGCATTGGCAACGATAATCTGCTCAATCTCTTCATGTTTTCCCGCATATTGCCGTGAGAATTTGGTTTGGCGCGGAAGGATTTCCTCTACAACCCCTTCTTCTGAATCAAGTTGAGTGAAAACCACCTGATCCCCAACAGCGACTGGATCCGCGTAAAGCCTACGTCCTGTCTCAGAGCGTCGTTTTCTTTTTAAGGTGCCGCGTAATGTGCATCGCAGCACAAGTTCACCGTGCTGAACGTCGTAAAATCCAGTTCGTGCCCGAATGACCCTGCCTTGTTCACGGGTAAGAATAAACGCCACCCCCTAATTTGGTCTGTACGAATTTTAGCTCCTGCAAATAGTTCATTTTAGTTCCAACCTGTCTGGTTTCGCAAGCTCTATCCGACCTGCAGCTGGACCTATACAGTAGTCGTCCAATTCATTACACCTCTTCTTGTAGGAGCGACCTCCTGGTCGCGACTTTTAAAACTGTAGCACACTTGTCCGTGTTGAGTGACAATGTCCAATAAATTGTAAAATCTACTATAATTGTTGGTAAAGTTAACATATCTGCGTGGCATGATGGATTTCTAAACATATTTCTTCATTGTCTTCAGTGCTGTTTCTATATCTACATCAAAGTTGTCAAACTTACACTCACACGAGACACGTCCGGTATACCCTGCTTTTTGAAGTGCTGTAAAGAAATCAGTGAAATCGAAGTCATCATTTCCCGGATATGAACGTTTGACAGGTTCAGCGATATGCACATGTGCTAACCACGCAGCGGCATCAACAATATTTTGCATCGGTTCGTTTTCCTGCCAAACATGATATAGGTCAGCCAATACCTTAATCCGTTTACGATTAACCCGTTTCGCCATAGTGACTCCGTCTGCAACGGTACGTAGTATGTTTCCCTCTTTCATGCAGATCGGTTCAATAACAATTGTAATGTCGTGTGCTTCCGCATGGTCGGCAGCCATATCAAGAAATTCTGCGATCTGTGCTAATGCCTGTTCTTCTGAATAATCTTCTTCCACGTTCCGCGAACCGCTGCTGCCGTAAACGATAATTTTCCCGCCGATTTCGCTACTTCTACGGCATGCAGTTTCCACATAGCGAGACAGGCGCGGAAAATCCACCGTCTCACCAACAACGCGCAGGTCTCTGGGGATAAATCCTGCATAAGCCTCAGGTTTCAAGGGTGCTGCTGCTACCTGTTCCCGAATTTTCTGAAATTCGGTTTCATTCGCTTCTGGCATCAGAGCACTTCGTACCCCTAATTCAATATAGTCGTATCCGACTTCCGCAAGACGATTGATATTGTCTAAACCAGTACATATTCCAAATCGCATAAGTTGCTTCTCCGTACGCGCTAAACCCCTGGCAAGAGCAGACGTAGTAAAATTTCACCTGTAACAATCAACAGTGCCACGAAAAAAGTGCTAAAAAAGCCATTTAGTTCAAACTTACGCACTGCTACATTAGTAATGCCAAGAAGAAAAGCTATAAAAACAAAGTAAATCGGTAATTTAATTACATAAAATATTAGCCCGACAATGCAGTCCTGACACCCTAAGGCGTGTCCAATGTCTGTAGGCGGTGCAGATGCCAGAAAAGACTTTATACCAAGCGGTAATGAATCGGACCTAAGAATTGCTGTAAGCAGGGTTTTAATAACACCAAATCCGAGTGCTATCCCTACAGCTATTTGCCACTGTTCAATTTTCACCATTGGCAAAAACCAGATTATAAGAAAAACAACAACACTCGTGGTGAGCAAAATTATAGGATACGGTACCTGTTTTTTCATTCCAGGTAATGATGTATCATTAGGAAAGGGTGTGACGGGACCTACTTGCATAAGTAGGGACTTTAATGTGTTTACAGGAATAGCGAAGTTAAGATTTTGTCCATCGTCTCTGGTTTCAGAAACAATGCCTATAACTTGTCCCCATCGATTGACCACTGCGCCGCCGCTGCTCCCACGCGAAATGGGGGCTGTAAACTGAAGCACTTTGTCCTTGATCCGAGCAGTCCCCTGGGGACGAATATTACTGATTTCGCCCGATGAGAATGTTCCTTCAAAGCCGCGCGGATTGCCTACTGCATACACAATTTCGCCTTCTGCAACATTATCACTATTGCCAAGAGGGAGTGGCGGCGCATTAAGATCGGTAACTTTTACGATTGCAAGATCATGTTCTTTATCAGTGGCAACAGCACCTTCAATTTCAAACCGTCTTTGCTGAACGACTAACTTTGCGGTGCCTGTTTTGGCACCGTTAACAACATGATAGTTAGTTGCCACGAGGCCTTTGCCTACAAAGAAGCCGCTGCCTTGTGAAGACCTCCCCCCGCTCCCCTTCATTTCCAATAATACTGTGGATGCTTTGGTTCTTTGGGCAATGATGTTAGGAGACTGTGCAGTTACGACATTTATGCCATAACATAGAAGCCCCAACAAGAGTATAAAACTAAACATTAATTTGGTTTTATATGTTATAATGTAATTCACTATTTATCCATCCTTTTTATTTTCCGAATCTTCGTTTACGATGACTATAGTCACGCAAGGCACGAAGGAAGTCAATTTTTCGAAACGAGGGCCAGTAGGTATCACAGAAATAGAATTCTGAATAGACGCTCTGCCACAATAAGAATCCAGAGAGGCGCACCTCACCACTCGTCCGAATAATTAACTCTGGGTCAGGCAAATTAGAAGTATATAGATACGGGGCAATTTTGTCAACACTCAATTCTGCAGCGATTTGGTCAGCATCTTTCCCATCCTGAATTTCCGCCTTTAGATGTCCTCGGAATGCTTCGATTATCTCCTCGCGTCCACCATAAGCGACAGCAACGTTCAGAATAAACTTGTCATAATCTTTTGTTGCTTCTTCTGCTTCCCGGATTGCTTCTTGAAGGCTTTGTGGCAGTTGTTCAATTTGCCCCATCGCCCGCACTTTAATCTGGTTTGCATGAAGTCCTTCAATAGTGACCAATTCTCGCATTTTCCTCTCTATTAATCCCAAGATTCCCTCAACTTCATCATCTGCGCGCTTGAAGTTATCCAGTGAGAAAATCCATATTGAAAAGATTTCTACACCGAGTTCATCACACCAATGCAGAACTTCTTCAAGTTTATCTGCACCTTCATAATGTCCTTTAATTATATTATCTAACCCACTCGCTTTGGCATAACGGCGGTTTCCATCAAGAATTACACCGATGTGGCGCGGAATATTCCACGTACCTGCTTCCGCTTCCAACCGTTTTTGATACGCGTTGTAAAATCGTTTTTCTATTTTATTTTTAAGGAATTTGAATGGATGCATGTGATTCCCTTTGTAAAACTGCTCCAATTTATTAATGACCGACTTTTGACATCGGAGGACGAGTGGATATATCAATAGGTCAGTGAAATGCTATGCCGAATTGTGTTGTTTCTCAATTATACCATGAAAATCTTGTTAAGAAAACAGAAACATAAATTATGAGTGTGTCCAGTTTTTTGCATGTGTGTCTGAATCGCGGAGAACGCGGATTTTGTCTTTTGTACCGCAAACTTTTAGTTTGCGTTTTTTGGCACAAACTGGAAAGTTTGTGCTACATTTTTTATTATCTGAATCGCGGAGGGCGCGGATTACGCGGAGGACGCGGATGGGGTTGACAAGATAAGTTCCTTTAAGAGATTGCAGCACACTTTAGAATAGGCGTCTGGGAGTCTCCAATACCGCATGCACCCTTTCGGACATAATCTTGTGTCTTAACATGATGAGAGGCATCAAATGTCCCAGTTTTGCAAAAAATGCCCCAATTTCAGTTAATTTACATTTTTTTTAATTTAATTTGACATTTTTATATAATAGACATTATATAAGTTTAATCGAAATGTTTGTCATAACACCAAGGTCTG
>JAPPES010000107.1 GCA_028824125.1 Candidatus Poribacteria bacterium
GTAAGTCCTATCTACATTGAAATAACCTCTATTCCGTGGCGTTTTAGTAGCGCAGTTGTAACACCATCTCCTGAAATAAGCGCACCCGAAAATGACCCATCATAGATTGTTCCACAACCGCAAGATGGGCTTTTGGATTTGAAAATAACGCAGGTCGCACCTTGTGATTGTGCTAATTCAAGCGCATGTTTCGCGCCTTTCAAAAATTCCGTTGTCTTATCCTCGCCAGCAGCAGTCATCACCTTGGCTTTGCCATCTAAAACATCATTTCCATCACCACCGACAATCTCAACAGGTGGGCGCGGCGTGGGAAGTCCACCCGCTTCTTCTGGACAGACAGATATAAGTTCATCTGTCTCGCGACGTTTGATAGCATCCTCATTGCGACTGTTCCCCCCGTCGAATCGGCAATTAACACCGAGGAGGCATGCACTGATAAGTATTTTCATTTATCTTCTTCCCATGCATTCAATTGACTATCAATCACTGAGATATTTCCAGATTTCAGATGTAGGTAGTTTTCCTCAAGATGGGACAATATCGCTTGGAGAAGTTTTAGACGACAAATTTTAGTGTAATTGTTTTCCAACGCAGCAATCTGTAGTGAAGTTGCCGTTTCCCGAAGTGTCGGTGGGAATTCCTCCACTGAGATATTGACATTAACACCGAATCCTAAGACGAAAAAGGGTTGACGCTGTTGGTCGTATTCAAGTTCTGTTAGGACGCCTGCAATCTTCTTTTTCGCAATTCGAACGTCATTCGGATATTTTATCCGCGCCGCAAGTCCGGTAACAGAATGGACTCCCTGCGCGATAGAGAGTGCTCCGATGAGGTTCGGCAGATACACCTGGTCCTGCTTCAACCGATGCCTGAAGATAATCGAAGCGAGGATACATTTTCCGGGTGGTGCTTCCCATATCCTGCCGTATCTACCACGCCCGGTAGTTTGATAATCAGCGATGATAAGTGTTCCCTCTTCCGCATTTTCCATCTTTCCACGTGTGATAGCAATGTCGTTTGTTGATGAGACCTCGGTATGGAATTCTATGTTCGGATTTCCGATGATTCTTGTTTTGAGTGTCTCGCGAAAGGTTTCAATTTCTATCACTGTATAGTTACCTTTTGCGGCAGTGTTCAAAGTAAAATTTGTTGGGTTTCGCAAACTCTACCCAAGATTGTGCTGCTCTAAACGTTTAACCCCTAAAACAAATTCAATGCGTAATTTCAGTTAATTTATTTGTTCGTAAAATACTTTGGAATTACATTTTTGCCCATAGAATATCCTTTGGTATCAGAAGATTATATGGCATTTTGATGTGAATGTCAAGAAGTGTTCACATCAGAGGCATTCAATTGTCACAAACATCTTTGTTGGAGTGAATCAACAATTGAATGTCTCTGTTCACGCACAGAAAACCTTGACATCATTTACGGATTAGAATATACTTATACCATCAAATTAGATGGGACTACCCTATAATATTTTCAATAATCACTGACTGTATAAAGGTATGATATGAGCAAGCCGAATATAATCTATATCCATTCTCACGATACAGGACGGTATGTGCAGCCTTATGGGCATGCAATTCCGACCCCGAATATCCAAAAATTAGCGGAAGAGGGCATTCTGTTTCGAAACGCCTTTTGTGCAAATCCAACCTGTTCCCCATCGCGCGCAGCACTGCTCACCGGGCAGTGGGCACATAGCTGCGGTATGGGTGGATTAGCAAACCGAGGTTGGAATCTACCTGTATCAGAACATCTCATCCCACATACGCTGAATACAGCAGGTTACATGACTGCATTAGCAGGTTTCCAGCATGTTGTTCGGAACGTTAAGGACACAGGTTATCGGCGAATCTTAGCCCAAGAAAACGGTAACGCTGGCGCAGAACAACGGGCATGCACGTTTCTTGACGAAAAACCTAATGAACCATTCTTCTTGGATGTTGGATTTGGAGAGACACATCGCCGTGCCAAAGGATTTGATCCGCCGCCAGATGGCCAGCCAAAAACTGACCCACGCTACGTAAAACCGCCGGCTCCGTTCCCTGATAATCCTGTTACCCGACAGGATATGGCAGAATATATAGATGCTGCACGTAGACTCGATTGGAAAATGGGAAAAGTTTTTGATGCTCTAAATGAAAACGGACTTGCTGAAAATACACTTGTGATATGTACAACAGACCACGGACTCGCTTTTCCGCGTATGAAATGCCACGTTACCGATCACGGTATCGGCGTGATGTTGATTGTGCGAGGTCCAGGCGGTTTTGATGGCGGGAAAGTCATTGACGGTTTAGTTAGCCAGATTGACCTATTTCCGACTATCTGCGAATTGACAGGGATTGAACCGCCTGAGTGGTTACAGGGCCATTCTATTCTGCCTCTTGTTCGCGGTGAGACCGATGATATTCGAGATGCCGTTTTTGCTGAAGTCAATTATCATTGTTGCTATGAACCGCAACGCGCTATCCGAACCAAACGGTGGAAATATATTAGACGTTATGACAACGCTAAACAGTGGGCACTGCCTAACTGTGATGATAGTATCAGTAAATCTTATATGCTGGAGAACGATTGGGCAGATCAACCTGTCGAATCGGAGCGGTTATACAATGTCGTATTTGATCCCTCAGAGGCGCACAACCTTGCGGGGAACCCCGATTATGCGAATGTTTTGACAGATATGCGCGAACGGTTGGAGCAATGGAGAACAGATACAGACGATCCTGTAGATGAAAATCAGATTATGGCTTCACCAGAAACGGCTGTGTTGAACGATCCGGCTGATATATCGCCCGGTGATAAACGTTATCCTGCTGCAGAGATTCTCTGATCCTTGATGGACTGTTCTCTTTTCTTTTGTACGCTAATCATGATATTGGATACCTAATCTTCAATCTGCGAATTTCGAACAATGGAAAAATTTTCTCCTATCATCACCTTAATAACCGATTTTGGTACAAGCGATGTGTATGTCGGTGTGATGAAAGGTGTCATCCTAAACATCAATCCGAATGCACAGATTGTTGATATAACACACGCCATCCCGCCGCAGAATATTCACGAAGCGGCTTTCACTATTCAAGCAGCATACCGCTATTTCCCAAAAGGTACAATTCACGTCATCGTAGTAGATCCGGGTGTTGGAAGTAAACGACAAACAATCGTTTGCCAAACT
Source organism: Candidatus Poribacteria bacterium (assembly GCA_028824125.1). Lineage (GTDB taxonomy): Bacteria > Poribacteria > WGA-4E > WGA-4E > WGA-3G > MSPOR6. Next base: position 3,191 of record JAPPES010000107.1, read on the forward strand.
GATAGAGCATTTTTTGTATGTCCCAATAATGGTGTGTTGAGTTATCTGCTTCAGGACATTGAAGCAGAAAAGACCTGCATACCTGATGCAGTGAACATTGAAAACCCTATCTACCTTTTACCACAAGTCAGCAACACTTTTCATGGTAGAGATATTTTTGCACCTGTCGCTGCGCATTTATCGCTCGGTATTCCGCTTGCACAGATTGGTACACCAATTCATAACCTTGTTCGGTTTCCTGTTCCAGCGATACGCATTTCAGAAGAGACATTGACCGGACAAATTATCAATATTGACAGTTTTGGAAATTTAATAACTAACATTTCGGAAAACGCACTTACCACTTTCTTGCTATCGTCTACATCAAAAGAGGTTGCAGTTGCTGAACTTCATCAGCGGGCGGAGTCTGTAAAATTTGAAATTGTGGCAGGTAATATGTCTCTTAAGAAACTCAACAGTTCTTACGCTGAATCGGAAGCAGGTGAACCTCTTGCAATTATAGGGAGTTTTGGGTTGTTAGAGATCGCTATCAATTTAGGAAATGCCGAAGCACGTTTGGGGCTAAAAAATGGCGGGCCTGTTATTGTGCGTAGGTTTGATTGACATCCCTATTTCTGCAGGTTATAATAAGATTAGAACAAACTAAGGAGAACAGAATTGAAACAGATCGCTTTAACAGGAATAAAACCCACAGGACAACCACATATCGGCAATTATCTCGGTATGATCAAACCTGCGCTGGAACTCGCCCAAGATTATCAGGCACTCTACTTTATTGCGGATTATCATGCACTTACGACAGTGAAAAATAAAAAAGAATTAGAGAATTTGACGTATCAGGTGACCGCGACGTGGTTAGCATTAGGGTTGAACCCAGATGATGTAATTTTCTATCGTCAATCAGATATTCCAGAGGTGTTTGAGTTGGCATGGGTATTGGCATGTTTTACAGCGAAGGGATTACTCAACCGCGCACATGCTTACAAAACCATAGTTGATGACAATGTTTCTGCGGGACGTGAAGAAGATAAAGGGATTAACGCGGGACTGTATACGTATCCAGTCTTGATGGCAGCAGATATTTTGCTATTCGGAACGCATGTTGTTCCTGTAGGACTTGACCAACAGCAGCACCTTGAAATTACACGCGATGTCGCCCTCACTTTTAATAAGAATTATCGGGAAGTTTTGGTAGTTCCTGAGGCAGTAATTCGGAAAGAGGTGATGACTATCACTGGGCTTGATGGTAGAAAAATGAGCAAAAGTTATAACAACGTTATCCCACTTTTTGCCCCATCAAACCAAGTCCGGAAACAGGTGATGCGGATCGTGACCGACTCCAAACGACCTGAAGAGCCCAAAGACCCAGATGAATGTAATGTCTTTGCGATCTACCGTCATTTTGCGGATGCAGATGCTGTTGCAGCAAAGCGACAACTTTATCTTGGTGGTGGTCTCGCGTATGGTGATATGAAAAATGAACTGAATGAGTTGTTAGAAACTACCTTTTCGGCACAACATGAGCAGTATAATGCGTTGATGGAAAATGCTGATGAATTGGATAAAGTGCTTGAGAAGGGCGCGGAAAAAGCGCGAGATATCGCTGTACCGATTTTGGCAAAGGTGCGTAAAGCGGTTGGAGTGACCGGAAATCGCTAAACACATTATTGCTATAGAGCGAGGTTATTTTAAGTGTTTGTCTGCTACGATGTGTTTTGTGCTTTCAAACGCTCAAGTTCTTCTCGGAGTCTCGCTGCTTCTGCTTCAACCTGTTTTCTCATCTCGGCTTCTTGGTCTGCCCTCGCAGCTTCCTCATCCGCTCGTGCAGCCGCTATATCTGCTGGGGTTTCTAACCACTTTGATGAAACCTTATCATAAAAACCGAGAGTTTTCCCCCTTAAACGCAGTTCTAAATTCAATGTTGCAGACATAACACTCCCATCAGGACCCATCGGTATTGGAACATACTCACCTTCAACAAGACGAAAACCCATCAGGGGTGTCGGTAGGTATTGCCTTTCGGGATCATACAGAAAGTATTCTTGCACACCGATTGCGGCATACAGTAGTTTCTTTTCCTTTTGGTCTGTCCTATGGGTTCTCTCGCTTGAAAATTCCAACACAAAGTCTGGGGGTTTCCCCTCTTCCCAAACGCGATAGGTACGCCGCAGTTTTTTGCCTATACCAAAAGAAACAAAGACGTCAGGTGAGATTGATTTCTGAGGGTCTCCTTCAACATAGTACATCATCATATTTCCTGAAACGCACACATCAGGTTTATCTTTGAAAGCTTCAATAAGGATTAGCAGCGCATCCATCAGCGCATTACGATGGCGTTCTGTTTCTGCCATAGGTTTTCCATCTGATTCAGGATAGATAATTTCCCCATTCGTCGGAGCGTATCGTATACGGGGTATGGAAATATTAGAGCCAGTTATTTCAACAACTTCTTTATCACCCACAATCGCACCTCTTTTATTTATAGCGTTACAGGGGTTTAGAACAATTAAGAGTTATTATGGTGCAATATTTTAGAATGAACAGACCACAAGTACTTTGTCAACATATTATTATAGGTCACGATTCGGAGATCGCTCCTACCGATGGCCTATTTATGGTAGGCGGGAATTCCGATTCCCCCTACCATAAATAGGCCATCAATTAACATTTGACATAGCACTAGTACTTCTTAATTCTTGCCCAACTTGTGGCTAATTTGTCTTGCGGTTCAACGCTAACGGTTCCTTGCAATCCATTTTCTCGGATAGCATTGATTTGATCCACATCCAGGGCAGCACTGAAAATAGCGAGTTCATCCAAAAAGCCCAACAAAAATGTATGACCTGTCAGACGTGCTCCGATGTTAATTTCTTGTGCTTCAACATTTGTGTTCATCTCTTTATCGTTACCTATCTTTTCTTGAAGTTTACCATCAACGTAGAGATCATGGTCTTGCACGGAGTCCGCACCTTCGGGGAAGACTACTGCTAAATGATGCCATTCGCCATCACATACGTCGTCATTCCCGTAATTTTGTCCGCCATTAACCTCAATTCTCAAGAAACATGCCTGTCCGGTTACATGCGCGCGGATGTAATATTTTGCCCCGGAAGTATTTGGTCCCCATTTTACCCATGAGTGATCCCGTGTGCCATTGGCTTTAAACCAGAAGAGCGTTGTTCTGGGGTCTACGCCTCCCACGCCAGTATAACCGGTAACAATCAGATTATCATCTTGTCCATCGTATAATAAACACGTTCCAAAAACACCCTCGGCATACTGTGCTCCAAGGATCGCTCCATCCCGGCCATTAAGCGAAGAGTCTACAGCTACCTCGCCTTCTCCTTCATCAAAGAGATAAAGAACTTCAATTGTTTCTTCCTCAACCAAAGCAGCATGGGTGATGCAGGTGACTGACAATGAGAAAATGATGACATTTAACCAAACTAACATAACTCCACTCTGATTTACAAATTTCATTTGCGTTTCCTCCAATATTGAAAAATCGTTTCCCTCCTTAAAAACGTGCGTTTTAATTCGGGAATGTGGATATACAATTCCTATAAGGACGTTCTTTCTTGTAGGGAGTTTTCCTACATTTATCATTAAGTGTAGCATATTTCGCAAAACATGTCAATTTAATTAGGGGTGTGCATAATTATGGTCGTAACTATATATCACGACACCTCAAGAATTTGGCAAAAATTGACGAAGATGTCTACAGCCGATAGCAAAGCCCTCTAAGCCTGGTGCGCCACGGTCTTCGTTTTCAACACAGAGAACATAATCGTAGCCAGATTCCAGCAATGCTCCAATAATTGTGCCCCAGTTTAATTGCCCGCGTCCTGGTACCCGATACTGCCACCACCAGTTACCAATAATACCCTGCCGGAATAGCATACGTGGACTAATTTCGCAGTCCTTAACATCCGCATAATACCACTTTCCGCTGAACATACGGATAGCGTCTTCAGCAGGCAAAATCCCCATCCACAGCCAGTGCGATGGATCACAGGATAACCCCAGCGCATCCGAAGGCACAGCATTAAGGATACGTTCCCACATTTCTGGATTACAAGCGATATTGCCCATGCGAACAGCACAATCTAAAGCAAGTTTTATGCCTTTCTCTTCGGCAAATTGCACAACAGGGGTCCACATCTGCTTAAATCGGTGGACGAGTTCTACAGAATGATCACCCGGGTTCCCTGGTTCAGAAGAAAATTGCCCATAAAAATGCCAACTGACAGGACTTCCAGCGTAAGTAACTATTACAGGTATTTCAAGGATATAAGCTGCTTCAATTGCCTGCATCAACATATCGCTTGCATTTTCGCGTTTTTCTAAATCATCATCCAAAAGGTTACAATGTGCGGTTAAGGCTGCGAGATAGATGTCTGTTTCAGCCAAAATCTGCTTGACTTCTTCTCCACCTGATTGTATAATCTGGTTCGGTTCAAAAAGACCGTTATTGTAGGGACGGATTGCGTCAAAATCATTCGCTTTTGCCCACACTATGCATTCAGCAAGACTCCACGCATTACCGCCAACACCAGTGCTAAAACTAATGTTCATATTTTATCCTCACTGTCCAAATTGGAAATTGGAAATTGGAAATTGGACCAATTATACCGATATGCGAATTGTTTGTGAAGAGAATCTTAATAAAAAACTGCTTGACCTATATCATCAACTCCGAGCAGAATACGGCGCACTCAAATGGTGGCCAGCAGATACGCCTTTTGAAGTAGCACTTGGTGCTATCTTAACGCAAGCGACTGCATGGCGTAACGTTGTGAAAGCGATTGATAACCTCAAAGAGGCAGATGCGTTCACACCTGAACAGATACACGCTATCAGCCAAGACGAGTTGGAACGACTGCTCCGCCCTTCCGGCTATTTTCGTATGAAAACGAAAAAGGTGCGCGCCTTTGTGGAACATATCATCAAACGTCCGATGCAGGTAATGTTTGAGCAAGATGTTTCCGGATTGCGAGAAGAACTTCTCTCTATCTACGGTGTCGGTCCCGAAACTGCCGATTCAATCATTCTCTACGCAGCAGAAAAACCGAGTTTTGTTGTGGATACCTATACTTATAGGCTGCTCAGTCGATTAGGTTGGGTTGAGGGTAACTTTCACTATGCAAGACTCCGCGCGCTTTTTATGGAAAACTTACCGCACGAAGTGGAACTATTCAACGAATATCACGCCTTAATTGTTCGGCATGGTGCAAGAGTATGTCAGAAAACACCGCAATGTCAAGCGTGTGGTTTGCAATCAGTTTGTGACTATTTTCTGAACCGAATCTAATTACCGCTTTTCTTCTATCACAAGCGCCTGATTCGTATCAACTTTTTTGAAAGTCTCAACATGTCCATTGACCCATCGGACCGTTACTGAGTCAACCTGCTTAACATCTCCAAGTCTGAAATGCAATCGCATATCGTTCTGACTGAGATAACCTGAACCACTTTTGACTTTTTTGAAAGGAATATTAGATTTTTGTACCGTATCGGACATATATATGCTATAATGCTGAAAATTAGTTTTTGAGTTTTGCCAGACTTATGCTATAAATTCTGGCTGGTAGTGAGAATTATTTGCGTACTTTCATCAGGATAACCAAGAAAAGTACGTTGTTAGGAGAAATTTGATGGCTAATAATCTACGTTTCGGTGTTGTCGGCTTAGGTATGGGCATGAATCGTTCAGGCGTAATTCACAGTACAGATGGTGCTGAACTTGTTGCAGTTGCTGACCTCGTTGAAGATCGGCGGAAAGCAGCAGAAGAAGAGTTCGGGTGCGAAAGCCACGATGACGCGCTGGAAATGTTCGACCGTGACGATATTGATGTGGCAATGATTATGACTCCAAGTGGTCTCCACGGAAAGTTCGGCGAGGAAGCAGCACGCCGCGGAAAACACGTCATCACCACAAAACCGATGGATGTCAGCGTTGAAAATTGTAATTCGCTCATCAAAACCTGTGAAGACAACAATGTCAAACTGCTCGTTGACTTTGGAGAACGCTACGGCACTCACAATCGCAAAATCAAGGCGGTACTGGAACAAGGCGCACTCGGTAAACCGCTGCTGTGTGAACTACGTATGAAATGGAAGCGCCCCGATAGCTACTATGTCGGTTGGCACGGCACATGGGAACTTGACGGTGGCGGTTCTATCATGAATCAAGGCGTACATTATATTGACTTGATGTTATGGTTTATGGGACCCGTCAAACGAGTCATCGGTGCCCACTTTGATGTTTACGACCACGAAAATTGTGAAACCGAAGATATGACCTCCGCAATTTTAGAATTTGAAAACGGAGCACTCGGACACGTCTTAACTACCACAACGTATCCTGGCGATAGCGTGTCTATGATTCACATTCACGGTCAACATGGAATCATCGGCCTGGGACCTGAAATGTGGCAGTTCCCCGAAGACAAAGAACCGGACATTGAACTCCCCTCTTATCCCGGTAATGTTATCCAAGATGCTTTACGCGTTATCCACGATGATGCAGAACCAGCAGTTGACGGATACGAAGGTAGACGTTCTGTTGCACTTAATATGGCTATCTATGAATGCTCTCGGAGTGGTGAGTCTGTAACATTTTAGCCTTAAGGTTTTCTGTAGGCATTGTAGGTTGGGTTCGCAACACTCTACCCTTATGTGTCAATTTAAGAAATGAATCTGCTTTTATGAGTATCTACTTCACGGTAGGAGCGGTTTCCTAACCGCTCCGTATTATCCCAAAATGCTCTTGTAGGAGGGTTTTCAAGCCCGATAAATGCCAAAAAGCGCATTTGGCGTTGATTTGGATATATCGCGCTTACAAAGCGCTCCCACAAAGAACTTTACCGCAATTCATATAAGTCCGCAGAATACGCGTATGGTATTCTGCATTGGTTAGGAAACCGCATCTACCAGGGTGGCGAACCGCTAAATTGACGCCTAAGGGTTTTGCATGTTCTACCCGACCTACGATCAGTTTGCTGCAGATAAAGGTTATTCTGCAGGGAACGCATCTGCGTAAGTCGTTGCGATTACTACAAAACTGAAGGTTGTTTGACCATTCTTTGCAGATTCTCGGAATAGTGCTAACAACGCTTCTTCCGTTGCATCTGGGTGTAACAGCGACAAGCATACCCATTCTTCAATGAGGTCAATCATTTGAAGCTGGTCAATCACGTGGAGAATATCTATACTTATTTCACCATGGATATCAATTTCTTCCTCCACGTCTGTAAAAACAAGGTGTGCATCTACATCAGCAGGATTTTCTTGGATTTGTATGCTTAAAAGTTGGAACCGTAATTCAGGGCTTGGATATTCAACGCCTGTTTCTTCCTTGAAAATTTCTGCTGCCTTCATGGGTAAGGTTAAAAGTGCCTCTAAAACGTCTTCTTCCTGTGCGAGTTGTTCAAATGATTGGATTAACTCAAACTCTCGTTGAATATATCTTTTTATACCATCTACTGCTTTTTGGCGTGCCTCAAAACTTTTCTCGTCTGTGCCTGGCCTGAGTACCTCAACGGTCCGCTCACACGCAGTAGACAAACAGCAGACAATTATTAGGATAATATATCCTGTCCATTTCATAATCATAGGAGCCGCTCCTTTTTGGATAGTGCGGGGAATCAATATCAAATGCGCGTTTCGCATTTGTACAGGTTTGACGTCTCCCCGCGAGACGTCTGAACTTCATAAGAGTCATGATTTTGAACGACAATACCAATCATTTGTTTACACATCACTGACTGGTAGAGGTATTAAATTCCAATTGTTTAAAGAACAGAACTTACGCAGTTTCTCTTAAAGTCCCACTGATAAGGGGGATTTAGGGGGTTAAATAACTGAAATAACGACTTTTAACCCCCCTAACCCCCCTTATCAAGAGGGGCATGCGTAAGTCCTGAAAGAATCTTTTGTTTGAAAACTTCTAATACTGTTTCTAATTGAACGTGAGCTCGGTATAAGCAATTTTGGGAATTAGGGCAGTTCTACTTATAGGTTCGCAACACGCTACCCAACCTACAGAACAGATTTGATACTTCCGATACTCAAGATAAATCAAGATTCCTCTGCTTTTGCCTTCAAGTCATAAAGAATATTCACAGCATCTAAAGGTGTTATTTGCGAAAGTTCTAACTGCCGAATTTCTTCTACAAGTGGGTGTGTTTTTGGTGTGAACAGTGCCATCTGAAGCGAATCGCTCTGTAACGTTTTCCGAGTAACGCGGCGTTTTGGGCGCGGCATTGTCTGGGTTGTTTTCTGCGGTTTTTCTGCTTCGCTATCTGCTTCAACACTCAAATTGTGCTGCTCAAGCACTTCAAGTATTTGCTGCGCACGCATAATCACAGTGTGCGGTAAACCTGCAAGCCGAGCGACATGAATCCCATAACTCTGGTCTGCCCCACCAGGGACAACTTTTCGTAGGAAAGTAACTTTCTCCCCATCTTCATGCACAGCGACATTATAGTTTTTAGCAGGTTTGTACTTGCTTGCCAGTTCAACAAGTTCATGGTAATGTGTGGCAAAAAGCGTTTTAGCCCCCATTTTTTTCTCATCTAACAGATACTCTGAAACTGCCCACGCAATACTAAGTCCGTCAAATGTACTTGTGCCGCGCCCGACTTCATCTAAAATCACAAGACTTTTACGGGTTGCATTGTTGAGGATATTTGCTGTTTCGTTCATTTCCACAAGGAAAGTACTCTGTCCCATCACGAGATTATCCGATGCGCCAACCCGAGTAAAAATCCTATCTACCAATCCAATTTTCGCCGCAGATGCTGGCACAAAACACCCTATTTGCGACATCAAGACAATCAGTGCTGTCTGACGCAAATAGGTGCTTTTTCCACTCATATTCGGGCCTGTGATGATGTGGAGTTGCTCGTCATCACAGTTAAGCATCGTATCGTTTGGCACAAAACCTTCTTGGGTGAATATCTGTTCTACCACTGGATGTCGACCATCGCGAATAATTATTTCCTCACTGTTCTCCACAGTAGGTTTCACGTAGTTATATCTTGATGCGCAATATGCAAAGTTCGCTATCACATCAACCATCGCAATGACGGCAGATATTTTTTGTATTTCCTCTGTGGATTTTGCTACCTCGTCCCGAATTTCGCAAAACAGTTCATATTCAAGCGTTTGTATCCGATCCTCTGCGTTCAAGACTTTCGCTTCCTGCTCTTTCAGTTCAGGTGTAATAAACCGCTCCGAGTTTCGCAAGGTCTGTTTGCGGATATAGTGTTCAGGCACCATGTTGAGATTCGGTTTCGTCACCTCAATATAGTAGCCAAAGACTTGATTAAATCCAATTTTAAGTGATGTAATCCCGCTGCGTTTTCGTTCCTCTTCTTGCAGTGCTGCCATCCATTCTCTACCTTGCCCCACAATTTGTCTTAGTTCATCGAGCTCAGTGTTATAGCCATCGCTAATCACACCTCCTTCGCGAATTGTCGCAGGTGGGTTCAGATGAATCCCATGTTCAATCAATTCTGCCAATGTTGTCATTGGATTCAATTCTGCATTCAGGGAAGTTAAAAGCGGTGCCTGGCAATTTTGGAGTTGTTCCTTAACAGTAGGAATAAGGCGAAGCGAATCTTTAAGTGAATGTAGGTCGCGCCCATTTACTGAGCCGAGACTGATGCGAGTGATAAGCCGTTCTATATCGGACATCTGTTCAAGCGCTTCCCGCAATTCCTCTTGTTGATTAATCTGTGTTTTTAATTCGTCAACTGCGTCAAGTCGTTCTTTAATAGTTCCTACATCTAACAACGGCTGCAATAGACACTGCCGCAGTTTTCTACCGCCCATAGAGGTCACCGTTTGATCAAGTACTTCAAGTAATGTGCCTTTTGTAGAACCATCGCGAATAGAAGCAGTTAACTCAAGATTTCGCTGCGTATCTGCATCCAGCACCATAAAATCTGAAAGCGTGTAGGTATGGAGAGAAAGGATGTGTTCGACTTCCTGCTTCTGCGTTTCATGGAGATAATAGATGAGTGCGCCCGCTGCGCAGATAGCAGTTGGGAGATGCTCACATCCGAATCCATCCAGCGAAATCGTTCGGAAATGTTGAAGCAGTTCGGTTCGAGCCGTATCAAAGTCAAACCGCCAATCAGGAAGTAAATTGACCACAGCTTTGAGTTCTACTTTGAGCTGTTCAAATATTTTTTCATCTTCAAAAGATTCCGAAAAAAGACATTCTTTTGGTGAAAATCGGTGTACCTCTGCCCAAAGTCGTGAAAAATCTGTGAACTCCGTTACCTGAAATTCTCCAGTAGAGAGATCCGCAACAGCGATGCCATAAGTATCTTTCTGATGATAAATTGAAATTAGATAATTGTTTGTCTTATGCTCAAGTGCTTTTGGATCAGTGACAGTGCCAGGTGTAACAATTCGGACAACATCGCGTTTAACAAGGCGATTTTCATCGCGCGCAATTTTCGCATCTTCAGTCTGATCCAAAATTGCGACTTTGTGGCCAGCAGCAACTAATTTGTAAAGATAAGAGTCAAGTGCATGGTGTGGGATTCCAGCCATTGGTGGCGGTGGTGTTTTTTGGTTCTTATGGCTTCTGGCTGTCAGGGCGATTTCCAGGAGGCGTGAGATTAGCTCAGCATCTTCAAAGAAAGCTTCGTAGAAATCACCGACCCGACAGAGAAGGATAGCATCTTCATGCTGTTTTTTTACCTCTTTGTAAAGGTCTATCATGGAAAGTTCTGACTGTCTCAGACGCGGCATTTAGGTATCCTTATATATTTTAACGTGAGTTTGATAATAAAATGTGAGTTTGCTCTAAACACTTTTCAAGCCTAAAAAAAGCAGTATTTTTGTAGCATAACCTGTTAGGTTGTGCCGTTTTTGCCAAAAATAACAGAGAATGCTGCGGGTGAAAACTTTTTCAAACTCACGTTATTTTACTGAATTCTATTTTTTTTTTTGGAAAATGTGTGCTGTTGTTTTTAATGAAGTCTATGATCATGCAGGTTAAACTATTTTATTAGCACTCATTCATCCATACGTATTGAATTTGCGTGTCAATTCATGAAGGTGATCGGTACCAAAACTTACCTATTTGAAACCCACAAGTCTATTATTAACAACATTTGTGCGGTGTCCTGCTAATGTTTTGTCGGTATGTATTTCTATCTACTCTTCTGGTTCTGGTTCAAGCACAAACTTAAGTTTGTCAATAGCACGGTTAATAGGCAATTCATAAAACTTTTGCAGATCCCGCAACTCATTTGCGATGTCAAAAGCAGCAAGGATCGGGACTCGTGTATTGTCATAGCCTTTCTGCGTAAAACTTTCTATCCGCTGCTTAACATAAGTTACCAAGATGTCAATATCCTCAGCGGTTAATTCCTCTGTCGGTCTAATAGAATAAGGGATACCCAAAATAACAAAACTAATGGCTTTACCTTCTCCAGTAGGTTGTTTTTCTTCCTCAGTTTGCTGTTCGTCTTGTATATCAGTTTGCTGTTCGTCTTGTATATCAGTTTGCTGTTCGTCTTGCATATCTGTTCCTTTCAGAAAAAGTTCATAATTTATGCCGCTGTGTCTGGATTATAAACGAGATTTGATAGAATTAGAGAAAATTACTAAATCTGTTTTTTTATGAAAGTGCTTTTTGCATGGTTTCCACGCACGGTTCAACACCAGTCCACCGTTCAAAAGCGATTGCGCCTTGATGCACCAACATACCGATTCCGCCAACTATTTTACATCCTTTTTCAGCTGCTGTTGTTAATAACGTTGTCATGGGCGGAGTGTATACAATATCGTAGACGATAGTACTTGGTTGTAACCAATTCGGGTCAATCAAAAGTGGATGTGAGGTATCCATACTTGATGAAGCAGTATTGACGAGCAATGCGCTGCTCCTGACCGCATCTGGCAATTGGGAATCCTGCAATCCCATGCCTTCAAGGACGGTTTTATGTCCGGTTTCCTCCTGCACATTAATCTTTTCGGAAAGTTCTTCTGCTAATGCAACCGCCTTTGATACCGTTCGGTTAGCAATAACGACTGAACGCACACCTGCAAGTGCCAAAGCGACCACAACTGCCCGCGCTGAACCACCTGCGCCTAATACGACAACATCTTTATCAACCGGAACTGATGCGCCTGTTTCCTCCAATGCCCTTAAAAATCCATGGGCATCTGTATTTTCACCGTGGACCTCTCCATTAATAAAAATAAGTGTATTTACAGCACCTATGAGTTCCGCTTCCCGCGAGATAGATGTAAGAAAATGGATGACCGCCTGCTTATGTGGAAGTGTGACATTGATTCCGACCACGTTGAGTGCCTTAAATCCGTTCATTGCCTCAGCTACTGCGTCAACAGGCACGTGGAACGGCACATAGACATAATCAAGTCCTGCTTTCACAAGGGCAGCGTTATGCATTTGCGGGGAACGACTATGTTCTACTGGTGCCCCTATAACACCAATAATCCGAGTGTGTCCTGTGATCCTGTGTGGCTTGTTCATTTAACTATTATGCCAACTTTCTTAATATGACTCAAGTTGCCACCTATAAGTTTAGACATGGAAACACCGTTTTTTATAGAGAATGATCCATTTTTCGCAAGATTCTGTAGCGCAAACTGTGAGTTGCGTTCTCACAGGCACAATCTAACAGATTGTGCTACAAGGTAGCAACCCATATACTACTTGTCAAGATGTTCTGAAGCGAGTAATTCCTTAACCGTTTGTTTCGCCGCTTCCATTGTCGGATACCGAATTTCCCTATACCCTCGAACAGATTCGGCGCATTCCAACGCCTGAACATGCTTAGCATAGTTTTCATCATTAGTTGGAGAGAATGTATCTATCACTTCTCGGATGTACCAATCTCGAAATTCCTTCTCTTTAGCGTGCCACTGCGATAACCATTGCCTTAGAAACTTCATCCGTTTCATCAAGTGCAACACCCAATTTCGTGCATCAATATCGTGTTCAATTTCAAAACCCATCACGGTAAAATGCGGACGATTGAGATGTAGATAACGTATTTTATCACCGTTTTTCTCATCTATATTATAGCGGACCTTATCGCGAGCAAGTTTTTCTTTACTTGTCAATAAGTGTGAGACATATATTTCATCCTTAATCAACATTACTTTGTGCAAATACTTTATAGCAGCTTTTGTGGCCCGGTAGCCACCAGAGTCTTTTTCGTGAACCTGCTCAATCTTTTCTGTATATAACCGAGCGTAATCTATACTTTCGAACTGAATCAGATCATAGATATAAAGTGCAAGACTTCGATGTGTTGACTCATCTAACTGAACTTTCTTGACGATCTCCTCAACTAAACTGAGGTATGAATTCGCGAGACGTTTACCACGAAATTTTTCTGATAGAATCTTCCTTTTTTCCGCTAATGTATCTGCATAAGTCTGCTTTGAAACATCGGATGTATGTTGCAGTAGAGTGCTATCAATATTTTCATTTACTGCAAGGTATCTGCCAATCTCAAACGCATTGAGATTCTGTTGTAAATCGGAACGTCTGACCATCTGCTTCAATGCAAGTTTCAAAGGTTCCAATGCAAGTGGCATCAAGCCGCGTTGGAATGCGACCCCTATTAGCATGATATTTGCGTACAGTTTTGTCCCGAATAATTGTTCTGAAATGTCAAACAGATTGAGCCCAGCATAAGTATATGTATTTTTCTCAATAGTTCCTTCTAAATCATCAGTCTCAAAACTATCTTTCCCGATGAGAGTCGTCATCGTTTCTGTTTTGGCGGTATTAACAACGGCGGCGGTCCGTGCAGATGATGCAACACGGAAAACTGAATCAGCAGTGATGCCTCGAACCGTCTCCAAAATATCAAGTCCCAAGACAAGATCAGCCTTACCGTAAGGAATTATCGGTGAAATCTTGTGACCATTATTTGTATAGGTGACGTGTGTATAAACGCCCCCATTCCGTATCGCTAAGCCTTTTCTATCACAGAAATGGACATCATAGCCTTGGAGATACCCTGCAACAACAAGTATTTTTGAGATTGTGCCAATGCCCATCCCACCTACACCTGCAGCGTAAACACTCCAAACTTTGTCAAAAGTTTGTGGCGGTGGTGGCGGTAAAGGATGCCCACCGTTTAATCCGAGTTGCGAAAGTAATTCAGATATACCTGATTCTTCCCATTGATTTGCTTTCTGTTTAGGTTTTTCAATTTGCTGAATATGTTGTGTACGAGGAGGGCGTTTTCGTGTTATGACAACTTCTTCAAAGGAGGGGCATGCCCATTTGATCCGCGCACAGGCGCCATCAATTACACAGTTAGAACGATCAATTGCGATTTTGTTTCCGTAATCAGTATCAACAATTTTGAGGGCAGGACATCCTGTAGATTTTGTGCATTCTAAACAAAACTCACAGACTTCTGATGTAATGTTGATATGTTTTTCGACTTTTAAAAAGCCATCTTTTTCTTTAATTGCTTGTTGTTCACGTCGGAGGCGTCTGTGGAAGGTAATCGCGCATTCTTTGTCCGCAATGATAATTTTGACACCATCTCTCAAAATCGCTTTCTCAAGATATTTTTTATAGTTCAATCGATCTTCTGGATTCACGCGAACAATAGCAATCTCGGAATTTCCTGCCAATCCTTGTACAACTTTCTCAATGTCTTGGGCAAAAGTTGGATTTCCGAGGATGTCCATTTCGCCGGCAGGTGTCGGTTGGTGTCCTGTCATGGCTGTTGTTTGATTATCTAATACAATATAGGCGATATCTTGGTTGTTTTTGATGGAATCAGAAATTGCGGACATACCACCGTGAAAGAAGGTTGAATCCCCCATGAAAACGATCTGCTTGTTGACAATGAAGGGATCAATACCTGCCCCTGCGCCACCCCCCAACGTCATTGCTGAGAGATTGTGCATCAAGCGTGGAAAGGGTTCGTATTTTAGCATTGAATAGCATCCGATATCACCGTGAAAAACCAGATCGACGGGTGGGGAATCGTGATGCTTTTGCATATACGTGGCATCTGTAAATTGATTTGTAATTTCAAGAAGAACGCTGGAGGAATCTCGGTGTGGGCATCCGGGGCAGAAAGTTGGGGTTCGTGCTGGAATATCAGTCTTGATATGAGCGACCTCATGTTGCAGCTGCGCTTCTTTTTTAAAAAGTTCTGTATCAATAGGGATGTTTTTGGTATATTGAGCATTTTTTTCGTTGTTTGAAAAGAGGGACATTAAACGTTGAATCAGAATAGAAGTGTCCAACCCCGCTTCTATTGGAATTCCGGGCAATCCTTCAGGGAAGTGTTTGCCCCATACTTTGACATACTTATCCAGATTCCCCTCTTGATACTTCTGCGTTAGAAACGCCTTGATTTCGTTTTCAAGGAGCGGACGTTTCTCTTCAATGACAAACAGTTCATCTACTTCTTGCGCAAACTCATAGACAATATCTTCATCAAGCGGGTGTGTTAAGCCGAGTTTGAGGATAGGAACTGAACCGCTGAGGTTTAGTTCAGTTAAGGCATGTTCCAGATAAACATAACTGAAACCAGACGTCACGAATCCAATTCTACATGCTGAATTTCCATTACTACTTGTCCGATAGAGAATTTCGTTGAGACCTAACCGCTTTGCTGTTTCAAGCGCGGCGGGGAACCGTTTACGGAGGGTTTCAATCTCAATGCGAGCCGTATCAGGCGGCAAAACCACACGATCATCTATAGAAATCAACTCCGTATTCAACTCCGTTTGTGCAATCTGATTGATAGTTGGCTCAGAATTTGGTAACAACTCAACAATCCCGCCACCATCTGCCTGATTCTGCGTTGTTAAATAGCAGGTATAGAGGTTTGCTGCGGCAGAGATTTCAAACGCATGATTAATCCAATTTTTCATCTCTTGCCAAGTGGATGGTTCTATGAGCGGTAAATATAGGTGTCGTGCTAAAACACGAGAATCAGCTGGAACTTGTGTGCTATAGGACCACGTATCATCACCCACAACAACGACAGCACCACCGGTTGTACCTGCCATATTACTAATGGCAAGCGCATCAGACGCAACATGCAACCCAACGCTCTTCATAAATGCGATTGCGCGCATGTCTGCCATTTGCGAACCGTTCAATCGCGCAATGCTTAACGCCTCATTATTAGCTATTTGTGCTACGATTCCATTTGATTTCAGGAGATCCGCATTGCGTTCAAGAACATCAAACACCTCAGCAAGCGGTGAACCGGGATACCCTGTCATCAGACTAACACCGCTTTCTAATGAACCTTTGATAAGCAACTCACAGCCAGTATAGACGTTGGTGCCGTTTGATTGTGTAAACCTTTCATCCATAGTTTAAATGATCCTTTAAGCGATATTATCCACTCAATAGTTCACGCGCATGGGCGAGCCCGACTTCTGTCTCTTTTCCACCGTGCATACGTGCGATTTCTGTGACTCGTTCAGTCTCCGTCAGCGGTTTAGCATTAATCAGTGTTCGTTCACCTACCACCTCTTTCTCAACCAGAAAATGGCGATCAGCGAAACGGGCAATCTGCGGTAGATGTGTGATACAGATAACTTGAGCAGATTGGGAAAGTTCTTTTAATTTCATGCCAACGACATCAGCGATTTTGCCACCGATGCCACTATCAATCTCATCAAAAAGCACGGTCGGGATGTTATCAACTTGGACCAACACGGTTTTTAGTGCCAGCATCACACGCGATATTTCACCACCCGAAGCGATTCTTGCCAAAGGACGCAACTCAGAACCAACGTTCGGCGCAATTAGGAATTCAACTTTATCCATACCGTGCTCACGGCACGCATAACGATTTCCATCAATCAAAAGAAAACCATTTTCATCTTGAATAGGTTCTACCAATGTCCGAAATTCCGCTTTTTCCATGCCAAGTTCCTGCAGTTCCTTCTCAACCGACGCTGAAAGTCCTTCAGCAACTTTTTTGCGCTTATCGGACAATACAACGCACAACTGAAGTATGTCTTGTTTTATTTCTTGAATTTGCTCTTTAAGTAAATTTATTTTATCGGAACCGAGTTCTAAATCCTCCAACTTTCGTTCTGCTTCTGCTTGGTAATTTATCATCTCCGATATAGTGTTGCCATATCGCCGCTTGAATTTGGAGATAAGTTCCAGCCGGTCAGTTACTTCGGCAAGACGCATCGGATTGAACTCTGTAGTGTCTGCGTATTGACAGATTTGTGAAGCAATATCTTCAAGCTCATATAACGAGGAATCTATCCGTTCACTCAGTTCAGAAAGGCTCGCATCGATTTCAGATAATTTCGTCAAAGTTTTTGCGGAATCTCTTAGATTCTGTAGCACTGAACCGCTACTGGTAGAACTTGTGCCTCCAAAATCACCCTGTCCATCAAGTTGTTCATACACTAAGTTTGCGGATTCATATAATTGTTCAGCGTTGTTTAGGACTTGTATCTCAGCAGTCAGTTCTTCCTCTTCACCTTGTTGGAGGCTTGCTGCAGCAAGTTCCTTCACCTCAAATTCAAGGAGTTCCTTTTCGCGTTCAGATGTTCGCAATGTATGTAACAGTGAATCCATCTCTCGTTGTAAATCAAGCAGATAGTGATATTTTTCGCTAACCTGTTGCCGTTCAGTGTCGGTTTCCCCGAAGTCGTCTAATAGTTCGAGATGCATTTCAGTTCTAAACAACGATTGATGTTCGTGTTGTCCGTGAATATCAACTAATAAAGTCCCGATTTCTTCTAACTGTTTTAAGTTTGCTAACTCCCTATTGATACGACATCTACTTCTACCATTTGCGCTTATCTGTCTTGAAAGAACTAAGGTATCACCCGATTCCGTGTCTATGGGCAGCGGTGATGATGGGATAACACTGACTTCTACTGCCGCAAAATCAGTGCCTTCCCGCACAATATCAGCAGAAGTTCGTTCACCTAAAACCAAGCCAATTGATTTCAGGATAACAGATTTCCCTGCTCCCGTCTCACCAGTGAAAATGTTCAATCCGGGTGAGAGTTCCAGTTCAAGTTCGTCTATTAGGGCAATGTTGCGGATAGAGATCGTTTCTATCACGGTATTTCCTTTAAAACCTAATATCTCTTATTTGATTCTTTCACCTAACATCAACTTTTCGCGCAAGGCTTTGTAGTAACTATGACTTCGAGATCGGATAAGTTGAATCGTCCGTTTTGCCTTCCGTACTTTTATCTCTGCTTCTCTTGCAAGGGTGTGCGTTTCGCGTTGTCCGTCAATAAATAGATCCAGATGTTCATACGTGGAATGCATCTCCACTTTTATCTCCGCGTCCCCGTGTGCAATAAAGGGGCGCACTGTAAGGCTGTGCGGTGCGATCGGTGTTAGCAAAATCGCTTCCAATTGGGGTGCTACAATCGTTCCACCACACGCGAGCGAATACCCCGTTGAACCACTCGGTGTCGCAATTATCAACCCATCGGCATTATACGGAATAAACAGTTCACCATCAATATAAGCGTTCAGCTCAATTAACCGTGTATAGTGCCGAATGACAACATCGTTCAGCGCGAACGCATGAAACGGTTGTGGACTCTGACTATTCACGACAACTTCTAACATCATTCGATGTTCTATCCGATAATCACCCTGTAACGTTGCTTTTAAGGTCGGTTTAAGCTCATCAAGAGACGCATCTGTCAAAAACCCAAGGTGCCCGATATTGATAGCGAGGATAGGCACATTTTCAATTTGTGGTGTATGCGCTGCACTGAGAAGCGTTCCGTCACCGCCAAGCACCAGAACCAAATCCGCCTCTTGGACCATCTCCTCAGTTGTCCTTCCTGTGAGCGGCAGTCCGAGTGTCTTTGCTTGTTCTTCAGGAATCAGCGGAACTATACCTGCTTTCTTGAGTAGCTCCGAGACATCCGCCACAACTTGCGAGGCATTTTCCTTAGTGGTGTTGACAAAAAAACCGACCTTTTTCGTCATCCCGTCTCCTTCTCTAATCGGGAAAACCCTAAGATTACCCCACAACCTACCAGAAAAACACAAACAGTGATGATCAAATTCATATCTAATTGTGGAAGCAAATGTGCCGTATCATAGTGTTTTTCGCCAACTGTCACTGAATCACGAAACGGCCACAAACCGTATAATGACCCTACCATCAACCCCATTAAAAAAGCGATTGTTAGATTGCGAAAGCGTGCAAGCAAAAAGTTCAATAACCTTGTAAATGCTAATAAACCGAACAGACATCCGAGTGCAAAAATAGCGAGTATCAATCCGTTATTTAGAATTAGAGGGCTTACGTCCCCTTTAAATAATGTTGGAACATCCTCCATGAAGTTCTTAATCGCTGTTACAAGCGGAAAATAGACACCGAATGCAAGTAGTAAAAATGAACCGCTGACACCGGGAAGAATCATTGCTGAAATTGCCAACGCCCCACACCCAAAAAATACCGCCAGCGTCCCAATTGATACTTCTAACCCTCCACCTGACTCCGATGTTGAACCGGCAGCAGACTTTTTGAGTTCTTCAGCAAAAACAAGCAACGCAACAGCTACAAGTAAGACTAACAACTCCCGCCAACTAAACCCTTTTAACATCCGCAACGGTATCAAAATAGATGTCAAGACTAAGCCAAAAAAGAAGCCATAAGTCGCATCGTGGTGAAAGTTTAAAAGATAAACTATCAGATTGGACAAGACCAAAACTGCTGCAACAGCACCGATCCCTAATATCATTAGGAAATTAAAATCAATACGGCGTAGTTCATCTCGAAAATCGGAAAATGCCTTCTTTCTAAAGGTAAAGATGCTAAGCAATCGCTTAACAGTGGAAGTTCCTATGTTGCGTAATGCTGCGATTAATCGTTCATAAATCCCTAAAACAAGGGCAAGCGTGCCACCGCTCATCCCCGGAATAATATTGGCGATGCCTATCAGAAAGCCGTTAATAAATAGACGGAGTGCATTCATATTTTGCTGTGTTGAGAGCAGGTATTTCTAAATGTAATAGCTTCTGTCTCAGTCCAATTCTCCGTTCAGTAAGCTGCAAAATAGTAATCCTATTGAATACTGTCAAGAATTATACTACAAAAACCCAACTATGTCAACCGTTTATATAAAAGTGAATATTTGACATAAAAACGCCCTTTTCTCTTGTAGGAGGGATTTTAACTCCGATTTCATTTGTCAGAATCGCGGAAAGCGCGGAAAACACGGAATGGTCTACTTTATTCCAGTTAATTCTCATATATACATTTCAATGCTTTGATTGAATTTCGCACAATCTCCTAAATTTCACAAATAGTATATATAAAATAAGCAAAAGTATATTTGTAAGCATTCGTTATAAAATAATAAACTTGATATTGAGACTTAATATCATATATTTTGAATAATACTGAGTCTCAATATCAAAAATAGAAAATGATAATGAGACTCATTTTCTATAAATATTAATAATAAAGAGTCTCATTATCATTTTTATAAAGTTACTAACGTTAAGTTTATATTCCAATTACGTGACTATACTCGTCATTTACTATAATGTGAAATATCTTCGCTTTCACCATTCTTTCTTTTTATAGTTAAATCCGCAATTACCTTTACACTGGCGAGGTTCGGAAACCTCGCCAGCGGATATGGTGTGGGGGATCGTTGTTCATTGAGATGTAAACATATTTTCGGATTTTACTATAAAAACCTAAGTTGCTACTTATAAGTTTTTAGACATGGAAACACCGTCTTTAATGAAAATATGCTGATAATTAGCCAATATTTGTAGCGCAAACTGTCAGTTTGCGCACTTGCAGGCACAATCTGTATGAAGATTAAAAAATAAATTGGGTAATGTGGCGAGGTTAGGAA
>JAPPES010000005.1:0-6217 GCA_028824125.1 Candidatus Poribacteria bacterium
TAGAGCTTGCCAAACCCGACACGTTTAACCCCTGTCGGGTTTCGCAAGCTCTACCCATAGGTGTCAATTTAAGAAAATATCTGTGTTTTTATAAACGCTTCTCAATAAGTATGATTACTGAGATCGTCTTATATTTAGTCCCGTAGGGACGATATGTTTATAGAAAACGTTGAACAACCCCTCTTTAGTCCCGTAGGGACGATATGTGTCTCTAACGACATATTTTCTACATATCGTCCTACGGGACTAAAGACATATATACTCTCATATCTATAAACATATCGTCCCTACGGGACTAAAGGGCATTTCTCATATTTGAAAATCCCTAAATTGACACCTATAGGTTTCGCAAGCTCTACCCGACCTACAATATGTTATGGCAATTTGTCAATTAGAAATGATATAAATTCTATCTGGCATGACGGTATACCTAAACCAACACCTTACCCCATCAGTTTTCAGTGTAATCGCACCAAGTTGATCTGTTCTGAGTTGAACACAATTACGTTCTCTATACCTTGCAACGACTTCTGTATGCGGAAATTGAAACCGATTCCTCTGACCAAGTGAAAAGATAGCATAACGTGGTTGAACAGCATCTATAAACATCGTGCTGCTTGAGGTTCGGCTTCCGTGATGCGGCACCTTTATTATTTCTGACCTTAAATCTTGCCGGGATGCGACTAATTGAGTTTCAGCTTTTGCTTCAATATCGCCAGTGAACAGGATATCTACTTCGCCATAACTGAGTTTCAGCACAAGCGAATCATTATTTTTATCCGTGTCCATTAGATCGGTGGATGCAGCATCAATCGGATGTAGTAAGTTAAGCGTAGCAGTTGGTGTGAGTTTTATTTCTCCTATGTACGGAAAGGAATAGGGAGTGTCTTGCGTTTTGGCGATGCTGCGTAATCGTTGATGAATTTGAGAATCAAGTTTCCTGTCCGGTATTCCAAGGAGATGCTTCACTTTAAAGTTTTGAAGAATGTAGGCAAGTCCACCTCCATGATCAATGTCTGGGTGGGTAAGCATTACCAAATCAAGCTTTCGAATACCATGAGCATCAAGATACGGTTCAATAATTCGTTCACCTACGTCATATTCAACCTTCCTTTCCCGCTTTTCATCGTAATATGAGTGTTGGATGCCACCATCAATCAACATTGTTCGTTTATCAGGAAATTTGACAATAGTTGCATCCCCTTGTCCAACATCAAGCGTAACCACTTCTAACAAACGCCCTTTTTCATGAAAAGCACTGTCCCAAATCCACATTGCCACAACCGATAATCCGATGAGACTTGCCACTTTCCACTGCTTATACACGTATCGCCAATGTGTAATGCCTAAACATATTGCTATGTAGACAACAATGAGACCAAACGTCGGCGGTGCTATTTTCATTACACCCCATTCCGTTTCAAAAATTCTGAGAGGCCCTACAAGAATGGTAAGTAAAAAATGGTTAACAAACGCCAGAAGTTTAGCGAGTGGAAGCCACACAAAACCTACACAGATCAATATCCAGCCCACCATCACAATTTGCGTTACTAATAAAATAGCAAACGGACTAACGATTATACCGAATGGGTATGCTCTGTAAAAGTAAAAAGCTATGAGTGGTCCAGTGCCGAGTACCGCTGCGAACGTGGCAAGATATGATAGCACCAACCATTTCACTGCTATGTTTTTATATTTTAGAAAGGTAGGGACATCACCAGATTCAGGAGGCTCCCACAACTTCCGAAAAGGTTTCTCCATTTTCGGAACTAAATAGACAATAGAAGCTACTGCAACGAATGATAACTGAAAACCGATATCCCACAACTGCATCGGGTTTATAAGCAGTAATGTAAGGGCAGCAACTGCAAGTACATTGAAGATGTCTACATCGCGGTCAATAATTTTAGCAAATAAATATAAGGTTATCATAAGTAAGGCACGCGAGACGGATGGACGGAAACCGACCATACATGCGAAAATAAAAACTCCACTGATCGTTAGGAAGCATCGCGTTTTATATGGAATGCGAAATACCCACAAAACGAAGTAGCACAATGCCGCAATCGTTCCCATGTGTTGACCAGATATCACCAACACATGAATAGTGCCACTGTTGCGAAAAATGTCCAATGTCTCTGTTGGCACCTCACTGCGTTTTCCAAGCAGAATCGCTTTTAGCAACTTCACATGTAACGCGTTTTTGTAATAAGTATCTTCTATAATCTTTTCAGTTTTAAGACGGAGTGCTTCTATCCAGCGCAGTGTTTTAAGATGGAGTGTTTCTATCCAGTGCAGTGGTGGAAATCCGAATTGTTTATCTGTGTCAAGCAATCCTTGGTGATATATGATTCCAGAGACATTTTGCCGCGCAAGATAGGCACGATAATCAAAACCGCCAGGATTTCTTCGCGTATCGGGTTGACGAAGCACACCTGTCAAAGTTATATGTTTACCGTAACGTAGTGGTATCAATTCCTGAAACCTTATTAAGAACTTTGCTGATACTGTCTGTGATGGTTCTGATAAAAGTTGAACCTGTCCAACAGCATAACCTGCTTCCCATTTTTCGCCACGCTCTGGTTGATACACAGTTTTGCCTATAAAACTAACCGGTTGGTCGAAAAAGTGGGAAGGGATTGATGGGACAGTCGTAATTTCCAATCTCACTATCCCACATGCAAACACCGCAATGTGAAGCAGCACGTAACAGAGATATTTTGTCCTAATCCGCGCCAGAATGCTGCCAATAAGACATATCAGCACACATAACCATAACCAAAGCATCGGAATTGATGTATAACTGCTTATTAATATTCCGAGCAAAAACGGGATGAGGAAATAGAGCGCGGGGCGTGGTTTGCGTGTCATTTCAGTTTATATGGGATTTTACCATGGATATATTCTCCATTATATTGAGTGAAATGAAAATTTTCAAGGTTTATGTCTATAGAAATTTCGCTTTGATAGAAACTATCTTTTATGATAATATAGGGACATAAATGAATATACATCAATAGTAGGGTAGTTCAAATTCACGCGGAAGATGCTAATTCTAAAATAAGTGAGTGATGTATATAGTAAAACCTACAATTTTTGGGACACTTCTTTAGCGCAAACTGTCAGTTTGCGCACTCACAGGCACAATCTAAATGAAGTTTAAATAATTATTTCAGTAATTTCATAACCATAGACATCTTGTTTGATGTTTCTTTTGTGTGAGTTTCATTATCTTGTTGTCTGAATCACGGAAGGCGCGGAGGACACAGAGAACGCGGAAAATGCTTTGGTGTCTCGGACATTTCCTCTCACAAGAGACGGGGTGGTAACAAACAACCTCTTAATTCCGCGTCATCCGCGTCATCCGCGATAATCCGTGATTCTGACAGAAAAGAAATCAAAATTACCGAATGAATAAATTAATCTTCGGACAGATTGTGCTACAAGGTAGCAACTTGGTATAATAGACGCTATTTTCTATTTATGGGACCATTATACCAATCGCTTTCGGCAGCAAAGGAGGATAACACATGGAATTCGTCCAGTTGACAGAAGAACAACGTGAGGAATTTGAAGAAAACGGGTTTTTCATCATGCGGTCAGTACTTGATGAAGAGATGATAGCTCGATTGACTGAAGCAGGTGACCGCATTGTGGATTCGCTTGAAACAGACGCACAGTACGTCCACAAGCGGGATGGATTGGTGCAAGACCCCGCATTTGCAGAACTTACATCGCAGACAAAAGCAATCTCATTAGTTATTCAATTGCTTGGCACAAACATACATATTACCAATACTGCGCTTCTCTACAAACGCCCACAGCCACAGGAGATGCCTGAAGATCGTGGATGGCATCGTGACGTCGGTTTGCATTTAGACCTCGGACACAAAAATTGCCCGCGTGTTGGATTGAAGGTCGCGTACTGCTTAACAGATCTCACCGTTCCGAATTCCGGCGCTACGTTGTTTATCCCTAAAAGCCACATTTCAGGAAAACCTTTAGGCATTCCCGAAGGCGAAATTGACCCGATTGAACCCTACGCTGAACCACTTCTCCGAGCAGGGGACGCATATTTCTTTGAAAACCGCACCTATCACTCCACAGGTCTCAACTTTACTGATAAAACCGCTAAAATTGTGATTTACGGGTACCATTACGCTTGGCTCAAACCAGAGGGATATCTTTTACATTACAATGACAAACAGCAGCCTGACGATGATGTGCTGAAAAACGTTGATGACCTTGGCAAACAATTTCTCGGTGGGGGTGGCGGTGCAGCGGCACAATGGGCAGCAGATCATAATTTAAAACTGGAACAAGCACCACAGGTCGTCACAATTTAGTTCGTGCAAATAGAATTCACATCACCTTTACGAAAGGAATAAGATGAAAAAAATAAAAGTCGGGATTGTTGGCTGCGGTGGTATCGCCGGCGGAAAACATCTTCCCGGACATAACAGCGTAAAAAATGTATCAATTATCGCCGCGTGCGATATTGACAAAACACGCGCGAAAGCATTCGCTAAAAACCATGAAATTCCACACGTCTTCACCGATTACGAAAAGTTAGTCGAGATGGATGAACTGGATGCAGTGAGTGTTTGTACCCCAAATAACTTTCATGCTGGACCGACTATTGCGGCTTTGGATGCAGGCAAACACGTTATCTGTGAAAAACCGATCGCTGCCAATGCAATAGATGGTCAAGCGATGGTTGACGCACAAAAGGCGAGTGGCAAAATTTTACAAATCGGATTACAATCCCGATTCGGTGCCGGGGCACGGACACTCCGTAAACTTCACGAAGAAGGTTTTTTCGGAGATATCTACTATGCCCGCGCGATGGCAATGCGGCGACGCGGTGTCCCAGCATCTCCTTCGTTTCTGAGCAAAGCCATCGCTGGCGGTGGACCGCTCATTGACATAGGCGTGCATATCCTTGATGTACTGCTCTGGATGATAGGGTGTCCCAAACCTGTTGAAGCATTCGGAATGACAGCAAAGAAATTTGGGGATAGAGATGATGTTATCAATCCGTGGGGAAAATGGAATCCTGAAGATTTTGAAGTGGAAGATTTCGCGATGGGAACAATCAAGTTTGAAGGTGAATTGACGGTCACATTAGAAACCGCTTGGGCATCACATATCCAAAATATTGGCGGCACCTTTTTTATGGGAGATTTAGCTGGTGCCACTTATGAACCACTTCAGATATATCTTGATAAAAAGGATGAAATGGTTAATTACGAACCCGAACTTCTCACAGGATTACCAGGTGAATTTGAATCTTTCCATACAGCAATTCGGAAGGATTTACCTTCTCCTGTGCCAGCAGAAGAGGTATTGAACGTGGCAAAAATCTTTGATGCGCTTTACGAATCTGCTCGTATAGGTCGTTCTGTACCGATCCTATAATATTTCTATCGGGACAGATATTTATATCTGTCCCAAAACCCTACTCCTTCACATAACTTGCACGTACGACTGTTTTAATTCCACCACGGATGTTAAAATCACCTACAACCTCTGCCTCTCGTGGTTGACATGCCGCAACAAAATCCTCAAGCACTTTATTTATAACGTGTTCATGGAAAATACCAACATCCCTAAAAAACATAAAGTATTCCTTTAGAGACTTCAGTTCAACACACTGTTGATCTGGCACATAAGTGATACAGATCGTAGCAAAATCGGGCAATCCTGTTTTAGGGCAAACCGCCGTGAATTCTAAGTTGGTAATCTCAATTGTATAATTCCGGTGGCTATACTGATTTTCCCATGTCTCAATTGAGGGTGTTTCCAGTCCACGGATATGGGTTTGTAAATCTTCGTAGTTTGAGTTATTACTCATTTTTATTTACGCCTTTCAGGATTGATAAATAATACCAAATTAACAGAATTTATCTTTTTCCGACGGTGAATCAACGCTAAATGCGCTTGGCAGAATACGCCAAATCAACGGTATGAATGCCTGTTGGCATTCCCCGTGTGGTATTCTGCATGATTTAGCGGGTGCGGTTTCCTAACCGCACTTTGTAGCACAAACTGTTAGTTTGTATTCCGTTTCTGCACCTTATGCATCAATTTAGCGGTTCGCCACCCTGGTAGGGGGGGGGGGGGGGGGGGGGGGGGGGGGGGAGTAGAAAAAAAAAAAAAAAAAAAGGAAAACCCAAAACAAAAACACAAGAGGGGCGGTGATGTTATTAAAAAAAAA
>JAPPES010000005.1:6227-115103 GCA_028824125.1 Candidatus Poribacteria bacterium
AACCAATTAAAAAATATATCTCGGCCCCCCCCCCCGGTTTTGGGTTTTTACACCCCCCCCCCAAACAAAACCACCAACAAATTAACCGCCTCAAAAAAAAACCCCCCCCCTACAGAGGTGGTGGAAGCTTATAAATCCTACAAGAGAGGATCAAGCAATTTGTACTTAAGTTGACACCTAAAGGTTTGGCACATATCTACAACCACTTTCTTACCAATCCTCAACCAATTGCACCAACAACCGAACACCGTAGCCAGATGCTCCTTCTGGGATATAGGTAGAATTTTTCACTCCCCAAGCAGTACCTGCAATATCAAGGTGAACCCACGGGTATCCTTCAGCGAATTTCTTCAGAAATGCACCGCCTGCAAGTGTGCCAGCAGTGCCATCCCCAATGTTCTGCACATCAGCAACTTTACTTTTTACCCCTTCATCATAATCATCCCAAAGCGGTAATTCCCAAACGCGTTCATGCGTTTTTTCAGCTGCCTTCTTTATTTTTTCCATTAAAGCGTCATCGGTCCCCATTGCTCCCGCGGCGACATGTCCGAGACAAGTAATGACAGCACCGGTAAGCGTGGCTAAATCAATAACACCTTGCGGTTCATATTGGGCAGTCCATCCGAGTGCATCAGCCAAAATTAGTCTTCCTTCGGCATCAGTATTGAGGATTTCGATTGTTTTTCCACCGTAAGATGTGACAACGTCTCCCGGCTTAATTGCAGTTGAACCCGGCATATTCTCTGTTGTCGCTATCACACCGACCACGCGTACATTCGGTTTAAGATGTCCAATTACCTGCATTGCGCCTAAAACTGCTGCTGCACCCGACATGTCGTGCTTCATCTCGTGCATGCCGCCTCCAGATTTAAGTGAGATTCCACCAGTATCAAAGGTAATGCCTTTTCCAACCAGTGCGACGGTATCGTGTCCTTCACCTTCAGGGGTATATTCCAAAATGATAAAGCGCGGATCTTCGGCACTGCCCTGCGCAACGGCTAACAGCGTGCGGAAACCTTTTTCCTCAAGTGTCGGTTTGTCAAAAACTGTACAGTTGAGTCCTACCGTTTCTGCTACCTCTTCAGCCTTTTCAGCAAGTTGTGTCGGTGTAAGGTGGTTCCCAGGTTGATTGCTGAGATCGCGAGCAAGGATAGTTCCTTTAGCAATCGTCTGTCCTCTTTCAACAATACGTTCCAGTGACGATTTTTCTGCCTCACTTCCTACGAGAAGAGACATAGATTCAAGGATTTTATCTTCGTCTTTATTATCGTCTTTTTGTGTTTTGTGTTGTTTAAATTCATAGAGTGAGAGAAGACTTGCCTCAACAGCTGCCTGTGCCCAATCGTCTTGTGTTTCGGGAGGAATGGGAACAGTGATAGATTTCAGTCCCATATCGCGTGCCTGACGAGCGGTATGTCCAGCGACCTGACGCACCTTTTCCGCGTTGAGTTCTGCATATACACCGAGACCAACCAAGATGATACGTGGGGCAGTTATAGCACCGTTTGTATAAAGCACACTGGTTGTCTTCGGTTTGCCTTTGAAGTCTCCGAGGTTCAAAAACGCTTGTATGCGTCCCTCTAAAGCAGCGTCAGCGGCTAAGAGTAACTCATTGTGGAAGTCATCTTCAAGGATAGGGATAAGCACAGCATCGGTTTCTGATTGGCGAAAATCGCCAATTTCGACAGTAATGTTCATAAATATTCCTTTCTATTTAGTTCGCAGCATGAATGGCTTTCGCTTCTGACTTTCAAAAGCGTAATAATTTGAGAGTAACTCTGTTTCTGATTGCTAAAAGCAGGATGCTATTAAGATTTACGCATTCCCGTCAAAACGACAAGGGGTTCCGTGCTTGTGACGGTTAATGAGTGATAGGTATTCGCGGGGACGTCAATTCGATCCCCTCGTTTGACGGTGTCGTGGTCATCGGCGACTTTTACATCTGCTGTGCCAGATAACACACACACGACTTCATCTTGACTATGGATATAATCAAGATAAGCACCGCCGGGACGACCTGTCCACTGATATGCATCAAAACCCTCAGATTGCAATTGCTCTTTTAAGGCATCGGTATCATCATTGTCTTCTAACCAACATGTTTTCCATTTCATTTGCCAACTCCAAGTATATCTGTTACGTTTTTTATATCATCATTTTCTGATAGCGTACCCCGATCTTTGATATGACGTTCCAACCGATCCCGAAAGTCAGAAAGGCATTCCAAGCTGAAATGGTCATCGTCTCCATTCTTGAGTTTCAAGATGTCTGCCAGGTCAACTGCCAGAAGTTTCGCTGCCTTCACGTTTCTTAACCGAGACTTCTTGAGAAGTGTAAATACTTCAAAAGTCAACTTCGTTCGAAACGACAAGGCTTCGGCCTCTTTATCAGAAAAACCTATATCCTTAAACACATTTCCACTGCTTTTCTCAAATTTCACATCATCATACATATATTCCTTCCATTTCTTTTACTCGTTTTAAGTGTTGCTTGATAAGGTCTATTTCTCTTTTTGGGGTTCTTATCCCTCGTGTTGATTTTTTCTCAAAACAATGTAGGACATACAACCGTTCTCGGATGCTCACCGTGTAAACAGCCCGATATGCATTGTTAGAATGTCGGGCAACAATCTGTAGGACTCCTGTCCCGAGACCTCGCATCGGTTTAGCGGTCGGATGTTATCTCCGAGCTGAGCGTATTCCAACGCTTTGCCAATTGTTTGTCTGGCCTCTTTGGGAAATCGCCGCAGTTGTTCACGCGAATCCCCAACCCATACAACTTCTTTCATATACACCTCTTTCAAGGGTACTTACTTCCTAAAAAACGCTTAAAGAGGTTCTAATTTCACTGGACAAACCTTTAATTCGGCTGTGTGGGTTATAGGATCATAGCCTGAGCCTGTTAAAAGATTGACAGGCACATCGGCGAAACTGAAACTGGCAAAAACGGTACCACGCGGTGAGCGATTCGTTGCTTTAACTTTAATGTTGATACTTCCGCGCGCGCTGCTCATTTTGCACCATTCACCATCCGTCAATTCCCATTTTTGGAGGTCAGCGGGGTTTACTTCAAGGGATTCTTCAGGTAATAGATAATCAATTCCTTGTGCTCTACCTGTTTGAGTCCGTGTGTGATAGGATTGCAAACGTCTTCCAGTCGTTAGCCATACAGGAAACTCAGCACTAATTGTCTCAGCAGGGTCTCGGTAGTGAACGTTGGAAAAGATTCCTTTCCCATTCACGAATGTATCTTCGTGTAAGCGCGGTGTGCCAGGGTGTTCTTTGTGTGGAACAGGCCACTGATATTCACTTTTCTCAATACGTTCCCAATCCAATCCTGCATAGATAGGTGAAAGGTGACAAAGTTCGTTGAAAATCGGTTTTGGCGCGTCAAATTCAAACCCATCGAATCCGAGTCGCTTTGCGATTTGGCAGATAATCCACCAATCGGGCTTCGCTTTACCGAGAGGTGGGACAGCAGCGCGCATTCGTTGCACGCGGCGTTCTGTGTTTGTGCAGACTCCATCTGTTTCACCCCATGCAGTTGCGGGCAGCACAACGTCGGCAAGTTCTGCGGTTTCGGTCAGAAAGATGTCAATTACAACCAGATGTTCTAAAGAACGAAGTGCATGTTCACAATGCTCACGATCAGGATCAGATAATAATGTATTTTCGCCATCAATGAGCATCGCATGGATACTATCACCGCAAAGTTCTAAAGCAGTTACCTTTGTGATACCTTTCTCAAGATCAATTTCCTTACCATAAGCTACTTTGAATTTTGCCTGATGCTTGGGATCAGTGACAGACTGAAAACCGGGATAGTTGTTAGGTAGCGCGCCGCTATCGCCTGCACCTTGTATGTTATTTTGCCCGCGCATCGGGTTAATACCTGTCCCCTCGCGTCCGATATTGCCTGTCATTAACGCAAGGTTGCACAAACTCTGAACATTCTCCACACCGCAGATATGTTCTGTAATACCAAGCGTATAGTAGATAGCACTCTTATCCGCAGTGCCGTACCACATCGCTGCAGTCTCAATGTCCTTTGCTGGCACACCTGTGATAGATTCTGCCCATTCTGGTGTCCATTGACTGATATGTTCAAAGAAGTCATCAAATCCTGTTGTGCGATTTTCGATAAATTCTTCATCAATTAACCCTTCACGAGCAATAACGTGCGCCATTCCAAGCAGTAATGCAGTATCTGAACCTACACGGAGCGGGAGATACAGATGTGACATCTCTGCCAATCCAATACGTCTTGGGTCTGCCACAATGAGTTTAGCACCACGTGCGATTGCTTTCTTTAATCCAGTCGCTGCCACTGGATGGCATTCTGTCATATTTGTGCCGATACAGAAAATAATATCAGGTTTCTGCATATCAACGAGCGGATTAGACATCGCCCCACGTCCGATTGTTGCTGCCAGACCGGCAACAGTCGGGGCGTGTCAGGCACGGCTGCAATTGTCAATATAGTTTGTGCCAAAACCTGCACGGATAAACTTCTGCATCAGGTACGATGCTTCACTCGGTGCACGCCCAGAGGCAATGCCGTAGATGCTATACCTGCCGTGTTCAGCATGGACTTTTCTAAAACCCGCAGCAGCTTTATCAAGCGCATCTTCCCATGTGGCTTCATGGAATTCGCCATCGTCACCACGAATAAGCGGTGTTTTTAATCTATCAGGATGTTGCACAAAGTCATAAGCAAATTGTCCCTTGACACAAAGCGCTCCTTGATTCGCGGGTCCGTCCATAGCAGGATGGATACCAACAATTTTTTCGTCATTTGTTAGCACATCAACGGAGCAACCAACGCCGCAATAAGGGCAAATGGTACGGGTTTTGTTGAGTGCAGCATCAGCAACCTCATCAACAGCGCGGAGCGCTTTTTTGTCGGCAAGTGCACCTGTCGGACAGGTCTGGATACATTGTCCACAAAAAGTACAAGCGGAGTCTTTGAGAAGACCATCAAATTCTGTTGTGATCTGTGTACGAAAACCGCGATTCATCACGTTGATGGCATGATCCCCCTCTTGTTCGGCACAAACCCTTACACAACGGTAACAAGAGATACAGAGATCGTAATCTCTGAGTATAAAAGGATTTTCATCTACTTTGCTGGTGCCGGATTTTGTCCCCGTTATATTTGTTCCCTCGATTTCGTACTTGTCACGAAGACTCATCAGCTCACTGGAAGCGTAACCGCGTAGCGGATGTACATCTACTTCGCGATTTTCACCAATCACCATCTCAAGCAGTGTCTTCCGATACTTCTCTATTGTATCGGTTGCAGTACGGATAACCATCCCAGCGGTGGCTTTTGTTGTACAAGATGCGACAGGATTACGTGCGCCTTCTAATTCAACGATGCACAGACGACATCCACCAAACGATTCCAGGCGTGGATCATAACAAAGCGTTGGAATCTCTTTTTGATGTCGTTGTGCAACTTCAAGCACAGTTTCACCTTCGGAAAAGGTGACTTCAACGTCATCAATTTGCATTTTTTGCGCCATAGTCCGTGCTTCCACCTTCAAAAAGGATTACAGATTGTGCTGAATAAATAAGATTTCACTCCGCTTCAGTGAAATCAATTTGCGGAACCTCAAGTTCACCGGAAAGAATTTTGGCTTTTGCCGCTTCAACGGCATCAAGTACCTCTTGTGGTATTTTATCTTTCAGCTTAGGGTTATAAGTTAGCGTGATTGCTTGATCTCTCAGCATGTTGAATGTGTAGATCTGTTTTTTGAATTTACCTTCTTTAACGATTTTAGCAATCTCAACAAAGGCTTTCGGGGTAATCACAGCGTTCGCAAGCACTGTTGTCTCGGATATCTCACTTTTGTCTCGATTTGCCCCAAATGTGTATACCGTTTTTCCCTCTGCTTGAGCGTTTTCTGCAGCGTGAAAAGCGCCAAGTCCTGCTGCATCTGCATTTGGGAACAGAAAGTCGACACCTTCATTAATAAGTGCTAATGAGAGCTCCTTGCCTTTCACAGCATCTTCCCAATTGCCCACATATACCTTGCGGACCTCTATATCAGGATTAACACTTTTCGCGCCTGCTTCAAAAGCGATAAAAGTACTCTTGACAGAAGGAATTTCATCGCCGCCAATAGTGCCAAGTTTATTTTCTTGTGTCATCATGCCTGCCATTATGCCTAAAAGGTAGGCGGGTTGCTCAACGCGAAAATTCACTGGCGAAATATTGTCAGTAATAGTGCCTCCCGAAGAGGTAATAAAAATTGTGTCAGGAAAATCGGAGGCTACCGCTTTTGCGGGGCCTTGAAATTCATAACCGTGCCCGAAGACAAGGTCGTACCCTTTTTCCGCGTAAAAACGGAAGTGTTGTTCTTGTTCAGTAGGTGTGCCACTCACAACATATTTAACTGTTGCCTCAAGTTCCTTTTCGATTGCTTGAAGCCCTTCATAAGCTAAAGCATTCCACCCTGCGTCTGTAATATCGGCTGGGAGCAGCATCGCAACCTTAAATCCATCTTTTGTCGTTGTATCTGCACATCCAACAAGCAGGGATCCGAGGACGAATAGGCATCCCATGCACAGCACAACTTTTGTGCTAATC
The DNA here is from genome assembly GCA_028824125.1 of Candidatus Poribacteria bacterium. GTDB lineage: Bacteria > Poribacteria > WGA-4E > WGA-4E > WGA-3G > MSPOR6. The sequence goes on from JAPPES010000005.1 coordinate 12,819, forward strand.
TTATTTGACCAACAAACCTGTTTCATAAAATATTTCTCCTATATAGTATTGACTGAGGCTATTATAACATATTTGTCAAGGGTTGTAAATTGTAAAGTTGCCTAAAATTCAAATTTCAGACAACTCAGCAAAAATCGGGGAGTTTAGGTTGAAATATTTACAGTGAGTCTTTGGCAGTTCAAAACAACGACTCTGTCGTTTTCCCAAGTACCTCCGGCAGCCATAGACTCAACTCTGGAATATAAGTTACAAGGATTAAAGCTATTAACAACAAACCGATGAACAATAAAACAGACCTGTAGAGTAGGACAACCGATTTGTCAAACTTCATGCTTGAAATAAACAAATTCATTCCTACTGGCGGTGTGAGGTAACCGATTTCAAGATTTGTTAATATAATAATGCCGAGGTGTGCTTTATCAATACCGAGTTCTTCAGCAATAGGTAAAAGTAGTGGGACAACGATAACAATAGCGGAAAAGATGTCCACCAAACACCCAACTATAAGTAGGAATATATTAAGACCAATGAGTGTAATAACTCGGTTTGAAGTTATGGATTGAATCCACTCCACGACGTTTTGGGGAACTTCAAGTGTGACCAAATAGCTTTTTAATCCCAAGGCGAGACCGAGGATAATTAGGATTGCCCCGACCAGTAACATACTCTCTTTGACAAGATATGGTAACTTTTTTACAGAAATTGATCGGTGAATACAGATTTCTACGACACAGACATATATGACTGTTAATGCAGCAACTTCATCAATCAAAACCTTACCTGAGAGGATGCCTCCTAATACAAGAAATGGTAAGAGTAGTTCCCATTTCGCATCCCAGAGTGTGCGTGCGAAATCTGACAAACTAAACGGGGTCGTTTCTGTCCGCTTGAAAACGCTCCATCCGCTGCAGTAGAGGCTAAGGATGGTGAGAATAAGTATCCCCGGAATAATCCCAGCAAAGAACATCGTATCAATCCTGATCTGAGCAACAATGGCATAAAGGATGAGAGGGATACTTGGTGGAAACAGGAGCCCAATACTGCCGGAAGCTGTGACCAAACCGAGGGAGAATTGCTCACTGTAACTACGTTTAAGGATAGGATAGAGCAAGCCTCCGAGTGCCACAATTGTTATACCAGAAGCCCCTGTGAATGTTGTAAAGAAAGCGCAAGTACCAAGCACTACAATAGCGATACCACCCGGCAGCCAACCGACACTTGCACGCGCAAATCCAACCAATCGCTGTGGCGCTTTTCCTTCGGCAATAACATATCCAGCGAACGTAAAGAGCGGAATGATCAGAATCGACGGGTTATCTGTAAGACTGTTGAATTCAATTAGAATCGCTTCAAGTATTGAAAGTGGTGATCCTTCTGATGCGGCATAAGTGGCGTATCCGATAATTGATGCTCCACCGAGTAAAACAAATAGAGCACCGCCAAAAAGAGCGAAGGCTACTAATCCGATGCCAATGAGTAATCCCATTAGTCCACTTCTCCTTCAATATCAGCCTGAGGGTGTTCACGTTCTGTCAAATTGATAAAAATCTGCAGCACTAAGTGAATCCCAATCAGGATAAACCCTATCGGGATAATCGTTTTTGCCCACCAAAGCGGGATAGGCCCTATCAGTGTTGCAGGACTATCCTGTTCTTTCATAAGAAATTCAAAACCGAAATAGGCTAAAATACTCACGATAATCAGACTGAGAATATCAATAATATAGGCACTGAAACGCATGATGCGTTTCGGTAAAATCCGGCTGAGAATATCTATATTAATGTGCCGTCTTTCACAGGAAGCGAGGGCTGCACCAAAAAAACACAGCCAGAGAATTAGATGCTGCAACATCGGGGCACTCCATGACAAGAGCCATTGGATTCCAAAATGAGGCAATATATAACGCGCGACGATTTTGAGGACTGCCAGTCCTACCAGCATTGCCACAATCAGACATAACACACCGATTTCAAATTTACCAAGGAGGGTATTTACGCGCTTGAGGAATATATTTATGCGCTGAAGGACAATCTTTATGTGTTGTAAGTAGTTCCTGAAAGAAGATTCCATCAAATTCCTCTGTTATTTATCCTTTGCTAATACCTGAATTCCTGCTGACGGTAGGACAGCGACTTTCGCTTTTGCTGGAAGTTTTTCGGAGAACAGTTGGATAAGCTGTTCCAAGTCACGGAAAAGGAGGGCATTTGGGTGTTTTTTATAAAAATCGTCTACGAGAAAATTTTCGGACCAGACGTGCAGTTGATCAATATTTCCAAGTTTAGGTTCGGGGAGTTCAGGCGGAGTCTTTTCTGATCTTTGTTCAACAAAACGGGTATAATCAATTTGATCGAACAACCCGTGGTAGCAGATACCATCGCTGGCAGGATTTAGTGCCATTTTATATGCCTTCTCAAAATAGCTGGATGCCCACAACGCTTTTCCTGTTTGGATAGGGTCGCTATCAAGCGGATAACAATTTAGCACAACCAGATCAGTCTCTTTTTGAGATTGCATCGGTATCACTGTACTGTATGTTTCTAAAGCGAAATGTGCCCCTGCGCGATGTGCCTGTACAAAGTCGCCAACAAACAACCCACAAATCTCGCGTCGAGAATTTAGCACAACATTAGCGATAACATCAAGACCGATGACAGTTGCAATCTCTTCAGCAAAATCTCGATGGTCAGGGGTACTGCCATTTCTTTCAATGACCGCATGTCCACGGCTCGGTGAAAAGGTGTGAAAATAGAACATCGTTGCGAACCCAGAAACACCGGGGACAATCAATTTTGCCCCGCCGCCAAAACCTACAGCACCGTGCGGATAGATTCCACCCAAACAGATTTTGAAATCCGCATCTGCAACAACCCTATTGATATAGATAGGCATGCCATTTTCAAGACTTCCATATCCACGCAGGTCACCACTCATAAAATCATGACTTGTCACCTCATATTCCGCTGCAATGTCAGTACCGACTTTCTTTTTTATTTCTTCGTCTGTAAGAGGTCGGTGCGATCCACCGCCAACAACAAACCTGATTTCTGATTTTGGAACACCTGCTGAGATGAGTTCACGTAATAGGAACGGGATAACTTCGGCTGCAGGAGTTGGACGGCTTAGGTCATCTACAACAATGGCAGCACTTTTTTTGCCTTTTGCAAGTTCAGCAATGCGTGGCGTTCCAATTGGCTCAGCGAACGCGCGTTCCATCTGCTTGTCAGAAAGTGCGGGTGCGTCCTTTGGTCCCAACATTTCTACTTCCCAACCCTTTGGGAAATTCAACGTTAACTCCTCATCACTATACCAAGCACGAGAGCGGATCGTTGCAGTGTTGTTCATGTCTGATCTCCATTTTCTTAAACCCATTTGAACGAACAACTGATGTTGCGCGCTGATTATCTGTTTCAACGGTGAGGACAACCGGGCCAACAACAAGGTCGGCGTTTTCCTTCTAATAACTCTGTGCGTACTCGCTCAATACGACGTATTCTGGTTTCCGATTTTTTGACGGAGGTCACCCAGCAAATCCATTCATTACGGGCAAGCGGAGTAAGGTCATTCCATGCGTCTTGCACCGCACTTGCAGAAATAAGTGTCTTTCGTAGATCCGCTGGCACTTTATGTACCACGCCAGTGGCAATTCTTTTTTTAGTCATCAGATTTTTTATTCAATTCTTCTATAGAAACATCCAACACATTAGTGATTTTCCTGTTAGTGTGGTGTTAATACTTGAATTCCTGCTACAGGCAAAATAGCAACTTTTGCACGGGTAGGAAGTTCTTCCGTTAACAATCGAATTAACTGATTTAAGTCGCGGAAAAGAAGCGAGGATGGATATTCCTTGTAGAAATCATCTCTTTCAAAATGCTCAGACCAAACATGTAGTTGAGATCGTTTCCCAAGTTTTGGGGGAGGTGATGGCTTAGTGGGTACGTGCTCTACTTTCTGCTGGAGATACTTTTGATAATCAAGTCTGTCAAACAATCCGTGGAAGCAGGTTCCATCGGTTGCGGGATAAAGTGCTATTGTCCAAGCGTCTTCAAAATAGGAAAAAGCCGCGAGTGCTTTATCAAGTTGAATTGCATCAGCATCAAGTGGATAACAGTTAATTATAACAAGATCACTCTCTGTGCGGGTTTTTTCCGAGATTTCCGTTCTATAGGTATCCATTGCAAAATGTGCGCCTTTACGATGTGCTTTGATAAAATCCCCGACGAACAATCCACAGATTTCACGACGGCTATTAAGAACAACATTGGCGATAGCGTCAAGACCGAGCACGGCCGCTGCCATTTCAATGGTGTCGCGCCGATCTGGTTCATCGCTCTGTCCTTCAATCACTGCGGGCCCACGTCCCTGTGGAAAGGTATGGAAATAATACATCGTGGAAAACCCCGCGGTACCTGGAACAATAAGTTTAGCACCACCCGTAAAACCGACTGAGCTATGCGGATAGATACCACCAAGGCAGATTTTGAAGTCAGCATCTGCAACAGTCCGATTGATATAGACAGGCGTCCCGTTTTTAAGGTGCCCTAATGCACGAAGGTCGTTACTGAGGAAATTATGATTGGTCACCTCATATTCCGCTGCAATGTCAGCCCCAACTTTCTTTGCCATCTCCTCCGCGGAGATAGGACGGTGTGCACCGACACCAACGACAAATCGGATTTCTGATTTTGGCACACCAGCAGCGAAAAACTCCCGTAACAGAAATGGAATTACTTTAAATGCTGGGGTCGGACGGCTTAGGTCATCTACGATGATGGTAGCACTCTTTTTCCCCTTTGCTAATTCAGAAATGCGTTTTGTCCCGATCGGCTCTGCAAATGCCTGTTCAATTTGTGCGTCAGAAAGTGTGGGGGCATCTTTAGGGTTTAACATCTCCACTTCCCAGCCAGTTGGAAATGTTAGCATCACTTCGTTATCTCCGTGCCAAGCACCAGAGCGGACTGTAGCCACGTTGTTCATGATTCTTCTCCCGACTCAATTTTTTCTTGTTGATAACGCAAGTACTGCTGCAATGAATTCACGGAATAGCGGGTGTGGTGTGAGGGGTTTGGATTGAAATTCGGGATGAAATTGTGAACCGACCATCCATGGGTGATCAGATACCTCTGCAATCTCCACAAGATTTCCATCAGGGGACACTCCACTGAAGCTGAGTCCCGTCTCTTTCAATTGTGTGCGGAAATCGTTATTCAATTCATAGCGATGTCTATGCCGTTCTAAAATAATAGGTTGTTGATACGCTTCGTAACTCTTGGTTCCTTCCTTGAGAACACAGGGATAATGTCCGAGCCGCATCGTTGCCCCTTTGTCGGCTATTGAACGTTGTTCTAACATCAAATCTATAACGGGATAGGGTGTTTTCTCATCAACTTCGGTGCTGTTAGCATTTTTTAGGTTCGCCACGTTTCGAGCAAACTCAATTACAAGACACTGCATGCCGAGACACAACCCAAAGTAAGGGATGCGGTTTTCACGCGCGTATTTAGCCGCTAATATCATACCTTCAATGCCACGATCGCCAAATCCACCGGGCACCAAAATTCCGTCAATATTTTCAAATAGTTTATCAAGATTGGAATGGTCTGTCAACATTTCAGCTTCTATCCATTCAATATGGACCTCTGCTTCGTTTGCTATACCACCATGTTTAATAGCCTCTTGGACACTGATATAAGCATCGTTCCCAGTTGTATATTTTCCTACGATAGCGATGTTCGTGGTATGCTTAGGATTTTTAAGTCTTTCCACCATAGCTACCCATTCAGCATCTAAGGTTGCGCGCCGCTCGAGACCTAATTTTTTCGCGACGAGATGTCCCATGCCTTGTTCTTCAAAGTTGAGTGGAATTTCATCTACGCATTTTGTATCTAAACCTTCCAAAATAAAATCTTCACTGATACCACAGAGCAGCGCAATCTTTCTCCGGACGCTATCATCAATATGTTGACTCGTGCGGCATAATAATAAATCCGGGTGGATACCTAACTCTTGAAGTTTTCTAATGCTATGCTGAGTCGGTTTACTTTTGCTTTCACCATTAGGTAGTGTGTAGATGAGCGAGACGTGGAGGAACAACGTATTTTCGCGTCCGACTTCCACTGCCATTTGTCGGATAGCTTCTACAAACGGGGGTGTTTCAAAATCACCGATAGTGCCCCCGATTTCCGTGATAACGATGTCAACATCACTATCTTTTCCAATCTGGTAGATGCGGTGTTTAATTTCATCCGTAATATGTGGAATCAGTTGAACCGTTTGACCGAGGTAATCACCACGCCGTTCTTTCTCAATTACTTCCTTATAAACTGAACCGGTTGTAAAGTTAGAATGTTTATTCAGATCGACGCCGAGAAAACGTTCATAATTGCCTAAGTCTAAGTCTGTTTCAGCACCATCGTGTGTGACAAACACCTCACCGTGTTGGAAGGGATTCATCACCCCCGCATCAACGTTCAGATATGGATCAATTTTGATGACATTTACTCTAAAGCCTCGGTTAATGAGCAGTCTGCCCAACGCTGCGGTTGTAATGCCTTTGCCTATTCCTGAGATAACGCCGCCTGTCACAAAGATATATTTTGTCATTTTCTTCCCTTCAAAAATGAGGGCCTCCCTTTTCTAAAATCTGTTTTACCCGTTCCAAATCTGCAGGCACATCAACTCCAATAACGGGTGTGTCGGTTTCAACAACATGAATAGGGACTCCGTGTTCTAAAAAACGTAACTGTTCTAAACCCTCAGCAATCTCATAAGGAGTACGTTCCCACGATGTGAATGCAAGTAGTTGCTCTTTTCTAAAGGCATATAATCCAATATGCCGATATACTAAGGCGTTTTCATCAAAGATTTGCTGTTTGTTTATCGGTGTGTTGGGAATAGAACTTCTTGAAAAGTATAACGCATCACCTTCAAGATTAGTAACAACTTTAACGACGTTCCGATCAAGAAAATCCTCCATCGTGTGAATTCGCTCTTTTAATGTACAAACTTGGACAGATGGTCTTTCTACAAAAGGTCGAAGCATCATATCAATCTGTTCAGGTTCAAGCAAAGGTTCATCGCCTTGGACGTTGACAACAACATCACATGTCAGTTTTTCAGCCACGACAGACACTCGATCGGTTCCAGTAGCACACTCGCCTGTCATCTGCACATTTCCACCAAAACCTTTAACAGCATCATAGATACGTTGGTCGTCTGTTGCGACAATAACTTGGCTTAGCATTTTTGATTTACAAGCACGTTCATGGACATGCTGGATCATCGGTTTGCCAAAAATATCTGCTAATGCTTTTCCTTCAAAGCGGCTTGAAGCATATCGGGCTGGAATAATTCCTACACTTATCAATTGTTGTTTCTCTCTTTACGCGGTAAATTATAATACATTATCGACCCACTAATAATTGCGATGAATAGAAAAATCAATCCAGTTCCGGTAAAACCTAATAAGAGTTTGCCGATACTGAATAAAAATGAGTAGATGAAGACTACCCCGATAACCCAATTGACTAAAGCTGGAATTTTAGAATCTGTTTGGAGATTTAGGCTATTTGTATCTGGTGCTTCTTTTGTCTCCGCTGCTATAAGTTTCCAACCACTTCTACTCGGTCTAACTTTGTTATAGAAGTTTGTTAACGTTTCAGTCGAAACAGGTTCTGTTAAGAACGTAACGACTATCCAGACTATAGTAGAAATTGGCACAATAATCAGCATTTGGAGTGCAAATTCGTCTTTTGTTTGTGGGAGGGTAAAAACAACAATTGAAACAACCAACGCTGCCACCATCGCTGAAATTTCCGACCATGCGTTAATTCGCCACCAATACCACCGCAAAATCTGCACGAGTCCGATGCCTGCGTTTAGTGCAATAAGAAATTTCCATGCACCTTCAATAGAATTCATAAATAGACTTGTAACACCAGCAATTAGCATAATCAGGATTACAAAAAGGCGTGAGATGGCAACGTAATGTCCAGGTGACGCTTCGGGTTTAAAAAAGCGTTTATAGAAATCGTTAACAAGATAGGATGCGCCCCAGTTCAGATGCGTATCAATCGTTGACATGAACGCCGCCAAAAATGCAGTGAGCATGAGCCCGAGCAATCCAACAGGTAGATAGTCAAGCATCAGCATCGGATAGCCGAGTTCGGCATCATGCAGCGCGGGATTAACATGCTCAGGGTTTCCTAATCCCGGGTAAACCACCATTGCAACTAATGCAACGAGTATCCACGGCCACGGACGTAGTGTGTAGTGTGCGATGTTAAACCACAATGTTGCAAGAAGTGTATGGCGCTCATTTTTCGCTGAAAACATGCGTTGCGCGATGTATCCGCTCCCATCAACGCCATTTGATGCCCACCACTGTATACCAAGATAGACACCAAACGTAATAATAGCCATCTCACCTGCACTAAAGTCGGGTGTAAAATTCAGTATACCGTGTTCTGCTCCGTAAACATCAACAAGTTTTTCTTTTAGGACACCGATACCACCTACCTTATTAATGGCGATAATTGCGAGTGCGATTGACCCTACCATCGCCATACCGAACTGCACAATGTCCGTCATGACGACACCCCAAAATCCTGATAATGTACAATAGATTCCTGCAATCAGTAAGCATCCCAAGACAACCAATATCTTTGTAGTTGCATCATCCTGGAGATCAAAGGTCAGCACAACGATTTTTTGCATTGCAAGGATAACCCACCCCATCGTAATACAGTTAATCGGTAAACCGATATAAAGGGCGCGGAAACCGCGCAGAAAACTTGCGGATGGTCCTGAGTAGCGTAGTTCGGTAAATTCAACATCTGTGATGATTTCGGAACGGCGCCATAATCGTGCAAACAGAAATGTGGCTAACATGCCGCTCAAAACAGCGTTCCACCACAACCAATTGCCCGCTATTCCATCATTGACAACAATTCCAGTGACTGCAAGCGGAGTGTCAGCAGCGAAGGTTGTTGCTACCATAGAAGTGCCAGCTAACCACCACGGCAGATTACGTCCAGAAATAAAAAATTCGTCGATGTTTTTTCCAGCGCGTTTAGAAAAATAAACGCCGAGTCCAAGCGCGAAGAGGATATAGCTGGCAACAATTGCCCAATCAATAATTGAAATGTTCATATACGTTTCTCCAAAGTACTTAACTTTTAATTTATCTTAAAACGCCTTAATAATCAAGGAAAAACTAATCGTATTTTTCATTGCAGAGACTAACAAAAAATGATATACTTTAAAACGTAACGGAGTAGCGATCAGGAGATCGCATCCATTAAATATATTACAAAGGAGCCTCTCAAATGAAACGCAATATATTGATTTTTATATGTTTGCTTTTGACATTTCAAATAAGCGGTTTGTTCGCTGATGTGTTAGATCCGGATTTAGTGCTTTATTTCGATTTTGAAGAGTTTAAAGGTGGAAATGTTATAGAAAAATCTGGGCATGGTTATGATGGCAAAATCATGGGAAAGGTGACGCAGTCCAACGATGGTAAGTTTGGAAAGGCAGCACATTTCGCATCAACCAGTTATCTCGATTTGGACGGTGCAAACGTTGATCCTGAACATATTCCGACTGAAGGGATGAGCATTGTCGCGTGGATTAACGTTGAAGCGATAGCGGATATGGCGATTTTCAATGCACGTGCGGGAGACAATACGTGGCTTGTGCATCCAGAAGCACGTGGTGATGGTAATTATCGCTGGTTGAATCGGAGTGCTGGTGGTGTAAAGATATTTGATATCCGTGGGGGTAGCAACAAAGCCAAACAATGGATGCATTATGCAGGAACCTTCAGCCGCGAAGAAGGTATGGCATATCTCTATATCAATGGTGTCAAAGTCCAAGAACAAAAGGCGTTAGTTGGAACTCCGATCGCAGGAGATTGGGGGCAAGGTGCGCGCGTTGGTTATAATATTGACAATAACCGCCCTTTTAATGGACTCATGGATGAACTGAATGTCTGGAAGCGCGGGTTAACACATGAAGAAGTTGAATCCATTATGAATACTGGTATCACTGAACATCTGGCTGTGGAAGCACGTGGCAAATTGACGACTACATGGGGACGACTGAAATCTTCTCAGCGTTAGTTTATTGTAAATCTGAAATATGTAAGCAATTCTTGTAGGCGCGGCTTCAAACCGCGCCTATTGCTTTTATAGAAAAACCAATAATTTTTACTCACTACGAATCAACGTCAAATGCACACATGGCATTTGACGTTGATTCCTCTTACATTCTGTAGGAGCGACCTCCTGGTCGCGACATCAGAGAAATGGTCACGACCAGGAGGTCGCTCCTACAGAAGAAACGTGAGTTGAGACCTTACCTTCCAATGTTATAGTAGATTTTAGAATTATTTATACACTTTGCATAGCGAAGTTGGGAAACCTCGCCTCCCGTTAATGTAAGAGGCGCAATGAATTGCGCGACTACAAACGCGTCAAACCTATTAAGAACTGTCCAAGTAATTTTAGATTTCACTATAAACGGACATTACACTCACAAATTGACACCTATAGATTTCGCGAGTTCTACCCGACCTACGAACAAATGAGATATAATCACTCAGAAATGCCATTATGATGTCAAACGCGAATGCGCTGTGACATGTAGGGGTAAGAAAAATGGACGTTTTGATGTAAGCACCTCCTCACGGATTCTTTCCCCTAATGTGTTTATACCGACCTGTTCCGCTGTGGCAATCCCGTATTTTTCAAGAAGTGGCAGGAGACTTTGAAAGATAGTTACCATGTATCGGTACCCTGCCCAATTCGCTGCTGCGCCGATAGGGGCATGGAGGTGCATCTCTGGTGGTGGCAATCCTACCTCAACAAAAGCTGGATACAACCCGATTCCCATATTGAGATGTGCGCCTGAATGTTCAAACACATCCAAAATCCACTGGATAAGTTGATTCATAAGCGGTGTCCCTGGATGTGAAATAGCGGGATAAAGTGTATATTCTGGTTCCTGAAACGCGACGATTCCACCCGGCTTTAAATGTGCTACGAGTTTTTGCAGTGCCTCCACAGGGTTAGCTATATACATCAACACAAACCGACCAACAAGCGCATCAAATTTGTCTGCAAATGTAAGTGTTCGCGCGTCATCCACTACAAATTTAACATTTTTTATTCCAGCATCCGCTGCACGTTGGCGTGCCGTTTCCAGTATCGCAGAGTTAATATCAACGCCAACAACCTGTCCTGATGTGCCAACAAGTTCCGCAAGCATGAGTGCAACATCACCAGCACCGCTACCGATTTCAAGCACCCGCATTCCAGTACCAATACCCGCGCGTTCGCAGAGAAGCCTCGTTGACTCTCCATAGATTTTTGATTGCTCAATGAGCCGTGTTGTTTCGTGTGAGGTTCGCCCTAAGGTATAGGTAGCATCTCGATTTAATGCATGCGGTTTCTGTGAATGGTTTTCTGCCATGCTTTGAATTTTTACGTTGGAAGAGATACGTGGGCTGTGACGTGCGGAGGCAGCATAATTGGTCGTTTTGACGCAGTGACTTCTGCTTGTATACGGACTGCGAGTGTATCAATATCTACTTCATCTGCTGTGGCAATTTCGTAAGCTTCAATCAACGGTAAGATGCTCCGAAAACTATTCTCAAGATATGCGAACCCAGGCCAATCTGCAGGACCGCCCATGGGTGCCTCAAAATGTAGTGCAGGTTCGGGTAAACCAGCATCAACATAGGCTTTGTAGAGTTCCATTCCCATCTCAACATGTGCGCCAGAACGTTCAAACACGGTACGTCCCCATTTAATTAAATCGTTTATCAAAGGTGTATCTGGATGTACAGCAACAGTATAAGGCGAAAAATCTACCTCTTGAAAGGCAACAATACCGCCGGGGCGTAGGTGCGTTGCCAAATGTTTGAGCGCATCTGCTGGGTCTGCCATATACATCAGTACAAGTCTGCCGACAACAGCATCAAAATCGTTAGGAAGTTCGAGTGTCCGGGTGTCACCTGCGATGAATTCAATATTAGTGAGACCTACTGCGTCCGCACGTGCTTTCGCTGTTTCAAGAATATCAGCGTTGACATCTACACCGACAACTGTGCCTTCGTCTCCAACGAATTCGGCAAGCGTGAGTGCCACATCACCAGCTCCACTGCCAACGTCAAGCACCTTCATGCCTTTGGCAATACCACTCCTTAGTAGAAAACGCCGCGTTACATCGTCATAAAGCACGGACTGCTCAATCAGTCGGTCCGTTTCAGATTCACTCCTACCCATCGTATATTCAGCATCTCTGTTTTGATTGTTCATGTGAATTTACCTCTCTTTCAATAAAGTTGGAGGTACAATACAAGTGCCTCACAACTACGATAATAAGAAATATTACGGTGCAATAGATTGATAGAATTGTATCTTTCCATCTTTAACCGTGTTAATAACTAAACTTTTGATTGCTTGCCGATTTTCATCAAAACGGGACAACATCATTGCGCCGTTGTAGTTCTGTGTTGCTTCTATTTCGTCCCGGATTGCTGCTGGTGTCAAATCTGTTGTTCTACGCATTGCTTCAATAACAATATTCGTAGAATCAAACCCAAGGGCAGCAGGGCCATTGGGAGCAACCTCGAATTTTTCTATATATAAGTTAACAAATAGATTCCCAAGTTCACTTAATTGAGCATCAGGAGAAAAGTGATTTGCAAAAAAGCTGCCTTCAAGTGCTGTTCCACCGATATCCACTAAGTCCGGGCGATCCCATCCATCACCACCAAGAAAAGTTGCTGCAATACCGAACTTCTTAGACTTAGCTTGTTTCACTGCTAATGGAAATTCAGAACCTAAACCTGCCAAAAAGATGATATCTACAGCAGGATCCACAGCATTTATTTCAGTTAATTGTGCAGTAAAATCTACTGTTCCCATCTCGTAAAATTGTTGTGCAGTAACTGTGCCACCTTGTGTTTCAAAATTTTCGATAAACGCTTCCGACAGTTCTTCCGAGTAGCTATCACCTGTTTCTGTAAGAACAGCGGCAGTTATCGCTTTCAATTCTCGTGTTGCGAACTTTGCCATTATCTATGCTTGGTCTGGATCGAGGATAGCCCCCTGGAATGAGAAATTTCCATTTCTGGTAACCTTCGGATTCGTTGGATAGGTTGTCATCATCGGGATACCGTGTTCTTGTGCAACCACTCCCACCTCTACTGCTTCATCACTGTAATCTGGGCCTAAGATCACTAATGCTCCTTTACCGATCAAGTCTATTGCATGTTGAACACTGAGTGCAGGTTCTCTGTTACTTTCTCTAATGAGAAGTTCTATAGGTTTACCGTTGATTCCGCCTGCTTTATTTGCAAGTGTAACTGCTAACTCTACACCGTTGCGGGTGGTTCCGGGATCAATAGGACTATAGATGAAACCGATTTTGATTGTTGTTTCTAAATCTTCTGGTGGGAGGACATGTTGGATTCGCTCACAACTTAAAATTAAAAAGAAAAATGCAGTGAGCGCTATAAAAATCGGGACGTTTCTGAACATAGTTCTGTTCAGTAGAAAGTACATCAAGTTTCCTTTCATTTGATTTTGGTATGTGTTAGGGAGCGGTTTGAAACCACTCCCTATCAAGAAGTAATAACGTTAGAAATTGTAACCGATTTTAGTATACCAGAAAGCACCACCAAACCCATAAGGACTATATTCACCAAAAGGTCTGCCAACGATTGAACCGGTAAAATTTTCAATATTTGGGTCTGACCATATAACATTATTAGGTTCAACATTGAAAACATTATTGACGCCAACCGTCATACCTAAGTTATCAGCAAATGCGTAGTTAAATTCAAGATCAACTAAAAACACATCGTCATAGATTTGTGAACCAACAGCGTACTCATACCAAGGTCCGTAGTAATTAACGCGTCCCAAAACTCCTAAATTACCTACAACATTTTGTGTTAACGTCACGTTCCCACGATGTTTGGGTAACCCTTCCTCCAATAACCGGACACGGGTGTCGTCCAGAATATCAGCATTGCGTTTGGTAACCTCAGTGTCGGTATAGTTATAGGCAACACTTACAGCGCCTTTAGCAATAGGTGCGGTAAGAACAATGTCTATACCTTGGGTCCTTGTTTCGAATTCGTTGGTAAAGAATCGGAATTCCTGCAGGTTTCCGGCACTCGTGATGCCTTCATCAACGAGTTGCTGGATCTGTTCCTCAGTAATATCTTCGCCGCGTTGGAAGTCTTTAGTGGGCGCCAACCGATCCTCAACCTTGATATTGAAATAATCTATTGTAACACTAACGACATCATCGCTGATAACCGTTCCAACAGAAAAGTTTTTTGACTTTTCAGGTTCAAGCGCTTTACCACCCACTAATTCTGCGGCAGCATGCGTAGAAGGAATAGTCCCCTTATTGACCAACGTATTATTTTCACCGAATTCCGTTGTGACGTTAAAGGCATTTTGTTGTCCTGGCGTCGGTGCCCGAAAACCTGTGCTATAACTGCCACGAACTCTCAAGTCAACTCCGGGATCAAGTGTAAGAATTTCTTTGAGATCGTCACTGAAAGCATAACTCGTTGCGATTTTGTAGTTGATAGTGCTACCAAAATCCTCAAAGTTTTCAGCTCGAATAGCTGCGCTGATAACCCATGGGTCAATCGGTTTCAATTCGGTTTCCAAATATCCCGCGAAATTGGAACGTGTCCAATCACCTTGTGCAATATCACTGAAACCGGGAAATCCGTTTGAGCCAGAGCTGAATCCTTGACTTGCCAATGGACCAATTTCCCAAGACTCTTTCTGTCCCTGCACAATTTCAAAAGTCTCAGTTCTATATTCACCGCCTGCAGCGAGGAAGACAAGGTCGTGCAGCGGATAGGTTAGGTCAAGGTTAATATTTGTATCCGCTTGGACATAATCACCTGGGTCAAATTCAGTTGGAGTGTCCGGTCCAAGTGATGCGTTCACAGTGTTTTTAATGAAGAAATCTGAAGCGTGCCGTCCGTAAGATGCACTCAAATCCCATCCCAAATCCTCAGCGGCTGTTCCTCTCAGTCCAACAAGACCAGAAACGTCTTGCGTGTCAGCTCCGAAGCGGGGCGTAAAACCACCCGGGAAGAGTTCTTGGAATGTGAAAAGGTTGGGGTCATCAAAGACGATTTGTAAAGCTTCTGGGTCTGGGACATTATCAGTTATCTTGACCACAGGAACTTCGCCCTCCCCAGCTATACGCCCAACAAGCAAGGTTTCCCCGCCGTCGTTACTAAATACGGCAGGTCGAGTATTGGGGTTTCGGAAATAGAATCCGCCTTCAACCTGCTTTTGCGCATAATTCGCATGACCATAGAGTTCAACATTACTAACAATGTCAACTCCGTAGTTTGCGAAAAACTTGATGTCGTCTCTAATAATCGGGTGTCCCCAAGGTTGTGCAGGATTAGCAACATGACTATTCCCGGCAGAAGTCAGTGCGATGGCATCGTCTCTTTGTACGGAACGATCTGTTTCATCAGTGTTACCATATTCCACACTTAGGTTTGCCCAGATATCTTCTCGTCCCAAACCGATATTACCCGCGACAGAATATGTTAGTCCGTCACCTACTTGATAAATACCGGGTTTAATTATCAAAGATCCGCCTTTGTGGCTGTCTTTCAATTGTAGATTCATCACACCCGCAATAGCATCAGAACCGTATTGTGCCGATGCACCATCCCGTAGCACTTCCATCTGTTTGATCGCAACAGCAGGAATAGGCGAGAGGTCCGCACCTTGCGAACCATCGGATAATCCGTTACCGAGCCAAGTAATCACAGATGCTCGGTGCCGCCGTTTACCGTTGACGAGTAACAATGTGTGATCAGGTGCTAACCCTCTCAGATTTGCAGGACGCACGACGGTTGCTGCGTCAGCAATAGGCTGTGCATTCACATTGTAAGAGGGCACCAAATTTCTTAACAGGTCGGGCACATCTGCACCACCTTGTCTAACAAAGTCGTCGCTGAGCACGACATCAATCGGCACAGTGGATTCAAGAACAGAACGCGGTTTTGCGCGCGTGCCGACAATAACCAATCCCTCAAGCTCTACGACTTCTTCATCAGATGCTGTTTCGCTTGATTCAGTTTCACTTTCATGGTTATCTGCTTCAACAATAGGTGAAAAGACCATAAAAACCGCTAATGCTATGTAAAACGCAAGCAGAAGCGGTTCGCTGTTAATTGTAACTTTCATAATTTAATCTCCCTTATGTTATGAAAATACTTGGTTTACAGCGGTACTTACAAAGTTAGGTAGGCGTGAGTTGTCCGCTTTTATAGAAGCGATATACAAACACGCCTACCGAGATTATGTTACAATCTTAGAAACTGTAACCAACTTTAGCATACCAGTATGCCCCATCAAAACCGAAAGGACTGAATTGCCCATATTTGTTGCCGACAGAATCAGCACCATTCGGATTTTCATCGGGATAGGTATTAAGGATATTTCTTCCACCGAGCGTGAGCGTCAATCCGGCCCCCACGGCGTAAGTGGTTTCTAAGTCGAAAATAACCCTTCCAGTGTATTCTCCAGTGCCTTCTACATCTGGATTCTGTAAGTAATCTTCAGAATCGAACCAACCACTGAAATAACTGGCGCGCCCGAGCACCCCCCACGCATCCGTTATGGATTGAGCAACAGTCAGGCTGCCGCGGTGTGCGGGTAAATTCTCTTGCAGTTCCCTGATTCGATGATCGTCCAGTGTGTCCGGATTGTGATCGGTAACCGTGGTGTTCGTGAAGTTATACACGGCGATGAGGTTTCCGTTGGGTATTGGTGCTGTAACAACAAAGTCAATACCGTTGGTTGTGGTACTGAAGTCGTTGATAAAGAACTGGAATGTTTCCAGATTCGCTGCGCTGGTTACACCTGCGGAGATGAGTTGCGCCTTCTGCGCGTCAGTCAATTGAAAGTGTTGTGACACCGATAACCGGTTTTTCAGCCGAATATCAAAAAAGTCCACTGTGAAATTTACGCCCAAAATATCAACGGTAAATCCACCTGTGAAGTTATTTGATGTTTCCGGGTCAAGCGAGTTATCTTCCTTACCTGTCACAACATCAACAGCGGGGTTGGTGGAAGGAATTGTCCCTTTATTAACGAGATCACCCTTCGCAAAATCGTATTCAGTGGTAATGTTGAACGTATTTTGCTGTCCGGGTGTCGGTGCGCGGAACCCGGTACTATAACTTCCCCGCAACCGCATCGTTTCCGTAACCTTGTAGTTTGCGGCGGCTTTGTAGTTCAGGGTGCTACCGAAAATCTCAAATTGTTCACCGCGCACAGCGAGCGCGATCAGGAGCGGATCAATCGGTCTGATTTCACTTTCCAGATACATCGCAACGTTGGAACGGTACCACTTGCCTGCTGCAACCGGGCTGAACCCCGAAAATCCATTGGATGCGGCAGTGAAGCCTTGCGCTGCGAGGGGCCCGATCTGATGCGACTCGCGTTCGCCCTCTATGATTTCAAATCCTTCGTCCCGATATTCCAAACCAGAAGCGAGGAACACCATGTCGCTGAGCGGATAGGTTACATCAAAGTTGAGGTTATAATCCGTCTGGATATAGTCGCCCGGATCAAAATAGGTCGGTGTATCTGGACCGAGCGAAGCATTAACGGTATTGAAGATAAAGAAATCGGCATGGTTGCGTCCAAAAGAGCCACTCAGATCCCAAGTTAAGTCGTTATCCAAGGTGTCTCCGAACGCGGTGCCTTTAACGCCAACGATGACAGAACTATCCCACATGTATGCACCAAATCTGGGGGTGAATCCGCCTGGGAACATTTCTTGAAAATTGAATAGATTCGGGTCATTCTTAACGGCTTGCAACTTTTCGGGATCCGGAAGGTCATCGACTATTGGAATATCGTCAGCATCGTGAGGTGACAGTTCAGTAAACTCCTCTCCAGCAGCCTCCGCTGCTGCCTTTCGGGCTTCCCAATCCGCCATCTCATCTGTCAAACCTCGCAAATCCCCGACGAGCAACGTATCATCTCTCCCGGTTGGGCTAAACACACCATTACGAGTGTTTGGATTTCGGAAATAGAACCCACCTTCAACGCGCTTGCTTGCGTAGTTGGCATGCCCATAGAACTCGATGGTATCCGTGATGGTAGCGCCGTAGTTGGCAAACAATTTGACATCATTCTCTATAATCGGCTGTCCCCAAATTTGCGCTGGGTCTTTCACACTGAAATTGCCTGCGTTAATCAACCTTATGGCATCATTACGTTGGACAGACCGGATGGTCGGATCTGCGCCACCGTATTCAACACTGAGGCTTGTCCACGCGTTTGGACCCCCTAAACCGATGTTGCCAGCGAGCGCAAATTGTCTACCGTCGCCGTATTGGTAGATACCGGGTTTAAATTCAATCGAACCGCCTTCATAATTGTCTTTCAATCGAAAATTCATCACGCCTGCGATTGCATCAGAACCGTATTGTGCGGATGCGCCATCACGGAGTACCTCTACCTGTTGCAGAGCAATTGCGGGAATAGGTGCCAGGTCAGGTCCCTGTGAACCATCAGACAAACCGTTCCCGAGCCAGTGAATCACTGCGGCACGGTGGCGCCTCTTGCTATTGACGAGTACCAGTGTATGGTCTGGGGCGAGTCCTCTTAAATTCGCCGGACGGACCACTGTTGACGCATCACTAATCGGCTGCGTATTGACGTTATAGGATGGCACCAAAGTTCTCAGCAGATCTGGCAGATCCGCACCACCCTGTTTTTCAAAGGCTTCATTTGACACAATATCGATCGGTACCGCTGAATCCAAAACAGAACGCGGCTTTGCCCGAGTACCGACAACCACTACGCTTTCAAGTTCAACGGCCTCTTCTTCAGAGGCAGCGTCAGTTTCTTCTGTGCTTTCTTCCTGCGCTACTGCGCCAGGCAAATAGACCATACAAACTGCTAAAGCGATGGACATCGCTATTAAGGTTGTTTTTAAAATCACTGTAACTTTCATAAAATTTTAGACTCCTTAGGTCTTTCTTAATTACATTTTCTTTTTTGAGAGAAAACGGATTATAGTGAATTACAAAATAATTAGACACATCACTCTTTGGTTATCTACCAAACTTTTAGGAATTTCCTAAAAGTTTATGCTGTATTAGACATGAAAAAACGTTTCAAGTTTAAACTTAAAATTTGCTATACGGAATTTTCAGATAGCAAATTACTAAACTTACAAAATACAGTATAGCAAAAGTATAACACAAGTTTCGCTTGAATTCAAAAAAAAAATGTGATATATTGATGTCATGTTGCTATTATATTTGGTAATTGCATCGGTAACAGTGCTGATTGGTGCGGGAATTGCGCTGGTTTTCTGGGGAAAACAGGCTGAATTCCGCCTCATTTTCGGTTTTACTGCCGGTGCAGTCCTCGGCTTCGTTTTGATGCTAATGGTCCATCTCTTCACAGAGGTGGGTTACCTAACAATTGTTGTGATGTGGGGTGGTTTTCTATTAATCTGGTTGTTAGAAAACCTTACACATCGGATGCAGGAACGGGTTGAAAATCATGCAGGAACGAAAAGGAAACATTGGGGTGTCAACTTAACTGTTATCGGGTTATCAATCCATTCGGTTATGGATGGCGTCAATCTCAGCATTGCAGCGGAAGAGCGGACAGTCGGCGTTGCCCTTGCACTCATAGTACTCCTGCATCGGTTACCTGTAGCAACAGTGATAACGACAGCGTTACGCCAAGTTTACGGATTTGGACAGACAGCGTTATGGCTCACACCCCTTATAATTACACCGTTCATCGGGGCATTCATAGGAGAACGTTTACTACACAGTATTTTTAAAGATTTAGCAGACTATTTATTCGCTTTCGCTTTGGGGACCTTGTTACATGTTGTGATGGATGGTTTACGCGGCGGACATGAGCCATCTGCAGAAAAAATTAGTCCTGCTACGAAAATAGCATTTGTTGTCGGATTGATTGTGACGTTATGTGCTATGTATTTTATTCCTGGGTTAGAGCATGAGCATGTACATTAATGTAACGGGACTTACGCATTCCCCGTTGATAAGGGGACTTTAAGAAAAAATGTGTAAGTCCTGTTAAATAAATATTTCGGTAATTTCTTTAGTCCCGTAGGGACGATATGTTTATAGAAAAACGTTGAATACCCTCTCTTTAGTCCCGTAGGGACGATATGTTTATAGACATAAAATTAAAGAAATATTATGGCAAATACCTATACCCAAATCTATATACATATCGTCTTTGCAGTAGAATATAGACAAAACCTTATTCCCAAGGAACATAAAGATGAGCTCCATCAATATATAACAGGGATCGTCACTAACAAAAA
The DNA here is from genome assembly GCA_028824125.1 of Candidatus Poribacteria bacterium. Classification (GTDB taxonomy): domain Bacteria; phylum Poribacteria; class WGA-4E; order WGA-4E; family WGA-3G; genus MSPOR6. Next base: position 33,211 of record JAPPES010000005.1, read on the forward strand.
ACAGAAAGTGATTCAAATCAATTCAATGCCAGATCACATACATATTTTCGTTGGCATTGATCCAAATGTTGCTATTTCGGAATTGGTCAAAACTATAAAAGCAAATTCATCACGATTTATTAATAAAAAGCAATGGACGGTTGGAAGATTCAATTGGCAAGAAGGTTTTGCAGCGTTTTCGTATTCACATTCGCAATTAGATAATGTTGCCAATTACATCAAAAACCAAGAGACACGTCATGCACACAAATCATTTAGAGAAGAATATATTGAGATTTTGAAACGTTTTAATGTTGATTATGATGAAAGATATATATTTGATTCGATAGACCCAAATGATTGTTAGTTTTTATAAACATATCGTTCCTACGGAACTCAAGAGGAGTTCATCACATTTCTATAAACATATCGTTCCTACGGAACTCAAGAGAAGTGGAGTTGCCGTTTTTCTATAAACATATCGCCTCTACCAAATTAACGCCAAATGCGCGTGGCAGCATACGCGTGTGGTATGCTGCACGATTTGTCGGGACTAAAGAGCATATCTGTTAATGAGGAAAACTCGCCGAATATTGGACTTATGTGAAACAATGTTGTACAATAAGTTATTTAGCACAAGCCATTATATTCTGCAAATGACATTCTGTCTTTTAATATTAGCTATGCACGCGGGGGCGGCAGCGGTACCGATTGTTGTATCTGGCAACCCCAGAGCCACCGTGCAAATCGGTGCTAACGCTTCAACACAAGAGCGGTTTGCTGCAGCCGAAATCCGAACTTTTATTGAAAAATGGACAGGCGCGCAACTTGAACTTCGCACCAATCAACAGTCAACGACAACGCGAACAGTTATCGTTTTAGGGACACCGACCTCAAATCCTACGATCCAGTCGCTTCGCACAAAGATGGATTTAGCGTTATCCGAAAAACTGGGTGATGAAGGGTATCAGATTAAATCCGCTGATCTTGGAACAGAAATCGTTATTGTCATATCTGCCCGGACGCCGCGCGGTGTGATTTACGGCGCATACACCTTTATTGAGGCATGTATTACCGAGTTAACAGGTCTTAAACCTGTCCATCCTGATATAGCAGTGGAGCGCGCACCTTCGCTGTCTTTGCCGCAGTTAGACACAATCTCCCGCCCATTTTATCCTATTCGCGCAGTATTGGAAATAGATGATCCGGATTGGCTTGCAAGGCAACGTGTGAATATGAGCGGGGGTGAAGGTGTTTGGACAGGAACCGGGATTGAAGACGGATTTGGCACTGCCTTCAAATATGTGGACACTCCCGCATTTTCAGAACTGCAAGATGAACCGCGCTCACAACGATTGAAGAGAATCGAAACGCTCCAAAACCGGTTTAATGCGCTGAGAGACCGTGGTATTGATGCGTACCTATTTATGTATTTAACAGGTGAACCGACAGAAGCACTTATTCAAGCGCGTCCCGATCTGTTGGGACCAGAAGTGTTATATGGGGCATCAAGGAACGAGGTTTCTTATCGTCCGTTTTGCTGGTCAAAACCGGAATTCCACACGTTAGCACGCCAATTGACACAGGAAATTGTGAAGACCTACCCGACCCTTGCGGGCTTTCACTTGCGATCTTGGGGGCATGAGACGCGGGCATGCAATTGCCCCGAATGTGGTGACCGCTCTCCAGAAGGACAAGCGAAACTATGGGAGGTCTACTTCACGATTATTAAAGCCGCACAGGAAGTCCGACCCGATTTCAAGTTTTACATTTCAGGCTATAACAGAAGCTGGCTGCAAGACCCCGATGGTGACTATGCACGCCAATTACCGAAAGGCACGATTTTTTCGCAAAAATGGGGGGCGGACGGAGAACCGATCACTGATCCGAATATTCCGATTGAGCAGATGAACACGCTCGGAGAGATGGGACACCGATTCATCGTGCTTTCACATGATGTTGAAGAGGTTATGCCGTTCTGGATGCTTGAAAGCGATCTGTTTGTTCAAGGGGTGCGTCAGCTTGCGAACTCGCCTGAAGTTGTTGGGTTAAGCGGGTTTACTGTGCAAGGCGCAACGCAGGGTTTAGGTTACCTTGACCGCCTCGTAAGCGCGCGTATTAATTGGGATATGCAACTTGACCACCTCCAGCTAATGCATAATGAATTGATGGCACGCTACGGCAACACGGAGGCAGCTGACTTGATTCTCAGCGCGTTACGGACCAACGGTTGGACGTTAGCCAGCTACTTTTCAGATTATGCAAGTTCGCTTTCCATCGGTGGCACTTACGGCAGCGGGTCCGCGGGGTTAGCCACGCGGTTTTGGAATCTCATCGGGCCCAATGCGGTGAAAAATACATTGGCAATCCCGGAATTAAAAATTGCACAGACAGCTGTCCATCGATTCACAAATCTGCTTGCACCGCAACAACGCGCAGCAAATGAGATACGAGAAGCAAACGAAATCGCTGAACCGGTAGACCTTGCAGCAGCACAAGATTTGACGGATGCACTGCATTTAATGCGGCTGTGGGTGTTGCTATTTCAGAGCCGTGAAAAATTAGTAGAAGCGATTACCCTCGGCTATGAACGTAACACTGGTAGTCGGATTAACGCTAAACTTGCCAGTGCAGCGGAGTTTTCAAAATCAATACAACCTTTAATTAAGCAATTTAACGAATTTGGTCCGCTTTTCGGGTATTCGCATCAGACAAATGAGGTGGAATTGGTAAAGACCTTAAAAGAAGAGGTCGCATTTCTATCCAGTTTCGACTACCGAACGCTCCAAAAACATGACGAAACTTTTTCACCCGAAGAGACCGAATTGCGTATCTCTGACGTCTACAATTATCCGAACCCGCTCAAGCGAAAAACTACGTTTACCTATCTACTGACACTTGAGGCGGATGCGGTGGAGATTACGATTTATAATGTGTCCGGACGGCGTATTCACGTTTTGAAAGATGTTTCCGCGAAGGAAGGATATAACGAGGTGTCATGGAACGCACAAGACGCGGATGGCACACCGCTTGCAAACGGTGTCTATTTTTACAAAGTCCGTGCTGTGCTTGACGATAAAAAGGCGGAGAGTATTCGCCGATTGGCTGTGATTCGGTAGGGGTGTGTTGTCTGAATCGCGGATGACGCGGAAAGTGATTTTGTGTTTTCCAATCCCGTTCCGCGCCCTCCGTGATTCAGACACTGTATACGTTTTAAGTACCTAACCGCACCATAAGCGTCAATTTAACGGATAAATCCATTGTGACAGTGTTTCAGTCCCGTAGGGACGATATGTTTATAGAAAAATGTTATCCCACCCTCTTGAGTTCCGTAGGAACGACATAAAAGGATAAACATATCGTCCCTACGGGACTAAAGAACTGGGGGGTACTCGTTTTCTATAAACATATCGTCCCTACGGGACTAAGGAAAATACCGAATTTATTTTTATCTTCATATAGTTTGTGCTACAGGTTGCGTAATCTGCGATTCAGACAATATACCTTAATATATATGTAACTCCGATGTTAATTTTCGCTGTTGGAGGGGTTTGTAACCCCGATCTTCAGTCTGTATATCTGAAATCGGGGTTACAAACCCCTCCAACAAAGATGTGAGATCGATTCAGACAAATTTATCTTTTAAACCGGAATTTTCGCAAATTTTTACAAAAAATGCAGAATTTTCTCCAAAAAAGGTGTTTTTTCCTAAAATTCTTGTAATTTTAAGTTGACTTATAACGTAACATAGGATACAATATGTCTTGTAATGAATCGCAAGACATGGTATAATGTAAAAAAGTGGAAATTTAATTTGACTTAAATTAAATTGGGTGTTATCATTAATATATGTTCAAGAGAAAGACTTCAAAAAAACGGAGTAGCGAACGAAAACCGAAACAAACGAATATATTCCGAAATGGAGTCCGATTTGGACTATTTATTTCAGTCTAAGGCAATTAAAATAAAATTTAATTTGACATTATATTAATTTTAACGTATAATTAGTTGACATTATATATTTTATGAGTGTATAATTAATTTGACATTATATATTTTTGAGTGTATAATTAATTTGACAAAGTGCAGACGTTGTGATAATCTGCACTGGACAATGTAGATTGAAAGGTCTTGCGGATTGAAACGAAGCACTGCTTCGTAAGTTCAAGATGTAAGAATGGTAGCTACAAACGTGAGTTGGAGAACCGCACCTATTTCAGTTGTGATGGAAAAACGAGTGTGGTAACAATTCACACAGGTAAACAGGTTATCCCTGTTTTAACGTATTTTGAAATTGGAAATTGAGATTAACAGGATTTAATTTCCCTGAATCTTTAACTTGAATTTAAAATAACTTATAAGGAGTTTTATAATGTTATTGTCAAATAGATTGACATTTTGTATAACAAGTTTGATGGCGCTACTGCTATTGGTAGCAGTGCCGGTGATGGCGCACACTCCGGGAGCAGGTCATGATGCCGCTCACGATGGTGATAATCCTGCTACTACTGATGTTGTAGAGACAGATTTTGCAGAAGAGGTGAATCACACGCACACAGCCGCGCCAACGATATCTTCTATTACGGCAGTTGATACGAAGGGTAGTCCTCCAGGAACTACTACCCCTACAGCTGATACCGTAGTCAGTAATGTGAACGGCATGAAGATCGTGCTTGTAGGTGGAACTGATCTAACGGCAGCTGGTCGTTTACTTGTTGCGGTTGCTGATGCTGATGCTGATGGTAACACACCTCATACGCTTGATGCGGGTATTTTTCAATTGAAAATCACGTTTGCTCAGGATGTGTATCCCGTAGCCGCGGCTGGTGAGGCAGCTAATGCAGCACCCACTGTTGCTCAAACGGATGTTTTTACTGGTGTTACGATTGTCGCAGCAGCAGCAGACGCAGCTGGAGTGAATATTGGAAGTTTCTTTGAGGTTGGCACACTTACACGTGTAGAAACAAAAGAGGCTGATACTATTGCTAATACTCCTGCTGAATATTCTAAAAGAGAATTTCTTGTGCCAGTTACGATTAGTGAAACAAATGCACGCACTTTAACGCAGATGCGGCTCCCTGTATCGTTTTGGGTAAACGTAGCTGCTGATCAAGTCTTTTCCTTAACGGCCCTTGACGGCCCTAATATAGTACAAGGTCGTGGAAACGCAGAACACACGACACCAAATCCGTTCATGTTGAACGGTTATGTGGCACCAGATCCTCCAGGTCCAACACCTCGAGAAACTGATGCACCAACGGTTACCATAGCAAAACCCGCTACAGTGACTGCCCCAGGTTCTACAGCGAATTTGAATTTTGTGCTAACGTTTAACGAAGCGATTACAGGACTTGCTGCAAGTGATCTTACGATTGATGGTGGAACATTTGTTTCAGCAACAGCAAACGACGCTAATACAGTTTGGACTGTCGCTGTTGATCCCACTGGTGATCCCGCTAACACAGAGGTTACGGTAACGCTTAATGATAACTCCGTATCAGACGAAAGCGGAAACCGTTATATGCAGCCAACTGCTGGCCCTGATAGTGCGAGATATGATACCGTTAACCCGACAATACACCCAACCGCTACAGGTACTATTACGGGTGGAGCAGGAACACTTAGCATCACTTTTAGTGAAGCATTAGGTTCTGGTGCTGGCGGTTTCATGAATGCAGATATTGATAGAGTGAATAGTACTGTGTTATTAACCAACACCGAACCTACTATGGCTGCAACACAACCGACAGATGGCACGCAGGTCTGGGAATTGATGGTTACAAACGTGACTGGGTCACAAGCTATAGTTGTTATTCAAGCAGGTTCAGTTATGGATGCGGCTGGTAATCCACTGTTGGCGGATACGATTGTCACATGGACACGTACTCCAGATCCTGATCCTGAATCAGATGTCCCGGTTGTTACGGTCGCACTTGCAGGTGGTATGACTTACATCGACTCTGTGAGTGGTGGTAATGTCATGATCACAGCAACTGACAATGTCGCTGTTACAAATGCGGTGATGGATGCCGAAATTACTGTCACAGGCGGTAGTAAAGGCATGATTAGCAATGATATGATTATGGTTACGCCGAACGTTGGTGCAACAACAGTAACGGTAGCGGTAGCTGCTGGTGCTGCGATGGATGCCGCTGGAAACGGCAGTGCTGCTGTTTCAATGGAATTCAACGTCGGTCCGATCTTCACTATTCCTGCAAATACTATTTTGGTTGTTACCAAAACTGCAGGGATGACTCACAATTATGTTTCAGACCAACCGAGACTGCCGATTAACCAGAATCCGCCTACCCCAGCTCCGGATATTGAAACGGCTGTTTGGAGTAATATGCCGGATTTAGAAGTGCTGTTTAGCTTTGATCGTGGTGGTAACGGTGGTACACTGAACTTAACGGAAGCAGCTGGTCAAGAGGAACTTGGGCAGTCACGCGATGGCGGCAATGGTCAACATCAATCTGTCCGTATATCTGAAGTGATGTGGGCATCCGATCTTTCCATGCGTGGTGCGCAAAACGACGCAGAAGCCGCTGAACAGTGGATCGAAATTACCAATAATACTGGCGCGGAAGTGAGCATCTTCCTGTTTGCCAGAACCGGTAGAGATTCTGCTATTAACGTTGATGATGTAGAAGACAGAGTTGGTAATGCGTATGACGGTAGTCCTGGTAGTGCAGGATGGACCGTTCCCGGACAGAACGGTAATAGTTATACAGGTGTAGATTTTGTCTCCATGCACAGAAGGTGGGATGGTGCCCATAGTCGTGGTTACGTTAACGGTACGTCCAAAGGTCATTGGTCTGCATCTGATCAGGTGTATCTGACATTGGCGACAGGCAACCCGAACGATGGTAATCTTTATAATTATAAAGGTTCACCAGGGCGTCCACATAGTATTGGGCTTCCGAAACCGAGCACACGTGCTGGTGTAACACAAGTTCCGTCCAGTCCGGTTATCATTAACGAAGTTGCAAACCGTTCAGATTCAGTACGCCAATATGAATGGATTGAACTCCGCAATGTTACCGATAGCGAAGTCAATCTACGGAATTGGATGATTTCAATGGCGTTTAAAGATGGTAATACCCCTGTTGATCGTCCATTGGTTCAGTTCCCGAATAATGATAGGGCTAAGATCGCACCGCAAGGCGTTATCCTACTACTTGCCTCTGATCCACGCCATGACGATGAACACCCGATAGCTGTCGGCTACAACGTTGATGGCGGTCCTCCAAGTGATCAGGTAGACGGTCTTGGTCTGATTGTTGAAGGTAGTAACCGTCAACCACCGAGACAGAAAGTCATTAACTTTGAAAATGGTGGTATGCCTGATGGTGGCGATTTCATCCTGATCTTGCGTAGACATGACAACTATGAAGGTCATAGAGCCAACCAGGATGGTGGCAAAGGTGTTGCTGAAACCTCAATATTTGGCCAGAACCCGAGAGATATTGACAAAATTATTGATATTGCTGGGTCCCATAGAAGTTTGGATGCTACCAACTATCCAGGAACAGCACCGGCAGATCTCAATAAGACGACTCTCTGGCCATTGGTCAACTTCAACAACGATATGAGACCACATTATGGACATGGTGACCTGAATCACAGACGTCATAATCGTCTTGAAGTAAACCGTGTGCGTTATCGTCAGCACGTTAAGACAACCGCGAAAAATGATCACGATGGTGGAACTCCCGGTAACCGTGCCGGCACTGGTGTCACACACAAGAACGAAGATGTTGGGCACTACGCTTTCCGTGATGCCTATTATACTGGTCTCGGTTATAAGCGCACAGCCAGAATAACAGGTGCCCATAACGGAACACCTGGATACAACGGTAATGCCGTTGGGAATACTGGTGTTGTTAAAGGCAATGCTACGAGTGCTACGGTAACCATCAGTGAGATCATGGCTTCCACAGGGCGTGATGCCGATAATCCTGTTTTACCGCAATGGATTGAACTCTACAACAGTTCACCGACCGACGCGGTTAATCTCAGAAATTGGAAACTGCGCTTTGAAATGCTTAACGCTGATGGTAGTCCGATGGATAGTCTGATGACCCTTGACTTAAATAAAGGGCGCGTCAAAACTATCGCCCCACAACAGACAGTGCTGATTGTGGCGGGTAATGCCAGACAAGCGAATAGTGATGCAGCCGCAGGAACGGATGTCTTCAACGAAAATCGTGTCTTCAATGTCTTCAGAGATTATGGCGGTGCGAATAAATTCGGTGCGAACACACGTTATATGTTCTTCAATCCGAAAGCATTCCACATGGCACTCTTGGACAAAGATAACAAAGTCGTTGACGCTGTTGGGAACCTTGACGGGGATGCTCGGACAAGTGATACGAATACATGGGATTACCCCGAAGGCATAGCCGAAGACGGTAACCGAACGTCCTTCATCCGTGTCTATGATGCCGGTAAAGCACGCATGGCCGTGAACACAGATGCAAGTAATGTGATGCCTGTCTTCGGAACCGGCGACGGGAAAAAGACAGACAACGATGGCATTGATGCCAAGTGGGCTTGGATTCCTGCAGTGAATACTGAAAGGCAATTCAAAATCACTATCCGTTCCACATGGTACGGCGTTGAAGATGATTACGGCACACCGAACAACCGTCCTGGTATGGTGTTACCGGTTGAGTTGTCGTTCTTCCGTCCGACACTTGAAGATGGCGTAGTAACTGTCCGTTGGACCACCGAATCCGAACTTGACAACGCTGGATTTAATATCCTCCGTAGTGAAACTCGAGACGGTGAGTACACGCAGGTGAACGCTGAGATGATCCAAGGTGCTGGCACCACAGGTGAAAGAAGTACCTATAAATGGGTTGATCCGACCGCTAAACCGGGCGTTGTTTACTACTATCAAATTGAAGATGTGTCCTTTGCTGGTGAGCGTCAAGCCCTTGCCATAACCAAGTTGAAAGGCTTAATCTCAGCAGAGAACAAACTTACAACAACGTGGAGTGAGCTAAAAGCTTCACAATAAGGTTAAATTCAGGGATATTTAACCAATTTCTCCTCACGATAAGGACGCTGCAGATTCTTATTGAAGGAAAATCTAACTAAACAATTCCCATTTAGGAGGCTGCTGTAATTTCCGGTGCAGCACCTTCCTAATGTGGAATGTGTAGCTAACCTAACCAAAAATAAAGTCGGGGCATTGCTTGCAATGTCCCGACTTTATTTTTTGCAAAGTAGTAGGCACACTCCGTGTGCCGTTCACCCTCTCTGGTAGGTGCGTTTTGTAAACGCACCATAGCCGTCAATTTAAGGGGTAAATCCATTGTGGCAGTGTCTTCAGTCCCGTAGGGACGCAATGTTTATAGATATGAAATGTCCATATGTCTTTAGTCCCGTAGGGACGATATGTGTATCCCAACGACATATTTTCTACATATCGTCCCTACGGGACTAAAGAGGCGTTGTTCAACGTTTTTCTATAAACATATCGTCCCTACGGGACTAAGATGTGGACAGTTCCAATCGTCATGCCTATTCGAAGGGCTTTTAGGACAAGAAATATTTTCTTAAATTGACGCCTATGGTGCGTTTTGTAAACGCACCGATCCCGCACGATAACGCTGGCGAGGTTTCCTAACCTCGCCGATGTCCAGGTATTTGATTTCTTCCGAACCTCGCCACATTACTGATTTATTTTCTTAAACTTCATTCAAGGGGGAATGCGTAAGTCCTGCCTGAGAGCCGTCACATACCTCTTGACATTACCTTAACGATTATGCTATACTAAAATATATCTGATGAGTTGGGAGTAATAATTGAGAGAAGAAGTACTACACAAGAAAGCACTGAGTTAGTATCTGGGTTAGCCCTCCGCCGTGAATGGATGGAACGGGTACTAACAGTTTTTTCTGTATTAATGGGTAGATCGTATTATGTTTCGTTATGCTGCATATTTAAAAGAAGTGGTAGCAAAAGCAAGAGCTGAGGGTAAAGCTGAAGGTATAGCCGAGGCAAGAGCCGAAGCCGAAGCAAGAGCCGAGGCAAGAGCCAAAGGTAAAGCTGAGGGTAGGGTCGAAGAACGCCAATTGTGGTTAGAATGGTACAACCGAAAGTTAGCGGCTGAAGCAAAAGGGGAATCTTTTGACGAACCCCCACCTGCTGAAAAAGAGATAGATAGATAGCTCAGACTTACGCATTCCCCCTTTCAATGAACGACAATCCCCACACGATGACGCTGGCTCCTCTGGTAGGTGCGTTTTGTAAACGCGCCGATCTCATTTCACCCCCCCTGGTAGGTGCGTTTTGATGAAGTTTAAGTTATTAATTCGGTAATTTTCATTATGTATATTCGGAACATTTTAAGCACTCTTCAGTCCCGTAGGGACGATATGTTTATAGCAGCGCGGACGACCATTCCATTAGTCCCGTAGGGACGATATGTGTCCGCCAACGACATACACATATCGTCCCTACGGGACTAAAGAGGCGTTGTTCAACGTTTTTCTATAAACATATCGTCCCTACGGGACTAAAGAAATTACCGAAATATTTATTTAATCTTCATGTAAACGCACCTTATGCGTCAATTTAGTGCCCGATTTTCTTCTTGTAGGAGCGAGCTGTGCTCGCGACCGTTCGTCCGATGTCGCGAGCGAAGCTCGCTCCTACAGAAGAAAAGTCCCTTCAGCCAACAATAAATGTTGAATCTCTTAATGAAATAATATTTATTAGAATTGGTATAATCACGCACACACCCACGAAATCGCGTAACCATTTATAAACCGACACGTTTAAAGAATTAAACGTGTCGCAATTTTTATCCAAAAAAACTTGACTAATTACAAGATATATGTTAAAATTTGACGCATAAGTTTGACGCGAAAACAAGGACTTATACGGTAATCTGTACGTATGTATTTATTGTAGGAAGTGGAAGTCTGTACCTAAATACTCGGACATGCTATGGCGAGGCGGGGAATGCCTAAATGAAGTTTAAATAAATATTTCGGCGAGGGGCGAGGTTAGGAAACCTCGCCAGCAGCAGGTGTACATCTCTGCTGGCGAGGTTTCCTAACCTCGCTAAATTACCCAATTTATTTTTTAATCTTCATAAAGGCATTCATACCGTTGATTTCTTCCGAACCTCGCCCATGCCCAGTAGGTAGGCAGACTTCAGGGCAAACGTCGCGAAGGAGACAGGCGAAGGTGTCTACGAAGCGCACCGATACATTAAAGACATGAACACAATGGTCACGGTCCATACCGTGGCGAATGAACATAGAATTAATTAGATAGCAGCGAGGCACGCGTGCGGGTTTCCCCACGAAGCCCGCGCTGAAAACGCTATGAGATTTGCAGGGCAAGGCCGCTGTGCCGCCGCCATGCAAAACGCTTAAAAAATTTAAATGAGGTATTTTTTTAATGAATAACACATTTTTCACACGAAAGATCGTGCTCGGCATGCTAATAGCACTTGTGTTGGCGTTTGGTGTGCAGAGCGTGGCAGACGCGGCGTTGACTGCAAGAAAAATCAGTGGTGATTTAGAAGTCAAACCTTTGGTTACGAACCAAACGTTTGAGTTCTCTTTTTCTATAAGCGGTGTTCCGGGAAGCAGACCTGATGTTGGTGGGAGTCCCGATGAGAATCGAGAAAGCATAACGATAACGCCAGCTGGCGGAAGGATCGTTGAGGTAAGAATGGGGAGCAGGACCTACTCCTCACTAAACATAGAGGCTGGAAATTCTTTCACGTTAGAAGAATGGCATACCGATAGTGGCAATGGTAGCACCGCGGGTGATGATGAGGCTCTTACTACTGGTACTGAAGGTGATCTTACGAGCGGCACCGTATATGTGAAGGTTGAACCTAGAACTACGGCGGCAGCAGAGCTAACTGTGGGAGAGAAAACAATTACGGTAGTCGATGCTGAAACTGATGGGGACACTACTGACACTGCTTTTACGTCATTGGTATTCACGGCTTACGCTGTGCGACTGCCTGGGGACGTTCAAAGTCTCAGGTTTGCCGCAACCACTACGACTCCTGAGGTAAACCCTACAACCAAAACAGTCTATCCACCATTCGATCCGAGCGACCCCTTATATGATGAGTTAGTTTCAGTCACGGTAGCGGATGTTGCCACTACTACCAATAGCTCGTGGGCACTTGTTGATTTTGAAGTTGTTGAGGGAGACGGATTTGTTTATCAGGATCTGAACGGTGATTCACAACCTGACACGCCTGCGGACAGAAACACACAAACCACCACCACATTAACTAATGGTGACAGTGTGGCAATGGTGAGGCTGCGGCTGAATGGCGGAACCAACAAAATTCGGGCACAAATTAAGAACACAGATCATACCTACACTGTTACTTATCTCTTTCAAGGTACGGGAACAACGCCGACACCAGGGCAGCCCCCACCAGGGGCAAGTCTTACCGTAAGCGCACCTACCAGTGGCACTGTTGGTCAGACGATTACTGTTACAGCGAGTACCTCTGATAGGAGTGGTGACCGGGAGGTGACATTCACCAGTAATCGGGGCGGCACTTTTTCACCAGCTTCTGGCTCTGTACAAACGGCAAATAACGGCGTTGCAACGATACGGTTCACACTGCCGAGTACTACTGGACAGGTAACCATCAACGCAAGCGCGACCGGCTATACAACACTTCCAGCTATGGTGGATGTAACTTCAGGCCTCGGTAGTCTCACAGTAAGTACACCGAGACCTTTCTCTGGAAATGCGGGTGAAACGGTAAACATAGTTGTTGGGACAGGAACAGCTGGCGTATCGATTACACTGAGTGGTGTCGGTTTCACGTCTGCCACAGGTACAACGGTTGCCAGCGGTTTTGCAACCATACCTATTGTCTTACCGACTACTGCTGGCAATTATCAACTCTACGCAAATGCTAATGGATATGAACGTGAACTCATTGTCGTGATTGTTTCAGGTACGGCACCTACGAATGTCCCAGTGCGGTTAACGATTCCCAGCGGGACAAATCCAGCACAAACCGTGACTATCGGAAGTAATGCGACATTGCGGGTACTTGTGACAAATACAAATACGAATCAGCCACAATCGGGTGTGGCAGTCACGTTCCGCAATAGCAGTGGGAATGACTTGGCTACAGTAAACACCGGCACTAACGGTGAAGCCACGCATCAATTGACTGTATCACAGCTGCAACCACAGGTGATAAGTGCGGTTATTACGGATACTAACGTAGACACAAGCGGTACAACGCCTGTAACCTTTACGATCACAGGAAGAGCGCAACAGCCAACGGAATCCACGCGGCTCAGTATTATCCGCCCCGTTGACGGTAGCGGCCAAATGGTGATCAGTGGCGGCCCCGGTGCAACGTATCCACTAACAATCCTATTCAACAATGAAAATAACACACCGGCAGTCAACCAGGTTGTCACACTTACTGTTAGGAACGCTGCGCAAGTCGTTCAGTCTACGACTGTGCTAATAACAGATAACACGGGTAGGGCTACCACACCGGATACGTTCAGGCTACCGATAGCAGCTGGACAGTATACCATCACCGCTGTTTCAGGGACTCAAACCCGTTCCGTTACAGTTACGGTGGTGGCAGTTAGGCTCGTGAAAAACACAAGCAATAGTATTTCTGGTGATAACCAGGAAGGCGATCGCGGCGAAGTGCTTGACGATCCGTTTGTCGTCAAAGTCGTTCAGGATATCACTACTACTGAAACACCTGTGCAAGGTGTAGCGGTGACGTTTACGGTGGTAGATGGTAACGGTGAACTTTCTGCTGCCAGCAATGCCACAAGTGGCGATTCTTCATTGGTTGTCCGAAGTGATACTAACGGAGATGTGCGTGCGTATCTTGTCTTAGACGAAGACGATGAAGATAATAGGGTTCGCGCAAGCCTCGGCATCACGAATGTGGCAGATGTCTTCTTTGACGCTACGGGTGCCGTTGTACCAGACGACATAGAAATCGTTTCTGGTGATAATCAACGAGTTATACCGAACCGTTATACGGATCCAATGGTCGTCCGGGTTACAGATGAGGATGGCGCTGATCTTCAAGGCGCAACCGTTACGTTCAGTTTGAGAGGCGGTAGCGGTACACTGACGCCACGTAGCGCAACAACAGATCGCAACGGTGAAGCGGAGGCAGAATTATTGCCACGTGAGGCCGGTACCTACTTCGTTACTGCGAGTGTTCAGGGCGTGCCATCTGTTCGCTTTACCATTAATGTCGGTGATTTAGCGGATTCCATAGAAATCGTTTCCGGTAATAACCAACGTGGTACCCCGGGTACCGTACTGGATGATCCGTTCGTTGTGGAAGTGCTTGATGACGATGACGACGTTGTTTCAGGCGTTACCGTAACGTTTAGCGTAACAGCAGGGGGCGGCAGCCTCTCGGCAACATCGGTCACGACGAATTCCAGAGGACGCGCACAGACAACTCTCACCCTCGGTGATGACCTGGGTCGTAACACTGTTCGTGCAAGTGTCTCAGGTGTTTCAACGACAGTCACCTTTACGGCAACTGCGGGCCCCACAGAACCCGATGTCCGCCTGCCAGCAACACAGCGAGCGCATACCTATTGGGTAAACACAGATAGTGGCACGCTCCACCGTCTCGTGGGCAGCAGTGTTGAAAACATTGCGTCCGGTGTCCAAAATGTGGTCAGTCTTGCTGTAACGAACAATCGGCTCTACTGGGTTGAGAAGACAAGCGGTAATAGCGGTAGAATTCGCCGGTCAGACCTGAATGGTAGTAACGTTCAGTTGGTTCGGGATCTCACGGCTGCCCCCGCAGGGATTGCTGTGGACACCAACAATAGTAAGATTTACCTGACCAACGGTTTTGGTAAAGTGCAGTCCATCAACTTTAATGGTTCAGGGTATGAACCGGACCTCATTACCGGTTTGAACAACCCGAAAGACATTGCGGTTGGCTCTGGTAGAGTCTATTGGATAACAGGTGATAACACTGTCCACTCAGCGAACGTTGATGGTTCAGGTGTTACACGGATCGCTACTGGATATAGGTATGATACATTGCATAGTATCGCTGTCGGTGGAGGTAAAGTCTTCTGGACAGAAGAAACCAACGACTCCGCTGGTTATATCCACAGTGCCAACCTTGACGGCAGTAATGTGCAAGAACTGGCATCCTTATTAGCTGCACCGGAAGGGATATCCGTTGATACCACTGCGAACAAGCTGTATTTCACAAACAGTCGTGGCAGAATCATGCAGAGCGACCTCAGCGGTGGTTCTATCAAGATTGTCGTTGCAGATTTGACCGCACCGGGTGATATCTCCGTGCCATCTGGCACGACGCGTCCACCTGGCACCTTCTCGCGGTATGATGTTAACCGTGACGGCGTAGTCAATAACACAGATGCCGCATTGGTCGCAGATGCGCTTGGGGAAAGCCCACCGAGTAATCCTCGTCTGGATGTCAACGGCGACGGTTCAGTGAATTTCCTTGATCTGCTCCTTGTGTTTGACAACCGTGAAAATGTCAACGCTGCCCCAACAGTGGCAGTTGCGAAACTTCCAAAGGTGTCACGTGAGGAAATACAGAAGCAAATTAACCTGTTGATCGCAACAGATAACCACTCGCTTACGGCACAGCACACGCTGGCATACCTGCAGCGTTTGTTAGAAGTCGTAACACCAGAAAAGACCCGTTTGCTCGCGAACTATCCGAATCCGTTCAATCCGGAGACATGGATACCGTATCAGTTGGCAACGGATTCTAATGTGCAGATTACGATTTACGACGCAGCTGGAAGCATGGTGCGCACCTTGATGCTTGGACATCAGGCTGAAGGCTACTACACAGACCGGAGCCGCGCAGCCTATTGGGATGGGCGCAATGCTATCGGTGAACGTGTGGCAAGTGGTGTTTATTTCTACACACTCACCACAGATACGTTTTCTGCTACACGCAAAATGTTGATCCTGAAATAGGATCATACCCTTTGCGTCTCAGACATTCAAAGATGGGGCGAGGTTGCTGAACCTCGCCCCATCTTTGTTTAAACCTTCAATGGAGCGGACCTTCCCAACTGAACATCCCAGCGTTAACAAATTTCTTTTATCTTAACGGAAAGTATGGTATAATGCAAATGAAAAGATATAAGAAATTAGCGAAACTGTTATAGGATCAGCGTTTGCAAAATCAATTTCAAAATTTAAAAATCTATCTTGACACTTGTTGTTTAAGTCGTCTCTTTGACAATCAAACACAGAAGCGAATTCAGCAGGAAACCCAAGCTATAGTAGCAATAATAGGTTTCTTTGCAACAAACTGGCAATGGGTTATTAGTGATTTTTTGATGGTGGAAATATTAAAGAATCCTAATTCAAATCAACGGAATATGATAAAAGATCTTCTAAATTACGCACATCACACTGTTTATGTTAGCGAACAAGAAGTCCTGAAAGCCATACATTTTGAATTATTGGGTTTCAAGATAGAAGACGCTTTGCATCTTGCATGTGCAGAGCGAGGCAATGCGGATGTATTCTTGACAACGGATGACAAGTTTGTCCGGAAAACGAAAAGTGTGCAAGTGCGTAATAAACTTTCCGTTCAGGTTGAAAACCCTTACACATGGTTACAGGAGGTTCTTAAAAATGAATATCCAAGCGATACTCACTAAAAAGATGGAAGAACTACGGCATAGTGATCCGGAACTTCATGCACTTTTAGATAAAATCCTTAAAGACAAAAGCGGTGAAGGTGATTACACTCTTGACCGACATAAACTACCTGAACAAGATATTAAAATAATTCTCAAGGAGATTCAACAGACACGAGAATTAGGATAGAGACCGAAGTTATTTGTTCTTAATTGAGCCAATTAATGAGGAGTCCGATGAGGCTTCCAATACCAACAACAATACTAATTACCGATGGCAAGGTTCGCGCGGTGCGTTGATGACGACTCAGAACGGCCTTCTATTTTACCTTTTATCCAACTTACATCCTGCTCAAGTGAACCAAGGCGGCTATCGAAGCGCTCAAGACGACCATCAAAGCTTTCAAGGCGATTATCCATGCGCTCAAGGCGACCATCCACGCGCTCCATCCAATTTAAGATGAGTTTTTGAAATTCTTGATTATCCATGTGTAACTCCTGAGTATGAAAAACTAAACCGAACTTCATTAAGATTTTAACACAATTCCACAGAAATGTCAAATTCTTGTTGTATCGCAAACTGTTAGTTTGCGTTCATGTATGCACCATAGGCGTCAATTTAAGAAAACATAAGAATTATTATGCTCACTTTTCGATACACCCGGTTATTGGGTTTACCCTCTTTTTAGTCCCGTAGGGACGCAATGTTTATAGATAACGTTAAAAACCTTCACTTTAGTCCCGTAGGGACGATATGTTTATCTTTCTATGCCGTTCCTACGGAACTCAAGAGGGGAGGGGCAACATTTTTCTATAAACATTGCGTCCCCGCCAAATACCAAACGCGTATTTGGCGTTGATTCACGGGACTAAAGATACCGCATAATACAAATCAAAATTCTTAAATTGACGCCTATGGTTTGCGTTTATGTATGCACAACCTAAAAGTTTATGCTACAGATTTGGTGGGCAAAGGGAACAGTATCATGGCTTCACTCAAAATAGACTTTGACAAAGGCACCCTTATCCTACAGAACGTCCCAGAGGCACTCCAATCACAGTTACCAGACATCCGCTGGGATGAACGCACCTTGACTTTCCGTGCGCCCGCCTACCGTTACCGTCATATTGTCTCACAGCTGCGCGCGCACAACATCCCATACACGGATACAGCACGACAATTCACTGTCAAACCTTTTACCAATGAAAAAAACGTATCACCCTATCCCTATCAATCTGAAGCAATTGATGCATGGCATGCTAACAACAAGCGCGGCGTTATCAGCCTGCCGACAGGTGCAGGTAAGACATTCATCGCGGTTCTGCTCATCGCGGATACGCAACGGCCAACGCTCGTGCATGTGCCGACAATTGATTTGATGCACCAATGGTACGAAGTGCTAAAAGAACATTTTGGAGAGGAGGTTGGGCTTTACGGTGGTGGACAACACGAATTACAAGACCTCACCGTGACAACATATCAATCCGCAGTCATGCATGCACCTCACTACGGGAATCGGTTCGGGTTCGCCATTTTTGACGAATGCCACCACCTACCGGGTGACCAATATCAATACGCGGCAATCAGTAGTATTGCCCCTTTCCGTTTAGGGTTGACAGCTACGCCCGAGCGCGTTGATGGAAAAGAGAGTAGGCTTTATGCGCTTGTGGGTGAATGTTGTTATGAAGCACAGGTGCAGGAACTTTCTGGGAAAACGCTCTCCGAATATCGTGTCGTTACGATTGCTGTTGATATGGAAGACACGGAACGGATTCAGTATGAAGAAGCACGCCGAACTTATTTGAACTTCCTTAAGAAAGCACAAATCAACATGGGATCGCCTCGCGGATGGCAAACATTTCTGTGGAAATCCTCACAATCTGAAGAGGGACGGACTGCTTTCAAAGCGTATCTCACACAGAAGCAGCTCAGTTTCGCCTCCGCCGCAAAACAGGAGTGGGTGTGGAAACTGATTCAACGGCATCATGGCGATCGTATCCTTATTTTTACACAAGATAATGACACGGCATATCAGATAGGGACGCGTTTTTTTCTGCCTGTGCTAACGCATCAAACAAAACTGAAAGAGCGGAACGCCTTTTTGAACGGATTTCGGGATGGCACATTTTCTGTCCTTGTTACCTCCAAAGTGTTGAATGAGGGCGTAGATGTGCCGGAAGCGAATGTCGCTATTATTGTTTCAGGGAGTGGGAGTGTGCGTGAGCATGTGCAGCGGTTAGGACGTATCCTCCGCAAACGTGAGGGCAAACAAGCTGTGCTTTACGAACTTATTTCTAAACAGACCAGCGAACAGTTTGTTAACAAACGGCGAAGACAACACCACGCGTACCAAACAAGGTAGCAGATACATTATCGGGGTTAAAAACCCCTCCTACAGAATAGAATTAGAAGGCTATGCTTACCAAAGACCTACTCCGATACAAAATTCAGAACGGACAGATCTATCCTCAATTTGTAAAACCTACTGATAGTCAATTGTTGGCAATTGCCGAACAATTAATTTCTGTCTTTGAAGAATCTACGGATAAAGCACGGTCAACATTATTAGAGGCGAGTAAACATGTTATTGATAGCACACCAGGCACACCTTTAGTCAAGCGTGGACTTGAAAAACTGCTATTAGATAGAACCGAGTTTGACACTGCACCTAACGAAGAACTGATTGCGTTTCGGCAAAAACTTTTCACAGAGACGAGTCGCCTGCTTTCACAAGAACAGTTGCAGGATTATGCGGACTACCAGCAGAAAGTCGAACAGATAGTTCGAAACGAAGGGCTACCAGAGGGAACAGCGTTAGGGGATAGACTCTATGCAGATCTGCCAAGTTGTCAGCCAATTTTGTCTTTCAAAACACTTTCTGCTGAGCATTTACTGCATCGTTATAACACTGCACAGGTACAAGGCTTGCTTTTGCATTGTAATTCCCTCACTTTAAATCTCACCGATTCCATGACAGCCGAACTGCGTCAGCTGTTCAAATATCTAAGATTTAACCAACTCCTCTCCACAATTCGGAAAGAGAGAGTAGAAAACGAGGATCTGTTTCAGATTACAGTAGACGGACCGCTCAACCTGTTTTACAAAACGAAGCGATACGGCATGAATCTGGCGAACTTTTTTGTTGCCGTGTTGCATCAACCGAAATGGGAACTCACGGCGGAGGTTCAGTTTCGAAATAAAAGACGTTCTCGGTTATATCTCAATGAATCGTGTGGGATAAAACCGATTTCACAACAATTTCTTGCCTATATTCCTGAAGATATTCAACTCTTTCAAGAGATGCTCCACAACAAAACAGCTGATTGGCAGATTCATCCAGGTAGCCAGTTTCTACCTTTACCGGGAGATTTCTACTGTTTTCCAGATTATCAATTGATGCATACCAGCGGTGTAGAAGTAGCGATTGAATTATTTCATCCGTGGCACCAAGGTCATCTGCTTGCGCGTCTCAACACACTTGCCGAACAGACCGATACTCGCCTTATCCTTGGTGTTTCAAAGGAATTGGAGAAAAAACCGATAATCGCGGAGGCATTGGAAGCTTCTACGTATTTCTCAAAGTTCGGTTTTACTTTCCGCGATGTGCCAACGATGGGGACATTGCTTCCTATTTTGAAATCACTTGTTGACATTGACCGTTAAGCAGATACAGAACCCAATCTAAAACAGTTGTAATCGGTCTTGATTAACACCCTGGATTTTGGTACAATAAATCCAAGTTGCTACTATGTAGCACAATCTATTAGATTGTGCTTGTGCGGACACAATCTAAATTGTACGGAATCTTGCGAAAGATGGATTATTCTCTATAAAAAACGGTGTTTGCAGGTCTAAAATCTTATAGATGGCAATTTGAGTTACAATAAAGGCGAACAGTGCCGATGATCAGGAAAGAAAATGAGATATTTTGAAACCCGGGGCCCCGTCAATCCACAGAAGAATTACGTCGTTTCACGCTCAGAAGCGACCGCTGATTTCATTGAACGCATCAAAAATGGCAGATATATCGTTCTTTATGCGCCGCGTCAGACTGGCAAAACTACCTTTTTCCGTCGCGCGCTTGACACGCTTTCAACAGAAGATCCGAACTACTTCCCAATTCAATTAGATTTCCAAATACTGCGCAACCTTTCTCCTAATGTTTTTTACGAACGGTTCTATGAGCTGGTCCGTGGTCAAATAGAAACTGTTTTACGCCAGCGTGGAAAGAACGCATCCGAGGAACTAACGCAATTTTTGGAGCATACACAACTTACCGACTCTTTTTCAATGCTGCAATTCTTTAAACAGCTTGAAAATTTACTTGGAAATTCACATGTTGTGGTTCTTATAGACGAATTCGATGGCATTCCAGAAACAGTTGTCAGTGATTTTCTCTATACGCTACGTCACATCTATCTTTCTAATGAACTTCATTGCCCATATAGTGTCGGCATCGTCGGTGTCAAAAGTATTACGCAGTTAAACTATGACCGATCAATTTCGCCATTCAATATCCAAGATGATTTCAACTTATCTAATTTCACGCTTGAACAAGTGCAGGAACTGCTATCGCAGTATACCGAAGAAGCTGGACAAACTTTCAACCCAGAAGTAATTGAAATGTTGCATAGACAGACAGGCGGGCAACCCTTTCTCGTTAATCGGTTTGCACAGATTCTTACAGAGGAATCAGATATCCCGAAAACCGAGCCAATTCGTATGGAACACTTTCTAACGGCACACACAAAAATCGTTCAAGAAGGGAATGTCAACATTCAGCATCTGATTACCAATGTCCGTAGAGAACCGCGCTTTAGAAGCATCCTCATGAAGATCGCTGCTTATGAGGGCGGGGTGGCCTTCAATCCCTACGATGACGTCATGAATGAACTTGCCATTTATGGTGTCATCACAAAAGGCACAGGTAACTTGTGTGAGATTGTCAACCCAATTTATCAGCAGTGCATCTTGCTGACATTTAGACCGCTATTTAATGGACTTGAACACGATTACTTTCCAGAAGACACCGATTTTGAGGATTACCTTACCCCTACTGGACATATTGATTTAGAACGGCTCCTTGATAATTTCAGCAACTTTATCGCTCGCGTCGGCTTTCGGATACTCCAAGTGCCAGACACACCACAAGAATTCGTCGGGCAGGACCTACTTTACACCTACCTTGACCAGTTTGTCAGAATTGTACGCGGTGCCATGTATCTTGAAGTGCAAACAGGACGTGGCAGAATCGATCTCGTGATCTTTCACAGTGGACGGAAATATATTGTGGAAACAAAGATATGGGAAGGTGAAAAACGTTATCAAGCAGGTAAAAAACAACTTATGACATATCTCAAATTAGAACAAGCAGTAGAAGGTTACTACGTTGTCTTTGATCATCGCGAGAACCCTACGCCACTCGTTGAATCAGAAACAGAGGGAGATGTGAGGATACGTAGTTACGTGATCCCTGTAATACAGGAACGCCCTTCATCATGATTTTGGTAGATTCAGGAATCTTCTTGTCAAAATTATAAGAGTCTGTTAGTATTTCTACACAGATGCTTGACCTTTATACATCAAAATAAATAGGAGACGGACATGGCAATATTTTTACATACACGGGTTCGCGTCAGCGACCTTGATCATTCTATTAAATGGTATTGTGACCATCTGGGATTCAAAGTTTTGAGTCGAAGCGATAAATCCCCTGCGGGCAACCAAATCGTGCATCTTGAACTTCCGGGCAATGCTCACACTTTGGAGTTAACCTATTCACCCGATTTTGATCTACAGGTACAGGAAGACTTGATGCATTTCGCTATCGGTGTTCCCGATATTGTCGAATTTTGCGATGGCTTGGAGAAAGCAGGATTGGAGATTTGGCCAGATGAATGGCGCAAGCAATTTACCTCCGGTGGAATGAAGATGGCTTTTATCACCGATCCAGACGGTTATGAAGTTGAACTGTTGGAACGCAAAGACACTTCAGGGGATCCGCTTGATGTTCTTGAAGAATCTTAATCTGTGGTGAAATATTAACATCCGCTGGATAGGCGCGCTTTGATGAGGTTTAAGTTTTTAACTCGGTAATTTTTTGTCCGCGCAAGGCAGGTGTACCCTTTGCTGGCGAGGTTTCCTAACCTCGCTAAAGGACCGAATTTATTTTAATCTTCATGTAAGCGCGCCGTTGAAAACAAAGTTTTAGACATAAGGCCAGAACTGGTTCCACGCTGTCATCCAATCCTTTGCACGGCTCTCAGCGGTGACAGGTCCTGTTATTTCAACGCCGGGTCGTCCTTTGAAGTCTGCAAGTTTATCTACACTTGAGACTTCAATTTTGATTGTTGTGGGTTGAGCAGGTAGGTATGGTCGCACCTTTGTTAAATCCGAAAGCGCGTCTTTAGTGGCGTCTTCTATCATCTGGCGGGCACGTATGGGCGGGATATGTCTTGCGCTGTATCGACTGAGTCCTTTCTTAACAGCTACTGTCGGCAAGTTATCCCCGAGCAGTTCTTTGGCTTCTCTACACACTGCTGTATCGCCTGTAACAAGCGCGATAGGAACACCATAGTGTCCGTTGAGTGCCGCGTTTACGCCGGTTTCTCCAACGAGATCGTCATTGAACCAAAGATTCCGGTATCGAACGGTAGAAATAGTATGACACAACACACCATCGGGGGTGCCACTTCGGGCATGCATCCCGATGAGCAAACACGCGTCACATCCATCTTTCCACATGTCGTCAAACCGTCCCCATCCATGATGTGCCACCCATTCACAATCTGGATGTATTTTGTCTGGAATAAGCGAATTAAATGTCCAGCCTTGTCCGGCGCCGTGGCAATCCACAACGACGATCTCCGTTGCGCCAGCGGCTTTAGCACCGCGTACAGCAGCGTTAATTTCTTCAGTGTAGAGGAGTCTGCCCTCTTCAAACATTGCAGCACCACCATCAACCTGATCCCACACAACGATGCCGCTTACGCCCTCCATATCGGACATAATCAATACTCTCACTATATGATTCACCTCTTTTTTTAAGATTGTGTGTTTTGTTTGAGTATAAATCAATCGCTTTTTAAATTCAAGGGTAAATTTAGATCACCAAAGTTAGGAGCGGTGACAAGGAAATTGCCTACAGCATAGCAGTAAGGATGTAATGAATAAAACACAGGGTGATTTAACTCAAGGTAATCTTCTCCGCCATCTGTTACAACTTGCAGTGCCGATAACGTTTGGTTATATTCTTCAAGACGCGTTCAATATCGTTGATATGATTTTTGTTGGCAGATTAGGACCTGCTGCAATCGCAGCCGTTGGTGTGAGCGGTAATTTGCTCCGGTTAATTGCAGTTTTTTCTCTCGGTATTTCAACAGGCGCGGGGATTATGGTGGCGCAGTATCTTGGCGCAAGAAATCACGCCCAAGCCGGATACGTAGCGATGCAGGCTATCCTACTTGCTTTTTTCTTTGCTATCGGCATCGGTATTGTTGGCTACCCATTAGCAGAATTTGGTTTGCGCGCTGTCCGAACAATAGACTCAGATGTGATACAGTTCGGCATAACTTACATGCAAATAATACTTGTCGGCATCAGCACAATGTTTTTGTCAATGACGCTCAGCTCAATCTTCCGGGCAGGCGGCGATGCCGTCACGCCGATGGTTGTGTTAATTTTATCCACACTGATTAACATTGTACTTGACCCATTGTTAATCTTTGGACTTTGGAAATTCCCGAAATTAGGTGTAGCAGGTTCAGCGTATGCAACGCTCATCGGCAGAGGGGTCGGTGTCATTATTCTACTTTTTCTATGTTTCAGTGGACGCGCGCCAATATCGTTACGAAACGTCCAATTTCGCGCAGACCTCGTAGAAATGCTTGACATTTTAAGGTTAGGCGTTTATAGTTCTATGCAAGGGTTCTGGCGGCATTTATCTCGTCTCGGTTTCCTTTGGGTGTTAGGTCCTTACGGTAAAAATGTAGTTGCTGCCTATACGGTTTGCATGCGCCTCCGAATATTCGTTATGAACCCCGGTTTTGGCATTGCGAATGCTGTTGCACCTGTGGTCGGGCAGAATTTAGGCGCGAACCAGATAGAAAGAGCAGAAAAATCAACCCGGATGGGAAATATATTAGGCACAACGGTCATGGCGGGTATTGGCGCACTATTTCTCATCTTTCCGCAGATATTTATTCAAATTTTCTCTAATGACGCAGAAGTTATAAAAATTGGATCCGTTTACCTACAGTTTCTGTCGCTCACATTTGGATTTATAGCGTTTTCTTTAGTGTTAGGCAAGGCACTTAACGGTGCTGGTGATACCTTTTCACCGATGATTATCACGCTCGCTGCCCAGATGGGAGTAGGCTTGGGACTTGTTATTCTATTATCACACTTTATCGGATTAAAAGGGGTTTGGATCGGAATTGCTCTTTCAAATGTGGTACAAGGTGCCGCCATGTGGCTTTGGTACCGCACCGGCAGATGGAAAACAATAAAGATTATTAAAAATGGTAGTAAAAGTCCTACCAGAAAGGTAGTTTGAAATGGCGTACAAAGGTTATGCAAATCCTCAACTCGTAATTTCAGTTGAGGAATTGAAAAGCAATCTTGATGATGAATCGTATTGTATCGTTGATACGCGTCCAACGCATGAATATATAAGCGGACATATTCCAGGGGCGCTTCACCTTGATCTGTTCGGCTTGAGCCTCATCAACACTCGGAAAGAGATGTTTGACACTTTTATGTGGATGATAGCGTACCTGTTCCAACAAAGAGGTCTTGATCCAGCAAAAACAATTATATGGTATGAAGATATTTCAGGGACGAAGGCATCTCGCGGTCTCTGGTTTTGCGAGTATTTGGGACATTCCAAAACCCGTGTGTTAGATGGTGGGTATAAAGCATGGATAGCAGCAGGCGGACCGGTCAGTACAGAAGGCGTAGTACCCCCCAACGTATCGGAATTTCCGATAGAAGCAAAGCATGAAACGCACATGGATGCGGATATGATTCATGCCTCACTAAACCAAGAAGATTTCATTCCTTTGGACACACGCACAGATGATGAACACTACGGTAGAGTCGCCCGCGCAGAACGCGCAGGTGCAATTCCAAGTTCAATTCATATAGAATGGGTCAACAACCTTGATGAAACTGGTGCATTCAAACCTGCTGATAAACTCCGAGAGATGTATGCTGCAGCAGGCATCACACCGGAAAAGCAGGTAATGTGTTACTGACAGGGTGGGTACCGTTCTTCCCAAACCTATTTGGCGTTGCGGCTTATCGGTTATACGAGGGTAAGCAACTACATCGGGTCTTGGAAAGAATGGGGAGACCGGCTGGATTTGCCGGTTGAAATTCCTGAGGAAGGCTAATTGGAACAATTATGAAAATGTTTCCACAAATTTAATGCAGATATCAGACACCGCCTCCGGATATTCATGTGGTAGATAGTGTCCTGCATTAGGTACCCATATTACCTTAATATTGGGGTTAGGTGGGATGCGTAACTTCTGCTCCGTCAATTTATTCTTACCCATCTCACCAAATACCTCATAGATAGGAATGCATGCCTGTTTAAGATAAACATAAGCGTCAAAATCTTGGACAGATGTCCAAAAACTTTCCCAGACATTCGGTTTAAAGCGGTTCCGTGTCTTTTCAGCTTTCTGCTGAATACTTGTCCTTTCTGTTTGGGAGAGCGCACCGTAAAACCTGCCTGTGTCAAAAGCACTACCAGCAGATGAAAGACTTGTCCACCCCTCAAGCAAAACAAGTCCAGCAACACAAGATGAACGTTTTGCCACTTCCATTGCAACCATACCACCAAGGCTATGCCCAACGAGTATTACTTCCTGAATCCCGATTGAATTGACAAGGTGTAGAACATCGTTAGCAAGGTGAGTTAATGTAAACGGTTCAGTGGGGACACTGCTCTGCCCATGTCCACGAAAATCAAACGTAATCAAACGTTGGTTCTGTGGTAATTTCTCAGTTACAGATGTCCAATCCGCTGAATCACATCCTGTCCCATGCAAGAAAAGCAAAGACTTACCTGAACCACCAGTATCCGAGTAAGCCATTTCTCCCCAATCTGTGGTAAGGGTTGTTGCGCTTGCCATAGCAGTCTTATTCAGTCCAAAAATTGGGCGTCCACCGTCTCTCCTGCATGTAAGGTCGCACCGGATGGAATCGTAATCAATCCATTTGCTAATACAAGGGAATGTAGAATACCAGAGCCTTGCGGTCCAGTAGTTTTGGCAATGTATTGCCCATCCTGTTCCGTAAGAATCGCACGCATATAATTCACGCGCCCATCTTTGTTCGTAACGTCTGCTGCTAAGGTAGCTTTGAAGGTAGGACGTAATAGGTCGGTGTGACCAGCCATTTTCAGGAGAGCAGGACGTACGAAAAGCTCAAACACAACAAGCGAAGACACAGGATTACCGGGTAGTCCAAAAATCGGCTTTCCATCTATAATACCGTAAGCCTGCGGTTTGCCCGGCTTCATTGCCACACGCCAAAAATTCATTTTGCCCAATTTTGTTAGGACGTTTTTCACCACATCGTGTTCACCGACCGAAACACCGCCACTCGTAATCAGCGCATCTGCTTTCGCAAGGGATTCACGAAAGATACGTTCAGTTTCAGCTTCATCGTCAGGCGCAATACCCATATCAATTGGGATGCCGCCAGCGTTTTGAACTTGTGCGGACATACCGTATCGATTACTATCCCGAATTTTTCCCGGCATCAGCGGTTTACCGAGTGGCGTAAGTTCATCACCTGTGGAGACAACGGCTACTGTTGGTTTCCGAAATACTGTTACTTCAGCACAATTAAGTGAAGCAAGCATTGATACTTCTGGCGGACGAAGCAGTTTCCCTGGAGACATTACGCAATCGCCTTGCTTAACACTCTCACCAGTGAAGCGGACATTTTCGTTTTCGTCAACGTTTTCAAAGATTTTGACCTTATCACTGACAAGGTCGGTTACTTCCTGCATAACGACAGCATCTGCACCATTAGGCATCATCGCCCCCGTCATAATCCGTGCTGCTTGTCCAGAGGAAACATGTTTTTCGGGTGCATATCCTGCAGCGATTGTCTCAACAACCGAAAGCACGGCAGGATTCTCTTTAGATGTGTCCTTTACGTCTGTTGAACGGACTGCAAAACCATCCATCGCTGAATTGTCAAAAGGTGGGATATTTTCAGCAGCATGCAGTGTTTCGGCGAGAACATAACCTGCACAGTCAAGAATTTCTCGCTTTTCTGTCGGTAAAACAGGGATGGTATCTAACATCTGTTGCCGTGCTTCTTCAACACTTAACATTTAATTTGCTCCAGTTGAGTTTTATTTCATACATTCACAGGTAATTTAACCGATTCTTTTCATTTCGCATGTCCGATGAGAAGCACTGCAGCAGGTAAAGATATTTCCGCAGATTTGCCATAAGCCCAATCAATGCTTTTAATATCAGCATCTGTTTCTAACTTATGATAGGGCAAATTCCACGCTTTAAGTGTCGGTTCAAGGAAAGCAGCAACAGAGTCAACCCACTTTCCATCAGCGTCACGGTTGTGATACCCGCGATATCCAATAATAATGACAACAGGGATTCTCATGTTAAAAACTGTGCCACGGAATGCGTCACCGGATTCCAAGAAACCCGTATTTTGAATGATAATCACAGGCTTTTTGCCGCCAACGAACAATCCTGCTGCAATAGCGAATGCCTCACCTTCACGAGTTACCGTGATGACCTCAATCTCCGGTTCTTCTCGTAAAAGTTCATAAATCTTCGCGCTGCCATTGTCTGGTACACCAATGGCGTGGGTGATATTCTGTTTTTTTAACGCATCTACTATTTTTTGTGCTGATGCCACAAGTGTCCCTCATTCATGCAATTGGGCAGGCACAGTGACCTGTCCTTATGAAATTATTGGGACACTTTGATAAACCTGTTTTGGAAACATAACGTACAACAGAAGTTGTAGCACAAACTTTTAGTTTGTGCATATTTGACGCAAACTAAAAGTTTGCGCTACAGAAGTGTCCCATTAATTATAGATTTTATTATAATTCACATTTCGGACGATAAATCAACTTTACTGTCTACCTTCAACCAATGCGTCAACCACTGTTGGATCAGCAAGGGTTGAAGTGTCACCGAGATCAGATATATCGCCTTCTGCTATTTTACGGAGAATGCGCCGCATGATTTTACCCGATCGAGTCTTCGGTAAAGCAGGCGTAAACTGTATCTTATCCGGTGTTGCGATGGGTCCAATATGTTGTCGCACCGCCTGTTTGATACCTGTTGCCACATCATCTGACGCAGATTCACCCGTCATAAGCGTCACATAAGCATAGATACCTTGCCCCTTAATATCGTGTGGATATCCGACAACTGCAGCTTCTGCAACAGCATCATGTTGCCCGATTGCACCTTCAACCTCTGCCGTGCCCAATCTATGTCCAGAGACATTCAGCACATCGTCTACACGACCTGTAATCCAGTAATATCCATCTTCATCACGCAGCACGCCATCACCTGTCATGTAATAGCCGGGGAACCTACTAAAATAGACATCAATGAAACGTTCATGGTCACCATACACTGTCCGCATGATGCCGGGCCACGCTGTTTTAATGCAGAGATAACCAGTCGCAGGATTGCCTTCCACTTCGTTTCCTTCTTCATCCAAGATCACGGGTTCAATACCGAAGAATGGGAACGTTGCAGAACCGGGTTTCAGGGGCGTTACAGCGGGTAATGGCGTAATCAAAATTCCACCTGTTTCGGTCTGCCACCATGTATCAACAATCGGACACCGTTTGTCGCCAACAATATTATAATACCACAACCATTCCGGTTCTTTAATCGGTTCACCGACTGTGCCAAGCAATCGGAGCGTAGACCTATCATATTTCTCTACCCATGTATCCCCCTCCTTCATTAAGGCACGCAGGGCAGTGGGAGCAGTATAAAATAGATTGATTTTATGTTTTTCAACTACTTGCCAAAATCGTCCAAAATCGGGGTAGTTCGGTACACCTTCAAACATGACGGTAATTGCACGATTTGCAAGTGGTCCGTAGATAATATAAGAATGTCCGGTAATCCAGCCTATATCAGCAGTGCACCAATATACATCACCTTCATGGTAGTCAAAAATCTGTTGATGCGTATAAGAGGTATACACCAGATAACCGCCAGTAGTATGTAAAACGCCTTTCGGTTTTCCTGTTGAACCGGAGGTATAAAGAATAAAAAGCGGGTCTTCAGCATTCATCACTTCAGGTTCACATTCGGCATCGGCTGTTTCCATCGCTTCATGCCACCAAACATCGCGCGATGCGTCAAAATCAACCGCATCACCTGTACGTTGGACGACAACTACCTTTTCAATAGAGGGACAATCTGAAACTGCAGCATCGGCGTTTGCCTTCATTGGGATGTCACTTCGGGCACCGCGCATTGCTGTGTCCTGTGTTATCAACAGTTTGCAAGCAGAATCATTAATCCTATCTCGCAGCGATTCCGCTGAAAACGCACCGAAAACGATGGAATGAACCGCACCAATTCTGGCACATGCCAACATTGCAATTGCCAACTCTGGTACCATTTGCAAGTAGATACAGACACGGTCGCCTTTTTCAATACCTTGCGCTTTCAACACATTTGCAAACTTTTTGACCTCTGCAAGCAGTTCATTAAAACTATATGTCTTATCTTCGGAAGGGTCGTTGCCTTCCCAGATAACCGCTGTTTCATCGCCGTGTCCTGCTTCCACGTGTCGATCAAGGCAGTTATAACAGGCGTTCAGCGTGCCGCCTTCAAACCATTTTATCTGTGCTTTGACAAAATCGTAATCCCGAACTGTATCCCATTTTTGATACCACGTCAACCGTTCAGCAATTGTTGCCCAAAAGCCTTCCGGGTCCTGAATTGATTCTGCATATCGCTCCTGATACGCTTCTAAGCTGTTGACGTGAGCATCACTGATCGGATAGGCAGTTTCCATCGGTGGAAAAATATTGTTAGCCATTTTATATTTTCATCTCCTCTAAAATCAATCTGCGGTTCTCAAAACGCCTCTACAAGTTGTATAGGACATATTTTATAGGAAAACAGTGAGTATGTCAACTGCAATTAGGGATATTTTATAAGAATGTGAGTTTCAGAAAAATATAGGTGTGTTTGTGTTTCCATCATTCGCCAAAGTGTCTATTTATTTTTTTTCTCAAAATGGAAAATTGGATGACTCTGCCCTTATCCCTACATTTCCTTGACATTATAAATAGATTTGTAGTAAAATTGAGTTTACAAGGATGGTTAATAATATGCAAAAAATATATACCAGAATCCAATTAGTCTCTGTTTTCGTCCTTTTAATCTTGATTGGGTGTGCGTCACACGACGTGACCCGTGTAGAAGATTATAATCAGTTTGCCATAAAAGCGGCACAGGCGGGGCTTTGGAATGAGGCAATTTTTCGATGGCAGCAAGCTGTGTCCATAGACCCAGATAACGCTGGCGCACACAACAACCTTGGAGTCGGTTATGAGGCTTTAGGCAAGATAGCTGAGGCAGTATCAGCATATCAACGCGCAACCGAACTTGATCCTGAGAGTAAATATTACCGCATCAATTACCGGAGATGCCGCCTACACATACGGCGAAGCGGAGTTGACAGCGAAGAAACACAACCTGAATCCTCGGAAGAACTTGTAGAAAATTAACTTTGGGACTATTCTGATGCAGAAAAAAATACAATCTTTCATTTTACAATCCTATACGCAACATAAGATAACTTGCATGTTGGTTATGGGACTCCTCTTCTTGAGTGCCTGCGGGAGTAAGGTGACACGCGTTCCGATACCAGTTAAAGTCCAATCTGAAATTGATATTAATACCTATTCAAACTTTGCCGTGCTGCCTTTTGTCAGTGAAAAAAGTTCTGCTAAGTTGGGTGAATTACCTGTTGAAATAGGAACCGAAATTGCTGCACTCCTAAGAAGCAGTTTGGCACGGCAAAAACATTTTGAGGTCGTAGGCAAACAAGAAACCGCACGGATAATGACTGGAGAAGTTGTTGAAGAAGAATTGCTTTCAGACACCGAGCGCTTGAGCGAGTTAGGTCGCTACTTTGAAGTCAAAGGTATCATTGTTGGAAGTTACCGATTCTATACAGATACCCGACCAGCACGCTACTACGGTGAACGCTACTCAGCTCGTCAACAACGTTATGTCATGGATTATCAGGACTATATGCAGAAAAGATACCTACTCTCACTTCGTATTATGATAATTGATGTTGACACCGAAAAAATTATCTGGGATGAAGCATATCAGCAAAGCACCGCAGAGGCACACAGTATAGGCTCCTTTGTCTTTTCGCAGATGGCACCGCAAGAAGCCACGCTTAGAGAACTTAGTAAACGCGCTGCCGCTGAATTTACACGCGACATCTCACCACACTATGAACAAGAGGACCGATTTCTGATGCGGTAAATACTTTTGTAGCACCAACTGTCCGCAGATAAAAAATGGGTAATTTAGCGAGGTTAGGAAGAAATCAACGGTATGAATGCCATTTAGGCATTCCCCGCCTCGCCAGCAGTGGGGACACCTGTCTTGTACAGATGGAAAATGACCAAATTAAAAAATAATCTTCATAAAGTTTGCGGAACAAAGACTTGGACCGAGTTTACGTTATGGTAAAATCCGAAAATATGTTTACATCTCAAGTGAACAATCCCAAACCATAGTGCTGGCGAGGCGGGGAATGCCTAAATGGCATTCATACCGTTGATTTCTTCCTAACCTCACCAATGTAAAGGTAATTGTGGATTTTACTATAATCTTAAATCCAAAATTCTTGACGGGAACAATCATACAAAGGAAAACTGATGAACACTCAAAAAAAACTCACAGCAAAGAATACATCCGCTGATACCCAAATTATGCGCTTTTTCCTCTGTTTTTGTCTCACGGTGCTTATTTCATCAAGTGTGTTGGCACAAGGTTTTGGAAAAAACAAGATTACTGCCCAACGTTTTGATTGGCACATCCATCGAACAGAACATTTTGACATTCACTACTACCCAAGCGAGGCGAAACTTGTACCGGTAATGGCTGCCATCGCGGAAGACGCTTATGACAAACATAGTGAAGACTTTGAGCATGAACTTAAAAATAGAACGCCACTCATCCTTTACAAATCGCATAAAGATTTTCAAGAAACCAACATCATACTTCAGGAGTTACATGAAGGTATTGGCGGCTTTGCAGAACTCTTTAAACATCGCATTGTCATACCCTTTACAGGATCACTTGAGGCTTTCCGCGAGGTTATTTACCATGAACTCATTCACATCTTTCAATACGACATTCTTTACCAGAAACCTCATGCAAGGATCTATAGTGGAGAGTTTTTCTACGCTCCACCTATATGGTTTATGGAAGGAATGGCAGATTATTTCGCGGAAGATAATGACGCTATTGGTGAGATGGTCTTAAGAGATGCAAGTATCAACAACAATATTGCACCTCTAACAGAATTGCAGAACTTTAATCGGCTAAGTTCACCTTACCTCGGATATAAGATGGGGCAGTTAGCTGTCGGTTACCTTGTACAAACTTATGGACGTGAAAAAATTGCTGAGATTCTGCAAGGCTTAAGACAAAGTAGAACAAAAAATATAGACGTGGTTTTTAAAAATGTCTTGGGAAAAAGTCTCGCTGATTTTGATAAAGAGTGGCAGCAGATGGTGCGTAAACGTTACTGGCCATTAATTCAGGATATGGAACTCCCCAGCATCGCTGCTAAGATACTTACTGAAAATGCAAGATTCTCTCATAATATTAAACCCGTATGGTCACCCAGTGGTGATATAATCGCTTATATTACTGGTAATGAAGGATTTTTGGAAATCGTCCTCATGTCCGCAAAAACTGGGGAAAAATTGGATCGGATTACGAAACGTTTTTTCCGTAATAAATACGAGGAAATCCGTACCGATTCGAGTGGATTTGACCAAAGCCTTACCTGGGCACCAGGTGGTGATCATATCGTGTTTATCGGCAAACATCACAATGCTAACTATCTATTTGAAGTCAATGTCCTTACACATAAATTGACACACTATATTAAACTGGATTTTGATACTGCCACTTCCCCTAATTATGATGGTACCGGCAAACGTATTGTTTTTTCTGCCTTAAAGGAGGGACAAACAGATCTTTATACGCTTGATTTAGAAACCGAAACGATCAACAGATTAACCCAGGACTCCTTTAACGATACCCACCCATCTTGGCATCCAACAAAAAACGTAATCATTTACGCATCAGAACGAGAACGTAAGAATAGGCTCGTGTTAATTGATATTGACCAACGAACCCAACAAATACTTACAGACAACTCTTCAAACGCTATCAGTCCGGTATGGATGTCTGATGGTGAATCTGTGCTGTTTTGTGCTGATCGGGCAGGGGTATTCGACGCATACAAACTTCATATTACTAATATGGAGACAACACGTCTCACTAACTTTATAACAGGCTGTTTTAATCCGAGTTTTTCGCCAGATGGAAAACAGCTATTGTTTAGTGCATATCAAAACGGCAAATATGATATTTGCGTCATGGAATCCACAAAAATACTTGACGAAAAAATTGAGACTACTCCGTTAGCAGCACAACCGGTTTCCATCGTTTTAGACACTGACATCTCTGAACCAAACTATAGAATTGCTAAACGAAAGTACAGCACAAGATCTTCTTTCCGCTTTGATGCTATTTTCCCGCAATTTAGTTATGGTGCAGATGGTCTACTCCGTAGCCAAATTCAAATGAGTGCAAGCGATATGTTAGGAAATCATCGCGTTGAAGTGGGTGTGATTAACCAATCTGGTGGGTATCTCATTCCCGATTTTATTGCACAGTATGGGTTTTTGACGCATCGTGCCGATGTTGGCGCAGCAGTTTACAACTACCATCAATACCATCTTCTCGGTTCAATCCGCAATCAACGTGGATTTTTACAACGTATTACAGGCGCTGACGGCTACTTCACTTATCCATTTGATCGGTATCGCCGGTTAGACCTTCGGTTTTCAATGTATACAGCACCATTTGCCTATAATTTTCGGACAAGCGAGCCTTTTAGCTTTTATGAACGCGGACTGATCTCACTCGGTTCTATCGCTTTTGTTGGTGACAACACGATGTGGAGAGAATGGGCACCCTACAGAGGCACGCGTTACCGCGTTCAAATTGAACGCTCATTCCCGGCTATTGGCAGTCAGTTAGCACTCACAAATGCCATTTTTGATTTCCGAAATTATTTAGGTTTAGGGAGGCGCTCCACTATTGCCACCCGTTTGCTGCTTGGTGGTAGTTTTGGCACTGACAAATCTCTATTTTATCTCGGCGGAATTGATACACTCCGTGGTTATAACTATGAGGATTTTGTTGGTTCTCGTGTCGGTCTGTTCAGTGTTGAACTACGCATTCCGTTCATAGATGCTCTCTATTTTGGATGGCCGATTCGTTGGTCAATCGGTGGCATCGGTGGTATCCTTTTTGCAGATTTCGGCAGCACATGGTCAGATTGGCAGTACGGTCCCGATAACCCTTTCCAAGCATTTCGGCGCAATGGCAACCGCATCCGTCTTGCAGATATAAAAGGATCTGTAGGTGTTGGACTTAGACTCCGGCTCGGTCTATTCTCAATAGATTTTGCAGCAGCGCGGCACACAGATTTAGCAAGCATCAAACCGGGTTTCAAATATCAATTTGGTTTGGGACAAGCGTTTTAGGGAACCCAACGCAGTTCTTGCATATAACACAATGCAAGATAGGCACTAAAAACACACTATTTAGATACAAGGAGAAAAAATGGAATCACGGGTAAAACGTTTTATTATTATTATTGGAATTTTAGCGATTCTCGGTGGGATATTTGCCGCTTGGGTTAATATTTATCCCGATTATTTATGGTTTGAGATGGTGCAATACGACAATGTTTACATCAAAATTCTTACAACAAAAATCTTCTTTGGTGTAATTGTTGGAGTTGCCTACCTTGCCATTCTCTTGGTAAATCTCTACATAGTCTATCGGTTCACGCCAGCACATCTCAGTCCTGCTTTCATGGGAGGCACTGAATTTACTGGTGGACAAACAGACACGCGAAAGACGATTTACGGCGGACTCCTGGTACTCTCAATCCTCTTTAGCATTTTAATGGGATACTCAGCGACTGCCCGATGGGAAACCTGGTTGCGATATACTCACGCTGAGGATCTGAATTTCCAGTCCGCAACGCCTATAGTTGTTGCAGAGAACCTTGATTCAAACGAAATATCTGTTCCAACGTTAGAACTTGAGGCAAAGAATATACAGGTTGGTGATCAAGTAAGTGTCCACGTTGATGGGAATGAGCCAATTACTGCACAAGTTGAAGATGTAATTACAGAAGGGGGTAAACAGGTTGGGATCCGTTTAAATGAACCGATACAAGTAGAGAGCGGACAAAAAGCGTATTTTACATCACTTGCACGTGACCCAATTTTTGATAAGGATGTCGCCTATTATGTTTTCAAAATGCCAATGGAACGATATATTATCGGTACACTATTTGGTATTTTCATGTTGGTGACAATTTTTGCAGTAATTATCTACTTTTTCCATGGATTAATTACAGGTGAAACAAATCAACTTCGATTTCAACCTCCTGCCCGGGTGAAAGCACATCTGTTCATACTTATAGGGTTGACACTTTTATTCCGCGCGTGGAACTATCGTTTTGTCATGTTTGACCTGCTGCATACCTCAAACGATGTTGTACGAGGCGGCGGTGGATATGCTGCAATGAACGCACGTCTTCCTGTTTTATGGATTATGTTGGTAATCACCGGTTTGTGTGCTGTGGTTTTCATTATTAGCATCTTCATGCGGCGCAACACTTTCGCTTTTGCTGGATTCATAATCTTCATAATTGCTGGTTTTCTTGGACAACTGTATCCACGACTTATACAGACATGGCGTGTTGAACCTAACAAACAGGTATTAGAGCAGAAATATATTAACTATAACATCAAGGCAACGCTCCATGCTTACGGTTTAGAGAATAACAAGGTAACCGAAGAGGAATATCCGATTACAGAGAAACTTTCTTATACTGACATAACAAGCCCCGAAAACGAACCTGTTATTAACAGCATTCGTCTCTGGGATTGGCGACCGATACGTAGAATTTTTCGACAACTGCAAGAATTACGTTCACAGTACGATTTCTATGATGTGGACATTGACAGATACACTGTCAATGACAACATTCAGCAGGTAATGCTTTCCGCACGTGAACTAAACATCAATGAACTCCCCGATGCTGTCAAAAATGATTGGTATAAGCAGACCTATACTTATACACACGGTTACGGAGCTGTTGTCAGTCCTGTGAACGAAATTGAGAACGGTAACCCTAATATGTACATCAGAGGATTACCACCCATTGAATATGAATCGCAATGGCCGAATAGGTTTAACACGGAACCCGGACCTCGTATTTACTACGGGGAACGTACCGATAGGTACGTCATTGTACATCCAGAACGCACTGAATTAAAACTTGAGTTCGATTATCCGCAAGAAGGTCAACAGTATGTGGACTACGCTTATCAAGGTAAAGGGGGTGTAGTACTCTCCTCTTTCTGGCGCAAACTTGTCTACATGCTCAAGTTTAATAATGAAATTAAGTTTGTTCTACCGGGTGAAATTACATCTACAAGTAAAGTGCTCTACGATCGAAATATCAAAAAGCGGATTCATAAAATCGCGCCTTTCTTGCGATACGATGGGGATCCTTATGCTGTTATTCATAATGGCAAACTCGTTTGGATAATTGATGCTTATACGATCACGCACCGATACCCTTATGCCGTTTCAATGGAAGAGTTTATCAAACGGAGAAGGCAACCGGGAGGCGTGAGTCAAAGTGGCGGAGAACCGTGGGGGAACTATATCCGAAATTCTGTCAAGGTCGTTGTTGATGCTTATGATGGCACAGTTGATTTTTACCTCATTGAACAGGAACAAGATCCGATTGCTGAATGCTATCGCAAGATTTTCCCAAGCCTTTTCAAAACTTTTGATGAGATGCCAGCTGAATTAAAAGCACACATCCGTTACCCGACTACCATGTTCCTTATCCAATCCCGTGTCTATCAAGATTATCACATGAAAGACCCGATCACATTCTATGCCGGCGAAGACCAATGGGAAATCGGCACAGAACTGTACGACAATACAGATACGCAGGTTAGACAAGTCAGCATGCCACAACAAACCAGCCCGCTTACCCCACAAACTTTAGTAGAAAAAAGTTTACCGGGTAATGTTCAACCCGTTGAACCTTACTATGTCGTTCTCAGGCTCCCTGGGGAAGAAAAGGCTGAATTTATGTTGATGCTGCCGTTTACGCCACGGAACAAACCGAATCTAATTGCCTGGCTCGCCGCTCGATGTGATTTACCGCAATACGGCCAACTCCTTGTCTACCGATTTCCGAAACAGGAATTGGTTTCCGGACCGATGCAGGTTGAAAACTTTATTAGCCAAAAACCTGAAATTTCGCAGCAAATCAGTTTATGGAATACACAAGGGACACGTGTGCTGCGGGGTAATTTGTTAATTATGCCCATGAACAATGCACTTCTCTATGTTGAGCCAATTTATATTCAGTCTGAAGATGAGGCAACCGCAATTCCTGAACTACGCCGCGTCGTAGTCGCCTATGAAGAGAACGACAACCTACATGTTGTCTGGGGTGAAACCCTTGATGAAGCGCTTAGAGAGATGTTTTTAAGAAGAATAGGACTGTCAAGTGAACCTACAATTACAGTTGATGACACACTTGAAGCGACTGAACTTCCAGAAACCGCAACATCATTGCGCGGGCTAATTGAACAGGCGAACAACTACTACAATAGCGCGCAAAATGCACAACGCAACGGCAATTGGGCAGAATACGGGCGAAATATTGGGCTCTTAGAGCAAACCTTGAAACAACTTCAAGAAAGCACACAAGAGTAGACAAGAAATTTCATAATAGAGCGTGTAATACCAAATTAACGCGATAATTCTCGGTAGGTGCGTTTTCCTAACCAATGCAGAATACCACATGCGTATTCTACCTTACGTGTCAATTTAGGGATATATCTTATTGTTGGAGTGAATCAACGCAGCATGCGCGTATGGCATGCTGCGGGTTTGAAACCCCGATTGGACAGAGTGAGGCGGACAAAATCGGGGTTACAACCCCTCCAACAAGAAAATTAGGCACTACTTAATTTGGTATAAGACGCTATATTATAGAGAGGAGGTGAAACAGATGTCTCTTGATTGGAAACCACGTCATAGGGATATGATTATCGGTGGCATTCCTTGGCTCGCCAGAATTAGTGATAAAGCGAACGCGAAACTGCAAGGTATTATCGGTGAATACATATATCCGTGACCGCAAGACAAAATGTTCCTGGAGGAACATAATATATCTGCTGAGGAATTTGTTGATATGGTAAAAAATAATCCCTCAGACGATGAGATGATTGCTGCCATGAAAAAGTTGAATAGTTAAATATCATTTCTACCCAGCGGTAGGTCGGGTAGAGCAAAGCGAAACTCAACAGTATCAAGGTTTCAAGGAAACCTTGCGGGTTCACAAGGAAATCACAGGAATAGCTCAAGCAAGTTTTGAAAATAGTGTTCAGTCCCAACATGTCCAAATCAACGCCAAATATGCGTTTGGTATTGTCGGATTTCACAAGCTCTACCCGACCTACTTCACACTGCGCAGTAACTTTATAATGTGCGACTCACTTTAAGCGTTTCATAGGGGATAATTTCTTTGAAACTAAAAGAATTACGCGATCGAATCAATAATATTGATGACCAGATTTTAAAGCTGCTTCACGAACGCGCAGAGATTTCCCAAAAAATAGGCTCCATAAAAGCCTATACGGGTACAGAAATCTATGTGCCACATCGTGAATACGAAATCCTGAATCGTCTAAAAAGGCGGAATCTCGGTATATATCCCGAAGATGCAATTGACAAAATTTGGACTGAAATTTTTGCTGCTTCACGAGCCGTGCAAACCCCAAATAGAGTCGCTTTCCTCGGGCCATCAGGAAGTTTTGGACACACTGCAAGTCTTTCATTTTTCGGTCCTTCCGCTGAAATGATCCCTATTACACCACAAAGTGATATCTTTACTGAAGTTGAAATAGGACGCGCTGATTTTGGGGTGGTAGCAATCCAAAATTCAGTGCACGGTACCGTCAGGGACGTTTTAGAACGTTTCCTCCACACACCTTTGAATATCTGCGCTGAAATTTATCAACCGATCAGACACCATCTTATTTCAAAGTCAGATCTTGCTGAAATCCAACGGATCTACTCACATAGACAACCTTTTGCACAATGTAGATTGTGGTTGAATAAGTTTATGAAATCAGTGGAACAAGTAGAAGTCGTAAGTACTTCTGATGCAGCCCAACGCGCTGCGAATGAACCAAACACCGCAGCAATCGCAAGTAAATTGGCAAGTGAAATCTACGAGTTACCAGTGGTCGCAGATTCCATCATGGATGAGCCAAATAACACGACTCGGTTTTTTGTCATAGGTGACCAAATAGTTGGCAAAAGCGGGCATGATCGCACTTCTATCTTCTTTGCCATTAAAGATAAAGTCGGTGCTTTGTATGAAGTCTTGGGAGTGTTTAACAAACATCAACGAAACCTAAGTTATATAGAATCGCTTCCTTCCCGAACTGAACAATGGGAATACATCTTTTATACAGATATTAATGGACATGTAGACGATGATGACGTCCATTCCGTTCTTGAGCATCTTGAAGATATGTGTCGTGATGTAAAAATTCTCGGTTCTTATCCACGTGGTACAGAATAGCATTTTCGTCCACCATAGATGCCTTTACCGCTCCCCTGCCTTTAGGTAAGGGAGGTAGACGGTTAATCGGTTTATTTATCAAAAACCTTGACATTGTTCAAGACATACGGTATCTTATATAGTAAAATCTATAATTATTGGGACACTTCTGTAGCGCAAACTGTTAGTCCGCGGACTAATATGTCCAAACTAAATGAAGATTAAGAAAATAAATCGGTATGCAAAGTAGTAGGCACACGCCGTGTGCCGTATATATCTCCAAAGAATGTGTGGCGGATGGCACCAAATCAACGGTATGAATCATGGCGAATACGCATGTGGTATTCGCCATGATTCCCCGCAGAGCGTGCATGCTACTTTTAAATCAACGCTAAATTGACAGTTATGGTGTGGTTAGGAAACCGCACCAGATCTTTCTCTAAATTACCGAATTAATAAATTAATCTTCATTCAGTTTGCGCACTCACAGGCATAATCTAACAAATTGCGCTACAAGGTGGCAACTTGAGTTATACTTAATAGAAGGAGATATGTTAGATGAACAAAAATAGTTTTTCACTCATGATTTTCTTCCTGATCGTGATCTTCGTCATTATGTCTGTTAACTTCGCTTTCGCGCGAACATTTAACAACGATTTTGAAACAGGCGACCTCACCGATTGGGAAAAAACAGGCACAGCATTTGATTTTCAACCGACTTGGGGAGATAACCCAACAGCGCGAAATCGTGGACAGCCCTCTAATCATCAAGGCGATTGGTGGCTTGGACTCGCTGAAAAGTACCAAGGACCGGAAAAGGGAGCAGCATTAGGACAAAATCCAGGTGATCTTGCAGACGGTGTAGATGCCCCTCAAGGTACGTTGACCTCCATCGAATTCGTTATCGTCGGTGAAAAAATGAATTTTCTCATGGGCGGCGGTAATCGTGCATGGGGTACTGCTGAACCATGTTGTGTCAACCTTATCATTGATGGTGAGGTTGAACGTACAATGACCGGTAGTAATACAGAAACGATGACTCGGAGAGAATGGGATGTTTCCGATCTGAAGGGTCAGACTGCCCAACTTGTCGTTGTTGATAGCAGTAGCGGGGGATGGGGACATCCAAACTTTGATGATGTCCATCAAGCCAATAGTAGCGGTGAAAATATACCGTGGGAGCAGGTAACTGCCGTTGAAGCCCGTGGAAAGTTAGCTGTCAGCTGGGCACAGATGAAAAAGTTTTACTAATTGACTTGAATGGTTTGAAAAATTGAAATTGTTGTGATATTCTCAATTTGTATATGTGAGTGAGAAATTGGGAATATCACAACAATCTAATACATAAGGAGACAAATCAGATGAAAAAGTTGTTTTTCTTAATCGTGATTCTTTCTATAATCGCAATCCTTTTTCTCCTATCAGACAATACTGCTTACGCACGCGCATTCAACAATGATTTTGAAACAGGTGACCTTACCGATTGGGAGGAAAAAACAGGAGACGCGTTTGATTTTCAACCGACTTACGGAGATAACCCGACAGCACGAAATCGTGGGCAGCCCTCTAATCATCAAGGTGATTGGTGGCTTGGACTTGCCGAAAGGTATCAAGGGCCAGACAAAGGGGCAAAACTGGGTCAGAATCCAGGTGATATGCAGCAGGATGCGAATGGTAATGTTGCCCCTGATGCTCCTCAAGGCACCTTGACCTCAATTAAGTTCGAGATTGTCGGCGTAACGATGAATTTTCTCATCGGTGGTGGTAACCGTGCTTGGGGGACCGCTGAACCGTGTTGTGTTAACCTTGTTATTAATGGCAAGGTTGAACGGACTATCACCGGTGAAAGTCATGAAACCATGAAACGCAAAGAGTGGGATGTTTCTGATTTGAAAGGTAAAATTGCCCAACTTGTCGTTGTTGATAGCAGTAGCGGGGGTTGGGGACATCCAAACTTTGATGATGTACACCAGGCTAATGCCAGTGGAAAGAATATACCGTGGGATCAAATACTTGCTGTTGATGCCCGTGGAAAGCTGGCTGTCAGCTGGGCACAGATGAAAAAGTATTACAAATAGAATCAGATGAATTGAAGAACGATTACGTTGTGAAACTCTTAATTTATTTTGTTAGTAAGCAAATTTAGTAAACACATCACTTTTCAAACTGAAGGAGATATAAGATGAAAAAAATATTTTTCTCGCTTATGATGCCTTCTGTTCTCGTAATCTTATTTATTTTGCCTGTTAACCTTGTCTTTGCAAGGGCGTTTAACAACGATTTTGAGACAGGCGACCTCACCGATTGGGAGAAAGAGGGTGCAGCATTTGATTTTCAACCGACTTGGGGAGATAACCCGACAGCCCGAAACCGTGGACAGCCTTCTAACCATCAAGGCGATTGGTGGCTCGGACTATTTGAAAAGTACCAAGGCCCGGAGAATAAACTCGGACAGAATGCTGGTGATGTTCAAGGTGACGGACCTCAAGGCACGCTAACATCAATTGAGTTCAAGATTATCGGAGAAACGATGAATTTTCTCATCGGCGGAGGTTTTCACCCCTGGGAAAATGATCCTGGTCCGTGTTGTGTGAATCTTGAGGTTGATGGTGAAGTCGTTCGCACATCAACCGGTCAACAGGCTGCTAATACAACAGAAACAATGATACGGGCAGAGTGGGATATTTCCGACTTAAAAGGCAAAACTGCTCAACTTGTTGTTGTTGACCAAAATGGCGGCGGTTGGGGACATCCAAATTTTGACGATGCCCATCAAGCAGATGCCAGCGGAAAAAATATTCCATGGGATCGAGTGCTTGCCGTTGATGCCCACGGAAAGTTAGCCGTCAGCTGGGCACAGATGAAAAAGTATTATTAACTTATCAAGCACTCAACATAATCGTTGTTTTAAGTGTAAAGGCGGAGTATACTCCGCCTTTACACTTAAACTTGTTCCAATCCAGCACGCTTTCGAAACTTATTAAACGTTTTCAGGATTCCCTGTTCCATTGTATATGCAGGCGTAAATCTCATCTCCTCAGCGATAGCTGTTGCGTCATAATCCCACGAGATACCGAATACCCCAGGTTCCAGTGTAATCTGTGCATCTGGCACCAAAGTTTTCAGATACGTTACACCCTCTTTTACGGGGCGGATACCCCCCTTGACATTGAAAACACGCGTCTTCGTTGTTGGACATGTGCACGCCATCACAATTGATCGAGAGACATCTTCTACATACTGCCAATCTACCGAATCGTCACCAAACGGACACACATGCGGTTCACCCATTGCTATCGCCTCAATCATTTTTGTCGTGAATGAACTCATCCCTCGTGTCCGACCCACCCCGTAGACCGCTGTAAACCGAAGTCCGATTGAATCAACACCGTAAGCATCAAAATAGTGCATTGCATATCTTTCGTTGAGCGATTTACATGCGCCATAGATAAACTTAGGATAATGTGGCGCATCGTTAAGAATCTGTTGATGGTTATAATCCTCTGGTGAACCGAAAACTGCTACACTACTTGCCCACACAACGCGTTTGAGATTGAAAATACGCGCTGCTTCTAATATATTGA
This sequence comes from Candidatus Poribacteria bacterium, assembly GCA_028824125.1. Classification (GTDB taxonomy): domain Bacteria; phylum Poribacteria; class WGA-4E; order WGA-4E; family WGA-3G; genus MSPOR6. The sequence continues at coordinate 77,412 of JAPPES010000005.1, forward strand.
TTGTCCCTTCACACACGACTTTCAACGCTTGCGGCGGATTTGCATTACATGCTGGCACCTGCCACGAAGCGAGGTGGATAACTCGATCAATTTCATGTTCTTGAACGGTGCGTAAGACGTGCGGTAGGTCTGTAATGTCCCCTTGCACAAAAGTAAAACTTTCAATTTGCGCCTCCGAAAGCACCATCTTTGGAATTGTTAGGTCGTAAGCAAAATCAAAAACGACCACTTTTTCACCGGCAGCTAATAGGTCGCGAATTACATAAGTACCGATGCATCCCATGCCACCGGTGAGCAGATATGCCATGCTGTATCTCCTTTCTGATTAACACAATAGGCATTAGTGTTAATCGCTTCTACTGTGGTTTGTCCATATTCATCGGTTCATCTACATTGACAAGAATATCCTCACCCTCGACTTTGATGGGATAGACAGGAATACTCTCTTCACCTGGCCAAACACATTCTCCGGTCTTTACATCAAATTCCCACATGTGCATTGGGCAGGTAACACAATTCTTGTCCAAGAAACCGTAAGTCAAAACCCCACCGAGGTGTGGGCAGATATTGTTCATGGCATAATACTCACCTTCAACATTATAGATACCGATAAAAACACCCTCAACCTTGACACCGATGCAAGTTCCTGGTCGTATTTGCTCGGTTGTCGCGGCTTTTACAAATTGTGACATATCTGTTGAAACTCCAAAAGAATTAAATTAAAATTGGGATTATCAATCCCTTTTACGACTTCTATGGGATGGATGCCCATTAACGTGATATAACTTTACCCTCACCACGCGGGTCTGTACCGCCATCGTGACAAGTTCCTTCATTCCATAGACGAATAACGTGTCCTGGTCCACCGATACCACCACTCGCTGTAATTTCATGTCCAAGTTCACGTAATCCCGCAAGTACTTCTTCACCCGCATGGGATTCTACCTGAATAGGTTCCGCACCGTCGCTATGAAAACGTGGCGCATCCAATGCCGCCTGCGCGGATATTTGTAAATCTATAAGACTAACGCTGAAGTTTAGTTGATTGTTTGGAATAGTTCGCCCACCAGGTATGCCGTAAGTTGCAAACGGCATGTCGCCCTGCGTGGCAAGACACGGTCCCATATTGTGAAGTGGACGTTTACACGGACCGACAGAATTGGCTAACCCCGGCCTCGGATCAAAACGACCCACACCGTGCCCGAAAAGCAGTCCGGTACCAGGCACGGTTACCATAGAACCGAATCCGCCACCGTGTGTCTGCGTCAGCGATACCATATTCCCCTCTGCATCTGCAGTAGAGATATGGCTCGTACAACTCATCGGTTCGTGATAGACAACCTCTCCTGGTTGTGGTGATTCCAGACCTGCCTTCAATTTTTCACTGAGTGTTGCTGTGAAACTATCTGACAGTTCTTCATCTATATCTATATCAACGAATGCGGGATCACCGAATCTGCGGAGTCTTTCAACCCAGCAAATCTTCATTGCTTCAGCAAAAAGATGAAATCTATCTGTGAGAGACATTTCAGCCACTTCAAATTCTTCTACTAAACGGAGCATCTGTAAGGTAGTTAGTCCACCCGCACCGAGAGGTGCTGTCCACACGGAATAACCGCGATATTGAATTTCGTAAGGTTGCGTAATGAAAGCGCGGTAATTTTTCAGATCACCAACGGTTAAACATCCTCCTAATTCCTGAATGTGGTTAGCGATTATTTTGGCTATAGTGCCTTGGTAGAATGCAGCGTGTCCACCTTCAGCGACAACCTCCAGGGTCCGTGCCAAGTCTGGATTAGTAAGTACTTCACCTTTTTTCGGTGGCTTACCGTCTCTGAGGAAAACCCGTGCTGTTTCTGGAAACTCCTGCTTCCACCGTTCAGCATTCCCCGCAATCCCACCACGATTTGCACTATTCGGTGCATAACCGTAGCGTGCCGAATTGATAGCAGGACGTAACACATCCGCAAGCGGAAGACTACCATACTCCTCCAATGCCAAGCATAAACCAGCAACAACACCCGGCACGCCAATAGACAAAGGTCCATGAACGTTGACGCGTCCCGGAACGCGGTAACCTGCAGGCGCATCGGGTGCGTCTTCAATCGCAAACATATCTTCGGAAGCAGCTGCTGGTGCAGCAGAATTGTAGTCTATCGCTATGACGTCTTGTGTTTTCTTGCGATAGATCAGCATACAGCCGCCGTAGCCAGCAATGCCGTTATGTGAAGGTTCAACGACGCCCTCCGCAAACGCAGCAGCGACAGCAGCATCCACGGCGTTTCCGCCTTGAAGAAGCATATCGAATCCTGCCCTTGCCGTACGCGGATGTGGACCAACAACAGTACCGTACTCTACTTTGTGTGAATTCATGGTCTCTCCTTTCGCTGAATGGTAATATGTAGAATTTTAAGGGGTTTTTACAGAATTGTCAAGTTTTTCTATTTTGGGAATCGCTGGTCCTGAGCAATTCAATTTGACTTACAACACAGCAATGGTATAATTATAATGTTGTTTAAACAAAAAGCATACCGAGTATGCCACCAAAAAACTAAAATAGGCACGATATATGTGTTATCAAGGAGTTTTATGAATATAAGAAACATTTCAACACGAACGATTGTATTCGCAATTATTACTATATTTGTGGGTTTATCCGGTTGTGAACGGATTCCGCAAATCGTTGAACCTACCCCAAGTGAAGAAATTGCTATCGGTGTTGTCTTAACCCAGACTGGAAGAAACGCTTCCGTATTTGGAAAATATGTGGAAGAGGCTTTTGAATTGGCTCTCAATGAAATTAACGACTCACAACTCGCTGGTTCGAATCTTAAGTTTATTACTGTTGACGATCAAGGCACCGTGGAAGGGGCAATTGCAGCTTACAATAAACTAATTAAAGAAGATGGCGTTTCTGTTATCCTTGGCCCCACGACCTCTTCAGCGACCAAACAGGCTTTTCCTATTGCAAAAGAACATCAAATTGTCGCAATAAGCCCAACATCCGCTGCACGTGGCCTCAGTGCTATCAGTGATTTTACTTTTCGAGTCGCACTGACCACAGATGTGTTAGTGCCTAACGGTGTTGAAGCAACGCACGCGAAACTTGGTTATCAAAACGTAGCTATGTTATATGATGAAACGGATGTTTTTTCGACTGATGGAGATGCAGCGGTACGGGAAGCACTTACTGCAAAGGGTGTTGTAATTCTTGGCACAGAAACATTTCAAGGTGGCGAAACAGACGATTTTACGGAGCAGTTAACGCGGATAAAAGCGTTAAATCCTGATGCTATCTTTGTCTCATCTTTACCGGGAGAAAAGCCTGAAATACTTCGCAAGGGGCACGAACTTGGTATATCCGCGCCATTTATCATTCGGACGTTAACCGAGGCTGATGTTGAAGCCGCAGGCGAAGCTGCCGAAGGGGCTATAACGTTTGTCGGGTGGGGTACTGCCGTTGATACACCGGGGAATCAAGCCTTTATAGAGAAGTATACTGCTACGTACAAAATTGCACCAAACAATTATGCTGCTCGTGCTTATGCCACACTTTATATTTTGGCAGAGGCAATTGCTAACGCAGGATCCACTGATGCAGCAGCTATTCGGGATGCCCTCGCTAATATCAGCGATTTTGATACCATTTTAGGCAAGTTTTCATTTGACGAAAATGGGGACGCAATTTATGATCCGAAAATCTTGATTGTCAAGAATGGCAAATTGGAAATTTTTGAGTAGCCTTCAGTAAAGTCAAATCCGTTTTACCCTCTTGCTTTCTCGATTCTTTTGAACAGTCGTCTTCAGTGGGATCAAATCGACACTGAATGTCATTATAGCATTCAGTGTCGATTTTTAGTTTTCAATTATAGATGGCATTATTGTCTTGTTCCTAATTCTGCATTCAAATCTAAAACAGAATACTTTAGTTCTTATATTGTTGCTGAGTGGTAACTGCCATCGTGTGTAATCTTGTGCAAAACTGTTTAATAAAAAACTGAAAAATAACGAGTATAAATATCACAAACCTGCTAAGTTTTTCATAATCACCTCATTTCAGTTTATGGTGCGTTGCAATGCAAGTAACGTGTCAGTGGTAATACCAATTAAGGTAGCAAGCATACTCCGTATGCCTACTACCTTATCTTGTTACGGCACACGGAGTGTGCCTACTACTTTGCATGAGATTAATTAGGATTGAAAACCCGCAACATGCTACACGCGCATGCTGCGGGTTTTCAATCCTACGAGATGATATATCCTTAAGTTGACAGTTGTAGGGTAGGTTTAGAACCTACCCTACAATCAAATTAGTCGGCTACAAATTGCGATGTTAGAAACTTTCTCGACCTGTAGCTACGTTTTGAGCTCTGTCGGTCACCCGAATTGTAATGCTATGTGCACCTTCGGGCAGTTTGCCAGTTTTCAATAGCAGCTGTTCCTCTTTGGAATCAAAGATACCATCTTCAGGGAATATAACTTTCCACTGTTCGTCGTTGTCAATCTTGTAAACTGCTTTTTGGACAATGTTCATCTTATCGGAAACATCACAAGTAATATTAAATGTCCCATCCTCGTTTGGTTTAACAAGGATTTCACCAACATCAGGATCAGTATTATCCACATTAACCGGCATGCTGGTTTTTTCAGATGATTTTTCCCATCCTACTGGATTGCTCAACTTGTCGGTAGCAACTACCTTGACTTCATATCTTCCATCAGCGATAGAGGTAATATCCCAATCATAGCTGGGAGTTGAGAGTTCCTTTTTAAGGAGCTTCCAATTTTCTTCATCAACAGCTTTATAGTAAACGGTAAACTGCAATGTATCCTTATTAGAATCTTCAACTTTCCACTCAATTTTCCATCTTTTAGCCGAAGAAGATGCGGATGAACTTCTACTTGAGCTGCTGGGTGGGGGTGGTCCACTTGAAGGCCGTTGTGTGCTGCTCCTACCTGCTGCACCGATACTGATCCCGGTGAACCGGGGTTCAATATTTGTCTGTGCAGATGCAAGTGTGACTTTTTTCAAAACGGGTGTTTTCGTTGGGTCGGTGGTAGTGAACTTCGCTCGCCATTGGATGTATTGTCCATCAGCATTCGGAATTTGCGAACCTTCTGGGATAGTAAGTTCCTCCGACCATTTGTTCCACGTGTCGTCCGGTTTTCGGGTATTACCTGAACGAGTTGCAAAGGTAAGAGAAGTGCCATCTTCAACCTGAGCTTCCCACGAGAGTTTACCCCAGCGTGACAAACTTTGTGCATTATGCACAGAAGATTCAAGCGTGCCTTCCTCAACGCGTGCGGTTGTCAGCGTAAAGAGTTTACCGGGATTTCCAGCGGCGAGGATCGTTTTCATGCTATCCCCATGTTTTGTCTGGTGTATTGCTAAGATGTCCTTTCCTGAACATTTTCCGATTGCTTCAAAATCGCCTGTTTCAGTGTACACGCGATACAACTTGCCGTTACTCCCGGTTCCCACTAAAATCTGCTCATCATTTTCCAAAACGGTAGCTAAGATGAGTGATTCTGGCGAACTCCATACAAGTGCTGTAGTCCCATCAGGATGTAACCTATAGATATATGATTTGTTTTCTCTTGGGGGACCGCTGCCTGGCGCCTGTGGAGCAGGAACAGAGGGGCCTCTACTCGGACGGCTACTACTTCTGTCAATCGGGACTGACGTAATAGCGGTAACATAAACATTGCCTTTACTATCCATGACAAGATTACGTATCTCTTTCTCTTTTGCCTGGTAGATTACGTTGGCTGTCCCGTCTTCTGTGATTTTGTAGATAATTCCGTTACCACTACTACCAGCGTAAAATCCGCCTTCATAGGCAACCAAGGACCTAATGTTTTTTTCTTCGGCATCAAAGAGAACAGTAGATTCACCTTCAGGCGTAATTTTGTAAACTTTACCCTCGGTACCCGTTACGGCATAGAGGTTCCCTGCTTCGTCCAGATGCATTGCCCACACGTATTTGTCGCCTTTACTGAGAATTGTTTGTGGCGGAGTGTTTTGATCGGTAATTTTATAAATCAAACCATCAGGGCCTGTCCCCGCATAAAGTGTGTCGTCTGGTGCGATAACGAGACTGTAAATTTCAACTTCTGGTGAATCGTAATAGAGCGTAGATGTTTTGTCATCTGCGCTAATTTTATAGATTTTGCCTTCGTTGCCTGTTCCAACATAGATGTTTCCCTCAGAATCTTCAGCGATTGCCCATACTCGAGCTGCATCAATTTTTGAGAAATCATCTATTTTGAAAGATAAACTGGCATCCCCTTTGCTTGTGACAGAAATATCTTTAATTTCACCCGCTTCAAAATGTGCTCTTTGATCTTGTTCCCACAACGAAGTTGTTACAGCAGAAGCGAGACTTGTGTAAATAAGGGTAGTTGCCATCAGGCTCCAAAAGAAAAAGAAACGGCGCATAAAACATTTCCTCCTGTTAATTGCGCAAAATATAATATAACGACTTGTGCCAGTTAACTAATTGTTTTTGTTATTTTCACAGATATTAGGTGTTGTCATATAAACATATCGTCCCTACGGGACTAAAGAGGGCGTTTATTTCGTTTTTCTATAAACATATCGTCCCTACGGGACTAAAGAGCATATCAACAATAGAAAATACGGACAAAACGTTCTGCTTATGTGAAATAATATTTTTCCAGAAGTTATTTAGCACAACTCGTTAATATAAGAAAATCCTACTTTAGAGTTATTCAGCATTTCTGTTAACGGCTATTGGCATTGACGCGCTGTTGGTGAGAATGTAATTTGTCTCAACCTTATCGGTGTGTAAAACTGTCCCAAATGTATACCCACTTTCTCCGATTCGCATAGGTGTGTTCATCACAGCCATCACCGAAATAGGCAGATCGGGGAATTCTTTACCCTGAACAGTTAATCCGGGTTGTTGTGCAGAGAGTTCTAAGATGAGATTTGTATTCGGTTCGCCTTCCTGCAATAAGTTGACCAACTGATTAATATTTTTCGGAACGAAATTATATGGGGCACGGCTCCGGCGCCATCCTTGATATGAGCTTGAGCTCATCGCGCGAAGCAAAACGATCCCATCAGGTGTATCCTTCGGAATTGTAATTGTCCCTGTTAACGTTTTCGGTTGCTCAAGATAGGGGCGAACTGTAAACGTCATCTTAACTTCTTCACCAGGCCGGTAGGCAAGTTTATCAAGCCGCGCTGTAAGAATTGAGGCTGTTTTTCGCTTATCCTCAATTTTTATATCAAAGTCAACAGACTCTATTTTCAGTTTAGCGTACGGGTTAGATATCAAATCCCGTATTGGATTCACGACTATCCGTGAAACATTAGAACCAGGAGAGCCGCTTGAAGAAAATATGTTTTTTAAAACAATTTCTCGAGTATCCAAGTCTGGGTGGTCCTTAAGGGTAATTGTTGCCTTTGCGTTGACTGTATGGTCATTAAAAAAGAATTCCAGCCCGTTCACTATATTGGAAATACCAATGCCCGTATATAATGGTGAGTAAAACGGTTCTCGGATTACTTCATAGTACACATCATGCACTTTCTTATCAGAAGTTTGGACTTTTGCTGTTACCGGAATATAATGGTGGGAATTCGGAAGTTTCTTAATCAGTCCCGCGATTGCTGGGTCCCTATCTTGCACCAAAGTGCCAATGGGTTGTGTTGCAGACGCGATTTTGGATGATCTGGAAGTACTCGGCAGAATAAAATGCACAAAACCACCGGAAAGCGGCATGTTTACATTCCCTTCCCCACTGGCTGAGTGTCCATACGCCAATAATTCGCTGCCATCAATGTAGGTGATAGTTCCATAACCGAAAGAGGTATAGTCACCCCGAACAAACTCTGTACCGACTATCTGCCCCTTTTCTACGGGTGATTTTTTGACGCCTCCACTTCCGCCAGCTGCCTGGACAGGGACCATGTTATATCTATCAAAAATCGGTTTAAGTAGCTGTCTCGTTGTTGCATCAAGTCTTGGGAGTGCGACAGGGATTGCCAACCGCAAAGAATACTCAGGTGTATTTAGATTGGATATTGATGGATGCGTATTATTATCAAGAGAATTTTGCCTCAGCGCTCTATCATCTTCATGAATAGGTGACGGCACCATATTAAGACCTTCCGATACATATTCGGAACCGAGATCCAAGAACTTCGCCCCAGCATATCTCAGATTGGGTTTCATGCCGCGCTCAGCAACTTTTACCATTTGTTGGATGGGTGTTACACCAAAGAGATTTGCATGTTCGCGCTGATTGTAAGCACCAAGTGATAGTGCTCCCATGAGTCTACCATCAATATAAATCGGACTGCCGCTCATACCGCCTGCGACACCGGTGCGTTTAAAGTTATCACTGGTACCTTTCATCCATACAACATGCCAATTTGGAGAAAAATTGTACTCAACACTAACAACTTCACAATCAAATTCTTCAACCGTTGTTCCAGAAAAAACAGTGTAACCTTTTGCTTTCATGCCCTGTTTCACTTGGGACAGCGGCATAAACTCTTTAACGTCCCATTTAATCTGTGCATTCACGTGAAGTGCAGCCAAGCAAAATATCACAAATGTACAAAGCAAAACCTTTTTCACTATGTTACTCCTCTTTGATTTATTTGAAGATTGATTATCGTGTGGACAAAACTAAAGATTCAGCAAGTAAAACTGAGTGATTTTCTTAATAGTCGGGTATGTAATGTTTTACCACACAAAATGATTTACGTTTCAAAAAATCAGTTTAATTTGTTTAATTGATTTAAGATAACATATTTGCCTGAACCGTGTCAACTAAAAAGTATTACTATTGACGAAATATTTCAGTGTAAAAATATCATCCCAAAACTTTCTGGCAAAATGTTATAGTAACTCTTCAATCGCTGATAGTTGATAATACCCGTGTACAATATAAGAAGTATCATGCCTTTTCTATCAACTATGGATAGAATTATACCAGATTTTTTACTGAATTCCCAATGTTTTTTGAGAGTACCCGTTTCCTCTTTGGACCAAAAATTATACACACCGCAAACCAGATGAGTTTTTACTGGACATTCTTTTTGGAATGTGGTATTATGGTTAATATGAATTCGATAATAGAGTTTAAGCAATAGAGGTTGTGTAGGTTTTCCGCTCAACATTTCTATTTAGCAAAATCATTTTTATCGTACAAGTTAATAAGGAGAAAATTAATGTTTTATTTTGTTTTTCACCGTTACTCTTCCTATGCAGCAGGACTTGCTGTCCTCTTGCTGATGGCAGTATCGCTTCCTCTTCCTGTCCTGGCAGAAGGCGAAAAAGTCCAATGGGGAAAATCCATTGAGGATGCTACGAAACAAGCCGCTGAAACCGGTAAACCGATTATGATGGACTTCTATACAGATAGGTGAGGTTGGTGTGATCGGCTGGATGCCGAAACATTTACCGATGCAAACGTCATCACTCTTTCTGAAAAGTTCATCAATGTCAAGGTAAATCCACAAAACACGGACTTGCCTATAAACGAAGAAGTGCGCAGAAAATATGGAATTACAGGCTATCCGACAATTATGTTCATCAGTCCGGATGGCGGTGTCATCACTAAGAAAGTGGGATACGCTCCACCTGCTCAATTTACACCTGTTATGGAAGAAGCTCTAAAAAAAGAGGCGGAATTCCAAGAAAAGTTGGTAAAATTGAAGAAGATGCCAGAGGATGTCGCACTAAACCGGGAGATTGGGATTCTTTACCTACAACGTCAACAGATCGAAAAAGCGTTGCCGATCAGTCAAAAGATGCCTGATGATGTTGAACTGAATCGCGAATTTGGTATCTATTATCTCAGCAAGAATGAATTTGACAAAGCGCTTCTGATTAGTGAAAAGATGCCAGACGATATTGAATTGAACAATGAATTTTCTATCGCCTACCTAAATCAGAGAGATATAGAAAAAGCGCTCCCATTTAGTAAAAAGGTTTTTGAAAATGATCCGAAAAACACTTCGGGGCTTATCCCTGGTCTACATATAAAATTCGGAATCGCTTACGGCAATCAGATTCGGAACACAGCTGAGGATGTTGCAGCAGAAAATACCAAAATGGCTGTGATGCATTTTCAAAAGGTGATTGACACCTATCCAAAAAGCGATGTTTTTGAACCTGCTCAATTTTATCTCGGTGTAACCTATTCAATTTCAAAACAGTACGACAAAGCGATTGTAGTGCTTGAGAAATTGGCGAATCATGCAACCGATGAACGGATGAAGCAAAGTGCTGAAGCAAACTTGAAACGCGTCAAGGAATTGGCTGCGGAAGCAGCCCCTGAAGGTGATAATTAAGCCTGCAATTTAGCAATTTCCGTAGGGGTCAGAAATCGATACTGCCCCTGCGGGAGATTGCCTAACCCTAATGTGCCGATACGTGTCCGCTTCAAGCGGATGACTCTATGTCCTATCGCTTTAAACATTAGACGTACCTGCCGTTTTTTCCCTTCGTGGATAATCACCCTAAATTTCGCAACTGCACCATTTTCATATTTTTTGCTATTAGCAGTTTTTACATTGAGTTGTTTGATTTTCGCTGGTGCAGTTTTGCCACTGGAAATTGCAATCCCGTTCCGAAAACGTTCGATGGCATGTTGGCTTGGCACGCCTTCTACCCATGCAAGATATGTCTTATCAATCTCATGACTGGGATGCATCAAATGATTAGCGAAATTTCCATCGTTTGTGAATAATAGAAGACCTTCAGTCTCTAAATCTAAACGTCCCACTGGATAAATAGATTTCGGTAGGTCCGTCAAAAGATCCATCACAGTAGGACGACCACGTTCATCACGGCGGGTTGTCAAATAACCGGCAGGTTTATTCAACATGAGATATATTCGTTCTGTGAGCGGTTCAACGCGTTTCCCTTCAAACTCAATAAAATCTTTTTCCGCGTCAATCGGGTGTCCAGGGATAAAGGTCTCTGTTCCGTTAACGGTGACGCGCCCCTCACGAATTGCCCGCTTTACTGCGCGTCGAGAGGCAATACCTGAGGTTGCGATATATTTTTCAAGCCGCACTGTTTATCTTACCTATAACTACAATTCTATTTGCCAATTCCGCTTTGTTGCTATTCGGCGGAGTTCCCGATCCGGGTTTACCGCAACTGGATTTCCAAACAATTCCAGTTTATATACATCTGATCGGTGGTTACCATACGCATAAGAAGCGCTTAGATCAAACCCATGTGTTGTCGCGAGTTCTTTCGCAAGGGCGGCTTTATTTTCGGCATAAGGACGTAACCCGACACGCTCCCCAGTAAACTTCCCATTCGCTACTTCCAGCTCGTCTGCAACCATGATGTCAGTCTGAAAATATTCATGAAAGAGTTCGACCAGAAACGATAACGAACCAGACATTATAATTACTGTTCGTCCCTCATTGCGGTGGGTCTGGATGAGTGTTGAAATGTGGGGCGTTATGCTGTCACGAAGTGAATTGACAAAGCAGTCACGCGCAAGTCCACAAAGGTGACGCTGCTCTAAACCGGAAAGATGAATTTTGTTTGATTTTGCCTCGGTATACGATCTGACCTTTAAAAGATGGGATGTCCACGCAAACAGATTTGAAATAGGAATTTCGCCATGTTTTAGCAGATGCTTCAGAAAAACTTTCTCTGATGATTGACTAATTAGCGTCCCATCAAGGTCGAAAATAGCACATGTTTTTTTCATTATATTTTTTGTCCTAACGCGGTCCGATAAGCTTTGACCGCAGCTTCCAAGCCGATATAGAGCGCATCCGCCATTAAATGGTGTCCTATAGAAACTTCAAGTAACCCAGGCAATTGCTGCATTAAAGGAAGATTATCAAGATTGAGATCATGTCCAGCGTTAGTGCCAAGGCCTACATCAAGTGCTTTTTCACCAGCTTTCTTCAAGAGCGAAAATTCGTGATTAATTTCTGCTTCTGTCTCTGCCATTGCATAAGGGGCTGTATAGAGTTCAATTCTATCTGCACCTATGTCAACTGTTCTTTCTATCTGTTCTAAGTCTGTGCCGCTAAACAGACTAACGCGGATACCAGTATTTTTCAGAGAGGTTATGATGGGTTTCAACATATCGCCATCTTTTCGGGTATCCCATACGGTGTGGCTGGTGATTTCTCCACTCACAACAGGGACAAGCGTGCATTGTGTTGGGCGCACGTCTAATACCATTTCAATAAGTTCTGGGCGTGGATCACCTTCAATGTTATATTCAATGTGATTATTTTTTACTGAGTTTATATCTTTTAACCGTTGGGCAATTTCATAAACATCTGTTGGTCTAATGTGACGTTGATCTTCGCGAGGATGTACCGTAATGCCTTGACACCCTGCCTCAATGCAGGTGTCAACAGCAGTTAGGACATCCGGGATATCACCGCCTCTCGAATTTCGTAATGTTGCGACTTTGTTTACATTCACGCTTAGGCAAATCATTTTTTCTCCTTTATAGTAAATCTGAAAATGTTAACACACATAGTAGGCGCGGTTTGAAACTGCACTATAGGCATCAATTTAGTGCCCGATTTTCTTGTTGTAGGAGCGAGCTTTGCTCTCGACATCGGACGCTGGGTCGCGAGCACAGCTCGCTCCTACAGAATGTCCGAAGTGCCAAATTCCAAACGCGTGTTTGGCAATGAATTCGCGACTACGAACGCTTGTCTTCTTAAATTGACGCCTATGGCGCGGTTTGAAACCGCGCCTACAAATGGAACTATGGAAAAATGCCAAGTTGCATATAGGATTGCGCAATTTTATGAATAGCATTGATAAATGCTGCTGTCCTACTATCCACAACATCCCTTCCGTGTTTCAATCGAATTTCGCGAATTTCCTGATACGCGTTTATCATTGTATCTTGAAGCCCTGAGTTGACCAAATCTGTTTCATCGGCACCGTGCACTGTCTGCCGTTCATCGTCCGAAAATTGATAGCCGGTTGCTTTTTCAACGGCACGAAACATTGCATTGTACGTGCTTTCTTCGAATCGTCTGGCAAGTCTACCGAAGCCAACATGTGAGAGATTTCGCAACCACTCAAAATAGGAAACGGTAACACCTCCTGCGTTTAGATAGGTATCGGGAATAATCAAGGCACCACGTTCTTGGAGGATTTCATCAGCTTTCGTAGTTGTAGGCCCATTCGCGGCTTCACCGATAATACGCGCTTTAACATGCGGCGCGTTTTCTGCTGTCAGCTGGTTTTCTAAGGCAGCAGGAATAAGGATATCACATTCTAATTCTAAACTAAAGTTCGGATTCTCAATAAATGTTGCGTCAGGATAATTCCGAATTGAACCGGTTTCTTCGCGAAACATGGCTACCTTTTCAAAATCTAATCCCTCCGGGTTATAGATAGCACCACCCGTCTCGGCGATGCCGATGATTATTGCCTCAGCCTCAGCTAAGTATTTTGCGGCATGATACCCGACGTTGCCAAAGCCTTGAAGAACAACGGTTTTTCCCGGCAGTCCGGGGTCAAGTCCAACCTGTTTCATGTCATCTTCATAACTACATGCCTCTTCTAAACCGAAAACAACACCCCGTCCAGTAGCCTCTTTTCGTCCTTGAATTCCGTTCTGCTCGATCGGTTTTCCTGTCACACATGCGATGGCGTCAAGCTTGTCTGTAGACATTGTGAGATATGTATCAAGAATCCACGCCATCTCATTTTCACTGGTGCCGAAGTCAGGTGCTGGTACATCTATACCAGGGCCGATATAGTTCTTCTGGATCAGTTCATAAGTATAGCGGCGGGTGATTCGCTCCAATTCACTCTCTGAGTATTCATTTCTATCAAGCTGAATTCCCCCTTTAGCACCGCCAAACGGGACGTCTACCAGCGCGCATTTATAGGTCATCAAGGCAGCAAGTGCCACTATTTCGTCTTCGTTAACGAGTGTGCTGTAGCGGAGACCGCCTTTGGTTGGTAGGTTATGGTGACTATGTTCGGCGCGCCAGCCATGAATGGTTTGAATTGTACCATCGTCGCGTTTAATCGGAAAGGTAAAATGACAGGAGTTGTTGCAAATTTTTATCTGGTCCAAGAGCCCCTGCGGATATTCTGTAAACCGCGCTGCTTTGTCAAAGTTTTGGTTCACTTTTTGGAAAAATGAGAGGTTTTCTGCCATTGTGTCAGCCTTTAGAGCAATTAGCGAAATTGTTTGTAATGAGATGCTTCAAGATAAATTAGGTTAATCTTTCTATATCAAAAGAAAAATGAAAGGACTTACCGTTGTCTAATATATTTTTGTAACCTTGCGTCCGCTTGAACCTCTCCAACATAAATGTCACCGTGAGAATCAGCCCAAATACCGTGTGGGCAAGCGAGAAATTCACCGGGAACAGTACTACCGCGCTCACTACCCCATTGAGAGACTACCTCTCCATCCAATGTCATGATTGTTATCCGTTGGTCCAGTTCAGCAATATACACCAAGTCGTCTTCGTCAATAAAGATTGTGTCTGGTTGCAGAAGATCTCCCCACTCCTCAATGTATTCTCCGTCTAACGTGAAAAACTGGATACGGTTGTTACTTCTGTCTGCTACCATTACACGATTACGAGGGTCAACTCGGACACAGTGAGGTAGGTCAAATTCGCCGGGCCCCGTTCCGGGTTTCCCCCAAGATTTTATCAACTCTCCATCGGGTGAATATTTGTGAATACGTGCGTTGCCGTAGCCGTCACTGATGAACATTTCTCCATCAGGTCCGAGTGCGAAGTCTGTTGGTAGATTGAAAGGTTCGCCCTCTGCACCCGGTTTATCCATTGTACCGAGGGTCATGAGTAGTTCGCCATCCGTTGTGAACTTATGCATGACGTGTGTTTCACGTTCAACACAGTAGATATTGTCCTCTGCATCAATGAAAATGCCGTGTGCATCCTTAAGAATGTCATCCCCCCAAGAGGTTAGGAAATTGCCATCCCGATCAAAAACAATCATTGGATGTTCGCTTCGGCTATAGACATAGACGCGGTCCTGAGAATCAACCGCGACAGCTGGAATCCATCCAAATTCGTAGCCATCGGGTAGTGTCCACCAATTTTCCTGCACCGTATACTGATGTGTTCCTTGTCCAAAAATCATTAGGGTCTCCCTGTTTAAAATTAATTGTGAGTTATTTTAACAGATATATTGGCATATATCAAGGGAATTTAACTGGGTGTGTCCAGTTTTGACATTAACCGTAGGCATCAATTTAGCGTTCTTCTCTCCTGTCTGAATCACAGATTTCACAGATTATGTTGTTGGTAGTGCAAAGTGTTTTTTTTTTACAGGATTTCGCAATAAGGCACGTGCATTCCCTGTTGGCGAGGTTAGGAAACCCTGCCAGCGAGAGCGTGTCGGGATTGTTATTCATTGAAATGCAGAGTGTTGTCTGAATCTCGGTATGTTGCCTGAATCGCGGAAAGCGCGGAGAACGCGGCTTATTGAGTTTGAGACTCCCAAACGCCTATTCAAAGTGTGCCTCAATCTCTTGAAAAGGTACTTATTTGCCAAACTTCCATCCGCGTCATCCGTGAAATTCGTGTCATCCGCGATTCTGACAAAAGAATAGGCAGATACCCAAAACGGATACCTGCCTGTAAAAACGTTTAATAAAAAACAGCTAGCTACTCTTGGTGCCGACCGACCGCACGGTATAGATCCATACAACTTTGCGCGTTGCAGTTTGCGTAGGATTCACCACACGTCCCCCAAACACCTCGATAAGTTCCCAGGTGTCTGATCCATTTTTTCCAACGCACCTTTCTACGCGTGCACGTGCGAGTCTTGTGGTACTCCACTCCGTTCAGGGGGCTCGTATTGCACGACCAATAGTTGTGGCCGTTTATACAAGTGCGGCGATGTTCGTTGGGGTCGGCTACCGCCTGCGTGCAACTTGCCCGTCCACATTGGAACGTCGGGAACACACACGTATGCGTTTGACACGCATAGAAGTTCGTGACCGTGCAAGTGCGCATCCAATTATTTGAAAGCGAACAACTCGCCTGCAGCGAATGATCCCCCGAAACAGACGTGGCATGAATACCACAGGGATGCATCGCTGGCGTTGTGGGCTGTGTACACGCTGAACACGAATTGGTGCAATGCTCACAATTCGGGCTGTTGTCCACCTGTGAATCCGGTGCAGTGGTCTGCTGCGTAGTCGTGGAACTGCTATCAAAAGTATCAAAGTGCGGTGCTTTAAACGGATTTCCATCAGAAGGGTCATGATCCATCTTTTTCCCCATGCACCTTCGGTAATCTATACCGCATGGTTTGGTGACAAGGTAATCCCCCTCATAGCGAACGCGCGGTTTATTACAAGTCCGCAGTTTATGTTCCGCTTCATCTCTGCAGTTGTAATAATGACGTCCACACCCTTCGGCAGCGGGGCGGTCTTTTAGAAGATCAGGTATCACTCTTTCTGGATATTCACCTTCTGATGTTCTACGGATGTACTCGGGATGTTCTAAGATATTCCTTCGATACCCACATTGAACCCAGTGATCGCTCTTTGGTGTGATGAACGAATGACCGCATTTTCCACCACACGGAAAAGATGGTAACGACGTGTCAACATGCCAATCGTCTATATAATCGTGATATGTATGCGTCGCTGCCTGAGAGCCCGCGCCTTCGTGCGTGTCCCAATCGTAATGGCCATTGTATACAGCAGACCATACTTGCCAATTTATCTGGTAATTCACAACTTGACCTTCAAAATCCTTAACCGCACTTGCCTTCTCCCTAATTGCGGATTCATACGCATCTACCAACGAAGTGGCACCGAGACTCCTTAAAGCTGCCTCTTTTTCTGCAGCTGTTGTCATAGAAGTCGTTATGACCGCTCCGGCAATACCTGACAACCCGGCGCTGACAGCGGCACTGGCGCCACTCGTAGCCGCAGCCGCAAAAACCTGCACCGTCACACCAAACGCCGCCGCAACCGACTGCGTATTCGCCTGCGAAGTAATTGATTGGCTTGCGCTGTATTTATTGCCAAGTTCGGTCATCTTCGTGTGCGCCTTGTCTACACGACGCGCTGCAAGCCAAGTTTTCTTTTCTTGCCCTACTAGTAGGTTCTCAGCTCTATTCAAAGATTCGTAATTGTCTGCTACGGAAAACGCAGGAAGCAGAGCAACGATTAGAAGTAGGAGGAGTGTTTTACTGATTATTCGCATTCTCGTATTCCTCCCTTGTAAAATTTGATTCCATTTCCCAAACCAAGTTAGTCCAAGCGAACTCACCTGAGCCAGGATCATCACTACCTGTCCAGCTTAATCTAAATAGATCAAATTCACGAGGTCTGGGCTCACTATAATTCCCAGGCTTAGTAGGATTATCAGCCCTCCACTTAGATAATACGGCAGCTGCTTTATTAGCATCTGGGTGGTAATAACTCCCCCGCAAGACGTGATAGTTTCTAATGTATTGGTTATATGCCAACATATTCGCTTCCGCATCATCTGGCGGGAAGGGTGGAATATACGGCGCACTCCAATGCCCTGCATCTTTTGCTTGTGCCCGCAGCGCCTTAATCGGGTGCGTATCCAATAACTCTTGATGCGGGTAAATCACCTTGCCAGACGCATCGACGGTATGTTGTTTCTGTGGCACGACTGGCTCATGCGGTTCGCCTTGCCACACATCCGGTGCGTCAATCGGCACCTCGTGGAAGTGGTCACCATGTGGCACCCACTTCTTGCCGGGGGCCGCGGGGGGCGGCTCCTTCGCTATAACCGGTTTATCGGTTTTTTCAATCATTTTCTCAAACTGTGCAGCTTGCTCTTTCAGCTGCTGCATCGTTGACACATTCCAATAGATGAACCCACCAGCAGCAATCATGAAAACAATTAGGGCGGCTATGCCCAAATACATTTTTTTCGTCATTTATCTATCCTCCTATACTTCGCTGTGTCCAGCGGGCAGGATTGTCTCGGATTCGGACAGCATTCGGGTAGCTGTCCCTCTTTTTTCAATGGACATTCCTGTTGAATGCGTTTTTCGCAATCAAACGGATCTGTCTGTGTAGCATCGAGTGTGCCAAACAGCAAGAAACCGCTAATCACGAATGTGAAAACAATAAGCGTGGTGAGAAGAACTGTGTAGTCTCGTCTCATCTTGGGCCTCCTCTTTAGAGAGTAGGTTAATTGTTCATGACAGACTACAGAAATAGGTGGGGAATGCCTAAAGACGAATGCGCGTATGGCATTCACCATGATTCATACCGTTGATTAGGTATTTGTACAGTTTTATCTATTTCTATAGAGGGCTGGCCTCTATGATATGCATTGACCTTACCATCAGGTCTTGATAAAATAAAAACCAGCCTGTCAGGTATCTTCTGGCAGTGCTACGCATCGGCAGTGTTAAGTAGGATTTACACTGTCGGTGCATTGAAAGCACCTCAGACGTAATCCGCGCGGACGCGAATTTCCTAACGTCACAGGTAATTATACATTATTGTGTAACGATTGTCAAGAAAAAAAGCAGAAATTTGAAATTTTAATGTTATTTTTCGGAAAAAAGTACGTTTTTATTGGATATTTATTGTTCACACCCCGAAATTTCCACCAACTACCCTCCGATTTTAGATAGACTCTTGTGTGTAGCGTTCAATTTTCTGAATCTCGGATTTTCGCAGATTGCGCGAATTATGCCTACTCTCTGTCTGAATCGCGGAAAGCGCGGAAGATACGGAAAACGCGGAAAGGGGGTTGGTAAGATGAATTTCTTTTCAAACGATTGGGGCATACTTTGAATAGGCGTTTGGGAGTCCCAAACTCAATAATCCGCGTTTTCCGTGTAATCCGTGTAATCCGCGATGCAGACAGGAGAGAAATAATCCGCATCCTTCGTGTTTTCCGAGATTCAGACAGAAAAAACGCAAACTGAATGGGCGAGGTTAGGAAACCTCGCCAGCAAAAAGCCCCCGCCTCGCCAGCAGAAAACCGACAGCGGACCAAAAACCCCTTCCGCGTTTTCCGTGTCCTCCGCGTCATCCGCGATTCAGACAACACCACGGGCGGACGGCACCAAATCAACGGTATGAATCATGGCGAATACGCCAAATCAACGGTATGAATGCGCGTATGGCATTCCCCGTATGGTATTCGCCATGATTCCCCGCAGCGTGTGCCTGCTACTGTAACAAACACCACCCTCCGCGTCCTCCGTGAAATTCGCGATTCAGACACATGCCAAAAACTTTACATACCCGAGGTGAGGGTGTATAAATATTTGGGTATTAACCATGTCATTTTCTTGTAAGCCCGAAAAATCGGGGTTGAAAACCCCTCCTACAAGAGAGAAGGAATATTCCATGCCAAAACTTTACACCCCCTTTTATAGTGAAATCCACAATTACCTGGACAGTGGCGAGGTTAGGAAACCTCGCCAGCGTGATGGTGTAGGGCTTGTTGTTCATTGAAATGTCCACATATTTTTGGATTTTACTATAATAATTTGATTAACTTGCTATCTATAAGTAATTGTGATATAATTAAAATCGGTATTCTGAAAAGGAGGCGGAATTGGAATGGCATACATAATTACTGAACCGTGTGTTGATGTGAAGGACACTGCATGTGTTGAAGTCTGTCCAGTAAATTGCATACACACCGTTGAAGGTGAAAACCAACTTTACATTGATCCAAACGTGTGTATTGACTGTGCAGCGTGTGTAGACCCATGTCCCGTGGAAGCAATCTACATGGAAAGCGAAGTTCCAAGTGAATGGGAATCATATATTGAAAAAAACAGTAAATTCTTTGAGACATTCGTTTATCCTGAAACTGAAGATGACACATCCGATGAATCAGTACAAGGTAAGAAAAAAGAACAAGGGGTTCCAGAAGAATTTGTGCAGCTGCCAGATGCCGTGGGATCGTCACTGCGCGCACCTTTGGGGTTGCTAACCATGCTCGGACAACCGATTTTAGGTGCGTTCTCCGCAAGTTTCAAAGAGCAGTTAGAAGAGATGGCAGGCAATCCCCGTGTTTTCAGTGCTGCTGTTTCAACAGGTATCAATAGTTTAATCAATCTGATTCTTTATCCGCTTGTGCTTTTTTTCATCGGGATGAAACAGGGAGGTTACGGTTTTTTCACACCTGCGGGCAATTTTATGATCTTTTTGGGTATAGTGATCGCTATTGCCGAAGGTATGTTCCGTTTTAAATCTGAACTCACTTCTACAGCTGACGATGAACAATCACGTTATGGTGCATCATTTTATGGATGGGTACCCTCACTCTTTGCTACACCGCTTCTCAAAGCCGTGCGCTCTGCTCTGATAAAAGCCCCCGAAGCACAACGGGCAACAATGCCTGGTGCTGTTCAGACCGACGGTTCGATTTTTTCTGATGATATAAAGGAACGCTACCGCCGCTACGGAATGGTCAATCGGGTCTTAGAAATGGCAGACTACTATCAGATAGAAATTGAATTTCCACAATGGGTACCAAATTCTGCCGCCAAAGAAACATATCGACTTCCAGATAGAATGCCACATTATGACTATGAAGTTTTTCTTAGTTCACCTTATGCTCCAGATGCGACGCCTACATCAGAGAGCGTTGTGACGGTGCAAACACAGCTTCCCAGGGATCCTAAAAAGCCGCAACAGTTCGCCGATCCACGGTTTGAAAAAGTTGTTGGACGTACCAGTTCATTTCCAGACGGTTTCAGAAACATCTTTCCTATTCCTGGACAACCAGAAGATTTCCATGCAAAATATCGGAATAGGATGCTTGAAATTGTCGTGCCGAAAACCGGAACATACCATGAACTCGGTATAGAACAACCTGTCCACTATGCAAAACTTAAGGGATAGAGAGAAGTTAGCTGCGTGGGATAAGGATTACCTGTGGCATCCTTTCACACAGATGCGTGATTGGCTGGCAGAAGAACCGATTATCATTGAGCGGGGTGAAGGGGTTTACCTGATTGATATTGATGGAAATCGGTATCTTGATGGGATCGCCTCTATGTGGACAAACGTCCACGGGCACAATCATCCTGAACTAAACGCTGCCCTTAAAAATCAGTTAGATAAGATAGCGCATTCCACCCTCCTTGGGTACAGCAATATCCCTGCCATTCAACTTGCCCAAAAATTGGTCGAGATTACGCCCAAAGGTCTTGATAAGGTTTTCTATTCCGACAACGGTTCAACTGCGGTTGAAGTCGCACTGAAAATGGCATTTCAGTACTGGCAGCATCAAGGGCAACCGCAACGTAAACTGTTTGTCCACTTTGATAAAGCCTACCACGGCGACACAGTCGGTGCTATGAGTGTTGGTGGTATTGAAAATTTTCATAACACCTTTAATTCCCTCCTTTTCAAGAGTATTCGCGTATCCGCTCCTGAAACTTACCGCTCTTCTAATATTGTAGACGACTCTGCTGAGATATTAAAAACTCGTTGGCTTGATACGGTAGAACAGACATTATCTAAATATTCCGAACAAATTGCGGGTATCATTTTAGAACCGTTAGTCCAAGGAGCGGGTGGCATGTTAATTTCTCCGAAAGGGTTTCTGAAAGAGCTCACTGCATTAGCAAAAAAGTGGGGAACGCTCCTGATTGTTGATGAGGTAATGACAGGTTTTGGTCGTACAGGAAAAATGTGGGCATGTGAACATGAGAACGTTACGCCTGACCTTTTATGTACGGCAAAAGGGCTCGCGGCTGGCTATCTTCCGCTTGCAGCAACGTTAACTACGGATGAAATTTATAATGCCTTCCTCGGTGAATATCGTGATCTTAAAACTTTTTTTCACGGACATACCTTTACTGGGAACCCGTTAGCATGTGCTGTCGCGTTGGAAAATATAGCAATTTTTGAACGGGAAAATCTGCTGGATCGCCTTCAAACAACTATTAAACACTTCCAAAATCGGCTTCAGGAATTCTATACGCTACCGCATGTTGGTGATGTGCGAGTCTGTGGGATGGCTGCAGGCATAGAGTTAATGAAAAACCCGGACACCTATACCCCTTATTCGTTTGAGGAGAAGGTAGGTATCCGAGTCTGTAAAGCTGCACTTGCGCAAGGTGCAGTGCTCCGACCACTTGTCAATACTATCGTCCTGATGCCGCCTTTACAAATTTCAATTTCAGAATTGAATTCCCTCCTTGATATTACCTATCGATCTATAGATACTGTAACAAAATAGGATAGGTTGATGAAGAGTAATTTATTAAATTGTCTATGTTGATGCGCCAAATAATTGAGGGGTGTGCATAAATAATTCCGATGTTAAATGTGCGTTTAAAGGTAGTAGGCACACGCCGTGTGCCGTCCACAAGTTTAAAGAGGCTCAATGAATTGCGCGACTACAAACAGCACTTTGTGAAATAATGCCGCACCTAAAGTCTGTCCCTGTCTGTGTTGATGCGCCAAATATTTATGCACGCCTCTCAATTAACTTGACATCCCCTCTAAATCATACTATACTATAATAACTCAAGTTGCTACTTACAAAACTTTGAACAGAAAGACGCTGTTTTTCCTTGATTCATGGTGTCTTTTGTAATAAATCGGGGTTGGAAACCCCTCCTACAAGAGAATTTACGAAATAGGTGGCAACTTGAGTTATAGTATAAACAAATCACACCGGAGGATAATCCTGAACCGATGAAAAAGTTCTTAATCATACTTATTACATTCGTATTGTTAGTACCGACTCTCCAAGCAGAGATTACTTATAGTGAACATATCGCCCCGATTCTACAGAAGCAGTGCCAAACCTGCCACCGACAAGGCGAAGTCGCCCCGTTTTCACTGACCGACTACCGTGAGGCAAAAGCATGGGCAACCGAAATCGCTGAATACACCAAAGCACGGCTGATGCCACCTTGGAAACCCGCACACGGCTACGGTGCCTTTAAAAATGAACGTAGATTAACCGACAAAGAAATTCAGATGATAACTGCATGGGCAAAGGCTGGCGCCCCCGCAGGCGATCTCTCAACGGCACCTCCGAACCCAAAATTTCATAACGGATGGGCACTCGGAGAACCCGACCATATTGTTGAAATGCCTGTTGAATACGAAATTGAACCGGAAGGTGAAGATGAATATCGACATTTTATTATTCCCACCAACTTTGACACGGATATATATGTTCAGGCAGTGGACGTGCAACCGGGCAATCGTAAAACGGTACATCACGTCATTGCATATCTGGATACAGAGGGACAAGGGCGAAAACTTGCTGCACAAGATCCAAAACCCGGATATGTCACAGAAGGCACGGGCCCCGGCATAGATGTCGCGGGAACACTCGGTGGATGGGCACCCGGCGTTACACCTTCTGTTCTACCTAAAGGCGTTGGGTATCTATTGCCGAAAGGTGCAGATATCGTCCTGCAGGTACACTACTACCGCACCGGACATACAGAGCGCGACCAATCGCGGATGGGACTCTACTTCTCCAAAACAGCGAAAACAGTCCCTTTGCAAATTGGCTCGGCAATCAACGATAAATTTATGATTCCAGCAGGCGAGGCGAAATATGCTGTCCACGCATCCAGAAGTGTCAAAAAAGACAGTTATCTGTTAGCCACCATGCCGCACATGCATCTCCTCGGCCGCGACATGCGGATTATCGCTAAACCGCCAACAGGTGCTCCAATTGACCTTATCTGGATACAAGATTGGGATTTCAACTGGCAAGACATCTACCATTACCGCAAACCTATCTTCCTACCGGCAGGCACACAGGTTTCGCTTGTCGCCCATTTTGATAACTCCGCTTCTAATTCCGCCAACCCGCATGACCCACCTATCCCTGTCGGTTGGGGGGACAAAACCACGGATGAAATGTGTATCGGCTTTATTTATTATGTGGATGCAAGTGAGTTTCAGCCGGTGGAATAAAACCTCCACTGTTGGAAGGGTTTGTAACCCCGATAAAAACATAAAAATCGGGGTTGTAAACCCCTCCAACAAAGGAAAGTTCGAACCCCTCCAACAAGATATTGTCATCCCTTCCGTCCCACAAAATACACCGCAGACGCCAAAATATGCGAATGCGGATGCAGTAACAACAACATATCCAACCACACCAACGGAAACGTTAACCACCCCACTATAAGCGATACTGCCTTTGCAACTAACAAACTGCCAAAAGAACACACAAGTCCAACATATTCACGAAAAATCCAATGGAGTGCTGTTGTCGGCCCTGCGCATGCACCGCTTTCAACTTCGCGAAATCGAGAAAACAGTGCCACGAACCCTGTAGTTGTCCAGCGTTGATAATCGTGAGGCGATGCATGGTAACCTTGTAAGAATGGCACCGCTGCACAAACATACCCGTCTGGTTTCAGGACACGGAACATTTCCGCCACAACACACTGTGGATCACGTACATGCTCCAGCACCGCCTCAGAGATAACTGCATCAAAAACGTCATCTGCAAACGGTAGCGAGTGTCCATCTGCCACAATATCCACCGTAGGTGTTGCCTCAATTTCAAGATTTATGACATTCGGTGCACGGCGATGTGTGCCTGAACCCAGGTCTAAAATCCGTGCTTCAGGTCCCAATTCTCGAATCACCCGTTTAACAGCCCGCTTCCAACGCGGCGCAGGATAGGGACACCCCATCAGAAGTGCTAACAATCGGTTTTGCCGTAATCGACGTTTAATCCGTTCAACCATATTAAAAGTAGTAGGCACATTCCGTGTGCCGTAACCTTGCGTGCGTTTGTAGTCGCGCAATTCATTGCGCCTCTTACATTCAAATCCGACAATAAAAAAAAAACGGGGTCAGAACTCTCTCTGACCCCGCCATAACCGACTTATACATCTACATCAGGAAACTCTATATTCGCCTCATCCGCCACCTTAGCCAAATCTCTAACAATCTGCATCGTCAACTGCGCTAATTTTCGAGAGAATTCAGCATCCGAAATACTGCGGTAACGGGAGGGTTGTGATGCGCTGAGCCGCTCATTTGCAATCGCCATCGCGCTTGTAATCAGTGGTAGTGCAACCTCAAGCGGTTCAATAACTACTGGCACCTCAACCGATTCCTGTCCGATATTATCTTGTGTCTCCACTTCATCTGTTAACAAGCGTTCACGGTTTTCAGTGATGGTGTCAAGCACCTGTTTCGCGGCAAATTGGTGAGCCTCTTTTTTTGATCCCGGTATCGGATCAGACATTTCATGGATCCGGTCACCGTAATGAACTGTAACTTTCCAACTTGGTGCGTCTGGTGTGCCATGTTGTGTTTCAGAAAAGCGAGGTTGGCTTAATCCGCGTTCTTGGCAATATTCAATTAAAAGTCCTTTATAGTTTCCATCAGTCTTTGCAATATCAACATCCCAAACGGGCATATACTACCTCCCGAAGCCGCTCTATCTGTTATTATCATAGCGTGGGCGATATTCCATCGTGCGCGGCTTTACTTTCCGCTGCCGTTTCAGTTCAATTCGACGACGTTTTTCACTCGGTTTTTCATAAAAACTTCGTTTTTTGATTTCGGTGACAACACCTGCTTTACCGCACAGCTTTTTAAAACGAGCAAGTGCTCTATCAAAGGATTCGCCTGAATCAACCGTAACTTCAACTTGAACCATGTTTATAATCCTCCTTCAGTAAAATTACTATAGTAACCTAAGTTGCTACTGACAAGATTCTGAAATGGTGGACACTGCTTTTTAAGAAAAAACAAGACATTTCCGCTGATTCTTATGTTTTCTGTTATACATCGGGGTTAGAAATCCCTCCTACAAGAGCATCACAAATAGGTGGCAACTTGGATTATAGTAGTATATCATATCTGAGGGCAGATGTCAACTTTTTTTGGTTATTAGGTACTTGACAAGACCGACCAAATCCGTTATCATAAGCTGCACAATAACCATTGAATCTTGTCAGGAGAACCTTATCTACGAAATAATCATTTTATGTTTTGGGACATGGTTAACAGGGGTAAGTAAAGCGGGTTTCGGTGGCGGCATCGGCATGATAGTTGTTCCACTATTCGCGCAATTCCGCCCTATCCGAAATGTTCTCGGCCTGATGCTGCCTCTCCTCTTCTCAACAGATGTTTTTTCATTGGGGCATTATTGGAAGCAGTGGCACCGCCAAAACATTTGGCAACTTGTACCCAGTGCTATCATCGGCATCGTTTTCGGGAGTTTCATCTTAAAAGACATCTCAGATGTCCATTTAAAGAAAATCATTGGTGGAATTGTCTGTCTGTTTGCCGTATTAGAATTTTTCCGGCCCCGCATCATGCAGCGGCTAAACCCAGATTCTACGGACAAAGAACCCGTTATGCGTTTCAAAACGTGGCATGGCGTGCTTGCAGGTATCATCGCAGGTATTTTTTCCACACTTGCACACATGGCGGGCCCGATCATCGTCATGTACCTATTACCCCAGCGGTTAGGTAATCGTCCATTCGTTGCTACAACCACTGTGCTTTACTTTTTCATAAACCTTGTTAAGTTTCCGTTCTATTACCAACTTGGATTTTTTCCGTTCGAAGTCATCATAGAGGCTTTAGTGCTTCTTCCGTTTGTTGGACTCGGTGTTCAAGTTGGTGTCTATCTGAACAGTCGTTTCTCAGAACGAATCTTTTCCAGAATTGTGCTAATTTTGTTGTTCGCAACTGGCATACATCTATTATTTAGTTGAGGAGTACAAGTGAATAGTTTTCAATAGTGCGTTCACCTAATCTATCTCACTTGCTTTCTGTAAGGCTTTATTGATAAGCGATTCACTCAGACGTATTCCATTATCCTGCAACTGAATTAAAAGTGGTTTGATAGCAACAATCAAACCCTCTTCCTTTGCCTCCAGCAAAACACCTACTGTGCCCTTAACCTTTAATCCAATTTCTTTCGCCCTCTGTCTTCCATCCTTTTCATCAAGAAGAATGAGACGTGCATCATGTTCAGCTGCGAGAGCCAAGGCCTCGGCTTCACCTTCATCAAGTCCCACATAAACCTCAGCGGTTTGCGGATCCGTTAAATCAACAGTCTTAATCCATGGGGCATTTTCAAGGACTTCCCGACGGACTATCGGTTCTTTTTTGAGAAACTCCTGTTCAACTTTTCGTGGAATCCATACCTCTGTGTAAAACTCTTGCAACAGGGATAGAAGGTTGAGCCCGAGAAGTCCAACAAGCGGACTGTTATTGCTAATAACTGGTTGTATTCGCATTCCTAAAATTCGCTATTGATGAGCTCTTCTTCATCAAGAGTCAAGAGATAAAGTCCGTAGTCCTCCATCAGATACCAGAACTCTTCGCGTGGCACGCCTGCCAGGCGCGCCGCGAGTCCACTGCTGAGTATATCGTCTCCGTAATACTTCATTCCTAATGCTATCCGTGCCTCTTTATCAATTTCAAACGGCTCACTTCGTGGTGTCAATAATTGGACAATCTCTTTTGGCAAACGATCCGCTATTTTCTGTTCAAAAGCATCAATGTTCCTGTATGTATTGTGAAACATACCCGTGACATCTACACCTTGTAGGAGTGCAGCTGTCAGGTCGGTTTTCGCTTTTTCCCAATTTTTTGCAAGCAGCCACGCTTCACCTCGTGTGTAATAGTATTCGGCAATCTTCGGTCTGAGTTTTAGTGCTTCAGTATAATCCGCAATTGCATTGTCTAACTCTGCTTTGGCACGATAGGCGTTGCCCCGATGCGTGTATGCCTCTACAAGTTCTGGTTCGAGTTGTATTGCTTTATCATAATCTTCAATCGCCTTGTCCAATTCGCCTTTAGCGTAGTAAGCCTGCCCCCGATTGAGGTATGCTTCTGCAAAATCCGGGTTGCACGCGATCGCTTTACTATGATCTTCAATCGCCTTGTTCACCTCGTCCTGTTCGGTGTAGATGAGACCGCGGTAGGTATAAGGTTCAGCAAATTCGGGTTTGAGTTCAATCGCTTTATTGTAATCTTCAATTGCCTTGTCTACTTCGCCTTTATCACGGTAAGATTTACCACGTTCTGTCCAAGCCTCCGCAAACCCTGAATTCAACGCTATTGCAGCGTTATAGTCTTCAATCGCCTTATCTATATCCCCTTTGGTGTAGTAGGTTACACCGCGCTGGGTGTAGGCATCGGCAGCTGCTTCGGGTTTGAGATTAATTGCCGTGCTAAAGTCTTGGATGGCTTTTTCAAAAACAAGCAGATTGCGGTAAGCCAACCCACGTCCCAAATAGGCAGCTGGATCGTCCGGTGTAAGACTTATGACTTTGCTAAAGTCATCAACTGAGCGGTAAAATCTGCCCCTTTCGTGGTAAGCCGCACCACGCCCCATGTAAGCAAGGAGAACAAGTTCAAAATCCAGTGTGCTTACCTCACCAAAGTCCTCTTTTAATTCTATCGCCCTACTGAAGTCTTTGATAGCATAATCAAACTCGCTTTTGTTGGTGTAAGCAAGTGCCCGATTATGATAGGCTTCGGCAAATTCCGGGGACAATATGATCGCTTCGTTAAACTGTGCGATTCCCCGGTCATAGTCGCCGTTTTCACAATAAGCAATACCACGTTTGTTATACGCATCTGCCTCATCATTGACGGCAGTTGCTGTCTTTATATACTCTCCAACTACCATGTTAGGCGTACTTATACGACTGTATCCAGCATTGGTAGCAGAAAGATCCGAGTTCGGTTGTCGCATCACTTTTCACCCGCACAATGTGAGTTGTTTGAAGGTAATAATAACATGCAAGATTAGCAGATGTCAACCGAAATCTGAATTGCGGATAATCCGCTATTCAGACAACAATCCCGAAATTCTGGTTCAGACAGGTATCCACAATCCTCTTGATTTCATTCGGTAAATATGATATGTTATCTATCAATGTGAAGCTTGCACAATCTATACATGTCGGAATTACTGTAAAGCACACCAGAAGAATTAATCGGGCGATTAAAAACACAAGGAGTCATATAAATGACATTAAAATGGGGTGTCCTCGGTGCGGGCAGCGTAGCGCAACGCCGAGCAATGCCCGCCATCCAAAAAGCAACAAGCGCAGAACTGCATGCCCTCTTCTCTCGAGACGCGGCGCGCGCTGAACAACTCGCAACAGAACATAATGCCACAACAGCATATAGCAGCATTGATGACCTACTCACTGATCCGCAACTTGATGCAATCTACGTCTCAACCCCTGTTAATCTCCACTGCGAACAGGTAATCGCTGCCGCAGAACGCGGACTGCATGTCCTCTGTGACAAACCGATGGCACTTAATCCTCAAGAATGTGAGCAGATGATTGACGCATGCAACGCAAACAATGTGCATCTGCAGGTCTGTTTTCTTTTCCGATTCCATTCCTGTTTTCAACAGATTAAAACATGGGTTAATGAAAATCGTCTCGGACAGATAGTCCACGGTAGGATGCCTTTCCTGAAAAAATACCTGTTGACAGCAGACGAATGGCGCGCACAACCCGATAAAGGTGGGGGTGGATGCCTGATGGACTTAGGGCCGCACAGTGTTGATCTGCTACGTTATCTCATCGGCGAGGTCACCGAAGTCACCGCATTTTGCGACAGCGCAATTCATAATTACCAGGTAGAGGAGACCGGTGGTATTCTGATGCGGTTTCAGAACGGTGCACAAGGCTTCACAGATCTCAGTTTCTCTGTTGCCCAGTGTGATATTGTCCTTGAACTCTATGGGACAGAAGGTGCCGTATCTGTTTTAAATGATGATGGCTGGAAAATCCATACATGTTTTGATGGCGAAAAGCAGGTTATTCCATCCCAATACGAGGACCTCTACCAACACCAATTTGAACATTTTGCCGAATGCGTAGCGACTGGTATTGCCCCACTTGCCAGCGGAAACGATGGTTTAAAGGCAAATACTATCTTATCCGCAGCATACCAATCCGCCCGTACCAGACAAGTTGTACAATGTGGGTAAATGTTGACCATTCAGAGAGCTATGCCAAAATGACACACTTTCTACATAACTCAATAAAACAGAGACAAATTGTCACGATTTTACACACCCCAAAATATCGGAAAAACCCGCTAAATAAGAGTACACCCACATTTCGAGAATTGGCACATATCTTGCTATATCTTAAAGCGTATTTGATTATATAGTTCGGGTTCACAATAAAATGTAAACAAAACCCGAAATACGTTAATAACCCATTTAGGAGGGAATTATAGATATGGCACTTGTACCTCTTGGCGATCGAATTCTCGTCAAACGTTCCGAAGAGGATGAACAGAAAACCAGTGGTGGGATTATCATTCCAGACACCGCCAAAGAAAAACCTCAAGAAGGTGAAGTTATTGCGGTTGGTAACGGCCGTATACTTGATAACGGTGAGCGACAGGCTGTAGACGTTGAAGTCGGCGATAAAGTCTTGTTCGCAAAATATGGCGGGACAGAAGTAACCTACGATAATGTTGAATTTCTGATCTTGCGCGAAGATGATATCTTAGCCAAGGTTAACTAAATAAGTAAGGAGTTACACACATGGCAGCAAAACAGTTAGCGTTTGATGAAGAAGCTCGGAATTCTATCAAGCAGGGCGTTGACAAATTAGCGGAAGCGGTCAAAGTTACCCTCGGTCCGAAAGGACGCAACGTTGTTCTTGATAAGAAATTCGGAGCCCCTACAATCACAAAAGACGGTGTGACTGTCGCAAAGGAAATCGAATTGGAAGACCCCTATGAAAATATGGGGGCGCAAATGGTTAAAGAGGTTGCCTCCAAAACAAGTGATGTCGCTGGCGACGGAACCACAACGGCAACTATTTTGGCGCAATCTATTTACCGCGAAGGTCTCAAAAACGTTGCCGCAGGACATAATCCGATGGCACTCAAACGCGGGATCGAAAAAGCCGTTGATACAGTCGTTGATTTTATTCAAGGGCTCAGCAAAGAAGTTTCGGAGAAAACAGAAATCGCACAAGTCGCTGCTATCTCCGCTAACAATGATTCAGATATCGGTGACCTCATCGCTGATGCAATGGATAAAGTCGGAAAAGACGGTGTGATTACTGTTGAAGAAGCAAAAAGTCTTGATACGAACCTTAACGTTGTGGAAGGAATGCAGTTTGACAGAGGTTACTTGTCACCCTACTTCGTGACAGATCCTGACCGTATGGAAGCTGTGTTAGAAGAGGTTGTGGTCCTCATTCATGAAAAGAAAATCAGTAGTCTGCAAGACATCAGACCGCTGCTTGACCTCATCGCACAACAAGCCAAACCCCTATTGATTATCGCTGAGGATGTTGAAGGTGAAGCACTTGCAACCCTCGTCGTCAATAAGATTCGCGGCGTACTCCGTTGTGCCGCCGTTAAAGCCCCAGGATACGGTGATCGTCGAAAAGCCATGCTTGAAGACATCGCTGTCCTGACGAATGGGCGCGTTATTTCTGAAGACCTCGGCATCAAACTTGAAAACGTCACGCCAAACGATCTTGGCACTGCCAACCGTATTGTTATTGACAAAGATAATACTACCGTTGTTGAAGGTGCAGGTAGTACTGAAGCAATTCAGGGGCGTATCGACCAGATTCGCCGGCAAATTGAAGATACCACCTCCGATTACGATCGCGAAAAATTGCAGGAACGTCTTGCCAAACTCGCCGGTGGTGTCGCTGTCATTAATGTCGGTGCAGCTACCGAAGTTGAGATGAAAGAGAAGAAGGCACGCGTTGAAGACGCAATGCACGCCACACGCGCCGCCGTGGAAGAAGGCGTTGTTGTCGGTGGTGGTGTTGCGCTCGTTAGAGCACAAGAAGCGTTAGCAGAACTTGAGCTTGATGATGCAACCGAGCAGGTTGGTGTCTCTATTGTTGCTCGCGCACTTGAAGATCCACTTCGCCACATCGTCAAAAACGCCGGACAAGAAGACTCTGTCATTATCGCAAAAGTCAGAGACGAAGGTGGAAACACTGGCTTTGATGCAAATAATGAACGTTTCACCGACATGTTTGAAGCAGGTATCCTTGACCCGACTAAGGTCGTTCGTTTTGCGCTTCAAAATGCGGCCAGCATCGCAGCATTAATGATTACCACCGAAACGCTCATCGCCGAGATTCCTGAGAAGGAAGCCCCAGCTCCTCCGATGCCTCCCGGTGGCGACATGTACTAATCTAAGAGAACCTCTCATAAATAGTAAACAGACTCGGTCTGTGGTTAGAGTTTATGAGAGAAATCTCGTTATAGAAATCGGGAGGATTAACATCCTCCCGATTTCTTTTACTTAATACAAATTAACGCGATTCATGGCGGTACTTAGCAAACTGAAAGAGATTGCTGATGAAATACTGGCACTTAAGCGGAAAGTGAAGGTTGCTGAATGAGGTTTTAACGTTATAAACATCTCTTATATCTTACCTTGTTGACAAATTTTATTTGACAAATAGCAAATTTTATCGTATAATTGCCATATAATTTGTTTCTGGATATTTAAATGAGGAATGTTTAGAATTAGAAATTAATGTAGCTAATGATAGCACATTAAAATTTTCTACCCAAACTGGGTACTATGGGCTTAAGGACTTTGATGTTACCACTATTATTACCTCACATTCAATTAGTATATGAGGTATTGGTCTATCATAACCAGCCCGAATCTTAAGACTAAAATGATTTCAGGTCGCAATAGTAAAAGGATTATAGACAATGTCAACAGAAATTTTTCAACTTTTACCAGAAGGACTTGCTATAGCATTAGCAGCTCTGCCAGATACTCATAAGGAAAGAGCAATTCGGTATTTAGGCAAATTAATAGAACCAATCGGAAAACAGGGTGACTCTCAAAAACTACTAAAAGATTTAAGAGATAAAAGATTTCGTTCTGTCTATGAACAGAGACCATTAAACAATGTAGACACAGGAATAAGAACTGCAGAAATTTTGGGTGAAGATGAAAGTTCCACTGCTAACACCGATGAAATTAACAATCCAAATAAACATGATGTACCTGAAGATGAATGGATTAGTGAATTTGAAAATCAATCACGACATAAAAGCTCGTCCGCAATGCGTGAAAGGTTTGCGAGATTGTTGGCAGGTGAAATTAAGAGTCCTGGAACTTTTTCATTGTGTACTATTAAATCATTAGGTGAAATAGATGAGAAAACTGCTAATATTTTTAAAATATTCTGTTCCGCATGTATTTCATTTGATAATCCGCTTGGTTCCAAATTTATCAGTCTTTCCATATTGCCGAACCTCGTTGATAGAGATCAATCAAATGCCGATTTAGGATTAAACAGCTTTAAAAAATACGGAATCAGCGATTATATGATAAGTAGATTAGTTGAATTAGGATTGCTGGAACAATATGTAAATTTCCCTAACCCATCAGGAATAGGTACGTATGTACCCCAAATAGATATGAGTCCGCATTTTTTGGGTGAAAAAGAACAATTTACACCATTTTTGTATTCAGATAAGTATTATGTGTTAGATTGGATTGATCAGGATAAACAGATAAATTGGGATTTCAAATTGATTGGATTTAGGCTATCTTCAGTTGGAATGGAACTTATGAATATAGTTGATAAAGATATTGTAACATCATTCCATGAGGATATGTTAAACTTCCTTAAAATGCATAACCTACAACTACTTGAAGCACACAGAACTGACGATGGGGGATTTAATGTCTATAGGTGGGAAAAAATAGGTAACTTACGCGACATTTTATCGTAGAATTGAAATCGACATGAGAAATAGAAAAGTCCGAGAAATCCGTGTAATCCGTACAATCCGCGATTCAGACAAAAAGGTATTAGAATTATGAGACGCTATCCTAAATACAAAAAGAGTAATGTGGAGTGGAGGAAGTGATATGAATTTATGGCGTAACATAACTGTTGGTAATTTGGGAGAAATTATCACAGGTTATACTCCACCAACAAAAAATACAGAATTTTTTGGTGATAAATATCCCTTCATTACTCCGACTGACATAACTATGGAATCTCGATCTGTTCAAACTGAACGCTTTTTGTCCCAGGAAGGTTATGAATACAATAAAAATCGCTTGCTTGCTCCAAATTCTGTTTGTGTTACTTGTATCGCAAGCATCGGTAAGATTTGCATGACAACCGTTCCCAGCGTAACGAATCAACAAATAAACAGCATTGTAGTGAATCAGGACCAATACGATCCGTACTTTGTCTATTATCTTCTTATAACCAAAACAGATGTAATTCAAAGTGTAGCAAATAGTGCAACAACTCCTATTGTAAATAAATCAACTTTTGCAAGCATACATGTTTGTGTTCCTCCACTTCCCGAACAAACCCAAATCGCCAACTTCCTTGACCGAAAGACTGGGCAAATTGACGAACTCATCCGCATCAAAGAACGACAAATAGAACTGCTGCAGGAACAACGCACCGTACTAATAAATCAGGCAGTAACAAAGGGACTTGACCCACATGTGGAGATGAAACCGTCGGGCGTGGAGTGGATTGGGGAGATACCAAGACATTGGGAAGTCTTAAGAACGAAGCATGTTGGTTCAAGCAACCCATCCAAAAACAATATCAAGACAGCTTGTCTTAAGGATGAGCTTGTAGTCTTCCTTCCAATGGAACGTGTTCACACTGATGGAACAATTGATCAAGAATTAAGGCTACCATATTCTCAACTGAAAAATGGCTACACTTACTTTGAAGAAGGTGACATTTTAATAGCAAAAGTAACTCCTTGTTTTGAAAATGGAAAGATTATCCACATAAAGAATTTGGCAACCTCAGTTGGGTTTGGCTCAACCGAGTTTATTGTCATTCGTCCTGATCTGAAAAAGGTCTTTCCGCCTTTTTTGCATTATATTCTCTACAATGCTCCACTTCGTAGCATTGGTAAACATTTTATGACGAGTGCAATAGGTCTTAAACGAGTGCCAACTGAATTTGTTGAGAATTTTCGTATTCCTATACCAACTTATCAAGAACAACAGCAAATCGCAAACTTTCTCAGTCACAAAACCAAACAAATAGACGAACTGATAGCCGCAGAGCAGCAAAAAATTGAACTCCTCAAGGAATACCGTCAATCCCTCATCTCCGAAGCAGTGACCGGCAAAATAGATGTCCGAAACGAAGTGTAGTCCTATTTTTTCTTTTCTGATTCGTCGCGCAATACATATCGCGTTGATTTTTCGGGATTTCTATGCTATACTTTCACAAAACGTTTTTGTTCAACAATTGAAAGCATAGGCATCCATGCACAAGACACAGGATACGAAGATAGAACACTTTCCTGACCGTAGCCTCAGACGCTTGCTTCAAGACGGAGAATATGTGCGCGGGTTAGTCCAAATTATCGCACCCGACATTGAGGCGTTTCTTGACTTCAGCAGGATCACATACGAGAAAAGAAGTTTTATCTCTAAAGCCCTGCAAGAACGAGAGTCAGATGTGCTACTGAGTGTCCCATTTCAAGAAGACACGGATGCCACAGATACTAATACGCTGCTCATCTATATCCTCATTGAACATCAATCTACTGTGGATAAAACGATGGGGTTTCGGTTGTTATCTTATATGGTGCAAATCTGGGAATCGCAACGGCGGGAGTGGGAAACAGAGGAGTTTCCTGAAAATGAAAGACGCTTACAGTCGATCTTGCCAATCCTGTTTTATACAGGCGACCGTCCGTGGACAGTACCAGTGTCCCTGACGACGATCATGAATGTTCCTGAAATCTTGGAGCGTTTCGTCCCAAGTTTCGACACCCTGTTTTTAGGGGTCAAGGAGACTGAGGCAGAGGCACTGACGCAATCTGGACATCCGTTGGGCTGGTTGTTGCGTGTGCTTCAAAAGGAGCATTCAGATGAGACGGAGATAAGCGGAGCCTTAGTAGATGCCGTGTCGTATATGGCGTCAGTAGATGAGGATTTCGCCCCGCAAATTGCGGAGGCACTCCGGTATTTTGTGCAGTTGATATTTCACCGGCGCTCTCTTGACGAGCGCGATGCGTTAGTAGATATTATTAGACAACACATTCAAGACCATAAGGAGTTAGACACAATGGCACAGACAACGGCTGAGTTTCTCATAGAACAAGGCAAAGCAGAAGGTAAAGCAGAAGGCAGAGCAGAAGGTAAACAGGATGCAGTCCTCAAACTCCTGCAGCTTCGATTTCAGAACGTGCCTGAAACGCTCTCCCGTGAAATCTGCAATATCCACAACCTACCGCTTCTTGATGAGCTCTTAGAGCAAGCCATGACTGTACAAAGCTTAGAGGAAATAGGGACGCATTCCTCCTTGAAGTCAACCTGAAACGATTGATAGGGTGATGACTCGGAGTTAAGTGATACTGATGATGCAGCAGCACCCCTCATCTGCTTAACGAGGTGTAGACCATGCCAATGAGGTGTTGAAATTATCCAAACTCTGCTGGGTATAGAGCCCGCTCTACAGCGTCAGAGGGGGTGACAACACCTATTCCAAATACACCGCACAAGCCTGCAAAACCTCTAATACCGGAATTGTCCGCATACAAGGCGATGTTCCATCTGGTAACGCCTGACATGCATATTCAAACCCCAAATTAAGGCACGGACTACACGGCACAGCTGCCGTAAGACAAGTCGCATTATCTGTCCACGGTCCCCACTGGACAGAATTTGTCGGTCCGTGAAGCGCGATAATCGGTGTTCCCGCCGCCGCAGCGAGATGCATCGGTCCACAATTGCCACTAATAACCAAATCCGCTCGCGCAAATAACGCAACAAGCTGATTCACCTGTGTCTGTCCAGCAAGGCAAACCGTCTCACACTTTGTCCGTTCTGCTATCCATTCCGAAACTGCCACCTCATCCGGGGACCCAGTCAAAACGATTCGTGCATTATAACGTGTCGCCAGTGTATCTGCTAATGTCACATAGTGTTCCTGTGGCCAGCGCCGACGCGGTTCCCCGCGCCGCCCCGCCTCCGGATGCAACACAATCAATGGCTCATAAGCCAGAACTTGCTCCCGTGCTAACAAATTCTGGCACCATTCGTGCTCTGCTTCGCCAACCCAAATTGCAAGTGCTGTATCTTCTGTACTACATCCCAACTCATGCGCAATGCTTAGAAAATTTAGGACTTCATGTTTTCCTGGAATATGCGGGATAATGTCAGTAAACAGATAATGACGATATTGATGCCCGGCACTAAATCCGACAAGACGAGACGCGCCGGTTGAGTATGCCAAAAGCGCACTAAATCGGGACCAATGTTCCAGATCAATCACTAAATCAAACTGCTCCTTCCGAAGCATCCGAATTAACTGATGGAGTGGATAACGAAATAGAATTCGACGGTCAATATAGGGACATTGTTCCAAATATGAGAGATTCGTTGGTGATGCCAAAAACGAGAGTTCTGCCTGCGGAAAACTCTTATGGATGGCACGAATGGTAGGAACTGCCAAAATTGTGTCACCCAACGCGGAGAGCTGGATGAATAGAATCTTTTTTGGGGTGTCCGCTTCGTTCAGGGACGAAGACTTGACTTTCTTATTTAGAAAAGTAATGACAGATAATAATATACTGATCGGAATACCGACGTACCGGTCAAAGAATTTTTGGATCCGATTGGATTGCATTGCACGCTATCCATAGGCACATAAGGTAGATTTTAGAATTATTTGGACACTTTGCACTGAGCGAGGTTAGGAAGAAATCAACGGTATGAATCATGGCGAATGCCATACGCGCATT
>JAPPES010000091.1 GCA_028824125.1 Candidatus Poribacteria bacterium
TCGCGACCCTGCGTCCGATGTCGCGAGCAAAGCTCGCTCCTACAAGAAGAAAATCAGGCACTAAATTGATGCCTATGGTTCGGTTAGGAAACTGCACCTACCAGGGGTGTTGTAGCATAAACTTCCAGTTTGTGTATATCAGGGCACAAACTGGAAGTTTATGCTACAAAATGTTCCTTTAATTCTAAATGTCACCATAATACCATTTCTATCAATTTTTGCCCATTAGTGGTTGTTATACCAATTCTATAAATTATTTTCTCATTTGAAATGAAATGTCCGAGGCGCAATGAATTGCGCGACTACGAACAGACTATAAGAGAGGTTATTTTTAGAAATGGTATTAGAAATGAAACGGAATGTGGCACAAACTGGAAAGTTTATGCTACAAAAAAGAGACATTATATATCAGAAATGGTATTAGCATTAGGCGCGTTTACAGAATGCGCCTACCGATATGGATCGTTAATTTGGTATAACTATACACCGCTTTTATTCCGATTAACGTAAGATTGCGAGTTTGCCTACCTTTTCAACCTTGCTACCGTCAGTGTTGGCAATAATGCGATAGAGATATACCCCGTTGGCACATCGTACCCCTGTTTCGTCTTTTCCATCCCAATAGGTTTCATTGTTCCCTCGATTTGCGCTCGCATCTGAGATCGTTCGAATTAGTCTACCACTCACCGTATATATTTTGATGGTGACCTTATCTGGTGGTTGCGCCAACTGATAGGTAAAAAAGGTTTTGCCATCTTGGACAGGATTCGGGACGTTGAAGACTTCGCTGAGGGTAACTGCCTCATCTAAGGTGAAGACTGTTTCAAGTTCAGTTGTGTTTTCACTTGTATCTGTGGCTGTTACTTGTAACCGATAGGTGCCGTTTGGAAGATCGGGTGCGAAACTGAAGTTTGCAATTTCCGGATCATCCGCGTCAAATTCCCATTCTGCCATATCAAATTCTCGATAGCGCTGTGTTGCATCATTCACAGACATCCGGTTAAATGTGATGTTAAGGAGCGTGCCATCCAGTGCCGTTTCATCTGTCACCTGAATTTCACAGTGGGGTTGTTGGGTGATGCTGTTTTTGCCTATATTTTTCAATTCTCCCAGAGAATCAGCGTCAGAAACTTCTCCAACAAGGACTTCATCGTTAACAAGGACTTCAATGACAGGTGGGGTAATGTCGGGCATCTCAATGACAACGAATCGGGTTTGGATTTTTTTTGCTTTTCCCCCGATTGCATTTCCATTAAAATCGCGTGCTTCAATTTCAAAAGCGTACTCACCGGGAAAGAGAATCGGTTTATAGTCGATTGGAACAGTATTAACGTTTTTAGGATTTCGGAGCACATAGTCGGAGATAGACTCAAGCGGTTTTCCGTTATCCCCTCTACGAATAATCAGCGTATTCAGGTTTACACCATCGGCATCCTCAAGCAAGATGGAGATAAGTGGACGTGGTGCGATAACGCTGCCGGTTTGTGGTTGGACACCATCTACCCATAGATTGAAAGTAGGGGGTTGTACGTCATCACTGCTCATTAGGGTGAAAGGCATAAGTTCGGTTGTTTGTGCGGTAATAGTTCCGACCAGTGCGCTACTGAATTTAATCTTATCTCCGAATTGAAAGGGTTCAGAACCTGACGTGACAAGCATCTCAAAACCGAGATCGTTGTAAAATTTGCTTTTGTTAACTTCTACACGCACAGGCTCTTCATTCGGCAAGAAAAACGGTTGTCCTGTTTTATCGCGGAGTTCGTAAAAGTCAGAGGAGAGGAAAAAGAAAAACCAATCTCCCACGGCGAACTTTTTCTTGGTACCGATTCTTGGGATGACAGTCGCTGTGCCGTCACCGATATTTTGATTTCGTGTCCCTTTTAAGTAAGCCGCACCTTCTGAGTAATCGGTTTCAAATATGATGATATCTGCGAATTCAAAGGGAACGACGGAGATTCCGTCTTCAAGTTCTGGTGCTACCCATTTTTTAGGAATAGTGAATTCTATACCGTAATTTTCTTCACGAAATGGAATGTCAAGCTGTCCAGGTGTCTCTAATTTCTCAAAATGTGGATAATGTTTATCTTTAAAATATACTTCGTATTGGGTAGAATCCAAAAACAGAATAATCCAGCTACCAGCAGGTGTTGACTCCGGGCTGATTTTGATATTTTCAATCGGAAGCGGTTGTTTATTCGCGTTTTGGAATTCGGTAGGTGTCACATAGTTCTCAAGTTGAAATATTGGCCCATCATTTTCAGGTTGTGGTTTTTCATTTTCAGTGGCATAACTCACTTGCGATGGGAGTTTTTCCCATTTTTGGTAATCGGCGTGCCATGCGTAAATGCTGAGTTTTTCTGCTTCTTCAATCAAAGCTGCTCTGAATTCTTTGCTGTCCTCCTGCCACGGTGTATTTTCTCTTACAATATCTTCCAAACCGCTGACATCAAAACGTAGTTTAAGAGTTACTGGTTTCTTCAGTGTAACATCGGATGCTCGGAAAGATACTTCGTACTGTTGTATGCTTTCTGCACCAGTACGCAGTAAACCTTTCCGAAGCGCAGCGATACGCGGAATCTGGGCAAATTGGAGGGATGGTTGTGTTAAGGTAGATGGAACGCCTGAAGAGACATTTAGCGGAACCCGGCCATCTTGTACCGTTGCCGCTTCAACAGGAAAATCAATGTCAAAGACTCTATCAAGACTAAAAGCTTCTAAAGGTAGTGATGATTCGTAGAAGAACTCGTTAACAACAAAAGTGATATTAAGTTTATTATCAAATTCGTCTGGTTCTGGTACATTACCATCGATTTCATCCGTAGTGTCTACTTCTGGGTCAGCCAGAACAAAAATTTTATGGACACCGGTAGCGAGATTTTCTGCTAACTTAAGTGTGGCAACGGTTCGCTGTAAGACAGTATCACCTTCCTGCCAGTCATCGGGCTGGAGTGTAACGGTGCCTAATATATCTGCACCTTCGTCAATTTGGAGATCGCCGCCTATATCGGGGTTGCCTTCTGAAAAGATAACATCAACATCTGTTTTAACTGTTCTTTCTCCATCGTTAATAAGTTCGGCAATGATGTGATATTTTCCTGACTTTTCATCAAAAGCATAGCGAATTGGTGCGTGACTTTTTCCATCCGTAGCAATGACAATGTTTGCTCCCGCTGGCACCTCAACGTTTATTCGTCTACTTGATGATGGATACGAAACTTCTAAGCCGCTGGTGTCGGTAACGATGATTCGATATCGCACATCTTTTCCACCAAGTGGCAAGGGGATAGGTGTTTGGATTTTGTACCACTGTCCGCCCGGTGCCAACTCACTGGTCCCGGGCGGCGGCGCGGTTTTGACCATAGGAACGAGATGATCCTTATAATCATCTGTATTATCCCACAATACCTCGATGGAACGAATACCTTTTTCACCCCCTAAATCATCTAAAATAAGTGCTTGAACACTGAGCGTATGGGTATCTATAGCGTCCAATTCTTCATGCACATCCACAATAATCGGTGTATCTACCCAAAATGTTGCACCACCCGCTGCAGCCCGTTTATTATCATGAGCAAACAGTTGTACGTAACCTTTACCGGGTAAGGCTTTAGCAGGAACATCTATCTGCCTTTTTCCGTATTGTCCTTGCCACACTCTGTGTTCAATTCGTGGGTTAATCTCATTTCCAAGTTTGTCGTCAAAGTAATTTTGGAAGATGGCTGAGACGATAAGTTTGTTCGTGTCAAAATTTTCTGCTCTCCACCACATATTGTCAGCGTCATAGGCGCCAACTTCATTGTCCAATATGACAATCCGCTTGCTGGAATTAAGCGCTATATCCTCCAATTCAACCTGTATATCAAGGGTAGGCAGTGCAAGTTGTGTTGCGGGATCCCCAAAAAGGGTGTATTGTTCTGTTCCGGGAATCCAATTCTGGTTGGAGATTCTCGTGATGAATCTGATTTTGGCATCTGTGACGATTTTGCCGATACTTGGCGGTACTGCTGCGATTTCAAGGCCTCCTTGTTTTGCCTCAAAAGGCTCGCGTACAAACATAGCAGTGAAAAGGTCTTTATCAAATTCGGCGTTTGCTGCAGCATAAGTCAATCGTGTTGCGGTAAGCGATGCGATGGCACCGTATCTGCCCATTAAAAGTTGTTCGCTGAGGCTGTGTGATCCGAATTGTTGCGGTTTATCAAATTTTCCATTCAAACATGTTGTGGACACAACAAATGGTAGATACCGATTCCGTAAATTGATGACATCATCAACATGAAAGATTGCCTCATCTGCCCATGTATCCCTTCCGCCGTGTCCTGCATATTCAATTACTAACGCACCATCATTAAATGCTTTTAGGACACGTCTTTTAGTTTCGAGGACGTACTTGTCTCTGTATTCTTCTTGTATTCGTATTTTTCGCAGATAGATTGGTTTTGTGTGATAAGCCACAGGGATGGTTTGTCGTATCAGATTGTCTCGAGAAATTTCAAAAGTCTCATCATTGGGGTTGTCCACTTCGTCATCTGCCACCTGGACGAGCGTTGCTTGCCACGGCCCGATTTTGGGGTTGTCTTCATAGTTGATAATCTTTTTGATCATTCCTGCGAGTTCGTTAGGTGTTTGTACTGATAACCGTCCGATGAACATATCGGGCAGCGCATCCTCTCCGACTATGTTCACGAACTTTTGATCCATAGCGGTTTCCCCTCCTTCTGGTGACCATCCGTGGTAGGTAGGGACAAAAATCGGGTAAAAGTTGTGTGTTGGGTAGAGTTTTCTGTTAATCTGTTTATAGTCATAATGTGCATCCCCTACGAGCAGCACATAAGTAGGAGCTGGCGATTGCCACGTTTGATATGCTATCCGCAAAAATGTCCGGATAGCAAACGGGTCGAAGAGTCCGTGGCCAAATTCATTATAGATTTCATCTATATCCACAACTTTGACCGTTAACCCTTGTGAACGTCTAAAATCAACTAAAGGCTGGACGTTTTCTAAAAACGTTTTATGTGTAATTACAATGTAATCGACTTGTGTTGTGGGATTTCGCAAAGTGCTTGGTGGGACTTCAGTCAGCACACTGACGCTTCGGTAACGATTGTTAGCAATCACAAAGTATCTGGTGTAGCGTGTTGTATCATCCTCAAACAGAATTTGGTAGGTATTGTTAGTTTGTCGGACTTTTCCGTCAATAAGTTTTGCTGCTAAACCGCTTGAATTCAACGTATAAACATCTATTGCTTCTGTGGAAAAGTTGGTTACGTTAAAGTGTGTTATTCCGCTAACCTCTGGCTCTGTCTCTGAGTTAAACTCAAGCTGGTCTGATTTTGCGCGAAAAGTGTGCCAATATTCAAATTCATACCAATCCAGATAGAAGTCGAAAGTTCCTTCTGGGATGTCGTTCTCATCAAGTGCATCGATCCGTAGTTCATTTTGCTGATCGTGGTGGATTCGGTTCTGCGGGATTTTACGTGTTATAAGCGGAGCTTCCTGCCGCAACCATTCCGCTATGCGCCCAAGTTGCTTACCATTGAATATGATTTCAGCTTCATGTTTCGCTGCATTTTTACGAGAGGCACCTTGCAGTTTTACACGAAGTTCAGCATCTCGTTCAAAATTGTAGCGTGGTACAGCGCCTGGTAGCTCAACTGGAAATTTTTTCGTACTTATACCAGAATTGTCTCCTCTGAAACCTCTCCAAAAATAGTGATCCGCTGTTTCGGATTTTACATTTATATTCCATCCGTCAAGTGGGTCGTGAAGAAAGTCTTCCTCAAACCGTAATCTTGTTGAAAAAGCATTTGGAGGCGTGATATTCTGGGTAACAGGTGCAGCAGACCGTATGCCGATACGGAATGTGTTCTCTACTTCAGGTTCACCTACCTTGCTCTCTATGTTTTTTGGAACAAAACTAAACCAATAGAAGTTAGTATCTGTGAATTTATTGCTAATCAGTGCTCGTGCGTAGAAGACAATCATATCAGTTTGATCAAGCGTTTCGTTTTGGTTTTCATCAAAAACATAGAACCCCTGCTCATGTCCAATTGTTTCTATTCGAATGCTGTCCAAATCAATAGTTTCAGGTATAATACCAGACGATTTGAGCTTGTTGTAACTGATGCGATACATCGTAGTTGTTGTAATAGGTATTTTAAAACGTCTCCGATTTGAGGCGGGGGCAGCAGGTGCAGCTGGAGTCAGTGTTCTGGACGTGC
This sequence comes from Candidatus Poribacteria bacterium, assembly GCA_028824125.1. Lineage (GTDB taxonomy): Bacteria > Poribacteria > WGA-4E > WGA-4E > WGA-3G > MSPOR6. Next base: position 6,219 of record JAPPES010000091.1, read on the forward strand.
CACGTGCTCTTTGACGCCAAGAGGATGCCTGAGCGTTGTTAATCAACATCGTCTGATACAGATTTTCGTAAGCAGCGCTATCAAGAGAATGAGACAGTAGAGGTTTAGAAGCAGTTGTCGGGGCACCGTAAAAATCGATACGGAACGTTATGTCGTTAGTAATTTTTATCTGCTGTGTAGTGCTATTGTATTGTACAGGATGGATGTGCAAACCGCCGATCCGTTGTGATCGCACAAAACCTACAGGGACTACCTCTACCATTTCAGCAGGATATAGCGTAGATGTTTGAGTGGTGTCATCTCTTTGCTGTGCATCTGGAAAGAAGGGATCGGTTATCTGATTTATGATTAGCGGTAGTTCTACTTTTTTGAAAGTGCTCTGTTTTTGTAGCACTGTTGCGGTAACACTGCTCACTGTAGGTAAACCGATTTGAGCGGTATAGACAGGGAGTTTCGGTTTTTCTGTTTCGGTTGTCCATGATGCACCATCAAATCCGATATGTGTTGCGGCATTTCCGTTCTGTAGTTGTGTTTGTATTTTAAGTTTGGGGAGTTGGAAGCGCAAGATAAGGAAATGTGATGATGTTTGTATAACCTGCAGCGGATTTTCGTTGTGTCCTGTGTGCGAACTATTTATCAATCCTGGGTTTTGTGATGGACTAAAATTAGGGTTACAAAACCCATTCACATTGAGTTCGGCATATATCACACCAATCAGAAAACAGGTTAAAAACAGAGAAAACAGAAAACGTTTTGTCATAATTAAGAACTCACTAATTGTGTTGCTGCTGCTAATGCGGCGATAAGACTTGTTTCGCTTGCAGTCCCTTGCCCAGCAATATCAAACGCCGTGCCGTGGTCAACGCTTGTGCGGACAATAGGTAAACCTAATGTGATATTCACGACCTGTCCAAACCCAATCAATTTAATCGGGATATTGCCTTGGTCGTGGTACATCGCGATGACAGCATCCCACTCACCACGGAGTGCCTTTTTGAAAAGCGTATCAGCAGGTAGAGGTCCCTCAACTTGGAGACCCGTCGCGTGCGCCTGCCGAATTGCTGGCTTGATATAAATTTCTTCCTCTGGACCGAACATTCCCTCTTCCCCCGCATGTGGGTTTAATCCTGCCACAACTAACCGTGGATTACTAATGCCGAACTGAATAAGCGCGTCATGCGTAATTTGGATGACATCACTTATTCTTTCCACTGAAAGTTGTTGTGAAACTTCAGCAATTGGAATATGGTTTGTGACAAAGGAAACAGTGAGATGTTCTGGACAGTTAGTTGACGCACAAGCGTTTTTCTTCTCTTTTTTTAAATCAACACTGAATCCTGATTCAAATTGAGGAGAGGTATCCCACGTTTTGAGCATCATAACAGATTTTTCGGCTTGTGTCAAGCTGGTGAGCATTTCAGTGTGCCCGGGAAATGGCGAACCTGCGCGTTGAATTGATGCTTTACAAATTGGGGCGGTTGTGATGCCATCCAGCATGCCATCAAGTGTGAGTTGGACTGCTGTTTCAATTGCCTTAATCGCAGCCCTGCCGCACTGAGCATCTATTTTTCCATGAGAAAATGCATCCGGCGTTAGCGAACTTACATCAAGTACATCAATCCTGCCATGCGTTGCGGTAGATTGCATTGACGATTGAAGGACAGAGATTTTTGGGGGACCTGTTTGACTCTCTGGTAGCGAATCTGTTGAAGATAGGAATCTGAGTGCGTCCCGGATGATTGCGGGGCTACCGATAACTATCGGTTGACACATCCAATAGACGTTTTTGTTGGTGAGTGCTTTAACGATGATTTCAGGGCCGATGCCTGCAGCATCACCCATTGTTATTCCGATACGTGGCAACATTTTGATTTAGGGTGGGAACAAACAATCAATTAAGTTGTGCAAAACCTATTTAACGACTTGTGCCAGTCATATAAACATATCGTCCCTACGGGACTAAAGAGGGGTTATTGCCGTATTTCTATAAACATATCGTCCCTACGGGACTGAAGAGCATATCAACCAACAGGAAACACGGATAAAACGTTCTGCTTATGTGAAATAATACTTTACAATAAATTATTTAGCACAACTCGTTATTTAACAAGACGATACAGTGTTGTCGCACGGGTTTTGGAGACATTGCCTGTCGGTATTTCAAGAACCTCGTAAGTTAATTCTTTTGCATTCTCTGTGGGGAGCGGGTCTGAAATTATTGTAATACGGTCGCCGACATTGAGCGCTTTGCCTGCTTTTGCTGGGTTCATGTTGACTAATACATTGCCTCGGCTACACAATGTATTTGCTGTTGCCCGGCGCTTGACAAGTCGTGAAATTTGCAAAAATTTGTCTACTCGCATCTTTCTGTGTTATACCAATTCTAATAAATGTTATTTCATTAAGAGATTCAACATTTATTGTTTGCTGAAGGGACCTTTCTTCTGTAGGAGCGACCTCCTGGTCGCGACCAGGAGGTCGCTCCTACAGAACTCGCGTTTTCTCAGTTTCCAGTCTGTCCGATTGCGTCAGGATTCTGTAGCGTTGGATCATCTGCAGCAGGTGCGATTCCATCATGTTCGTTTTCGGAATCGTCTTCAACCTCTTTTTTTAGTGCTAATTCCAGTACCTGTGTGATGTCGTTAACCTGATGCCATCGGATGTGTTCCCGTATTTCATTTGGGACATCCGCAAGGTCTTTCTCATTTTCCTCTGGCATAATGATGTCAACAATTCCGTTTCGGTACGCTGCGAGTGATTTTTCTTTAAGCCCACCGATAGGGAGGACATGTCCACGAAGAGTGATTTCACCGGTCATTGCGACATCTTTACGTACCTTTTGTCCCGTAATGGCACTGAGAATCGCTGTTGCGACAGTGATACCGGCTGATGGTCCATCTTTTGGCACTGCGCCTTCAGGAATATGGATATGAATATCATGTTTCTCAAAAGTGTCTTTAGGAATGTCAAAATGTTTAGCTCGTGATCGGAGATATGCTACGGCTGTTTGGACAGATTCCCGCATGACCTCTTGGAGTTGACCCGTCATATCAAGTTTGCCCTCGCCGGGCATGAGGGTTGCCTCAACGGAGACAATATCGCCGCCGACCTGTGTCCAGACCATTCCTGTTGAGACACCGACCTCATCGTGTTCTTGTGCTTTAGTGCGAGTAAACTTTGGCGGTCCGAGGTAGTCACTTAAATTGAGTGCTGTGACCTTGACTTTCAGATCCGGCGTGTCATCAGTCACAATTTGTTTTGCAATTTTGCGGCAGATGCTGGTAACATTGCGTTCCAGATTCCGCACACCTGCTTCACGCGTGTATTTGTGAACTATGTCAAAAATAGCAGAATCTGCAAAGGTAATATTCTCTTCCTTCAGACCGTGGCCTTTCAACTGCTTTGGAATTAGTCCGTTTGGGTGGAACGTTGCTATTTTGTGTTTTTCAAAATCGGTATAACCGGGTAGTTCTATGACTTCCATCCGGTCCTCAAGCGCGGGCGGTATTGTGATACGCGTATTTGCAGTGGTGACGAACATAACATCCGATAGGTCAAATTCAACATCTAAATAATGGTCTCTAAAGGTTTCGTTCTGTTCAGGATCAAGAACTTCAAGAAGTGCGGATGCGGGATCACCACGCCAATCCGAACTCAGTTTATCAATTTCATCAAGCAGAAAGAGCGGATTCTTCACCTTGACGTCCCGTAACCCTTGAATGATGCGTCCTGGAATTGCGCCGATATAAGTTCGGCGGTGTCCCCGTATTTCTGCCTCATCGCGCACGCCACCAAGAGACATGCGAACAAATTTTCTGCCGGTAGCGCGTGCAATAGATTTCCCTAACGATGTTTTGCCAACGCCTGGCGGGCCGACTAAACAGAGAATAGGTCCTTTTACCTGTTCAACCAATTTCAGGACAGCGAGGTATTCAAGGACATTTTGTTTCGGTTTATCTAACCCGTAGTGGTCTTCGTTAAGGATATTTTCTGCATGATCAAGTTCAATATTATTTTCGGTGCGTTCTTTCCACGGGACCGCGAGGAGCCAATCGACGTAGCTGCGAATTACACCGGACTCTGCGGACATAGGCGGTATTTGTGCAAGGCGGTCGAGTTCTTTGAGTGCTTTCTTTTCCGCTTCTTCTGTCATGCCAGCATTTTTGACTTGTTCGCGCAAGTCATCAATTTCATCAATTTCATCCCCACGGCCGAGTTCCCGCTGAATAGCCTTCATCCGTTCTTGCAGATAAAATTCACGATGCGTTTTTTGAACAGATTCGCGAACGTCGTTTTGAATTTCTTCTTCCAGGTCAACCAGGTCCAGGTCAGCATCAAGGAGTGCAATGACAAGATTGAGTCGTTTGATAGGATTAAGTTCTTCAAGTATTTCTTGGCGTCTGTATGGGGGAAAGTCTGCGAAACGTGCGATGTTATCAGCAAGGATACCGGGTTCTACCAAATCGCGTATGTATCTTTCCACATCGGGAAGGATACGTTTTGGATGTGCCTTGGCATAACGTCGAAAAGTGCTTTTCGCCTCTTTTATGAATGCGGTAGCAGCATCTGCTACACCAGTGAGTTCCGAAACGATTTTAACTGTAGCCTGTAAGTAGCCTTCAACTTGTGTGCAGTGTGCGACAACCGCCCGGTCAGATGTCTCTATCGCGATACGGAGTGTTCCGTCTTTGGGATCATAATCTTGTACGATATTCGCGACTATTCCAATAGTATGTAGGTCATTGGGTTGGGGTTCCGTGTCTTCTTCAAGTTCGTTTTTTTGATGAAGGAGCAAGATTTTCAAATTTGTGTTGAGTGCCGCTTGTGCGGCAAGGATCCCCATTTTGCGTGCGATGGTCAGTGGTGTCCAATCCGTCAACCTTTGGTCAACGACAGCTTTGGTTTTCGGAAAAAAGGTCTCGAAATCTGGTGGAAAAGCGATAACGGGCAAAAGGACTGTCGAATCGCTCGCGAGTTTTTCAGCTTCTTGGCTCATGGTTTGCTCCTTTATGCAGTTTTGAGGACTTCAGATGCAGTGTTCATTAATTCAGGGGGGCTCTTCCCTAAAACACTATCTTCGGTTATTTGACACGCGTGTACTTCGGAAAGTGATGGGATTTGATACATGGTTTCCAGCATAATTTTTTCCATAACTGCCCGTAAGCCGCGTGCGCCTGTTTCGCGTTCAATTACCTGATGTGCAATCGCTGAGAGTGCATCATCGGTTACGTCAAATTGCACACCTTCATAAGCTAAAAGTTGCCGATATTGTTTGATAAGTGCATTTTTCGGTTCAGTCAGAATTCGAATAAGGGCAGATTCATCCAATTCATGGAGGTTAGCAACGATAGGTAGTCTTCCAATCAGTTCTGGGATAAAACCATACCTGATTAGGTCTTTTGCAGTAGTATGTTCAAGAATTTCGTGAATTTTCTGTTTCTGTTTAGATTTGATTTCTGAACCGAACCCGATGGTCTGTTTTCCTAATCTATTTTTGATAAGGTTTTCTAACCCGATAAAAGTTCCACCACAGATAAAGAGAACATTTTTAGTATCAACTTCCAACATTTCTTGGTGCGGATGTTTTCGTCCGCCCCGAGGTGGGACACTGGCTACGGTGCCTTCTAATATCTTAAGAAGTGCTTGCTGTACACCTTCTCCAGAAACATCGCGAGTAATAGATGGATTTTCGGATTTGCGGGTAATTTTGTCTATTTCATCTATGTAAATGATACCGTGTTCAGCACGTTTGATGTTGCCGTCTGCTGCCTGAACAAGTTTCAGGATGATGTTTTCTACGTCTTCGCCCACATAACCGGCTTCCGTGACGGTAGTAGCATCAGCGATAGCGAAGGGGACGTTTAGCACCTTCGCGAGGGTTTGTGCAAGCAGCGTCTTGCCTGTTCCAGTGGGCCCTATGAAAAGAATATTACTTTTATCTAATTCAACATCGTCTGTGTTTTCATGCTGCAGGCGTTTATAGTGTGTGTAAACAGCGACAGAAAGAATTTTTTTGGCATGTTCTTGCCCGATTACGTATTCATCGAGTTTCGCTTTAATCTCTGCCGGTCCGAGCAGTAGCACAGGAGGTTCAACGTCTTCTTCCTCTGGAGCCTCAGTGTTGGAGGGCGGTTCCGGTAAATCTGCTGCAGGGGAATTTCCCTGAGCGAGTATTCTATTACAATAGTCAATACATCCGTCGCATATATTCGCGTCGCCTCCCTGAAGGAGTCGATTTACTTGGCTGCGTTCTCTATTACAGAATGAGCAAAATACTCTACCATCAATGGATTCTGACATTCTCTCCTCCGACTTGTTAAGCGAGAGGCAGTGTTAATCAGATAGGCATATCAGTGGAGACATGCCTTCATCTGTGTCTACTGCCGGTGGGTTACAACTGTATCAACGATGCCGTATTCAAGAGCTTCTTGTGCTGTCATATAAAAATCTCGGTCGGCATCTGTTTCGATTTTTTCTAAACTCTGTCCTGTGTGCTGTGCCAAAATAGCGTAAAGGCGTTCCCTTTCGCGCAAAATTTCGTTTGCATGGATGCTGATATCCGCTGCTTGCCCACTAATACCACCCGCCATAGGTTGATGAATCAACGCTTTGGCATGTGGTAATGCATATCGTTTGCCGGGGGTCCCGGCGGCCAATAGAACGGCACCCATGCTGTATGCCCGCCCTAAACACCAAGTTTGAACATCTGCTTTGATATACTGCATAGTGTCGTAAATTGCTAAACCTGCCGAAACTGAACCGCCAGGTGTGTTCAGATAAAGGACGATATCTGCATCAGGGTCTTTCCCTTCAAGAAATAGCATCTGCGCAGTAATCAAATTTGCTACAGTATCATCCTCAATCGTAGAACCGATCATGATAATTCGGTCTTCAAGCAACCGAGAATAGATGTCGTAGGACCGTTCACCTCGGTTTGTTTGTTCAACAACAAAAGGCACAAGCATTTTAGTGTCCGTGGGCAATGTATATTGTATTCTTGTTATTATAAATCGGGGTTAGAAACCCCTCCTACAAGAGTATTTGTTATCCATCGGGGTTAGAAACCCCTCGGACAAGAGTATTCGCAAATAGGTGGCAACTTGGGTTATCCAGTAATAATCAATGATTTTTTGGCGGATGCTTCTTGGATTAAAAACTGATAGATTTTTTCGTGTTGTAGTTGGACTCTGAAATCCTCTAAGCGATTGCTCGCTTTCAACAAATCAGCATACTTTTGGGCATCTCGATTTTGCTGTTCTGCAGCGCGGCGGATCTCCCATTCTAATTCATCTTCGCTGACGTGAATGCCTTCAAGATCGGCTATTTCGTTAAAAATCCAATTCTGTTTTGTCTGCTGAATTACATCTCGTCTCAATTCTTCTGGCAGGGTTTCCATGTCAATTCCTGCTTCTTCAAGGGTCTGTTGTTGTGCTTTTAGCTGCTTATGCAAGTTTTGCAAAGCTTGTTGTACATATTGATCAACCAGGTCATCGGGAAGTGTTATGTTTGTTTTTTCAATAAGCTGCTCAAGTATTTCTGTTTTTTGCTTTTCCATCTGTAAGATGCGTTCTTCTTCAACAAGGTTGTTCCAGATGACACCGTGCAGCTGGTTATACGTTTCATAACCGAGGTCTTTCGCAAATTCATCGTCAAGGTCTGGTAGATGTTTTCTCGTGATGGCATGAAGTGTTACATTGTATGTAGCCTGCTTTCCAGCGAGTGCGGCGACTCTATGTGTTGTATCAAAATTCACCTCAATCGGTTTTGTTTCTTCGATGTGCATTCCGATAAGTCCCGCAACGAGGTCGGCGTGGTAGTCTTCCGATGTTAAATCGACATCAATGTCTTGTGCTGATTCGTTATCAAGGAGCTCCCCGTCTATGATGCATGTCCAATCTATCCGCACACAATCTGATGCTTGAACGGGTCTATCTTCTTCAATGGGGTCAAAAGTTGCCGATTGCGATTGCAATTGTTTAATATGAGCCTCTACGTTCTCACGCGGCACATTGATAGGTGTTTTGTCTGTCTCGAGTTCTTCATAATCTGGCACCTCAAAAGTCGGTTTGACATTAACGGTGGCAGTAAAAACAAGTGGCTGATTTTCAGTGATTTTTAGCTGATCCAAAGGCGGGTCAAAAATGGGTTGTGTGAGGGGGATGAGGTCTTTATCATACAGCGCATCTTCGTAAGCAGGGAAAACAAGTTGTTTGACAACTTCTGCATTGATATGTTCTGGGAATCGCGATTTAATTATCGTTAAAGGCGCTTTGCCTTTTCTGAAACCCGGCAGCGATACGTAGGCACGTAATGCTTTATAAGTTTCTTCTAATGCTTCGTTTACATCTTCGGCAGGGACTTCAATTTCTAATTTGACTTGTGTGCTATCAAGCGTTTCGACTTCAACTCTCAAGTTAGAATCTCCCTTTGTCAATTACAAAAATTTGTCTGTGTGTAGTACTTCAGTCGCTATTTCTTATATGACTGAAGCAGAACATCTCATGTTCCAAGGCTAAAGAAACGACTTGTGCCAGTTAACTGATTGTTTTTATGATTTTCACAGATATTACGTATTGTCATATAAACATATCGTCCCTACGGGACTAAAGAGGGGTTATTGCCGTATTTCTATAAACATATCGTCCCTACGGGACTGAAGAGCATATCAACCAATAGGAAACACGGATAAAACGTTCTGCTTATGTAAAATGATATTTTACAAAAAGTTATTTAGCACAACTCGTTAAAGAATTTTAAAATCTTCTACTGTGAGATGGGCGAGGAGGGACTTGAACCCTCACGAGGCGTAACCCCAATAGATCCTAAGTCTATCCTGTCTACCAAATTCCAGCACCCGCCCTTTTTTGGCCCGATGCGCCGTGAAGGAATCGAACCTTCAACCCTCTGATTAAGAGTCAGATGCTCTGCCAATTGAGCTAACGGCGCCCGCGTCCGGAGGGATTCGAACCCCCAACTTATAGCTCCGAAGGCTATTGCTCTATCCATTGAACTACGGACGCACTTGAAAGGTGGATGATGGGGATTGAACCCACGGCCTCCTGATCCACAGTCAGGCGCTCTACCCCTGAGCTACATCCACCGTATTGAATACACGCCTAGCAGGAGTCGAACCTGCAACCTACGGATTAGAAGTCCGTTGCTCTATCCAATTGAGCTATAGGCGCTTGTGTCATCAGTCCGTTTTAAATCGGGGCGAGAGGATTCGAACCTCCGACCTTCTGCTCCCAAAGCAGACGCGCTAGCCGGGCTGCGCTACGCCCCGATAGTGTAAAATTTCCTTTTATTAAAAATTAAGTGATTATATTATAATACATTTTCTTGGCAATTGCAAATTAATCGTCAAATTCTTGTTCTTGTTATTTTCAAAGGGACATGTTATAATCGTTTACAAGAAAATGGAACATTGGAAATTAAAAAACAAGTCATTTCCGCTGATTCTTACTGTTTTCTGTTATCCATTGGGGTTAGAAACCCCTCGGACAAGAGCATTCGTAAATAGGTAGCAACTTAGGTTATTGTAATTAAACAACTTACTGTGAAAGGGAGAGATTTAATTGAAGTTTCGGCAAAATATCATAAAAATCAGTGGACTGTTGATGTTGATTTTAGTCTGCAGTGTCAATGCACAACAAAATCTGGCACAAGAGGCTTACGCGATCATTGAGGACGCTTGTCTAATCTGTCACGGGGAAAATGGCTCATTCTCTGATGATCTTCTTATTGAATATACAGCACTTATTGAAGATGGATCAGTTGTTCCGGAAGACCCGGACGCTTCTGTGTTCTATCAACGACTCAAAGAAACGGACATTGCCAGGCGGATGCCACTCGGACAACCGCCACTTGACCCGGCATCGATTGAGACGATCCGTCAATGGATTGCAGCAGGCGCACCCGATTGGGACGATATTCCCAGGCCAGAAACCGGCTTCATTACAACTGATACAGTGCTTCAGACAATTGAAAACCATGTCAATTCTCTCCCATCACGTGACAAATTGTTTGCACGCTATTTTACGTTAACACATCTCTATAACGCAGGTGAGACGACTGAAGCACTCAACGCCTATCGGCGCGCACTCTCAAAACTGATAAATAGCCTCTCTTGGGGACGCGAAGTTGTTAAACCGCAACCCATTGATGCAGAACAAACCGTTTTCTACTTTGACCTTCGTGATTACGAATGGGATGTCCGAAACGATGCATGGACACAGATTGAGCAAGCGTATCCCTACAAGATGACGTTTGATGCGCCGACACAAACACATCTCCGCGAAAAACTGACAACGCTACAGCAAGAGATGAACTGCGAAGTGCCGTTTGTGCATGTGGATTGGTTTCTTGCGACTGCTTCACTACCCCCGCTCTACCATGACATTCTCGCGTTGCCCAAAACAGACCGTGAATTAGAGGCAGCACTTGAGGTATTCGTTGCTGAAAACCTGCTAAATGCGCCGGGAAAACGCGTGTGGCGCGCGGGTTTTAATAATTCCCGTGTTTCCAGGCACAATCGCGTTCTTGAGCGGCATACATCCCGATATGGAGCGTATTGGAAAAGTTATGACTTTGCGGGGAGTTCAGAGTCACAGAATATCCTTACACATCCGCTTGATTTTTCACAAGATGGTGGTGAAATTATCTTCAATTTACCGAATGGTTTGCAGGCATATTTTATTGTAGATAGGGAAGGCATCCGTATTGATGCGGCACCGATCAGCATCGTTTCGAATCCTGCTGTGGCGGATCCGACAGTGCGTACGGGGCTTTCCTGCATCGGGTGCCACACAAAGGGCATGCAGACGTTTGAAGACGAGGTGCGTGCTGTTGTTGAACAAGCAGATAACCCACCTTTTAACAAAGAGCGGGCGTTAGACCTATATGTTGAAAAAACAGAGATGGATGAACTTGTAGCGGAAGATATGAAACGTTTTCGTGTAGCACTTGAAGAAACAGGTGGCGTGTTTGGTGGTATTGAACCGGTCCAACGATTGCACGAGGCGTTTCAAGGTCCCCTCAGTGCTGCACACGCTGCAGCTGCGGTTGGATTAGAAACTGACGTGTTCCTTAAGAAAATTAGTGAGAATGTGAGTCTACAAAACTTATTAGGAGCATTGGTAGTAGAAGGCGGCACCGTGAAACGGGATACGTGGACAACGGATTTTCACGATGTGATTGCTGCGTTGGATTCTCCTGATAGTGTTCTTCCACCTGTTGTACAGCGGCCGGAGCGTATTCCCGGTGCTGGTGTTTATATTCCAGATTCGAATTTACTTACTGCAATTGAAGAAGCACTTGGCAAAGCACCTGGTGATGTGATTACGACTGAAGATATGGCGACGTTGACAGAACTAAATGCGGAAGGAATGGGAATTCGTAATATCACGGGACTTGAGTTTGCTATAAATCTACGTAATCTAAAAATCCGAGAAAATATGATTTCTGATATTTCTCCGCTTGCAGGATTAATCCAGATGCATGGGTTATGGTTGGCAAGTAACGAGATAATAAATATATCAGCACTTTCAGGATTAACAAATTTACGGATGCTTAGTATATATCGGAATAAGATAACGGACCTCTCACCACTTCGGGGATTAACGAACTTACGTGGACTGTCTGTTTATGCGAATCCGATTTCAAGCATCCAACCCCTTATCGGTATGAAAAATCTTAACTGGATAAGGATGAGTTATGAAGAGTCTGGTGACTTGTCTCCTATATCAGAATTGAGTAGTTTAGAAAGTTTTGCCTACTGGGGTTCTGGCGGATCTGTTCCTGATTTGTCGCCTCTAACGAACTTGCCAAAACTAACAAAACTCGATATTAAGGGCGGCGGTACGGTTGATCTGTCCCCATTAGCACGAGCAGATACATTAGAAAGATTTGAATTGTGGGGATCAGGTGAAAATCTACCCGATTTGTCTCCTTTAGCAGAATCAATAAATTTGAAGGAACTATGGGTTATCAATTGTGGAATCACAGATATAACTTTTTTACAGAACTTCACAAGTTTGGAACGGTTAAATCTTGCTACTAACAACATAGTGGATGTGTCTCCGTTAGCAGCATTAACCAATCTGAAATGGTTAGCCCTCACCGACAATCCGATAACAGATTTCTCACCTTTAACAGAACTCTTTGAAAGTACGAAAATACTTTTTGATGTTACTATTCCCGATCTGAATCTTCGCGCAGCAATTGTTGAGACTCTTGGGAAAGTGGATGCTACTGTTCCGATTACGCTTGAAGAGATGGCAACATTAACAACCCTCAGAGCAAGTAACAAGGACATTAGGGATTTGACAGGACTTGGGTTTGCAGCAAACCTGGAAGAACTTATTATTAGAGGTAACCCACTAACCGATTTATCCCCTCTGGCGAAGTTAGTAACGTTAAAATTGCTTGAATTTTCCGGTGAGTCTCTATCAGACCTATCTTCTCTTGCAGATTTAATCAACTTAGAAAGGTTAGGTTTTTGGAATACCTCTGTTTCAGACCTATCACCTTTGGCAGAATTAACAAAACTAAGATGGTTAGGATTTTTTAGCAATCCGATGATTTCTGATCTGTCACCCTTGGCAGGATTAACAAATTTGAAAGAGCTGCATACTTACAGTTCCAACAGACCTGGTCTCTTGCCCTTAAAAAATTTAACAGGTTTAGTAGCGTTATCAGTTCGTGGTAGTGGCGTGTCGGACATCTCACCCTTGGCAGAATTGATTAATTTAGAACAGCTCAATTTAGAGGGTAACCGTAATGTGTCAGACATTTCAGCTTTGGCATCTTTGAAAAAACTTGTATACCTGAATCTTCACACCAATCAGATAGAAGACGTATCACCCCTTGCAGGTTTGCACAACTTGGAACGTCTGCAGCTTGAACGTAACAATATATCAGACTTCTCGCCTTTGGATGGATTACGTGAACACACAGAAATCTTTTGGTTCAGCAATCCAGGTTTTGCTCAAGGCGGTCCCAAAATAGAGGGGCCCTGGTTATGGATGTTGGTGTCGGGATATGATTTATCCAATTTTTGGGATGGAGTGGATTTACTTTCACAAGCAAGTAACGGTGCTGTAACTGAGATGGAAATTGCAACAACCGGTGCTACAATAGGAAGTTCTGTCGGAGAAAATGTGTGGACACCAAACAAAATCGCACCTAATGAATATCAGAACATTGCCGAGATGCTTAGAACGACTCGTATTTGGAAAAAAACGGATAGGGATAATGTAATTGTATGGTTCCATCATCCTGCATTCACCACGTGAACAGAAGACAACAATGTTTACTGGAGCTACTGGGGAGTACAAAGTTTGGTTCAATGGTGAATTTCTTCACGAATACGGCCATAGTGGTGTGTGGGGTACCGATTACCAAGAATTCGTCCCTGTCACACTAAAGCAAGGGATAAATGTATTGTTATTTGGAATTTATAGTAGGAACGATAAGAACGATTGGAATGTTAAATCCGGTTATTTCGGATTTGCGCCTGATACAGAATATAAGGTGTTACCGCCTCATATTATCGCAGACTCAAACCTCCGCGCCGCAATTGCAGAGGCACTTGACAAAGAGGATTCTGCTCCGATTACGCTTGAAGAGATAGCAACCTTAACAACCCTCAGAGCAAGTAACAGGGACATTAGGGATTTGACAGGCATTGAGGCCGCTGTAAATTTAGAAAACTTGTGGATTTCAGGGAATCCTATAACGGATTTATCACCACTTGCTGCATTGAAAAACCTTAATGGTTTAGCTGCTTGGGATATGGCTATAGAAGATTTTTCGCCACTTGCAGAATTGACAAATCTAAAATGGTTAGAATTGTTTAATACGCCAATACCAGACATTTCACCCTTGGCAGGCCTTACAAGCCTGGAAAGATTGAGGCTCTATGGCACTGAAACAGAAAACCTGGCACCCTTGGCAGGCTTAACCAACCTAACACTATTGCAGATCGCTAACAATGAGACGCTATCGGATGTTTCCCCCTTAGCAGGACTAATCAATTTAGAATGGTTGGACCTTCATCGTTGCGATTCACTATCGGATATTTCATCATTGGCAAGGTTAACCAAATTGGAGTATCTAAACCTTAACCATACCAGAAGAGTGTACGATTATTCTTTATCGCCATTATCGGGTTTAACAGGATTAAGACGTTTACGACTTGCTGAGAATAGAATTTCAGACGTGTCTTCGCTTGCAAGGGTAATCAGCTTAGAACGGTTAGATTTACCCCAGAATCAAATAGTTGATATATCGCCATTGTCAAGTTTAACAGGATTAAGAGAACTGTACCTTCACGAAAATAGGATATCAGACGTATCTTCACTTGCAGGGTTGATCAACTTAGAATGGTTAGATTTACGTGTAAATCAAATATCTGACATATCCGCTTTGGATGGGTTAGCTACGCGCACTCATATAAGTTGGCTTAAAAATCCAGGTGCCCCTATAGGAGGTCCTAAGATAGAAGGACCTTGGTTGTGGGTGCCGATTCCAGAAAAACAACTTGATAACAGTACAGATCTATTGTCAGAAGTGAGTGGAGGTTCTGTAACAGAACATCAGATTGCTACGAGAGGCGCAACGGAAGGAAAAGCAGTCGGAAACTATGAATGGACGGCCCATAAAATTTCCCCTATAGGTACTTATGGTGGTCTTACAAATAATATGTTGGAAATGGTGCGTGCTTTTGGCTTACCCGAAGAGATATGAATGGAGTACAGAAGTTATTGTTGTCTATGGTTCCGTAATCATAGATGCTCCGCGGGAACAAAAAATAAATATGTTTGTGAGTAGTGCAGGTCGTAATAAGGTTTGGCTAAATGGTGAGTTAATCTACGAGCAGTTAATCAGACCTGCTGAATACGATTATTGGCGAGATGATGGTGACGGCTTCAATCAGTATTTTCCTGTCACCTTGAAACAGGGACCAAATGTCTTGTTAGTCGCCGTTGGCAATGGAGGAACGATTACGGGACACTTCGGTTTTGAAGAAGGCACAGAATATACGGTGTTACCCCCTCATATTATCGCAGATCCGAACCTACGCGCAGTAATTGCCAAGGAACTGGGTAAAGATGATAGTGCATTTGTCTCAATTACAGCAGATGAAATGGCTGCCTTGACAGTAATTAATGCAGAAGATGCGGGAATCAAAGATTTAAGTGGGATTGAGTTTGCAACAAATCTGGTTCATCTAAATGTTCGCTTCAATTCAATAACTGACATTTCTCCCATAAAAGGTTTGAACGAATTAAAAGAATTACGACTGAGAGGTAACCAGATATCTGATTTTTCTGTTTTAACAGAATTAGAATCTCTAAAGGAACTTTGGATTTCAGGTGAGAAAATAACCGATTTTTCCTCACTCGCAGAATTAACCAATTTGGAAGGATTTGGTGCTTGGGGATTATATATAGATGACATATCGCCTCTAAGCGGATTCACGAAACTGAGATGGCTCGAATTGGGGCATAACAAAAAAGATTTAACAGATATTTCCCCGCTTGCGAGCATAAAAGGTTTGAAAAGATTAGTGCTATACGGGATGGGGGTAGAAGATATTTCCCCGCTTGCGAACTTAAAAGGTTTGAAAAACCTTACAATTGTAGCTAATAGAGTCAAAGATGTATTGCCTCTGGCAGAGTTAACGGAATTAGTTTTTTTAGACCTTTCAGGTAATGATATTTGGGATTTTTCACCAATAGAAGGATTATTTGGGAAGATTCCTATCTCTACAGCTGACAATCCTGGATTCCCTACAGAAGGTCCGAAAATAGAGGGTCCGTGGTTATGGGTACTTGCCCCAATATCCGGTATGTCCACTATGGAGGCCGCTGCTTCGGGAACAGATTTTCTTGCACAAATGAGTAACGGCACTGTAACGGAACTGGAGATTGCAACGGAGGGTGCGAAAGAGGGAGATTCTGTTGGCAACGGTGTTTGGACAGTCGGTAAGCTCTCCTCATCTGTCGGTAACATAAATGATATGGTGAACGCCACCAGCTTGGAAATAAGCGATACAAATCGACATATTGCTTATGGATCAATTATTTTGGGTTCTCCAAAAGATCAGAAAGTAAACATGCTCATTGGGACCAGTGAATCTGTTAAGATTTGGCTTAACGGAGAGTTGGTTCATAATCATCCGACAGGTGGAAGCATTGACGGTTACACTGGGTTCTTGCCTGTTACGCTGCAAAAAGGCGCAAATGTTGTGTTAGTTGCTATTTACGAGAGAAAAGAGGACGGGAAAAAGCAGGGTTGGACAGGCTTTTTCGGTTTTGAAGATGGCACAGAATATACGGTGGTACCGCCAGGCGTTGGCTTATCGTTTTCTTCAGCGGTAAAAACTCTTATCGTTGGCGATACGTTAACATTAAACCTCAATGCAGAAAACATGACCGATTTAGCGGGGTGGCAAGCGGATATTGCCTTTGACCCGAATGTACTTGAAGCAGTTGAAGTTGCCGAAGGTGATTTCTTGAAGTTGGAAGGCGGTGATACCTTCTCCCAAGCTGGCACAATTGATAACACAGCGGGCAAAATCACTGGGCTGTTTTCAGTGCGGATATCTGAAACGGGTGTTAACGGGTCAGGTATACTGCTATCGGTGACATTCAAGGCAAAAATAGGCGGCGAAACACAAGTGACACTGGAAAACTTTGAATTTGTTTCTATCACAGATGACATAATTCCTACTGTTCCGCCAAATATTACTATCACTGTGGGAGACTATCCTGCTTGGGATGTGAATCAGGATGGACGTGTGAGTATTCAAGACCTTGTCCTTGTGGCGAGTGACTTGGGGGCAGGCGCGCCTGCCAATTTGCGAACAGACGTAAATCGAGATGGCGTTGTCAACGTTCAAGACCTTATCCTTGTGCAAGAACATATGGATGAATCAACAGACTCTGCTGCGTCTCCTGTACTGGCAATGGATAACGAGGAACTTATGCCTATAATGGTCCAGGCATGGATAGATCAAGCACAGACTGTAGATGATGGATCGCATGCTTTCCGACAAGGAATAGAGAATCTTCAGAAACTTTTGGCATCGCTGCTTCCTGAAAAAACAGCACTGCTTGCAAACTATCCAAATCCGTTTAATCCTGAGACGTGGATACCGTATCAGCTCGCGAAGCCAGTAGATGTTACTTTGACGATCTATGCTGCGAATGGTGCGGTTGTTCGGACATTGGCATTAGGGCATCAAGCTGCGGGTATCTATCAGAGTCGTAGTCGTGCGGCGTATTGGGATGGTAGGAATGACATGGGTGAGTCTGTTGCAAGTGGAATTTATTTCTATACACTCACAGCAGGGGATTTCACTGCAACGCGTAAGATGTTGATTCTGAAATAGCATCATAGGACCTTATGATAGCTGGAATGCTGATGTTTATGAGCTTCGCAACTATAGTTGATGAGTGGGTTGAGTTGGGGCACTAACATTCTATTCGTAGCACAATCTGTATGAAGTTTAAAAAATAAATTGGGTAGTTTAGCGAGGTTAG
>JAPPES010000038.1 GCA_028824125.1 Candidatus Poribacteria bacterium
GCTTTTGACTTCTTAAATTGACGCCTATGGTGCGGTTAGGAAACCGCACCTACCAGGTCTGGTAAACTGTCCACAATCTCAACCGTCTGCAAACTCACACTGATAACCCGCCCAATCAAATCCACAATATACCGCGGTGCATCCGCACGATTTGGATCGTTCACAATACCGCTCCGTTTGTCCACCTTGACGCGATACTGGTCAATCACCCACTCCAACGCAGAACGTGTGCCGAGCCGATAATCAAACACCTCCGCAGGAATACCGTCTATTGTGAGAAAATCGTTGTAGACCAACTGCGTTTTGTCCTTAGACAATTTCATCTTCTCCACACGCCAATCTACTGGCATATCTGGTGTTTCAATATATTTCAGTCCGTTGTCCGGCGGTTGCGACTCATAGTTGACGTGGATGTCAGCTAACTGCGCGCCTGCGTTGGCAAATCCCCAGAAATCTTCTGCAAACGGGATATGCGGCAGGTCGCGCTTGAGGTTCGCCTGATACTTTTCTCGATACTTATGATGGTGCAGGAGGGCATAGGTATAGTAGAAGATGTCCCACTTGCTAATGCTATCATCACCATAGTGTTTGCGGAATTCTGATAACGCCCAATCGGTGATGTTCTCTTGGCGGTTTGTGCCATCTTCGTTGTAGGTGTAGAAAGGGAAACATTGAGAACCGCTCTGTGGCAGCAAATCAGGAATTTGGTTGACCATCAAAGCGAACATCGGTAATTCTTTTCCAACCTTAATCCACATCATTCTATTTTCTATTTCAGTCTCTGGTATAGGGAAAATAGACGGTAGTAAGTAGACGCAATTGTTCAGAACGCGATCAAAGTATAAATTGGATTTGGTAAAAGGACGATAGAATGAATTTCTTACCGTGTTTTCCGTATATTCGGCAAACCTACCGCGTTGCAAGTGCTGACGTAATTCCCTATCCCATTTAATTTTTGTGTCGTCATATCTTACAAAATCACTTGCTTTTACTTGTTGATTTTCGCGGCGTATCCACCTATCAACTTCGATGTTGTAATTGTCAATCATACCCTGAATGTTCACAGTAAGCGCATTTTTGTTAAAGTTATATGCCCAAGCATCACGACCAGTTTTAACGCCGCTGCTGTAAGTTTTGAAAATCACATCGGTTGCTACACTTTTCTGCGATTTTGCTTCTTTAGTACCCATTGGGATAAAGGTATCAAATTCAGTATGGAGTCCTTCTGTCAACCATGTATAATTCTCGTCCGGTTGAATCGTCTGCCATCCAATACTGCTTGTTTGTTGACTTTCATTCAGAAAATCAAATTTCTTATGTTTATTCCACAACTCATCGGTGCGATAGTATAAGATACGTGCTGTTTTTGATGGGTTCTGCTTTGTCTTGACGAAAAGGTTTATACTCACGCCAACCCGAATCCCGAACACATTGGCATCGGATACCTTTAACCCCTTCCGTGCGTTTCCACCTAAATCCAAAATATAAATTGTGCCAAAATCTTGTGCAAGGTGTTTTCGCATACCATCAAATGCTAAACCATCGAGAAATCCGTTATTTGTAATAAACGCAACTACACCTTCTTCACCAATTCTGTCAGATGCCCATCGAATTGCCTTGATATATGGATCGTAGAGTGCATTCTTGAGTGTTGCTTTAGAATCTGCTGCGTAAGTATCCGTAATCCTTTTATCCATTGTTTTGTATTTTCGATTTCTGTTGTTATCGCTATCATTAACCTGCCAAGCATTGTAAGGCGGATTGCCAATAACAACAAACATATCTGCCTCTTTCTGCCGTTTCACCCGTTCTGTGTTTTCCTTCGTAAAAAGTTGCATTTGCCGATCTTCAAGTAACTCAAAGGTATCTGCAAGCGTAATACCCTCAAACGGCAGATAGGTCTGTGTGCGTTGAAAGAACTCTTGTTCAATGTTCAAACTGGCGATGTAGTATGGCAGTAACATCACCTCGTTGCAATGCAACTCGTGCCGATATTTCTCCTCTAACGCAGTGCCTTGAATGTCCTGCATCAGTCGCACGATGAAATTGCCCGTGCCAACAAACGGGTCAATGATATGCACGCCCGTGTCCGAAAGTGAACGTCCGAATTCGGTTTCAAGGATATGCGAAACGCTTTTCACCATAAAATCCACAATCGGTTGTGGTGTATAAACGATGCCGTGTGTATCTGCAACATCCTCTGAAAATCCTTGAAAAAACTTCTCATAGAAGGTATTGAGAAAGTGCTGTTTTTGTGAGAAATCTCTGCAGTACGTGGCTGCCTGTTCAATGGCAACATAGAAACGATCTAAAGGTTTGAGAAACTCCTCACGACTGAATGCATGCCGGATGAGTTCATCAACGACATTTTCTATCTCTCGTGCGATGATGTTTCTGCGGGTGAAGGCGGAATTGTTAAAGACTGTTCGGAAGATGCGTTCGGTGAGAATATGCTGAATAAGCATCTCCTCAACAGCGGCGCGTGAGAGATCAGGATTGATAGCGGTGCGGCAGATTTCGTAAAAGTCAGTGAACGCTTTTTTGAACGATGGGTCCCTCTCATACCGCTGCTCAATCAGTTCCATGAGTTTGTTTGCAAGATCGGGGACGTGCGATCTGAAGTCGGTAACGGCTGTCTGCCAATTGTCAAGTGCGGGTGCTGTGTATGCGAACAGATATTTGAGAGACTCAATCAGGTTTGCAGGATCGGATATATCTAAATCCAGTGCAACCTGTTCGTTCTGTACCAGGATACCGCGTTCTGGTGTTTGAAATAGGATATTGTCAAGTGGATAACCCGCTTCGCGTTTTTGCTGCACGGCTTTTGAGAGATCGTCATCTATATCTTTCGCTTCCCAATAGGCGATGGGAATTCCGTATTCGTTTAAAACAGCACCGTCAATCACAATACGGTCATCTGTTGCGGTGCGCATAGCGTATTGTGGGATGAGCGTTGCATTCACCTGTCTGGCGCAGGTGTTGAGCAGTGTTTCAAAAGGCGCGCTAACCGCGCCTTCGTGTGTCACATCGTGCTGTTCGTATTGTTGTAATGTGACGTAGTAGTCGCGGATGGGTTTGTGGGTGGGTTTTAGGTTAAGGTTCGGCATAGAGGTATTTTTGAAATCAGCTGCACTATAACTTAATGGTTTGCGGTGCTTTACTCAGGAAATGTGACGCGATCATAAATTTCACGCAAAGGCAGTTCACATTGAACTGAAATGAGGGGCAGGTGTTCTTCAATGTTTTGAAAATCGGTAAGGATCCAATTGTTCTCTTGACGGCTGAAGCGTTCAACGCAAATCTTATCTTGTGCAACAAGGATATATTCCTGTAAAGATGGCAGTTCTCGGTAGTGCATAAATTTTTCACCGCGGTCATAAGCCTCTGTTGAAGGAGACAAGACTTCTACGAGAATAATTGGATTGAGGAGTATATCAAAGACATCATCTTCAAAACGTGGTTCTTCACAAACGACAACAACATCGGGGTAGAAATAGGCTGAAGTGCTGGGTGTGCTGACCCGCATTTCGTTTGCGATGGCGACACATCCACTGTCTCTCAAGCGAGTATGCAATCCAGCAGATATATTCATGGTAATCAAATTATGTGCGAAACTTGCACCGGACATTGGGATTATTTTCCCCCTAACGTATTCACTTCTAACCGTTTCTGCGTCCGGTATCGCTTTACGTTCTAAAGTGATATATTCTTCGGGTGTGAGGTCCGTTGGTGCTGCAGAAGTTGCCATGGGTTCCTCCGGTAATTCAATGATATTTTGATTGTAGCATAACCGAGAGTATATGTCAAGGCGTGAATGCGGGAATTCTCAGAGGCATTCCCACCTTGCCAGCAGAAATGTACATCTGCTGGCGAGGCGGGGAATGCCTAAATGGCATTCATACCGTTGATTTCTTCCTAACCTTGCCCCTTACCGAAATATTTATTTAAACTTCATCCAGATTGTGTCATAAGAGCGCAAACTGGATTGCTACAAAATATTGACTAATTATCAGCATTTTTACATTAAAGACGTGTTTCCATGTCTAAAAACGCATAGGTAGCAACTTGGGTTATATATGAAAAGAATTTTGATGGAAGAATCAGAACTATTGGGGAATTGGGGGTTCTAAAAAGAGTCCGATTTACAAAGTTTCTGCCAATTTGTTTTAGGTTTGATTAGCCTTTACTCTGGGAATGTGACGCGATCATAAATTTCACGCAAAGGCAGTTCACATTGAACTGAAATAAGGGGCAGGTGTTCTTCAATGTTTTGAAAATCGGTAAGGATCCAATTGTTCTCTTGACGGCTGAAGCGTTCAACGCAAATCTTATCTTGTGCAACAAGGATATATTCCTGTAAAGATGGTAGCTCTCGGTAATGCATAAATTTTTCACCGCGGTCATAAGCCTCTGTTGAAGGCGACAAAACTTCTACGAGAATAATTGGATTGAGAAGTATATCAAAGACATCATCTTCAAAACGTGGTTCTTCACAAACGACAACGACATCGGGATAGAAATAGGATGAAGTGCTGGGTGTACTGACCCGCATTTCGTTAGCGTAAGTTTCGCATCTTTGCCCCTTTAAACTGACATGGAGCATAGCTGATATATTCACCGTGATAAGGTTATGCGCGCGACTTGCTCCGGACATTGCGATTATTTTCCCCCTAACGTATTCACTTCTAACCGTTTCTGCGTCCGGTATTGCTTTACGTTCTAAAGTGATATATTCTTCGGGTGTGAGGTAAGTTGGTGCTGCAGAAGTTGCCATGGGTTCCTCCGGTAATTCAATGATATTTCGATTGTAGCATAACCGAGAGTATATGTCAAGGCGTGAATGCGGGAAGGGATGTAAAGTTGTTTTGATATGTTGTCTGAATCGCGGAGTACGCGGAGAACACAGAGGACGCGGAAAATGCTTTGTATCTCGGATATTTCCTTTCGCAAGAGACAGGTCGGTAACAAAAAATCTCTTAATTCCGCGTTCTCTGTGTTCTCCGTGCATTCCGCGATTCAGACAATAAAAAATGTAGCATAAACTTTCCAGTTTGTGCCAAAAAACGCAAACTAAAAGTTTGCGGTACAAAAGACAAAATCAGCGTCTTCCGCGTCATCCGTGTCCTCCGCGAAAATCCGCGATTCAGACACACATGCAAAAAACTTTACACACCCGTCAAGACGTGAACGCAGGAATTTTTGCGAGAACTGAATGACTCTATATCAAGGAGTTTCCAATAGATAGAGGTGAAAACCCTCATCCCCGATTGTAGAACCTGTAAATTTTTCCAACAGTGTGAGTTGATACTGTTCAACCAGTGGTGTTTCTAATGCGCGATTCATGATAATTAGCACATCTTCGGAGTTTTGGGTGCTTAGCATTTGTGCCGCTTTAATAATGTCTTCGTTAGAAACACCGTGTGTTCTGGCTTTATCCCATCGCACAAAAGAACCGAATCGACTGCCTTTGGGATAGTAAACTTCCTTTTTTTCTAAATATCCAACAACTGTGCTGATAGCAAAATCTGTGTCCCCGACCATGAGCATATCTTGCCTGCCTTGTGCCTTGATATATTCAGCAGTTCTTTTGCCATTAGAGAAGATATGTTCTATATCCATAGGGATAGCAGTGATGCCACCGAGAAAATGAAAAGCAAGGATCACAATGAAAATGGGACCAAAGAACCATTGGGCTAATCGGCTAATACTACTAAATGGGAAGTTTATCTCAGGGCAATCATAGTAGATCCAACTTGACAGAACAAATGTGAAAAACAGGAACCCATGATGACGTATACTGCCACCGTACTTGACATAGAAAAATGCAAGGAGTCCGACGGTGGCTATCAGATAGATAAAGAGCGCAGTCGGACGTTTCAAGAAACGAATCATACACCAGAAGACAATGAGGTAACAGAGCGGTAATCGGATTGACTGAAAGAACTCGTAACTGTTGAGTTGGTGGCTCCCCCAAAATCCCATAGATGCTCTTGGAGATGGCAGCATGGCTTGTGTAATGATTTTGGTGATGTTGTTCATACGTTGGACTGTAAAATCGAAGTTCCATCCAACAGCGAATCCGGTATCGGCGGGAGGATTGAGTTGCAGGACAGAGGTGACAATACCAAAACCGATGAGAGCAAAACCGATCCAGATATGTCGCCTATTTTCAGTGAGAGCTTCTTCCTTGCAGCAATAGAAATAGAGGTATTCACACATGAGGGCAAACCCGATGGCAATAGTTACGATGAGGGCATGGACGCTTGTGTGTGCCAACAGTATTAGGACGATACCGATCCACAGAAATCTTTTGTAACGTTCTCTATAAAGTATACAAAAGATAGTAATAAGCAACACACCGAGCGCATAATTTCGAGCAACGATCGCGTATTCATAAAGGGCGAAATATCCAAAAGCGAAGAGAAACTTGTGTAGTCGATTAAAAGGGGCGTAGCGTGTGAAAAGGAATACAGTTGTGGCAGCAATAAGAAGGTGAAACACCTGCATCATAATAGGTGATGCGCTGATGCGACTGAGGGGCATTAGACACAGATGCCACAAAGCTGGATGCCCCTCATATTTCATATTAGCAAAGAGTTCAAAAACAGATGCACTATCCCTTGCGAGGAGCCATGCTTGGATTTCGTCCCGCCACATTTCATGGTGTGCCGCACCATAACCACACACAAGCAGGAAAACGACAGTTACCCAGAATGCGTAATAGAAATCTTTTTTTCTACACGGAGTCTGTGGTTCAGATTCCGGGTCTTCAATTTGTGGGGTTTGGAGGAAATTCTGGAAGAACATGGATTATTGTTAATATGCACCTAAACTTGCGATCGGAAACCATAACCCGCCGGTGCTGCGTGCAATGAATTTTTGGAAAGGTTCATCGCGCCCTATGACACCTACCTTGATTTTTGCGCGACTCACTTTAGTCAAGACATCTTTCGCAGAATAGTTGCCGCTGACATATTCGTCAGTAATCAAGATAAAATGTACATCTGCATTTTGCCTGAAGACGACTTCGTCTGCAGCGCGGATCAGTGCATCTTTGGCATTTTCACCACCACGGCATTTTATTTTTGTAAGTGATCTTTTGATTTGAGAGAGAGAACGGGTTTGGGGAATAATATCAAAATCCCACCCGAACATATTTTCACGAAAGATCACGATTCCGAGCGTAAAATCAAGTTTAGCAGTATAAAATAGATTGGTCATACGGTTTAGATGATTTCGAACAGCGTTAATATTATCTTTCATACTACCGCTTGCATCAACGATGAAGACTATGTCCACAATATCAGTGGTTCGATTTGCCACGATGTGTTGTCCGATTCGTGTTAGTATTGCGGTCGGCAGTGAGGGGGTGCTAACACTCGGAAGCGCATCATCTATAGGTGCTTTGAAAGACGGGTGTTTTATGCCTCTAAGCACGTTTTGTGAATCGAACTTGCTTGTCCCTGGTAAGCTTCCAATATCTCGATTAGCGGATGGCACGGTAGAATTTATACCGGATTTGTCAATTCCTAAAGTGTGCGATGTAGGCAGAGAAAAACCGCGGACATGGGTTACCGGATTTTGATGTACAATTGGTGCAGTCGCAGGTAAAGAAGCTACGGGAAGTGACACCGCTTTTTCAATCTGCTGCTGTTTTACGGGCGTGAATTTTGGCGGAACATGCTGTTTGCGTTTTAATGGGCGCAAAGCACGCTGCGAAGGGATCTGTGATATTTGAAGGGTTGTTATATCTTTTTCCGAACTTGGTCCTCTATGGTGTAAGACTCTCAGCACAGAAACCAGAGCAATATGCAGGCCAATAGAGAGGACGAGGGCGTAGTAAATGGTTTTTGTAATTTTAGGTTTCATACCACACATCCTCATTTTCTGGAGGCGCATAATTCAGCAAATAAAAACAGAGATTCTATAGGTTGCTTATAGTAAAACCTATAATTAATGGGACACTTCTGAGCATCAACCTGTTAGTTTGTGCAGATGCGGACACAAACTAAATGAAGTTTAAGTTTTTAATTCGATAATTTGGCGAGGTTAGGAAACCTCGCCAGCAGAGATGTACACCTGCTGCTGGCGAGGTTTCCTAACCTCGCTAAATTACCCAATTTATTTTTTAATCTTTATAAAGTTTGTGCTACAACACCCCTGGTAAGTTCGGTTTCCTAACCGAACCGAACATAATGTCCAATTAATTCTAAAGTCTACTATAGAACGTTCAGGATGTTGGACTTGACATCAACGCTTATGTAATTATTGCATGCGCAGCTGAACAATTTCAAGTCAAAGTTGTGGATTATGTGTATAATGGTTTGCGAAAAGTATAAACTCAAATGGAATATTAAAAGGTATTTAACGTGAGTTTGATAATAAAATGTGAGTTTGCTCTAAACACTTTTCAAGCCTAAAAAAAGCAGTATTTTTGTAGCATAACCTGTTAGGTTGTGCCGTTTTTGCCAAAAATAACAGAGAATGCTGCGGGTGAAAACTTTTTCAAACTCACGTTATTTAGGGAAAAATAGAACTAAATTTCAGAATTTTTACAATTTTTTTGAAATTATGCACCTTTTTGATATCAGAATAACGTCATTAATAATCGTAAACCAATCTTTTGTGGAGGACTCCGATGGAAAAAAGCGATGTTGAACTAATTCATAGTATCCTGTCTGGTGACGATTCAGCTTTCAGTGAATTAGTGCAAAAATACCAAAAGAGTGTTCATGCGCTTGCTTGGCGTAAAGTAGGTGATTTTCAGGTAGCCGAGGAAATCACCCAAGATGCTTTCCTCCAAGCATACAAAAAACTTGCCACGTTAAAGAATCCGAATCAATTTGCCGGATGGCTTTATGTAATCGCCAGTAATCTTTGCTCGGATTGGCACAGAAGGAAGAAACCAACTATGCAATCATTAGAAGCCACCAAAACGAAGACTTTGGAGAAGACTGCTTACGAACGTTATTTAGCAGAAGAACGTGAAAAGGCAGCGGCTGAACATCGCCGTGAGCTTGTTAAAAACCTTCTCGACAAATTACCAGAGAGTGAACGTACAGTGGTAACGTTACACTATCTCGGTGAAATGACATCTGAAGCGATCAGTAAATTTATGTGTGTTTCAGTAAATACGATTAAAAGTCGGCTGCGCCGCGCACGGAAACGTTTGCAGAAGGAAGAGCCGATGATCCGCGAAACCTTCGGCAGCATCCAATT
The DNA here is from genome assembly GCA_028824125.1 of Candidatus Poribacteria bacterium. Classification (GTDB taxonomy): domain Bacteria; phylum Poribacteria; class WGA-4E; order WGA-4E; family WGA-3G; genus MSPOR6. The sequence continues at coordinate 9,220 of JAPPES010000038.1, forward strand.
GCCTGCTAACTTAACCGAAAACATCATGGAGCAGATCGCACACATTAAACCGACACCTGCATCGAGTGGTAGACCTCTGGTGCCGTGGGCAGCTTTAGGTTCAGCTGCTGTTCTGATTATTTTATTATTGGGTGCCAGTAATCAACTTCTTTCCCGCTTTCAGAAACCTTACAGTTTAGAGGCACAATCGGAAACGGCTATTGAAATCGTGGACACGTCCATCATCCTTGATATCCAGTCAGAACCTGAGACACGGCGTCAGATAGGGAGTGCTGTTCTTGCCCAGAAAAACAGTGGGGCAGGCCAACAAATATCTGACAATGCTTCAGCATCTGAAACCCAAGAAGATTCGGCCAAGGTTTCTGTCTCAACCCAACAGTGGACACAAGCAATTGGTCCGCAAGGTGGAAATGTACACGAAATTTTTCTAACATCTAAAGGGAAACTTCTCACTGCTTCACCAACCGGTATTTACCAAATGACAGAAGATGAGAGCGGATGGGTGCTAATCAACAACACTGTGCCAACAGAAACTTACTCTGAAATGCCAATGGCGGAACATGATGGCACCCTCTATATGGTTTCTACTGATCAGACTTTTGCTTCAAACGATGGCGGCATAAATTGGAATTCTGTTGGGCCATGTCCAAGAGGATCCGTTATTGAATTGCTAACAGCTGACGAAGCATTTTATCTTGTAATGGATGATGAAATTTTTAGGTCTACTGATGCCGGTAAACAGTGGCAACTTTTTAACAATGGTTTGAAAGATAGAGAAATAACCGCAGCGGCTGCTATCGGCAACACGGTATTTGTTGGAACGAACCGAGGACTTTACCGACTCAATTCAGGTATCTGGAAACAATTGCCAGTAGGTACGTTTAGAACAATTAATTCGTTAGCCATCTCTGAAAATACGTTGTATGTTAGCATGATTCCAAATGATTCTACATTGACCCCATCCGAGTTGAAAACAAAGTTTGTACGGGAGATGATGCGGAATGAAAATTCTAATAGTTGGGAGATTTTTCGTTCAAACGATTTAGGTAATTCATGGACAAAAATAACACCTAAAAATAAGTCTTTGGCTGATGTTGCCCCATGGGATGTGAAAATTTTGGTTTCCGGTAAAACTATTTTGGTGTTGGGAACTATTCAGGCTTATCGCTCAAAAGATGGCGGAGAAACATGGACATACCTTGGAATAAATAGGAATTCACTCATAATGTCCGATTCTTCTACTTTTGCACTGAATGAAAATACTTTTTATATAGAGAGTTTTTACAAGCTTCAACGTACAATTGATGCAGGTGAATCATGGGATACATTTATGAAAGGGATGGTCGGCAGCAAGCTTGATAACTTAGTCGCGTTCAAAGACCATCTCTACGTATACTCCGATCAAAAGATTGTCTGCTCTTCTGACGGTGGTGATACATGGACAACTGTTCTGAATGAGGCTGGAAAAACAGATTTTCCCTATTTATTCCCGAGGAGCGTAACAGTTGCTAACGATACTTTTTATGCGATTTCCCGTGATGCAAAAGACAGAACGCGCATTTGCCATCTATCCTCCAATGGCCATCTATTAGTTCCTATAGAAGGGATACCTGTTATAAATGGAGATGTCATGTCCAATGAGTTTAGTGAACACATTGGAGAGAGTGAAGGTGCCAATGACACTAACAACCGTGAAAAAGCTCGGGTATTGGAAGAGCAAATACGAAATTTGCAGACAGCACTCAATATCAGTGAAGTTGAGGGGGTGGCAGTTACTGGTGAGACGTTTTATGTGGCGTACGCCCGCAGACTTTTCAAATGGAGACCCGGATTCCCGAAGTGGATGGATACAAGATTAAATATAGGTAAAGATTGTAAATTAAGAGAATCCAATCTTGCTGTTTCAGGGAAAATTGTCTACGTCGGAGCAGATGATCGCAAACTCTTTCAGTCACTTGATGCTGGGGAAAATTGGAAAGACATTACTTCAAACCTTCCCCTTGAATTTGAACGCTTCAACGAGATCGTCTTTGTGGGTTCAACGGTCTATGTTGCAACTGACAACGGTGTTCTAACTTCAGAATCTGGGAAACATTGGCGCGTGTTGACCGATAGTTCAGGTTCAAATATTGTCATTGCCAGTTTGGCAGTTGATGGAAACACCGTTTACGGTGTCGGCGATGCCGGAATTTATCGATTAGATGGTCACGGCGAGTGGCGGAGCGTCTCTCCAGAAGTCCCAGATAGCGTTCGTGACCTTGTTATTCATAACGACAAGTTTTACATTGTAACTAATAATCGTGGGATGTTTCACATTCCACTTAAAGTAGATAGATAATTTTATATCATTGAATAGGAGATTTCTCATGAAAAACCGTTTGTTTCCCATTGGAATTGGTATATGTTTGATCTTAATCGTAGGCATGGCGTTTTTACTGGCATCAGGACCACAAAATGAAACACCTGTCAAAACGGATTCAGTTCAGGAAAGTGCCAAACCAGCTGAAGTGTCTGAAACCGAAGATGTGGCAATCGCTGCTGAAACAACACCGCAAACTTCCGGCTCTGAAAAAACTATATTCGGTATGGATATAGAGAAAGTCAAAGAACTTCTCAATTCGGAGGACTTTGAAAACTTTAAAGATTTTGAAAATGCTGAAGACGCACAGAAGTTTTTGGACAAACTTAAATCATCCATGAGTCCAGAACAATTGGCTAAAATAGAGGAAGCTAAACAAGCAGTAAGTAATTGGTTCGACGGATTCGGATTAGATGGTTTAGAAGCAGGCGACAAAATGCCGGATATGGATATGCAGGAACTCTATGATATTCTCGGTCCTGCATTCGGAGCAGAGATAAATTTCGCTGAAACCGCAATGGAAGTATTCCGGGGGCAATTTCCTGAAGGTGAACCTGCGGATTATGAACCGCAAATGGCACAACGAATTCATGAACTTGTTGCGACAAAGTCTGGCAATTTTGAGGAAGTTTTTATGGGTGTTTTTATGGAACTCATTAAAGAACATGATTTTAACGCATGGACGATGGGACAATTTCAAGGCAAGATTGGTCAACAAATAGAGTGGATGAAAGCGGAAATCATTGTAGCAGGACAGATGGAAGGTATTGAGTACACTGTTCCTGAAGACATGTCCAAATTTGTGAACCCACTTACCAAAGCAGGAACGCAAAAATCCGCAACACCGACACAAACGCCTCCAGACACAACATCAAAGAGTGAACTTGTTGATGTTTTATCCACCCTTTTGAACAAAAACAGAGACGCAAAGACGTTACCAACGGAAGGGATATCTCCTCCGCTACCCCCTGCACGAGTTGCTGCTATCAGGGAGACTCTATCGCTTCACGGTACTAAGGCTGGGATGTTGCATCTGCTTGAAAACGATAAGGAAGCAGCGGATTGGTTATTGAAACAGTTTGGAACGCCTGCCAAAGTAGAGGCGTGGCTCTCTGAACAGGGAACGAAAACACCCACGCCACCGGTGCCGCCTGAAACAAAACCCTAAGAGGCACTTATAGTATGTAAAGCATATAATTATTTGGACATTTGTAGCACAAACTGGAACTTTATGCTACAAAATCTCTGATAGGTGCGGTTTCCTAACCGAACCTTATGCGTCAATTTAAGAAAAAATCTATGTTATTGTGAACACCTCTAAATACGCATGATTATGGAGATTAGTCCTCTTTAGTCCCGTAGGGACGATATGTTTATAGATAACGTTAAAAACCTTCTCTTTAGTCCCGTAGGGACGATATGTTTATTTTTCTATGCCGTTCCTACGGGACTCAAGAGGGGAGGGACAACATTTTTCTATAAACATTGCGTCCCTACGGGACTGAAGCACGAAACTCATATTAAAATAATCTTTAAATTGACATTTATGGAGCGGTTAGGAAACCGCTCCTACCGTGTAGAGTCCAAATTGCGTAAGTTCTGTCATAAGGAACTTACTTGAATACCAATCAAATTTCTAAACTATAGCAAGGAGTAATAAAATGATAAAAAGATGTTTTTCCATAATCATCACGTTAACATTCCTGAGTACGATTTCATTCACCTATTTAATGGCAGATGTCGCGGCAGAATCTGAACAGGCATCCAAAGGCGGGCCTGTCCAAAAATCTGACGTAAAACTGATTACTGTTCCCAAAGAGAGTGTTCTCCGTTTAATCCCGAAAAATTCCTTAGGACTAATTTATTGTCCCAGTTTAAGTGAACTAAATCACAGGATTAATATAACCACATCAGGCTTAATGCCGCAAGCTGATGGAACAGAATTGCTCGCGAAGGTTTTGGCGAGTGCCTTCGGAGCAGGGTTTCAAAGTTTAGCTGAACTGGAAGAGATAGGACTTGATTTGGACAAAGATTTTGCGGTATTTTTCACGAGCTTTGCGCCAATGCAGGTTTCGGCAGCTGTGCATCTGACAGACCCTACGACAATAAAACAGGTGATTGCAGCAGAAGCCGAAGGAAGTTCGGTCGCGGAATATAAAGGTGTAACTTTCTGGAGTTCTACTGAAGGTGGCAATAATTTTATTATTTTGGATAAAATTCTTGTCTTTTCACAACAGATAGAGGCCTGTAAAAACGTAATTGATACGCATAACGGGACACTGCAAGCGATCACACATAATCCAGATTGCGATATGTTCCTAACCGATATTTTGAATGGCACCGATCAGTTGGGAGCTTTCTTTGACATTGAAGCAATCATGAATAAGCTTGGCGATTCATTGGAAAAGGGATTGGAGTCAATAACCAAGGATCTTGAAGGTGAGAACGATCCGTTGTCTATAGGAACATCGTCACTCTTTACAAATCTGTTTGGCAGGTGGGGAAAACAGATTGAACATTTAGAGTTTATAAGTGCTTCCTTACAAGTACAGGATATGGATGTCCAACTCAAGCCATTCTTGAAATTCAAAGAAGACAGTGAATTCTTAAATGGGCTCAAAGCGGTTTCTACTGATTTAGCGAACCTTGACGAATTTCCAAATCGTAACATACTGAACGCCGGTTTTCAAGGCATCCCAGACCTATTGGTTGAGATCAGCACTTTTTGGTTTGATACTTTTGAAAAAGAGACACCAGAACAACAAAAACATTTACACCCTCTTTTCCAAGAGGTAAAAGGCTTTTATGAATCATTAGCCGACCAGTGGAGTGTTTCTGTGAATTTTGAAAACTCCATTTTACCTGATTATCTGTTTATCTATGAATTGAATGATGAACAAAATGCCAAAAATTATATGGATGAGGCGTTATTGAAAAAACTCCACGACTTTAAACAAGCTTATGCAGGTAAGCCATTGATACACAACGGTGTTGAAATTAAAAGTTACATTTTTCCCAATTTCAGAGAGATTTCTGCGGAAAAGTTGCCTGAAGAAGCTGAGTTGGTGCCTTCAGAATGGCATTGGCATTACGCTTTTTCAGAAGGGCAGCTTTTTTGGACAACGGGGACCAGTGCAGAGTCGATTATTATGGCGTTGGATAGGCAAGCTGGAACAGAGGATAAGTTTTCTGGCAATCCGAGCTACCAGAAACTTGTAGACAATTTAGGAACGGACAACAATGTCTTTGTGGCGGTTTCCCCAATTGTCGCCGTTAAAAACTTTATCCCGTTGTTCGCAAAGACAGAGCCAGATGAGGCTGCATCATTACAAATGTTTTCGCTCATGTTTGCGAATCTCCCAGATAATTATAGCGTTGGTTTTGCTGCCAAAGCACAAGATAATGGAATTGATGCGAAACTCCTTCTTACGCTTGGTGATTTCAAGCCGCTTTTTCAAATGCTTGGCATGCTTTTTGGCGCGCAATAGATGTAGCAGGTTCCAGAATTACGCGAAGCAGAATCCGATCAGCGTCACGGTCATTGATTGTGACGCCGATTTATTTTGAATCAATGTGGGACTGAATTTCCAAAACTCTACAATAAAGATTGCAATCTGTTTTGAAAAATGCTACGATAAGATAAAACTCGTAAGGGAGCATCAGATGAAAAAACCTACATGTCTAATTCTTGTCGGCATAGGCGTTTTGCTTTTGATAGGCGTTTTAGTCTTTGTAGTGCCTATATTTGTCGAAATGTTTCAAGAAATGCAGCAAATGAGTGAGAAACATACAGAGTACAAGCGTACTTTAAGACAATATGCTAATGAACCACTAACTGTAGAACAGGAAAAATTACTATCACAACTACTTGAAGTAGCAGGAGAGACTTCCGATCCCCAAAACCCACAAGATTTAGAGACTCTTTTGTCCACTGAACCCTATGTAACTTACATTAAAACGCAAGATGGTGAAGACTATACGGATTTTCCGACTTATGTCGCCGCAATGCCTACATTGACGCATAGAAACGTTGTGCTGGCAAGGCTTAAGGAATTTTTGGGAACAGAGGTAGAACCCGCAGAACAGGAAATCTGGGTAGATTATTATTATATAATGCGTGATTGGAGCAAGACTGGGAAAGACTTATTTGGTAACAAGAAGGAATTCGACGAACTTCTACAAAAACACTTGGTGCAACCCTTAATGGAACAAGTTTCTGGACCTACGGAATTGACCACTAAAATTGTAAAGATGGGAATCATTTCTACTTTTATAATTGAGGAAAACGAAGTATTTCACCATGCATGGCGTAGCCGTTTGCTGAACTATGGACCACAGAAGGGTTATTTGCGGTGTGCAATCGCAACACCTGCTGAATTTGCCTTGATGCGCTCATTTTTTGAGGATGCTGATACTTTTGAAAAGTGGCTTACAGAACCGTTTAGGGTAGAGGAAGATACTGAAGGACAAGAAAATGAATAGGGCAGTGTCGTCTATTGGCTCTATTTTTGCTTTACTTGTTCCGCTAAGATCGTAATCAATTCTGCTAATGTAGGGAACTGGTCTCGTGCCTCAGGCGACAGGTCTGCAAGGTGAGTTTCACTAACGAGACGATACATATCCGCTGCTCCCGCCAAGATACGTGGTGTCAATCCGACATGTGCAAACGTATCTGCAATTTCTTCCATTTCGCCAATCCAACGTCTCGCTTTTGGTGGCATACCGGGTAATCCTCTTTCCATCCTTTCATACAACGCTGCTTGACTCAATTGAAATTCCTTCGTGAGCGCATCTGAAACGCCTAACACTTCTGCTGCAGTGAGCAATTCGGTACAAAGTGCAGTTAAACCCTTTGTCAAGGAAGCATAGCACATCTTAATCGCTGAAGCGAGTCCGATCTCATCACCGAGTACCCGTACATCTAATCCATAATGATTCAGATCAGCGAAACCGTTCAGTTGTGGACCGGATGCATAGAAGCGGGTTGCCCCCGGTCTTCGTGGTGGCGGCCCGATGATAGACGCATCAACAAAAATCCCGCCTGCTGATGTAATAATCTCCCCAATTTTGCGAACTGTCTGCGGTGAAATGGCATTGCAGTCTGAGTATGTTAATGCAGTGTCAGTCTGCTGCAGTGCATCGGCGACTGCCTCAGCGGCGTTCATCGCCTGTGCTGGCACCATAATTGATAGGATAAGATCAGCTTCGGTAACGAGTTGTGGATATGTCGGTACATCTACAATACCTGTTTTTTGTGCAAGGTCGCGGGTGCGTTGACTTCTACCTTCAAGACAGGTAATAACACGTAAACCGTTTTGATAGAGGACATCTCCGACGGTGTGTCCCATATCGCCAGGGCTTAAAATTCCGATAGTGTTAGACATGGTTGCCTCAAATTCGGTATTGACTTTCCAACAATATAGGAGCTTTCTATTACAGTGAGGGTATGCATAAATATTTGGCGCAGCAGCACAGACAGCGACAGACTTTAGGTGCGGTATTATTTCACAAAGTGCCGTTTAATCGCAATTCATTGCGCGACTTTGAACTTGTGGACAGCACCAAATCAACGGTATGAATGCCATTTAGGCATTCCCCGCAGCGTGTGCCTACTACCTTTAAGCTCATATTTAAATCGGAATTATTTATGCACACCCCTCTATTAAATATGGAAGCCTACATCGTTGAGGGCTTTGAATACCAACACCGCCCCAAGCACGATAACAACAGTAGCACTGATAATCGGCAGGCGTTGCAGCCAGACACCTCTACCTGTAAAACGTTCAATAACCGGTTTTGCCAGGACCATTAGGATGCCAATGGTAACCAACACTGCTGCAAGTCCAAGAGAAAATGCACATAGGATAATCACACCCCACGTAAGCTTGTTAAGGCTAATGGCAAATAAGAGGCCGATGAGTGCATCTACACACGGCACAATGCCACCAGAAATGCCAAGCGATAGCAATGCCCAGAAACCTGTCCGTTTTGAAGGAACGTGGCTATGTGTCCGTCCACCGTGGCTGTGTGTATGTGTATATCCACCGTGGCTGTGTGAATGGGCATGGTCATGCGTATGAGAATGGTCGTCTGTGGTGCTATTTAAACGCCCACTGTAATACTGCTTCATATTTTTGGTAAGTAGCCATCCCCCGATCCCGACAATCAATAGACCGGAGATCAGACTTAGCCACATGACAACATCTTCTTGTGCAAAACGATCTTTCGCGAATAGCAGGACGACACCGAGCGTGATGACACTGAAGGTGTGTGTAAATGTGACGACAAGACCGAGAAAAATTGCGTCAATTATTCTTCCTCTTGTGCCGACGAGATACGCTGCCACAACAGCTTTGCCGTGCCCTGGTGTCAGCGCATGTAAACCACCGAACACAAAAGAGACGACTAAGGCGATAATTGCAAACGAAAATGTGAGCGGTTGCGTAATTAGTTTTTTTATCTGATCGCCAGTGTGTTCATGCCCCTCGCCAGCAAAAGCAAAGGTGCATGCAACAGCGACGATAACAATCAAACTGAATATGTAAAGGTACTGCTTTTTCAAAACTATTAAACCCTCGCGAACTTTTGGAAACGTCTTTCAGCGATCACTTCGCTGACATAGATGTCTCCTTTTGAATCAATCCAAATACCGTGGGGAGAATCACTAAATTGGCCCGGTGCGGTGCCTTTCTCTCCCCACCTTCCGATTATATCACCATCAAGCGTCATGATGCAAATGCTTTGCCGTGCCTCGGCAATGTGAATAATATTATCAGCATCAATAAATAGGTCGTTAGGTGAACCAAGGTCAGTCCACTCGGTTAGAAATTCACCATCATTGTTAAAAATCTGGCATCTTAGGTTGCCTCTATCAAGGATGTAGACCCTATCATTGTGATCTACAGTAACATCGTGTGGCAGGTTGAATTCTCCGGGACCTGTTCCGGGTGCGCCCCACGAAACGATAACTTCACCATCGGCAGTCATTCTGTGAACCCGCGATTGTCCGTAGCCATCAGAGACATACATCTCCCCGAATGCAGAGAGGACAGCACGTGTCGGTTGATTAAAGGGAGTTCCAGATGCTCCCGGTTCGTTGACGGTACCGAATGTCTGTAGTAATTCTCCATCAAGTGCGAATTTCCGTACAGTGTGGTCGATGGTATCTGTTGTGTAGATTTCATCTCCCGGACTAATCCAGATACCGTGCGGTTTTTGGAATATATCTTTGCCCCATTCTGCAACGAAAGTTCCATCTGCTTCAAATACCAACATAGCAGGTTGTGGGCTGCGGTTGTAGACATAGACACGGTCATTTGAGTCGCATGCGACGCCAGACACGAGTCCAAGTTGCGGAATCATACCCCACCCTTCTACTACCTCATATTGGTAATCGCCAGTGCCAAAAGTTGCCATAGCGTGTTTCTCCTTTCCAGTTGCACATTTATTTCTAACAATAAATTTTAGCATCAAAACGAAGCGTTTATATTCCAAAATCCTGCTATCAAAAACAGATATTTCAAGATTTGTGTTTTGAATATACTTGTTCTTGCACAAGAGTTAAGTATTATCATACGTCATTTTTATTAAGATTGCAAGTTTTTTTTAGCAAAAATTCAATGTACATATAGTTTTATTACGCCTAATTGGGAAATTTATACTGTTTTTTAGCAAATTTTGTGTTAAATTGAAGCAAATATGGTGAACTTTGAAAGTATTGGGACATTTTGATAAACCTATTTTGGAAACATGACGGGCAATAGAAGTTATTCCACAAATTTTATGAAGTTAAGAAAATAAATCGGTAATGTGGCGAGGTTAGGAAACCTCGCCAGCGCGATGGTGTGGAATTCTTTTCATTGCGAGGTTAGGAAGAAATCAAGAAATCAACGGTATGAATGACGTTTAGTCATTCCCCGGGTATGAATCATGGAGCATGCCACACGCGCATGCTGCTTTAGGCATTCCCCGTATGGTATTCGTCATGATTCCCCGCCTCGCCAGCGGTGGGGGCACGTGTCTCGTGTGGATCGAAGATGTCAAATTTGCCTTAAAAGAACCCATTGATGAACAGAACAGCGCGTATCGTATCCGCTTGCTGAAATCCTGTGGCGTAGAGGTCGTTTGTTTCATCAATATAGGTATATTCATTTTTCCCAAAGAAGTGCGTGATTTCAAAGTTTAGGCGGAACGTTCGGCTTAAGTCATAATAGATGCCGCCGCCCCAGTCGGAAACTTTTGCGTAAAAATCAAAAAATCTGGGGTTACTTGCATCAAGGGCATCGTTGATGAAATCCAGGCGGATTGTGCTGAAGTATGCATAAGTCCGTGCCTCACGATAATTGTAGATACTATGGTCGCGTATCCAAGTAAAATCTAACTGAACACGGTTGTCCCAAGACGATTCGGTTGATCTATCATCTTGATTGAAAGTGCCACGGAAGTCCTCAAAATCCTGCGTACGGTAATAACTCGTATCGGTCATACGGATATACGTAAGTCGGTTAGAGAGTGCTATTCGGTAGTTCTCGTTTAGATCGTAAGAAAAAGTTAAGTTTGCCCCTGCTGAGTCCTGAATTATCTGTTCGTCAAAATCGGATTTAGTGTATAGATCCGCGTCAAGGTCATCCTGATTATCAATTTCAATGTCGTGTAGATCGCGCGTATAGCGGAGTTTCAGTTCAGTTTGAAACATTGAGGAGAACAAGGATGTCGTTGGTGCGTATTTCCTGAACCGTAACGCTGTTGGATTGAGATAGTATAAGTTCCCATTTAGATCAATTCCTTTGAGTTGAAGCGGGACATCTGTTTCAACCTCTCGTTGAAAAGGCACAAGCAACTTTTGGGTATATGCGCCATCAGTTGTAAATCGTTGGATTCTGCGGAGCCGATAGCGAAACGACCTCACAAAACCATCATAACGTGGAGTAGGGTCGTCAAGCCGCTTTGGAAGTGTAGAAATGAAATCTTTTATGTACTTTGCTTTATCGGCAACAAGGAGCGTTCCATCCGTTAGTGCTGCAATTCGGAATGGTGTGATAAATTGACCGCCCGCATCGCCGTATTCACCGAAGGCTCGCAAAAACTTTCCTTCCGAACTATATTGGACTACCTGATGCCCCTTTTCATCAACAATATAGAGGTTTCCTGCTTTGTCTACAGTCATATCAGCAGGATGAATTGCTTGCCCGGCACCCGGTTGGGCAATGGCGTAACGAGCAATCGGTTTACCGTTCACATCAAGTTTGTAAATTAAACCGTCATCATAAACATAGAGGTTATTCTGGCCATCTACTGAGAGTAGGAATTCGCGCTTTGTGTTACCATGTGGGATAATGAGTGCGTATTTACCATCGCTATCCAGACCGGGGGCGGCTGCTTCAAGGTTATTCAGTCTTTTACTGAAATCCTGTATCGGATAAGTAGCGACAAATTGTCCTTGCGCATCAAATTTGTGGACACAGGGACCGTAGTTGAAAATTTTCGGATTCTCAGTTCCTGAGATATGTTTCAGTACCCAATCCATCACATAAATAGAATTGTTGATTCCAATAGCGATAGCAGTAGGTTTGATAAATCGAAATGCCGAAGAATCCGTCACCTCAATGTCAAAAACGAATTCGCCCATCTCAGTGAACTTGTGAATTTTGAAGTTATCTGTATCTGTGATGTAGATAGACCCATCAGCTCCGAATGCTGTAAACAAAGTTTTTGCAAATTGTGCTTCTCCCTCGCCTTTCTCACCGAATTCGCCAACGAATTTAAACTCTTGTGCAGCATTGAGGCTAAACGGAATTAGGTATAATATGAAAAACGTTAGGGATTTTAATTTTAACATTTTAAGAAGTAGTTTATTCATGTCTCGAACTGCTAAAAGAAGAGGTTTTGGATCAGAAAGATTTAAGACGATGACGACTCCTGATGTTTTTTCCGGATGTTATCAAGGATGCCGTTGATAAATTTAGGCGAATTTGATGTACTGTAAGATTTGGCAATTTCAACCGCTTCGTTGATTGAGATTACGGGGTCAATTTCGTTGATATAGAGGATTTCATAAGTTGCAATCCGCAAAATTGATAGGTCTACAACAGGCATTCGATGGAGTCTCCAGTTTTCGGAGGTTGCTTGGAGTTCCGCGTCAATCGTTTCAAGGTTTGAAGCGGTGCCTTCAACGAGTTGTACTGTGAAAGGTCTGAGTTCGGCGGATATATCTTGGCTCTGCCAAAACTTTTCTATAACGACCTGTATCGGTTCGGCGGTGAGGTGAATCTGATATAGTATTTGCATCGCGATGACGCGAGACTTTCTACGAGAAGGCATCGGAGTTCCAATTATTTCAATAGTGTTGCAATGTGTTATATTATACGGATTTTTTGATGGAGTGTCAAGGGAAATGCGATATAAGGGTGTGTAAATATTTGGGCTAAAGTTTGGGATAAGTGGTTGACTCGTCAAGATTTTATGTCATGATTTTTCTATTTATGGTATACTTCTTCTATCTATTGAATTAAATGGACAGGAAAATTGAGATGGGAAAGCGAGTGCATCATTTACGTGAGGGTGTGCATAAATAATTCCGATGTTAAATACGCGTTTAAAGGTAGTATGCACACGCTGTGTGCCGTCCACAAGTTTAAAGAGGCGCAATTCATTGCGCGACTACAAACGGCACTTTGTAAAATAATACCGCACCTAAAGTTTGCCCTGTCTGTGCTGCTGCGCCCAATGTTTATGCACATCCCTCATTTACGTGAAGTCAGTGAAGAAGAAATTGTGGATTTTACTATAAACTGCATAAGAAAAGGTATAACAAACATGTTTAATGAGTTTACCGTCGAGGTGGCTGATTATCTGGAGTTTATGGATTCGTTGCCCAAAGGGTCAGTGGATCTTATCTTAACAGACCCGCCATACTGTATTAGCAAAAAAACTGGGTTTTCGGATGTTGTGAACGGAGTAGAGAGATTTGCTGTTAGCATGGACTTCGGCCCCTGGGATCATGTTGAGATAAATCTTGACGATATGGCAAAAGTATTTTACAAAGCCTTACGTCGTGGTGGAACTGCTATTGTATGGTATGACCTTTGGAAAATAGGTAAGGTGAAGGATGCAATGGAATCGGCGAGTTTCAAAATGATCCGTCAGATTATATGGCAGAAAACCAATCCTGTACCATTGAATATGCGAGCAACATATCTCTCTAACAGCCGAGAAATGGCGGTTGTAAGTGTCAAAGGTGGAAAACCTACTTTCAATAGTGAATATGACTCAGGTATCTATGAGTATCCAATCCCTCGACACAAAGGTAAAAGACAACACCCAACACAAAAACCATTTTTACTGTTTGAGGATTTAGTCCGTAAACATAGTAACCAAGGCGATCTTGTTGTTGATCCATTCCTCGGGGCAGGCACTACCGGCGTTGCCGCTTTGAGAAATCTGCGAAGTTTTATGGGGTGTGATATAGACGATAATTATGTAAAAATTTCACAAGAGAGGATGGAAAATGCACATAAATAACATAAGTTGCCACATTGTAGCACAATCTGTATGAAGTTTAAATAAATATTTCCGTAAGGGGGCGAGGTTAGGAAACCTCGCCAGCAGCAGGTGTACATCTCTGCTGGCTAGGTTTCCTAACCTCGCCATATTACCCAATTTATTTTTTAATCTTCATTTAGATT
>JAPPES010000070.1 GCA_028824125.1 Candidatus Poribacteria bacterium
TCCGAAGTGCCAAATTCCAAACGCGCGTTTGGCAATGAATTCGCGACTACGAACGTTTGTCTTCTTAAATTGACGCTTATGGTGCGGTTTCTTAACCGCACCGGACTTCAATAAAGTAAGATAAATCCTATTAATTTGGTATAAGAGGCACCAAAAAGTTTTATCCTGAAATGCAAAGTCAAAAGCATTTAGAAGGGAATAGGAATCCCAACTCGTTCAGCAACAGTTTTCAAACTGTTCTGATGTCCTTCGCCAATCGGTATACCGATTTCAGCCCATTCCTGTTCGCGTTCCCATTCTAAACCGCCGGGCAGGTCTGATCGGTCATAACCCGGCGCCGGTCGCATCTGCCGTGCATCGTGGATATGTTGGTCAATCTCCGCTTTAAACTCGTCAATCGGTCGGAATTGCGAAATATCAATCGCTGCAATGAAAGCACCTTGATTAGCACCTTCCCAGATTGTTGGCGGATCCGGCGGCTTATCAAATAGCCAGATGCCTGCCATAAACCCACCGAGTGCATGGCTCACATGGCTCAACCCTAACATCTTGAAAAACGCAGCAGGACTCTGTTCAAACGCCTGCTCCAACGGCAGTCTGGCATCAATTCCTGTTGCCATATCAACAACTATAGGTGGTTGGTTACCCGCTGGAATCGCGAAACTCATCGGCGAAGCACCCGTTGCAGTGGCAATCACACCACCGGGGGTGTGTCGAAAACGGTGGCAAGAGACCGCAAATCCTACACAATCCACTTCAAGCGCGAGCCGTGTATACTTGCCAGCACTCCCAAAGTGGAAATGATTCCGACTCGTTGCAGCACCTAATCCCATCTCTTTGGCTTTTTTGACCGCTGCCTCCGCAGCATGATACGATGCAAAATGCCCCATACCGCCATCACCATCATAGATTGCCGTTGTTGGAGATTCATCAATGCATTGGACGTTTGGGCGTGGATTTACTTTACCATCAAGCATCATCCCGATGTATCCCGGTGTTTGTTGCGTGCCATGACTGAACACACCGCGCAGATCCGTGAGAACCAGCAGGCGAGCCATGTGTGCAGCGTCCTCCTGTGAGGCGCCCGCCTTCTGGAAAGCTTCACTGATGAATTCACGCATTGCATCTGGCATAACGCGGATAAATTCTTTTGGAACTACATTCATATTTTTTTACCTCTACTTTCTGAGTCCCTCTTGGGCAGCGGCGACACCCGCGCCAAGCGGAACATCATAGCCGATTTCTGCTAAACCTCTTTCAAAGGCAGAGATAGCAACAATAACATCGTTTTCGTTCATCCAACCGAGATGCGCAATGCGAACGATTTTGCCACTCAATTCGCCTTGTCCACCGGCATACGTAACACCATGTTTTTCGCGCATCATTTTTACAAACGCTTTTCCGTCGATTTCTCCTGGCAATCGAATTGATGTTAACGTGTTTGCAGGCGATGTCGCAAACAGTGGGAGTCCAATCGCCTTGACAGCACTTCGTGTTGCCATTGCTAAACGGTTATGACGATCAATCGTATTACGAATACCCTCTGTACAAATATGATTTAAGGCACATTGCAATGCTGCAAGAAGTGTAACGGCTGGCGTATAAGGCACTGAGCCTTCAAGTCCGCTTTGATGTGCTTTTCGGAAATCAAGATAATACTTCGGCAGATCAGACCTTTCCACTGCTTCCCATGCTCTGTGATTGAGCGCAGCGAAAGCAAGCCCCGGAGGCGTCATCAACCCTTTCTGTGAACAGGATACCACAACATCAACACCCCAATTATCCATCTGTAAATCGTCTGCACCGAGCGCGCTAACTGCATCAACAACAAGTAGTGTCGGACTGGATTGTGTCAAACCCGCGAGTGCCTGAATATCATGCAAAGCTCCTGTTGAAGTCTCACACAGTGTGGCGAAAACTGCTTTAACATCGGGATTTGCAGTTAACCGTGCTTCTACAGCTTCAGGTGCTACAGAATTACCGCAGGCTACATCAATAGGGATAACCTCAACGCCGTACGCCTCACAGATTTCAGCCCACCGTTCACCAAATTTGCCGCTTTGAATAACTAAGGCCTTATCACCTTGGCACAATAGATTTGCCACTGCGCCGTCCATTGCACCTGTGCCAGAAGATGTCAAGAAAAGCACATCGTTTTCTGTTTGAAAAACGTGCTTAAGTTTTTCTAAAACATCTTTAATTAGCGCGATAGCATCTTCACTTCGGTGATAGTCAATTGGCTGTGCCATTGCTAACAAAGCATCCGGCGGTATCGGTGTTGGACCTGGCGTAAAGAGGTATTTTTTTTTCATGATTGACCTAAGCGGTACCTACAGCTCCGGGTGTTTTGCCTTCAACGTGCAGAACAACCCATTCTCTGCTCAGCAGTTGTAGTATCGAAACAATTGCTTCACGTTGTCCAGCACTATCCATTGGCACTTCAATTGTGAGGGTTGCAAATTCCTCTTTTTGCACGTCACCGTCTTTGTCAAACTTCATCGGTGTGATTTGAATCTTTTTTAATTTTGCATCCATATTTTTTATCCTCCAAATTAAATTAATATTGAAATGAGTCGTAGATTGGGTAGAGCGTAAGCGAAACCCAAAAACTGACTATTACTTGCGAATTAACATTCGTCGCGTCGCCACAAACTTGCCTGCTGTAAACGTATAAAAATAGAGACCACTTGCCACAGACTCACCGAGTGCATTTTTACCATCCCAATACGCTGCACGACTACGATTTACATACCTCCCTGCTTCCTGATGCCCTAAATCTAATTTTCTTACGACTTGCCCATCTATAGCATGAATCATTATCACAACATCTGCAGGCGTCGCAAGTTGATACGGTATCCATGTTTCCGGATTAAACGGGTTGGGGAAATTTTCCAAGAGAAGCGTTTTCGTTGGGACCACAGCACCGAACAACAAATCAAGCACTGCAATCCCTCTATCCACAACCGTATCAGGTAACGCAGCGTAAGCCTCCCGCCAGTCCGTACTTGTCAAAATGGATCGATGTGTGGCGACCAGTGATGGCGCACCTGAGACAGGCGGCATATCTTGTGTTACCAAGATAATATCGTTAATATCGACGATACCGTCCCGATTAACATCCGGATTCGGGAACGGATTGCCAACAATCTTTTCACCGTATCTCACCGCGACAAGCACCAAATCAATTATATTCACAACACCATCATTATTGACATCTGTACCTGCTGTTTCACGATGCAATAATTTTGCATTTGCAAATATAAAATGATCACACCCATCACCATTAAAAGCGTCTGTTACATAGATTGTGAGCGTTTGTGTGTTTTCAGGAATATCAAATGAAATTGGAATATTCCTTGTTTGCGTGGCTATCAGTATACCCGAATTGTAAACCACTACCCCGTCAGCAAGACATATAATTTCTACGGAACCTGAATTTGGGCACGGGTTCGGCATATCAAAATAGGCTTCAAACGTAGCATAATTTCCATTAGAAAGATCGTAAACAAAACGACTCGCAGCATGGGAATAAAAGAAGTAATCCCAATTATCATAAAAACTGCTAAACCCCTCAAGGGATATAAAACCATTAGGTCTTGGTGGAAGTGTCCCCTCGGGTGTTTTCTCCCATACGCCGCTATTCCAACCAGCCCATTCTGTTTGCGGATTTGTGGGAACAAGTGCATCCGCACTCTTAGAAGTAAGGGTAAGATACGTCTCGGTTCTATCTATATCAACATCAATAGTTTCGGTCTCAGTCTCTGTTTCAATTTCAGTCTCAGTCTCAGTCTCAGTTTCTGGTGTCTCGGTGTAGAAGATACGCAGATTGCCTAACACAAAATGATCGCATCGACTATCATTGGGTCCATCTGTTATACGGATTGTGAGTATTTGTGTACCCGTAGGTATATTAAAAGATATCTGATGCCTATTCTTTTCTTTTTCTGCCATGCCACTCAATACACCAGAATTATATATCTCTGTCCCATCAGCAAGACATATAACTTCCATAGATGCTACAGGTGGGGCATGCGCGCACGGATTGGCGAGATAAAACAAACATTCAAATCTGGTATAATTCTTGTCACTGATGTCATAAACAATTCTGCTTTCAGCATGTGCATAAAACCAATGCCCCCACACATTAACGTAGGGATGTGTAATATGAAACTGGGGTTTTTCAGCAACTTGTCCATCAGGTGTTTTCTCCCATATATGTCCTAACCATCCATCCCATTGTGCTCGGGTGTTTGTCGGTACGAGTGAATCAGGACTATTGTAGGAAAGCGTCAGGTATGTAAATGTTTCTGTTGTATCGATCGCATCAGTCGCCTCAAGTGTCCACTCTTTTGTTGTGACATTTGCATTCTGGTCGAACACACGAATCCAGATATTATTGATTTCGGCTGCTGTTGCATCTGTCGGCAGCATGAATTCCACCGTTGCGTCTTGTATATTATCAAACGTTTTACAATCGGATATACTCGATCCTTCATCAGCAACAGATTGCTCGAATTGGACTTGATAAATACCGTCGGGATCACTCACCTTGAACCGAACCGTCCAACCTTCTGCGTTGGCAGGATATGTCCAAGGCGTTAGCATATCGATTGTAGCAGAAGTGTTTGCAGCGTTTCCGCTCTCATTGAAAAACGGACTAACATTCAATGCTACTGCGGCACAAACCGAGAATTCCCTACGTTCAGAACCGTAAGACATAATATATAAATCATTACGGAAATCATGTATAAGGTTGAAGGCATGCCCCAATTCATGTGCTATCAACTGAACACCTCGTTCATCTGCGACACAATCTCCTGATGCAGGCACCATCGCGGGACCGCCTTCAAACCTTGCTACTCCGCAATTTCCCTCAATCTTTTCCGTACTTACATCCACAACAAAGAGATAAATATGTGTATCAGTGTCAAACTGTGCCTTTGTTTCTTCATATATTTTGTTCAGTGTATCTGTATGATAATGTGCGTCCCCATGCTGTCCCGTAAGAGGATGCACAACCACTTGCCCGTTCGCGTCGGTTTCAAGCTTGAACGTTTTTCTGCCATATCCGTGTACTTCCATCTGGTCGGCAAAAAAAGTCTGAACCTTTTTCATCTGCGTATCAAGTGCAGGTAGTATGTCCCACTGGAACGTACGGTCGTTTGGCACAAAGTATATTACTTTCACCATACGATCCGCCGCTACAGCGGCAAGCGTAAATCCACAGAGTAAGAATGCTGAAATCAAAATTATAGAAGTAATTTTCATATAAGGTGTATCCTCTTGGCAAGTAGTCATTGGCCGTTTTGAATCTGTGGACGGCACGCGGAGCGTGCCTACTACTATTAAGAGACATTCATGAACGAAACCAGATCAATACATTCACCTTGGCGGCGTGAAGATTCCCAACCCGCCAAAACAGGGGCTAAAGAGAAAAGTCCATCGTGATAATCACTTTGTAATATGCTTGCATCTCCTGTCTTAACAGCACGAATAAAAGTTATATCCTGTTCTAACCACGGATTGAATTCTTCCGCCTGATAAACCTTCTCACCGTTTACCTCAATCCTGTCGTATCGGTGGATTGTGAGGTGTCCTCCTTCATAGAAAACGGTAAACCACGGTTCGTCATTTGGACTGGCACCAGCAGAAACAAAGTTGAGCGTCATCGTCGCGCCGTTGTTGAAGCAGTAATTAAAACTACACGACAACGGGGTGGCATAAGTTGAACGTTCACAGTAGAATGCTTGCGCATGAACAACGTTCAATCCTATCATAAATCGGCTATAATCCGTTGCGTGAACACCCCAGTCGAGAGCACGCCCACCGGATTTTTTCATATCTGCCCACCACGTTTTTGCTTCGTTGCCTGCTGTGGCGGGTAATCCTCCATAACTTTGGAAACGGACATGCACAACCTTTTTGTCAGCCAAAAATTCACGTGCTTTTTGAAAAATCGGACGGTACCGTTCGCGAAACCCGACGGTACTGATAACCCCTGCTTGTCGAATCGCTTTATCAATTCGATTAGCAACTTCCATTGTAATCGCCTGCGGTTTTTCACTAAAGATATGGATTCCTTTTTCTGCAGCAGTTACTTCAACATCAGTTCGTACATAAGCTGGCACGATAGAGTATAACACGTCAAAATCTTGCGTCTCAAGCATTTCGTGTGCGCCACCATTTTCGCTGTGGTAGACGTGTGGAATGTTAAAATGCTGGGCAGTTTCCTGCGCCGTTTTCACATTACTATCGCACACTGCAACAATATTAACGGAATCCTGTTGTAAAAGGTTCGGAATTCGGGTATTTTTAGCGAAATTACCGCATCCGTAGAAAGCGACGCGGAGGTTTGAGGTTGTTGCCAAAGTATATCTCCTATTTTGTTCAAAAAAGAATTTTTGAATAGATGTACTCTCTGCTATATGTTAGTTTTCACGCCAAGGCGGCACAGTCCACGTGTTAAACCAATCCCATTTCCAGATAACCTGTTTTGTTGGCATTTTAACTTCGTATTCTATGCCTGCAGTAAAAGGCAGAATATGAGTTTTATCACCCACAATTTCACGGATTGACTCAATGAACGCCATTTCATCGGTAACATTTGGCGGCCAATGCCCTTCAGGTATCGGATCCGATTTCCGATCCGTGCGATAGTGTGTCGGTATCATGAAACGGGGTTGGATAAGTTCTATCAATTCAATTAACCTCTGCTCAAGCCCTTTTCCGAGACCAAGTTTCATGTGAATCAGAAAATCAACCTTGCCGCGAAGGTTTGCTAACGCTGGATAAGGTTCATGCAAGTCACCTATGTGTAGGATAGAGACATTCTTGGCAAGGTGTGTAATGAGATAGCCGTTTGTTGGTAAATCTGGGGTTTGGTTTTCGCCACTTTCAATCGTTTCAACGTGAATATCACCAAGGTCAAGCGTCTCCGAACCTTGAAATGCGCGTGACGTACCTTGTTTATCATTGAGATGTTTGGGGTATAGAATCTGGACTTTATCGGCAGGCACATGCTTGGTTATGGGTAGGTCGCGTTCAAAAGCAGCATCCCCATATTTCTCATTGATAGGCTGGGCAGGTGTGATGCATCCGGGATTGACAAATAACTTTTTAAAACGCGTGCCGCAGCACAATTTTCGTAAGGTGGCAGGGTGGCAGTGGTCAAAATGTTCGTGAGAGATAAAGATATAATCATATATCGGTTCGGCATTCGCTAAGTTCTGATTGAACAGATAGGGGTCAAAAGCGATGTTCACATCGCCCAAAAGTGCATCAAATGCACCGCAACCCGACCATCTTAGAAATATGCTTTCCATAAAAACCCTATTGGAAATCCATGATTAAATCTTATACCAATTCTCTAAATTATTTTCTCTTTTGAAATGAAATATAAGAGGCGCAATGAATTGCGCGACTACGAACAGACTATTTCTTTAAGAGAGGTTATTTTGAGAGATGGTATTATTTCATTGCAAAAGACGCTATAGCAACCTTCATAGCATCAATAAGAATATCGGAATCAATTACTCCGTTCGCGTTATTCGTTCTAACCATTTTTCTCTCTGTTTTCGAACCCAGGCTACGCTGTCACGCATATCCTCTCTGTCAGCCCACATACCAAAGAAAGATAAATTAGCAAAATCTTCATTTTCATCATTAGATGTCGTGCTTTGGTTGTCGTCATCAGTGTCGATCGGTTCAATTTGTATGCGGACTTTGGTGCCTTCAGGTAACGACAAAGGCTTAGATAAAACAATGCCACCGTTGTTCACCTCGCCCTGTTCTATTATTAAAGCCATTTTTCTCTCCTCATATTTTACTGGACCAAATTCACTTCATTAACCACATTTTCCGTACACTTTGGGTGTTACCTGCCTTAAATTGATAGAAATAGATTCCACTGGCAACAGTTTCACCATTAGCGTTTTTCCCATCCCAATATAACTTCTTTTCTCCACGCGCTTGTTGTCCAAGTTTAAATTTTCGCACTAATTCACCACTGGGAGTGAAGATAGAAAATTCCACATCACTGGATTCAGAGAGTTTATACGGAATCCACGTTTCAGGGTTAAACGGGTTAGGATAATTTTGAAACACCTCTGCAGTTTTGATTTTTCCCCACGTTGTCGCCTGTTTTCCTGTTGGTTCAACCGCTACGACAAATTTTTCTTTTTCGCCTTCAGTAAAAATAATGGCATCCCCACCAATGCCGAATTCGAATTGATAAGTTTCGACAATTCCGGAGGGCCATGTCAGCGTAATAGAATCGATATTAGCACCTGCGAGTCCAAATTCAAGTTCTAAACTGTCACTACCGAGAAAACCAGTGCCGCAGATTAATTCTTGCGTTTGAACAAAGTTTCCTGCTTTCACTGCAACCCGTGTGCCGATACCATCGCGGTTGCTTTTTGTGCCGATCAAACGAATTTGGAGGCGTTGGTTTTTCGATACGTTGCGCCGAGTAGCATGACGATTGACCTTCCATGGCGGATCATCGGACTGCCATGGAGGATCAAGATCATTTAGAAGAAGTGTATTGCCAGTATTATTGACGATAAAGAAATCAACATCGCCATCGTTATCAAAATCTCCAGCAGTTGCCCCACGTGCGACAGCATCAACAGTTGTGTTGAACACATCAGAACGATCCACAAACTTTCCGTTTCGATTATTATGATAAAGACGGTTAAGGTTTGTCTTTTGTGAATTATCTACATCACCGTTGACAACGTAAAGGTCGCGATAGCCATCGTTGTCAAAGTCAACGAAGGTTGCGTACCAGCCTACGCCTACATTTGCAACACCAACTGCTTCAGCGACGTTAGTAAAAGTGCCATTCCCGTTGTTTCGCCAGAGCAGATCTTCATCGTAGTTTGTAACAAAAAGGTCAAGGTCGGCATCGTTATCATAGTCCCCGACACAAAGCCCCATCGCGCCGGTAGGTTTTCCTCTGATGAGCGTAACAATGCCAGATTGTTCTGATACATCTGCGAAAGTACCATCACCTCTATTGCGATAGAGTTTATCGGGACCGTGGTCGTTTGCTACAAACAGATCAGCCCACGTATCGCCATTGTAATCGAAAAAGATAGCACCCCATGCAATTCCATCGTCAGCAACCCCAGCTGCCTGTGTTACCTCTTCAAAGGTGCCATCCCCATTGTTCCGATACAGCACGTTAATTCTGGGCGCAGGTTCAAAAACTAAAAGGGAAGCAGGACGCCCCCAGTTCGCAACATAGATATCCAACCAACCATCGTGGTCATAATCGGCAATTGAGGCACTGGTGCCGTGCTGTGCATCAGCGATCCCTGCCGCTTCACTTACATCTGTGAAGGTGCCATCCCCATTGTTCATAAAGAGAAAGTTTGGTCCTGCACAGGTTACATAAAGATCACGCCAGCCATCATTGTTATAGTCGAACCAAACACATCCGCGTCCGTTTGGTGTATCTGCAACTCCTGCTTTGTCAGCAATATCCGTAAATGTCCCATCGCCGTTGTTGTGGTAAAGCGCATTGGGTAAACCCCCATCTCCAACAACGAAAATGTCAAGCCAACAACCATCGTTATCATAATCGACAGCGGCGGCTCCGGGGCCCATCCAGGCCCCAGAATTCTCATCAATTGGAGTTTCTCGCTGATGAACGCCTGCTGCTTGACTCACATCTGTGAAAGTTGCAGCAAATAAAGAAGGAACGACACAGAAACAGAGAATTATGATTAGGCTGCATCGCATTTTTATGTCCTCCTTAATATCGGGTTTTAACAGCACCCCAAGTTGTTGTCGCTTTGCCGCCGGGTTCAACAGGAAAAGGGTTCATATTGTCTCTAAAATATGCATATTCAACTTCAAGATTGCCAGCAGGATCAGCTACACCAGCATAGACACCGAGCCAAAGTGGTGGTGTCAGGACAAATGTGCCTTGTCCGATATCCATCCAATCGTCATCTCCCTCTGCTTTATACCATGCTGTGTAGGTATCACCCTCTTTTTTAAGTCGGAGTGACATTTCGATGTCTCCCCAATCACCAAATCTCCACTGAATATCATTCGGTCCCATCCCAGCTTGCTTGGTTTGATACTGAATATGCCCTTTGTTACCAGCATCTCGTCCCCAGAATTTTATGGTTACCCAGTTATTATCACCCTGACTCTTTACGAGGAGTCCGTTTACACCAGAATTGGTATCCCATTTGGCGCGGAAATGCGTTTCTACATCAAACATATCTGTCTCAGTTTCTTGATAGAGAAAATGAGATGCATCATCTGCCCATAGATTTCGATTCGGTTCACAATCCATGTATAGATGTCCTTCGCGTGTTTGTCCAACATCCCATTTAGGTGGTTCGTTTTGCCATTCCCAATTAGGATTCTGCAATTTGCCACCCTCAAACGGGTCACCAAACGAATCTGCTGCGTCTGCGCCGCCTACCCAAATCGTTAGTGTGGTAAATAGACAAGCGATAAAAATATAAAAAAGAGGTTTCCTACTTGCAAAATGGAAATTCTGTAAATAAGCACTTAAATTGTAATTTTTCATTTGTATCTCCTATATTAAGATTTAAAAATATCCTGCTATCAACTTCAACCAAAAAATATTTGCGTAAACAGAGATATTGTCTACGGTTATTGAAAACTTTTTGTAAACGGAAAAGGTAGGGCAAACCACGGTCTACCCTACCTTAAGAACTAATAACGGGATTTCACCATACCCCACGTTGTTGCTATCTTTCCTTCAGGTTCAACATCAGTGACGTTGATATTATCTTGGAAATATTCGTATTCAACTTCAAGATTGCCCGTAGGATCGGCAACGCCCGCATAGATACCAAGCCAAAGTGGTGGAGTCAGGACAAAGGTGCCCTGTCCGATATCCATCCAATCGTTATCTCCCTCTGCTTTATACCATGCTGTGTAGGTATCGCCCTCTTTTTTGAGTCGGAATGACAGTTCAATGTCTCCCCAATCGCCAAATCTCCACTGGATATCATTCGGTCCCATCCCGGCTTGCTTGGTTTGATACTGGATATGTCCTCTGTTACCAGCATCTCGCGACCAGAATTTAATGGTCACCCAGTTATTGTCAGTAGGACTTTTCACAAGAAGCCCATTGACCCCAGAATTAGTATCCCATTTAGCGGAGAAATGCGTTTCAACATCAAACATGTCAGCCTCAGTTTCCTGATACAAGAAATGTGAGGCGTCCGATGCCCAGACATTTCGATTGTTCTCACTATCAATGTACAGGAACCCCGCGCGGGTTTCGCCGACATCCCAAGTTGGTGGTTCGTTCTGCCAGTTCCAATTGGGATTCTGCAATTCGCCCCCCTCAAACGGGTCACCAAACGAATCTGCTGCATCTGCAGTGCCTATCCATGCAGACATTGATGTGAACAAACAGACGATTGCACTATAACGGACAATTTGCCAAAAATTGCGATTTTTCATAAATCTATAACCTCCTATCTTTTAATTTTAGAATTGATTGATGAAATTGTCAAGTCAATTATTAAGATTATTTAGTTTTCTATTTTCTGCTGTATTTTTCATATTTCAATATAAACTTTCGGTAACACTCATTGACTGGGTATTTATAGTTTGTATCAATGACCTATGAGTTAAACTAAGGGGTGTGCATAAATATTTGGCGCATCAGCATAGACAGGGACAGGCTTTAGGTGCGGCATTATTTCCAAAGTGCCGTTTGTAGTCGCGCAATTCATTGCGCCTCTTTGAACTTGTGGATGGCACACGGCGTGTGCCTACTACCTTTAAGCGCATATTTAAATCGGAATTATTTATGCACACCCCTCAGTTAAACTAACGAGTAGATGTCCTCGGATCCCCGAGACTCTATTCCTGGAGGTCAATGTGAACCGCAAGATGGATACCGCCTACAGTATCAAACGGCTCGAATTCAAGAACGCAAGAGCCTCGATTATTCATGATGAATCTCCGATATTCATGATGAATCTCCGATTTCTATATGTTGAATCTTGTAAGTACTCCACGTAATTCGTTGAGAACTTGACTGGATTGTAATATTTTCATGGTTGATATTTAGAAACCTATCATGGCTCGAACAAACGTCATATTACTTATCGTATGCTGGAATAGATGAGTGGTTCTCCGGTGACCTGCGAGAATCAAGATATGGAAACCTGCCCAACTCCCTTGGTTAATGGCTTGGATTTCAAAAATACGAGTCCGCAGGTCAGGGCGGTATAGATTTGGAACGCTAATGTTAGCTGGGAAACTGCGTAAGTAGTTCTTGAAGTTATTATCCCGATTTGTAAACTTCCTATATTGGAATCCTCCAAGGATATTTAATTTCGGTGTAAACTGATAATCGAGACGGACGCCGAGAATATCCTCACGACTTCGCCGATTGAATCGCAAATATTCAACCGGTTGATCGTCGGTTGGGAGAAATATATCTGGGTTGAGTGTTTTTGGAATTTCATCGGCAGTTCGGTCAAAAGCGCGGTCCCATACGTACTTAACCATAGGCGTTAATGTTATATCTACGCCAAGTTTGTTGATAAATGGGATCTTGTTGACATAAGGGATTTTGTTGATAAGCGGGAAACTCTGAATTGGGATCTCGTAACTCGCCTTCAGAATGGTCAGCTGATTACGGATATTCCGTTCAGGGTAACGGCGTTTTTTCCAGTTCCAAGTGTCATAAATTAAGCCGGTGTCAGATGGATCAAGTGCGTTAATTCCGTGATCAGGATAGAACGGGTGAACACGCCTTTCTCCGGAGATGCGAACCTGTTCAATGGGCACCATAAAGTCGACGCGTTCATCAGTTTCAAAGTTCTTTGAAACTGGGTCGTATTCAACATCCGTGAAAAGTGCTTTTTCTACATTCTGTTCAAGCTGTTTTTGCATGACAACCAGGCATTTCGCTTCAAGTGTCAAATTTGGCACGGCGGTATAGAGACATTGAAGCGTTGTTTTATTTAACCGTGCGTTATAAAAATCAAGTTCGTCATTAATTTGAAGCACTTCTAATTCCCCAACAGGCAAGGTAATAGCGTAATCTGGAATATCGTCTCTGACTCGGACAAATTGATTTTGAAAAAGAAAGTTGCCAAAATCGGGGATGTCGCGTTTATAAGTAAGGTATATATATTTAGAGTTATTTTGGTGTCTGCTTGAAATTTCGCTTTCGTTTAACCAACCGACTTGGATAGAGAGGTTATCAAGCAGGTCATATTCAGCTTTGAGGTGATACCCCTGACGGTCTATTCCGTATTCGTATTCGGGTTCAAAGTCATCTTCAATTGAATCGATGATGCCGTTATTATTGAAATCAATTAGGTTGGAAAACACAGGTGGATCAGCATAAAAAATGAGAAAATCTTCTCGGAAGTCTAATACCCCGTTTTGATCTCGGTCATCAGCGGGTGGAATTACCCCATCAAAGTCAATGTCATCGGGCCAACCATCGTCATCATCGTCATCCTCAATCAGTGTATAATTGATTGCATCCCATGAATCCAGTTGTTCTAAAGGGTCTTGTGGTACAGGTTGAGCGCGTTCAAGCGTGAAAAGTTGACCTCGGTTGGGATGTGCCCCGAAATTCACGTAGTTGGTTGTGTAGCCTGGATCAATATGATACAAGACACCTTCTAAGTGTAGTCTGCCAAAGCGAGACTCAAGTTGGACGAACCATGCCTTTTCTCTACTGAGTTTTCCGTTGCCATCTACATCAGTTCCGTCACCGCCGAAAAAAGCCTCAAATCGTTCACCTTCAGTTTCTGAATAGGTAGGGATGCCGTTTGCATCTACTGGAAGTCCGCTGCGTCGATCAATAGAGACACCCGTTGGTTCTTCACCGTTGCGAGTCTTAATTGTGGTTTTGGTTCGACTAAACCCTACCTTATCTTTAGGGATAGTCGGATACTGTTTGTATTTACCATTAATAGAGTATTGTGCCCTGACGCGAACATTACCGATAGTCCCTTCAAGGTCAAGTCCATAGAGTGCTGCAGCACGCGCAGCACCATAACGATAGCGGACTTTCCGAGGTCTGCCTTCACCTTTCCATGCACTGGGATTGTCTATAAGTTTTTTTCTGTTTTTGATGTAATCTGGAGATTGCCCGTAATTTCCCGGCGCCTGAATTATATCGCGATACGGCATCTGAATGTGACCATCTTCAGTTTTTATCCACTCTTGTAGTTCGGGGTTTGACGATGCTTGATTTGCTCTACTAAAGCCGATAACCGCGATATTATAATCACCGGCAACAATCATATCAAGGACAACAGATTTGACTGTTCTCGGGTCAATGTTAATCTTCTGATCAGTAAGGTTAAGGTCGTATTTCATTTTATTGAAACCGTTAACAATTCTCCATTGCCCATCAACTGAATTACGTATTTCGGATGGACCTCGAGCGTGATTAATCGGAACAAGTTGGTCAGCATAAACTTCAATATGATGAGTCTGTTCAGGTAGATGATCGGGTTCAATACCTTCTTTTATATCTTCAGGGATTAATTCTTCAAGTTCTTGTGTGACAATGGTAATCTTCATGCTTTTGAAAGCAGCGCCGACACCATCTTGGATATGATCGTTATGTACGTCAGGATCGTAATTATTAAAATGAGTGAATGCCCTGATGTGGTTATCCTCAGGCGAGTCATCACGGAAAACAATGGAGATTTTTTCAGGCGGTGTATTTGCCACGGTTCCCATCAATGAATTTATCAGACGTTCCGGATGTTCTTTATGCATATTTACATACGTATATCCGACTCGGAAATTTTCACCTAAAAGCCCCTGACCGCGAAAACCGATGAGTCGTGCGTCTTCAATGTTTCTGACCCCGGACAATTCGTTGAGTCCACTTCTGCGCCCAATATCTCCTGCGAGTCTTTGCGATCTTTCTGGTGATTGTTGTAATAGTACAGGATTAGAAATACGTGAGTGGATGAGGGAAAAGAGATGGTGCTCTTGGGCAAAAGAGATGTCCCAACGAAGCCCATCAAATTCAGTTTTATAAATAATATATCGGTTTGGAAACAGCGTATCGGGTCTGAATCGTAGTTGATCGCCAATAGCAAACTCAGCATATCTACCAAGGAAGGTTTCTTCAACCAAGATGGCCCGGTCCAATTGAGTTGTGAAGCGCAGACTATCAAGCTGACCTGTCCAGCCAACAACTAATTTACCATTCTTATCAAATTCTTTCTGATGAGTGTATCTGCTGAGTTCGCTGCCTTCTACAATTTCTTTCCCATAAAGGTCATAGATAAATTGTGATTCTTCTTCCAAGTCGTATCTATCTGCGAATTTTGCCTCACCTTCAATTGCAGGTAACAGAGGTTCATACGGACCGAGACTATCCGCGCCACAGCCATAAAACACCGCAATACTAAGGATGCAACTGACTACAAACAGTACATTAATTGCTCGTTTTAACCTGTTCATTAGCTTTGTCACTCCTTATAGACAAGTTAACTGATCAGTGTAAAAGTTCGTGTAGATTCTGTGCTGCAACTTCCAGTTTGTGGCTTTCGGTTACGATTTTACTGTTCTCATTTCCGAATAAGCATTTTGCGTGTAGCTGAAAAGTCTCCAGTATCAATAGTATAGAGATAAACACCACTACTCACTTTTTCCCCTTTGTCATTGCGTCCATCCCAGTGCACCGCTTGTGGCTGTGAAGAATAATCTCCTGCAGACATGATTCCAAGTGATAGTGATCGAACTAACTTGCCTGTCGGTGTATAGATGCGAATCGTAACATCACTTTTGTCCGCAAGCTTGAACGGAATCCATGTTTCCGGATTAAACGGGTTAGGAAAGTTTTGTAGCAGTTGGTCCCGCTTAATTTGTCCCAACGTAACAAGCTTCTTTCCTTTAGGTTCAACGGGATAAGGAAGTGAAGAGAATAAATTTTTGGCATCCCAGATAAGATATCG
The DNA here is from genome assembly GCA_028824125.1 of Candidatus Poribacteria bacterium. Lineage (GTDB taxonomy): Bacteria > Poribacteria > WGA-4E > WGA-4E > WGA-3G > MSPOR6. The sequence goes on from JAPPES010000070.1 coordinate 15,948, forward strand.
TCCGATTTCGTCCGTGGATACTAAAATTGACCCGTCTTGACTAATACCACGGCAATTTGGAATTGATGGATATTTTATCAGTCTACTTGTTTGCCAATCCCATATTTGAAGTTGGCTATCCTGATTAGTAAAGAGGTATCTTTTATCAGGACTGAAGTGTATCGGTGCGTCTGCAGCCAAAAGCGTATTTTCAAGCTGAGCATTCTGAGGTAGAATTTTCCATATTCGGGTTTCCAAATCTATTAATGCTGCTGCCAATACGGTGGCACCGTCTTTAGTTGAAGCAAAGGCAAGTGTTGAATGTAAAGAATCGCTGTGTTCTGTAGTTTCCCATTTATATTGAAATTCGAAATTCTCCCCTTCCCGTTTCCACAACAGAATCCAGTACTGATAGTTATTGTGTTTTCCTGTCCGGGCAGAAGCAGCCATATATTCATCATTTTCCCTGAAAGCAACCTGATAGAAATCATAAGGCCAATTAAGTTGAAGATTTATGCGGACTCTGTGAATTTCCTTTGGCTTACTCACGTCAAAAAGAAAAAGATCTCCCCATTCATTCACTCCTGCAAGCCATTTTCCAGAGGAACTGAAGGAAGCATGGTCAAGAAAGCCAAAGTGATGTAGGTATTGCGCTTCAACGTTACCGGTTTGAATATCTGCCACCTCAAGCCCAGGATATTTGCTATAAGCAATTCGTTTGTTATCTGGAGAAATGGCAACACCTTTGTCAAAATAAAATCCATAGGAATGTTCTGCAGAAATCACAAAACGCACTTGTTGTGAGGGAATATCCCAAACTTTAATAAAGTTGGAATCTACACTGATCATGGTTTCCCCATCCGAACTTAGCCTGACTATACCACCGATATAATCAGCGAATTCCTTCAACTTTTGATTGGTTTCGGTGTCCCAAAGCACAACAACACTTCCCCACAAAAAACTTCCATCATATTGAAGTAGCATCGTTTTTCCGTCGGGGGACAATATCATCTGTCGTAATCCAGAATAATCGTCACCGAATGAGTCAACCTGTTGACCCGACTTAACATCCCATATATACACATTTTTATTCGCGGCATATAACTGTTGACTGTCTGCACTGAAAACGATGTCTGAAATTCCGATTTCGTGAATTGGCTCTCTCCATAGCAGCTGTCTTGTAGCGATATCCCACAAATAGACAAAATTTGATCTTCTTTCATAAGATGCGAGATACGTTCCATCTGGACTGATAGCCAACCCATCAACCCAGTTACCTGTGTGTCCTTCAAAATGTCCTACCAATTCGCGTGTTTCCACATTCCACAGCTCTATATCTGGTCGTTCTGAGGCTACGATGAGATGTAATCCATCTGGCGTAAACAACATTTCATGTTCACTTGCAGAATTTGAACAGAACTTAGAGATACTTTCGCCGAATTCATGCTTAACTATTTTTATATAACACTCTTCCCACTGCCGTCTTTCACCAATCATTTTCCCGATGAATTCCTCAGTTTGCCAATTCCATAGATATATTTCGTTATCATAAGAATTTGCAAGCAACGGTTGCGTAGGACTAAATGCTGCGTTCTCAAAGATAGGGACTGCTGTTTCCCACTCGGATATTACCTCTCGTGCTTCAGTATCCCAAATATTTACGGTAGTTGTTTTTGAAGCGGAAGAGTAGTCCAGGATGGCTAAATGTGTAGCATTTGGACTAAACACAATATCGCTACGTCTGGGGCGGTTCCCGAATTCGTCAATTATTTTTCCTGTTTCACGGTCAACAATCTGGATGTTTGTACCTAAATAGGAGGCACGCAATATGGTTTGGTCGTTCAGAAAGGCGTGCTTTTCTGGGGGTAGCTGCCCAAACGTAGCAATAGGTTCAATACCAAACGCAACACGCGGCACACAAACAAGGCAAATGAGTGCAATTTGAACTTTTAGGACTCGTCTCAAAAAAGGGGTAAGCGTTTTCATGTCATATCTCCATTTTTAAAGTATATTCAACACAGTGCCAAAGTCGTCTCACCAGAAGACACACTGAATTATAGGTTTCCGTAGCTGATGAAGGCACATTAATTCATCTCGTATTGATATAGAAGCAAATTTCATGCCAAAGGCGGTTTGGGGTGGGAAACGCAGAAAATCAAATACGAGGCGGTATTGAATACAATAAACTTGCACACAGACGTGCAGCTTTTACTGACGTTGCACGATTTTGTGCATTCACTGACTATAACTACTAATTTCCTATTACATAAAATCAACGCTTGAGGGCTCCCCACGTAGTTGTTAGTTTTCCTTCAACATAGAGCAATTTTTATGCCAAAGATAATGCTATGGTAAAACAGGGTCAAATCAAGGATTTGTAGCGATTTGCATGACAAAATGTTTGGTTACTGTTCATTTTCTGAACAGGTTTGTTTAAATAGTAGTCCTTAACTTCAAATCAGTGGAAGGATGTGAGGAAAGTATCTTGGAGAGTTTGCCGACCAGATTAGAGAAATATAAAGTAGAGAAAGATGGATACGAAGCGAAAATCTCGGATTTGGAAGGAGAGATTCGGCATCTACAAAGTGCGTTAGATGCGACCGGTATTGCGGATGAACTCTTGGTCTACAAAGCGCATGCAGATAACGTGGACTTGGCGCTCGGTGATAGGGTGCTTCAGCAATTAGAGAACGCTGTGAAGTTAAGTTGATTGCTATCCATCACAGAATGTATGCCCGCTTGTGCCAGTTTGCTGATGCGCGGGGTATAACGCTTGCCCGGCTCTGTCAATCGCAAAAGATGACAGATGTTTTGGAGCAGGCACTTGATAATCAGAGGTTAACGTAAGTCAATTCCAAGTTCTCGTAGGAACGTGTATTTACTTATGTGGCCAAATATGAATTGTTCGCAGAAAGTCAATTCAGTGTTTTTGTGTCGTATTGTGTCAAATTTTGCGTTGAGTTCATCATAAAATTGTCTATCAACGAATGTCAAAACACCGTCAGAATCGCGAAGCCTAAGTGTACGTTTATCAGAAGGTCTTGGCAAAGGTATTTTGGCATTAGATAGTGTATGACCACTCTTTTGGGAACTCCCAAGTAGTATATAACCAGCAGTTCTTAACTTATTTTTTTTGAAAGTGTAAATGCATAAAACATCTACAATGTCACTAACTTTTACGCGATAGGTAAGGTTAGCGTTTGAACCTCCCGGATCAACAGTTTTTCCTAATCGGTGCATCATAAAGGCTATACGATAAGGTGAATCACCCCAAAAGATTATATTGGCTGACCGAGTGAGAGGATTAGTTGATTTTGGCAAACACCCATTCATGAATACGAGTGAGAGAAAAACGAAAACAGTAAACAGGTATTTCATAACAAAAGACTCCTTAATGATTTTGGAAATACCATTTCCAAAAAACACCTGTGATAGCAGCTGTGACAAGATTTCCAGCAAGACAACCGCACACAGTGGCTCCGCGTCTTTGTCGGACTATTGTTTGTTGATAGGTTTGTGTATAGAATTTGATATATTCAGGCGACTTACCTATAAATCTTTCTGCTGGTGGCGTTGGTAAATCACGGTGAACTGCAGCTAATGCAGCTAAACCGTTGAGGCATCCAAGAGTTGCTACAAATACGAAACAGCCATAACTGAAAGGATCATCTGATATATCTGCGTCTTTTTTGGCATCAAGAACAGCTTGGTGAGCATCCTCTGTTTGCTGTGCAAGTGTGAATAATGGCATACAAAATAGTAATAGTATCATCGTGAATGACAATATTTTCATTATGTTCCCCTTTAGATAAGGGTTTTCGTTGTTCAACCTTCAACGTTGAGGTAAGTATATCACAGGCAAGAGAAAAGGTAAATAGGAAAAGACATGCTACAGAAGATGGGTACACAGACTTCACCGAATTTACTGCCCGGTTTCGTTCCGATGACACCAGAAGAATGGCTTGCACAACAGGGGCGCATGCGCGCGAATAATCCTGACGAAACGCCTGCGGATAAGCGCGTGTCGCTTGTTCAGAAGTTTAAGGCAGAGTCTGAAAAATCTGCGCGTCGTCAAGAATACTATCAGATGTGGGCAGATGCCGATAGATTGTTAGAGGAACGGCATTGGACAGGGCATACCGATAAGTTGAGCGAATACCAGGTAGGGTTTATTATGAACAAGTCTTTTCTGTAGTAGAGAAGTTGGTCTCGCTGCTGATTGCGAGATTGCCGGAACTGAAGATAACGCCCCGGTAAAGCAGTATGAATGCGTTAATGGTTTCGGAATCTCTTGACGCGCGTCAATTTTTGAAGTATACTTACGCAGTATTCGTTTGGGAAACTTTGGCAAAGTAAAGCAAGATAAGGAGAAGTCTATGGTTGAACGTTGGGCAATATATGAAGTGACGCTGAACGGTCCGGATAGGGGTAATCCGTTCACTGAGGTCGAACTAACAACAGAATTTAAACAGGGTGATCAGACTTTCGAACCGCACGGGTTCTATGATGGAAACGGAATTTATAAAGTCCGATTCATGCCTGATGAAGTCGGAGAATGGACATACACCACAAAAAGTAATATCACTGAACTCAACGGTAAAACAGGACAATTTACGTGCATCCCGCCATCCGAGGAAAACCACGGACCAGTGCAAGTATATAAGGATTTCTATCTACAATATGCCGATGGCACACCGTATCATCAGTTTGGCACGACGTGTTATGCGTGGGTGCATCAGGGCGAGGCGATGGAGGAACAGACACTCCAAACGCTTGTCAATGCGCCTTTCAACAAGATGCGGATGTGTATCTTTCCAAAAGATTACGTCTACAACAAAAATGAACCGGTCTACTATCCTTATGAAGGAAAACCGCTAAAAGATTGGGATTTCACAAAATTCAACCCCGAATTCTGGCAGCATTTTGAAAAACGCGTTCAAGACTTATTAGACCTCGGTATTGAAGCGGATATAATCCTTTTTCACACTTATGACCGGTGGGATTTTGAGAATATGGATGCTGCAAGCGATGATCGTTATATCCGTTATGCAGTTGCACGTTTAGCTGCTTTCCGCAACGTCTGGTGGTCCCTTGCAAATGAATATGACATCATGCCTGCAAAAGAAGAATCAGACTGGGATCGCTTTTTCGAGATTATCCGCGACCATGACCCGTATCAACGTTTACGTGGTATCCATAACTGTAGAGGTTGGTATGACCACAGTAAACCTTGGGTGACGCACACCAGTATCCAAACCTCCAATATGGCGCAAGGTATCCGTTATCGCAGCCAATATGGAAAACCTGTTATCTATGACGAGTGCCGCTATGAAGGGGATGTCCCGCAAGGGTGGGGAAACATCTCTGCTCAACAGATGGTGCAAAACTTTTGGGCTGGCACCGTATCAGGCTGCTATGTTGGGCATGGCGAAACATACAAACATCCTGAAGACCTGCTGTGGTGGGCAAAGGGAGGTGTACTACACGGTGAAAGTCCACCTCGGATAGCATTTCTCAAAGATTTCATGGCAGATGCGCCGCCATTTGATACACTTGAACCGGTTGGTGATGATAAGGGACGATATGTCCTTGCAAAACAGGGAGAATATTACCTTGCTTATACTATCCAGCCGCAGACGATCACGATACAACTGCACGGAGACCAACCGTATAAAATTGATGGCATTGATACGTGGAACATGGAGATATTACCTATCGGGACAGCACAGCCTGGAGAATATACGTTCACTTCACTACATAGTGATTTTGCATACCGCTTTACACCTTATGCCCCAGGTGAAAAACTTCGTCCTGAAGCAAAAGCGTCTGCAGATGTGATGCAAGGCAGCGCACCGCTTACAGTCGCCTTTTCGGCAGCAGGTGATTTGACACAGCACTGGAATTTTGGCGATGGCACAACATCCGATGAATCAAACCCGAAACACGTCTACGAAAAACTTGGACAATATACCGTGATACTCACAGTGACAGACGCGGAGGGCATATCGTCAACAGCAGCCCTAACCATTAATGTGTTACCGGAAGCACCTGCTGACATCGGCACGCACACAGAATTTCCCGGTTCACGCGATGGACTTGTATTTGTTTGGCACGGCACGCTTGAAGGCAGTCGTGAAATTGAACCGCGGGACGATGCGTCAATTATCCAAGATGGGCAAATGGACTTGACAGGTGGCGCGTTCCTCGCTAAGAGTGTGAATGAGACACTTCTCGCAGCATGCAAGAAAAGTAATCAATTAACACTTGAATGTCTTGTTACCACAGATAATCTCAATCAGAGCGGTCCTGCGCGTATTATCTCATTTTCAAAGGATATTACCCATCGCAACTTTACCCTTGGACAAGATGGCAACCGTTTTGCGATGCGGATTCGTACACCGCGCACCGGCGAAAATGGTCTTGGAGGCGAATTTACCTTCGGCAGAATTGAATCGGGAAAACCGACACACGTCATCGTTAGTTATTTTGACGGAAACGTCTACTGCTATATTAACGGTGAACTTGTCCATGTTAGCAACGGTACGCAGGGAGATTTCAGTAATTGGGAGTTATATCCGCTCCTCTTCGGCGATGAGGCAAGTGGTGGTAGAAATTGGGAAGGTAAGCTCAGCCATGTGGCGATTTATAGTCGTTTTGTCGGTTTGGAAGAGGCTGCGCATAAGTTTAAGTTGATTCAAGGTAAATGAGACCTATAGCACTATAGGACCTGGTTTCTGTGACTTATCTGTCCCTAAATAAACCCAAAATCTCTGGCAAGCAGCCATAGATGATAAACAATCTACAATAAAGGAAAACGAACTCATGAAAACGACACTATGTCTCACACTTACACTACACATTTTTGCTATGTTTGCGTTCGTGCCAAACAGTTTTGCGCAAGATACTTCGCCTGAGTATATCGTAAGGCTGTATTATATGGCTCCCATTGACCAAAAGCCACCAGACATAGATGCAACACTAAATGAGATGATTAATAACGCACAGCTTGCATTCGCTGAATTGATGGAAAATCACGGGTTTGAAAGAAAGACATTTACCTATGAAACTGATGCAGACGGAAATGCGGTGATCCATCATATTAATGAAACGGACAGTAATGCGGGTTTTTATGATAAATATGCAGCAGCCTTAGAAGCAATTTATGGTAGATACACGCCAATCGTAGACGACATGGAAGCAATCATAGATGAACACCCACCTTTTATTAATATTATTATATTTGATTATGACAATACCTTCGCCAATTATCCAGGATTAAGATTGGCTTGCGTGTTGTGAATAGC
>JAPPES010000113.1 GCA_028824125.1 Candidatus Poribacteria bacterium
CATGGCGAATACCATACGGGGAATGCCATACGCGCATTCATACCGTTGATTTGGCATATTCTGCTTGTAGCACAAACTAAAGTTTGTGCATCCGTGTGACGCAAACTAAAGTTTGCTCTACAAAAATTGCTTGGACCGAGTTCACGTTGAGTCTAATAAATTAGCTTGTTCGTATTGTGTCGTTTGTAGTAGCATATTCAGTCTATATTTTGATTTTTTCCGCATACATTTGCCATAAGATCTAAAAAAGTGAATTTTTTACTATCTTTCCGCTGATAGATGTCTCAATATAAGAGGACGAAGAACGATGGCTGATTTTGAAAATCTGCCGATCCGCGTTCAACGGATTGCCAAAGCGGAACTACAGCCGAATGAGGAGATCCGTTTATGTGCCCTCGGACGTTCCTCGTTGCTGCACCCTGATTTTGTTCTGATTACTACGTTAAGGGTGCTTATCTTAAACGAAAGATATATGGGAAGTCTCGCTATTTCTTACGCCAATATCCGATGTAATGTGTTTTTTAGCGAGATTCGCACTGTGAAACTCGTCCGATTTTTGAAACATCGGATTTTTGGGCAAGCGCGGCTTGAAATTGATGTCAAACGTAATAGTTTTTGGATTGACAACATGAGTTTTCGTGAGGCGCGGCGCGCCCATCAATTTATCACTAAACAGATACGGAGGTAAATATGGGTTTTTGGACTTACCTAACCGTAACATATAATGTGTGGTTTACTGCACCACTTGCTGTCGTGTTCCTGTTCGCAATTTTCCGGCTCATCCTCGGCGGACTGAGTTTTGGTGGGGATGCCGATGTAGATGCGGATGTGGATATGGATGTAGATGCAGACGTTGACTTTGACGTTGATGCTGATGTAGACTTTGATGTAGATGCGGATGTGGACTTTGACGTTGACGCCGATGTAGATATGGATGTAGATGCTGATATGGATGTAGATGCAGACGTTGATGCTGACACAGATATAAGCACGGCTTCCGACATAGGCGGTAACATTTTCGTTGATGTATTAGGATTCCTGAATGTGGGAAGAGTTCCCTTTATGGTTGTGGTGATGACGCTGTTCACGACGTGGGGGTTCACCGGTTTAATTGCCAATGAAATCCTGGGTGTTGAAGCTGCCCCAAGCATATTCTTTTGGGTATCTTGTTCGGCTGCGTTTGTATGTAGTGTTTTAGGTACTCGCTACCTCTCGCTGACACTCTCAAAGATTTTTCCTGAAAGTGATCCGCCTACAAAGGATATTCACCTACTTGGGTTGCGGGGCAGAGTCATCAGTGGTCAAATAACGACAACCTTTGGCACCGCAAGAGTCGAAGTTCCAGATGGACATACATTAACAGTAAAATGTCGCATCAACCCCGATGAACCAAATCCAGTAAAGGGTGATACTGTAATTCTTGTAAACTATGATTCCGAAAAACGGATTTTTGATGTAAAACCAGTGGAAGCGGAATTGTCGTAAATCCGCGAATGCTAATATTAACCGAATACTGTTAGTAAAGGAGATATGAAAAATGGAAGGACAACAACTATTTGTGCTTATTGTGGGCAGTCTTATTGCCTTGTTTGTTATTTTTGTCTTAATTTACAAATCTTTCTACAAAAAAGCCCCAGCTGATGCAGCATTAGTGATCTCAGGGGGCAGTAAAAAACGTGTCGTATTTGGCGGAACACTCGTTAATCCGATCACAAATGTGACGCAGATCATTTCTTTAAATACGTTACAACTTCCTGTTGAACGGGAGGGACAAGCAGCCTTAATTACTAAGGACAGCTTACGGGTTGACATCCAAGCGGAGTTCTATGTAAAAATTGAACCGAATGAACAAGACGTGCTGAAAGCTGTAGCCAGTCTCGGTGATAAAACTTTAACACCGCAGGCAGTCAATGCATTGCTGGAAGGTAAATTGGTTGGCGTGCTAAGAAGTGTCGCTGCGACTATGGACTTGCAGGAACTTCACGAAAAACGCCAGGAATTCTCCGACCAAGTTCAAGAAGCATGTCTTGAGGACCTTGAGCAAAACGGTTTTAAACTTGAAACCGTGGCTGTTACTAATCTTGACCAGACACCTCTTGAGGCACTTGATGAAAACAACCGATTTGATGTCGTTGCAATTATGACGATCAAGCAGGAAGTAGAAGAGAGGCAGACTGAAACCGCCAAGATTGAGCATGAAAACAAGGTTAGACGTGAAGAAGATCGTCTCCTTGCAGAGCTTGAGATTAAGCAAAAAGAAGAGGAGACAGAAACAAAAGCTTTAGAAGTTGAACAGCGCCTTGAATTCGCACAAGAAGAACAGCGCAAGGAAATTGCTACCAATAAGGCTGAACAGGAACGCGCGGTTGAGGCACATAAGTTTGAACAGCTGCAAGCGGTTGAGGAAGCACGTATTAAACAGGAACAGGCTGTAAAATCCGCTGAAATCGCACAGACTCAAAAAATTGAGATGGAACGTATTGAACAGGTACGACAAGTTGAGGAAAGTGAAATCTCACAAAAACAGGCTGTCGAAATCGCTCGTGTTCAGCAACAGCAAACGGTTGAAGAGGCAGAAATTCAACGGAACCTAACTATAGAAAAAGCTAAAATTGACCAAGAGGCAACTGTCAAAGAGACGGACATCGAACGCAAAATTATTCTGTTAGACAAAGAACGTGAAGAAAAAGAAGCTGAGGCAGAAAACACTATTTTGGTTTCCATTAAGGAAAAAGAACGTGAGGCTGCTCTCATTGAGCTTTTGGAAATTTCAGCCGAAAAAGCACGGGCTGAAGCTGCAGTTGATACAGCTGAAGCAATTGAAAAAGCGGAACGTGAAAGCAAAGTAGAACTGATTCGTGCCGAACAGGAAGCGGACGAAGAAAGAATTGCCAAAGAAAAGACCGCTGACGCGGAAGTGTATACTATTATTGAAACCGCAAAAGCGGAATTTGAAGCAGCGCAGGTCAAGGCTGAGGCTACAAAAATCCTTGCAGAGGCACTCCTTGTAGAGGCAAGAGCTGAGGCAGACGGTGAGGAAGCATTAATAACCGCTAAAAATCAGGCTGAGCCGCAGGTGCTTGTCAGTGATGCTGTGCTTGCACTCGTAGAAGCACTGCCTGAAGTCACAAATGAGTTGATGAAACCCGCCGAGCGCATCGAAAGTATTCGCGTGCTTGACTTAGGCGGTAATGGCGGTGGTAATGGTAGTTCTGGTAGCATGAACCGAATTCTTGGGTCTATCATCAATGCTGGCGCAGCAATGCCACTCCTCAAGGAACTTGTAAACTTTAGCGGTATTGATACAGCAAAGATTGGACAGACAATTCAGGATTATGCAAAGGGATTAAACCGAAATCCCGTCTCTGATTCGGAATCTGATTCTGAACCCGAGTCTGCTCCTGTTTCTGAGTAAATTTTATAGCGCAAACTGTATGAAGATTAAAAAATAAATTGGATAATTTAGCGAGGTTAGGAAACCTCGCCAACAGCAGGTGCACATCTCTGCTGGCGAGGCGGGGAATGCCTAAATGGCATTCATACCGTTGATTTCTTCCTAACCTTGCCACATTACCCAATTAATAAAATAATCTTCGGACAGATTGTGCTACTATGTGACAACTTAGGTTAATATAGATAATTTACGTCGCAAACCTAATTACCAGTGTAATCTTCTAACACAAAAGGGGAGAACTATGGTTGAAGTTAAAATCGACAACATCAGAACAGATAACAATGAGGCACCAGTAGTCATTTTGGAAGAGATAGACAGTGATCCGAAACGAAAATTGTTGATATGGATCGGTGAAAGTGAAGCGTCCGCAATCAAAGCAGGTTTAGAAAATATCTCTTTTCCCCGTCCAATGACTCACGATCTGCTCAAAAATATCGTTGATGCGCTCTCGGCGACGGTAACGGGTATCTATATCAATGCGTTTGAAAAGCAAACCTTTTATGCTAAAGTTAAACTCAAATCCAACATTCAAGACCTCAACATAGATTCTCGACCGAGCGACGCGCTTGCCCTCGCAATCCGATGTGAAGTGCCGATCTATGTTGAGGAGAAAGTCATTGAAGAAAACGGTTTCCTTGAAAAGGAGAAATAACATGGTAGAAGTTAAGATTGAATTTCTGTTCTTTGATCAAAACGCAGGCGCACCGGTTGTCGTCTTAAAAGAAAAAGAAGCCGAATCTAAACGGATATTGTTAATATGGATAGGCGAAGCAGAGGCATCAGCTATAGAGTACCGTTTGAAAAAAGTTGAGCTGCCACGCCCGATGACACATGACCTGCTGAAGAACGTTATTGACGCGATTTCTGGTGAGGTAATTTCTATCTGTATCAGTGCGGTTGAAAAACAAACCTTTTTTGCCCAAGTAAAACTTGAAGTGAACGGGCAAGAATACGATATAGATTCGCGACCGAGTGACGCCCTCGCCCTTGCTATCCGATGTGAAGTGCCCATCTATGTTGAGGAGAAAGTCATTGAAGAAAACGGTTTCCTTGAGGCGGAAGTGAAAAAAGAGAAACCGATACAACGCGATGCTAAAGATGTTTTAGAAAATCTGGATGAAGAGATTATAAAAAATTATACGGTTTAGCCAGCAATCTGTAAAACTAAAGATTGATTGTGCTAAAACACGTCCAGATGACTTTTGCTCTGAACTCCATTAATATGGGAATATAGCCCCATGGAAAACGCATTTAGCAAAAACTATATTGTGCTCCATGATAGTTGCACAACAGCTTTGGATACCAGTAACTTTGTCTCAAAGATAGACCTATCCTTTCTTGATCCGCCTTTCAATCAAGATAAAGCATACAATCAATGGGATGATAACCTGCCGCCTGAAGAGTATTGGGAATGGATGCAAGAGATATGTTCAAAAATCTATGCGTTGACTTCCGATGGTGGTGCTATCTATTTCATGCAACGCGAAAAAAATACAGAATTCGTTTTGCAATGCTTACGCGATAGTGGGTGGACTTTTCAAAATCTGATTGTCTGGAAAAAGAAAACCTCTGCAGTTCCAGGGATGAAGCGATTTGGAAAACACTATCAAATAATTGGGTTTGCAACAAAAGGCAAAACACCCCGCGTTTTCAATCGTCTACGTATTGATCCGCCACTGCCAGCAGATTACAAGTACACGCGTGAAAACGGTATGTTCGTTACCGATGTCTGGGATGATATTCGCGAGTTAACATCAGGCTATTTTGCAGGCGATGAAGCACTGCGCGATGCAGAGGGAAATCGCTTACACAAACAGCAAACTCCTATCCAACTCCTTCTTCGGATTATCCTCTCTTCTACAAATCCCGGTGATGTCGTCCTTGATCCGTTTGCAGGTTCTGGGACAACATTGGTAGTGTCAGAGCAATTGGCACGAAAATCAATAGGCATTGAACTTGACGCATTCAACGTAGAACTCATTCAAAACAGACTTGCAGAACAGAGAGAATCAGACGATGTCTCGCGCTTTTTCAAGGATTACGCGTGTACTCAGGATTTGGATGTGATTTGGGGAAAAGAACAATCCGAATTAAAAAAGTCAATTATTTTTAATGAGAGAACCTTTTTTGAAGCAAATATATAGATAGAATTTTATGGCGACAATGCAATTAGCCTTTGATTTTCACCAACCTAAAAGTTTTTTGGCTTCTGTACCTGCGGAAGCGGACGAATTTTGGACAGCAAAACAACGTGCTGGTCACTCTATCCACGAGATTTCATATCGTGCCTGTTACAAACCGCAATTACCAGCATATTTTATTCAAAAGTTTTGCGAACCAGAATCTGTCGTTTACGATCCGTTTATGGGACGTGGAACAACGCTAATAGAGGCGCAGCTTCACGGACATAGGGCGATTGGCAATGATATAAATCCTCTGTCAATAATCCTTACATCTCCCCGTCTTAATCCGCCTACGTTACTGGATATTGAAAAGAGATTATATGAGGTTGACCTATCAAATGATACTGAAATTGATCCTGACCTATTAGTCTTTTTCCACGAAGGGACACTCAGGGAAATTTACGGATGGAGAACCTATTTCCAACAGGAACAACTCGATACGGTTGATGCATGGCTACAGATGGTAGCGTGTAGCCGTCTCACAGGACATTCTACCGGTTTCTTCTCTGTCTTTACCCTTCCGCCAAATCTCGCAGCCTCGGTTACTTCCCAAAGGAAAATTAATGAAAAACGGAATCAGTCACCAGAATACCGAAATACAAAGGAGTTAATACACCGCAAATCTAAGCAGTTGTTACGTCATAGTCTTCCTGATCATTTTTGGCGGAACGATGCTGTCCTATTCACCGAATCTGCTGATGACACACCTCAAATCGTGGACGAATCGATTGATTTAGTTGTCACTTCACCTCCCTTTCTTGATACTGTTGACTATGAACAAGACAACTGGTTACGGATGTGGTTTTGTGATATAGAAATTGAAGCGGGTAAAATCTGGCAAATAAAATCGTTGAAGGATTGGGTTTCTCGGATGACAGATGTTTTTATGGAACTGCATCGGATATTAAAGCGAACAGGCAGAATCGCTTTTGAGGTAGGAGAGGTTCGGAAGGGTGCAGTCTTGTTAGAAAATGCTGTTGCAAAAGCAGCTCTGGATGCTGGATTTGTGCCTGAAAAATTGATGATTAACGCGCAGCACTTTACGAAAACGGCAAATTGTTGGGGCGTTTCCAATAACAGCAAAGGCACAAACAGCAACCGTATTGTTATTTTAAAGAAAATGCTTAATCATAGTAAATTATAAAATATATTGACACATCTTCTGTCCGAGCAATCTCCTAATCGCGATGGACAATAATATGTTGACGAAGCAGTAGAGTAAATTTCCGCGTTGAGCACAAAGGAGACTTCAGGATGAATATAATAAAAGAGACTTTTGACTTTGCGAAACGTCAGATTTCAATTTCAAATTGCTATGGTGCCAACGTGGACGTTGTCCTGTTTGATGGGAATTGTAGTGATTTACTAAAGGACATTCCATCAAGTTCGGTGGATTTGGTTATTACTTCCCCACCATACAATGTAGGCAAAAAATATGAGAAAAAAATGTCCTTGCAGGCATATCTTAAAAATCAGGAACCTGTAATAGTCGAACTCGTTCGGGTGCTTGCCGACACTGGAAATCTTTGCTGGCAGGTAGGCAATTATGTTGAGAAGGGCGAGGTCTTCCCGCTTGATATTTACTTTTATGAAATTTTTAAACGGTTCGGCTTAAAATTACGTAATAGGATCATCTGGCGATTTAATCACGGTTTGCACTGCAAAAATCGGTTTTCGGGTCGGTATGAGGTCATTCTATGGTTTTCCAAAAGCGATGAATACATTTTCAATCTTGATCCGGTACGTGTTCCATCTAAATACCCAGGTAAACGCCATTTCAAAGGGCCAAAACGCGGTCAACTTTCAGGAAATCCGCTCGGCAAAAACCCATCCGATATTTGGGATATAGTCACACATGACTGGGAGGATGGCGTATGGGATATTCCAAACGTGAAAGCGAACCATCCAGAAAAAACCGAACATCCGTGCCAGTTTCCTGTGGAATTAGTTCAGCGATGCGTGTTAGCACTCACGCAGCCTGAGGGAGTCGTTTTTGACCCGTATTGTGGTGTTGGCTCGACGATTATCGCTGCCTTACAGCATGACCGCAAAGCAATTGCCGCAGAACTTGATTCAAACTATATTACGATTACGCGTGAACGGATACAGAAGTTTGCGGATGGGGAATTGCCGCTACGCCCTCTTGGTAGACCTATTCACGAGCCATCAGGAAAAGAACGTGTGGCGCAGCTGCCTCTGGAATGGAAATAGGTGATCATGATTATTGCTGCTGAGTATTCCTTCAACGGTGGAAATGCTATTCAAAAGGAATACCCTCACCTGTTACAAGAAGTTGAGGATGTGATTGCATCTGTTGATGCTTCACAGTGTAAAACTAAAAAAAGCAAAGAGATCACAATGCCGGGTAAAATGTTGTATAGTCCTAAGGACCTTAATCGCGTTTTTGCTGAAGGCTTTGTGTCTAAAGGATGGGAAAAGAAACGCGTAAAATGTAATTATCCAACAAACTACTATCTACCTGGACATACACCAAAACCTATGCGCCAATCTGCATATCGAGAAATGGATTTTTTAAAAGAGGGGCTTGGGGTAGAGATCCAGTTTGGAAAATACGCGTTTATGGTTTACAACGTTTGTGCAAAAATGACTATTTTTCATAATCTGGGCTATATTGATGTAGGGATTGAGATTGTTCCTATAAAGTCTTTTGCTGATGAGATGTCTACCGGCGTTTCATATTTTGAGCAGTTCGTGTGGGATTTAGAACAACGTGGTGTTGCTGACATTGACATTCCTGTCCTCATCTATGGTATTGATGCGAAAGCAACTCTTGCTTGAATTAGGCGACAAGACCTTGTAGAATTTAAACATGCGTAATTATAGATTTTAGGTGCTGTTTTAAATCACAACTATCAGAATCAACAAGGAGAATCATTTATGAAAACAACTGACATAAAAGCAACGGCAACAAAATATATTATTAACACTTACGGTGACAGAAGTCTTGCATTCGTTAAGGGTGAAGGACCCTATCTATGGGATGCAGAAGGTAAAAAATATCTCGATTTTTTAGGAGGGTTAGCAGTCAACGGGTTAGGACATGCGCACCCCAAAGTTGTCGCCGCAATTCGTGAGCAAGCAGGCAATCTGCTGCACACCTCTAACCTCTACTACATACAACCACAGGCAGAATTAGCAAAACTACTGATTGAAAACTCGGATATGGACCAGTGTTTCTTCTGTAATAGTGGTGCGGAGGCGAATGAAGCAGCGATTAAAATAGCGCGAAAATTTGCCAAAGACAGTGGAAGAAAAGACTCCTACGAAATCATCACAATGGATAATTCGTTTCATGGCAGAACAATGGCAACGATTACTGCCACAGCACAGACGAAATATCACGTAGGGTTTGAACCGATGCTTGAAGGCTTTAAATACGTTCCATTTGACGACCTTGATGCAACCGAAGCAGCTATCAGTGAAAAAACTTGTGCTATTTTAGTTGAGCCGATTCAGTCCGAGGGCGGCGTGAATATTCCAAGCGATGGTTATTTACAAGGATTACGAGAACTTTGTGATGAACACAATCTGCTCCTTATCTTTGACGAAGTGCAAACAGCGATGGGTAGGTTAGGGACATTTTTTGGCTATCAAAGCTACGGCGTTGTGCCTGATGTGATTACAATGGCAAAGGCTCTCGGTAGCGGTGTTCCAATCGGTGCAATGTTGGCAAAACAACACGTAGCCGAAAGTTTTGTTCCAGGCACTCACGCCGCGACATTCGGTGGTAACTTCTTATCCTCCGCTGCAGCAGTAGCAACGATAGAAACTATTCTTGAAGAAAATCTTGCTGTGAATGCCGTTAAAATGGGAAACTATCTTGCAGGTGGACTTATGGAACTCAAGGGCGAGTATCCAATCAAAGAGGTCCGCGGCAAAGGTTTATTACGCGGACTTGTGATGGAAGAGGATGCCAAACCGCTTGCAGCCAAATGCATTGAAAACGGGTTAGTCACGATCTGTACCAACGATTATGTCCTCCGATTTTTGCCGCCGCTCAATATCAATGCCAATCATGTTGAAGAAGCGGTAAATATCGTTGAAAAATCGATGTCAGAGGTCTTCTAAATGAGAAAGCGTCTTATTACCAGTTTTCCTTTGTTCCTCTTAGTGTTGATAACAATTATCGGTTGTAGCGTTAAAACCTCTGACATTAACCCGCTGCCTGTAGAAATGTCACAATTTGCTCCACATTTAGAAACGCTTCAAGAGAGATACTACCTAACCGATTCCTTAAAAACTACCAAAATGATGGTCACGATTCAGGAAGCAGATCGCAAACCTGAAGAACTCCGCGAATTACTATGGTATAAGAAATCTGAGGATGGCGGTGAACTCCTACATATTCAAGCCTTAGGGGCGTTCAACGATACAAAAGGGATTGCAATTGCAAACCGAGATCAATTCCTACTTGTTTTACCTGATGAACGAGAAGGGTATTCAGGTGAGTTATCTGACGGTATCTTGCAAAAAATCTTCGGTATTGATCTACGTGTTTCTGATGTGCTCAGTGCAATCTTTGCAAATCCGTTTCTTGATGGACGTATCGAAAAGTTAAAAATCACGAATTCTGGGCAGAAGTTTGTCGTTACCCGCCCCGGTGTTGAAGATGGACACACAGAGACTATCACGCTTCTTGTAAAAGAAGGTGAGCCACGTGTGACAGAGTGGCATATCAATGACAAAGACAATGTGTTGCAACAAAGTGTCGTTTTTGAAGATTATCGTGAAGTTGACGGCATCCTAAGACCTCACAAGGTAGAAATAAAACGGCCGCTTGAAAAAACGCGCGTTGTTGTGAAAATGACAAAAGTCCAACTGAACGTTGAAATTCCGGACAGTAAATTTGATTTTGAACCGTTTCTGACTGAAGGTATGAAAATTATGCCGTTTTCGGAACTTGAGGAGACAGATGTTTCTGAATGAACAAGCCCAAAACGTTACGGGTTCGCGCCCATGCCAAGATCAACCTTTATCTGGACGTTGTCGGCAAACGGGAAGATGGGTATCACAACCTTGAAACCGTTTTTCATTCAATCGGTTTGCATGATGAGGTGCTTCTTCGTGAACGCTCAAAGATGGGGATTACAGTTCATTGTGACCATCCCGATGTCCCATCCGATTCCCGAAACCTCGCCTATCGTGCGGCGCAATCTCTAAGCGATGTCGTTGATGGATTCGGGGGACTGGAGATACAGATTCACAAACGGATTCCCGTAGCAGCTGGATTAGCAGGTGGCAGTGCCAATGCAGCTGCCGTTCTTCACGGTGTAAATGAACTGTATAAATTAGGGGTGTCAGAAAATGCACTCATGGAAATCGGCGCGCAATTAGGGGCAGATGTGCCATTCTGCTTGCATGGCGGCGCATCTTTCGGCACCGGTATAGGAAATATTTTAACCACATTACCCGCGTTATCTGAGGTCCCACTTGTTCTTATCAATACAGGTACCGCTATTTCAACTGCCGATATATTCAAAAATTTAGATATTACCTTGACAAAGCGAAAAAATGAAAGTATAATTATAAGGACTTGTGTGGAGAAGAGTGATTTAGTCGGCATAGGAAAAAATTTGTACAACCTTCTTGAAGTACCAGTTTTTTTTAAACATCCCGAATTAGCTGTGCTAAAAACGCAGTTGTCTACACAGATGGGGTGCTACGGTGCCCTCATGTCGGGAAGTGGAGCTACGTTGTTTGCTTTGATGGAAAACATCACGGCAGCGCAGCAGTGCGAATCATTCTTCAAAAACAGCGTCAGTTTTTGCACAACTACAGTAACTAATTCTGTTGGTGTGCGTATTCAATAATTGAAGGGCGGTGGCCAAGCGGTAAGGCACAGGTCTTTGGAACCTGCATGCGTAGGTTCGAATCCTACCCGCCCTGTTTTATTTTCAAAGAAAAGGTTTAGAAGAGCAAAATGCAGCAAGCAAAATTAGATGTTCAACAACGTAGCAGTTTCGGCAAGAAAAACGCAAGAGCAGTTAGACGAGCAGGTGATGTGCCTGCTGTGCTGTATGGACGCAAACAGGATACCGTTGCCCTGCAAATCAATGAGCGGGCGTTTAAACAATTCCTTAGAACTTATGGTGAAAACGTTATCGTTAATATGGAAATCACCGAAGGTAATCCCGAGCCTGCCATTATCAAAGAAATTCAACGGGATCCAGTTGAAAAGCGAGTCTTGCTCCATGCAGATTTCATTCGGATCTCTTTAGATGAACCGGTGACATCAACTGTCCCGATAGTTTTAGTAGGAACACCTGCTGGGATACAGGAAGGTGGTGTGATTGAATTTCCACTCCGTGCCCTAACACTTAATTGTCTACCCGCACTGATGCCAAATGAAATTACTGTAGACGTGACCAACTTAGAGATAGGCGACATCATCTATGTCCAAAACATAGAACTCGCTGATGAAGTTGAAGTATTAGATGATCTTCAAAGAATGATAGTCTCTGTCAGTCAGCCGCGTGTCCAAATTGAAGAAGTGGTAGAACCTGAAGAAGGTGAAGAAGGCGAAGAAGGTGAGGAAGGCGAAGCTGCGGAAGGTGATGCTGAAGATGATGCCGCCGAAGAACGCACCGAACCTGAGGTAATTTCACGCAGACGCGGTAATGACGAAGACGCGGAATAACTTAAAACATGTGGTTACGCCCATTTGAAACCATACTCCCCTTACTGTTCATTGTCATATTAGTCTTTACAACGCACGGTATTGCACAAGCATCCACCGTGCGTTTTGTTGATGGTGAAAGTAAAACTCTCACGGATGTAGAATTCACGCTTCATCAAGGAATAATTTACTTCCCTGTTGAAACACTCAAAATTGTCTTTGATCCGGAGATGACGCACCCATACCATCATCCTAAAAAACAACTTACCTTGAAAACTAAGGGCAAAGAACTCCGATTACAGATGGGAGAGACCGCAGTCAATATTGATTCTGGAAAAGAGCCTCTCATCCTCAACTCACCCCCACGTGTAATTCAAGGGCAACCTATGTTGCCTATTGAATTTTTTCAAAAGGTCCTGCCACGCCTTGATGATGTTGAGGTACTATACAACCGTACCCTTCAACGGGTTCGGATAATACCGAAAACTGTATGGGCACCCGAAACAACTGATGACACTCACGAGTGGGTAATCATAATTGACCCCGGCCATGGAGGAGAGGACGACTTCGGCTGTAAAAGTCAAAATGGGGTTACTGAAAAGGATGTTGTTCTGGCTGTTGGAAAAGAGATCCAAAGACTCGGTAATCAACAGGGACTTTCAATCCGTCTGACCCGCGACCAAGATGTCAAAAAATCGCGGATTCAACGTGTCCAAACCACCAATCGGAATCAGGGTCAATTGTTCCTTAGCCTACATTGCAACGCTTCGTTTTCCCCTAATCACAAGGGAATGCGTCTTTACATCAATAATCCAAACGGGCAACTCCGAGTTAAAGCTACTCCAATACCGGTTTTTGGAAAAAAACGTCTCAATATTCTTACCCAAGCCAATTTTTTAAAGCAGAGCCAGAATTTTGCATCTGTCCTTCAGAAAGAATTGAATTTTTTGGCAGAAGACCCAATTGTTATCTCTGAATTTCCGATAATAACCTTAGCAGATGTCTACATGCCCGCAATTCTGTTAGAACTCGGTTACCTATCAAATGTAGATGATGCTACTCGGCTATCTAACCCGGACCACATCGTCCAGGTAGCGGAGACCATTGTCCGCGCCATTCAGATTTATTCTGTTTCTGTTAATCAATCAGCCAATCCAAATGGACTCTAAGAAATATCCTAACCAACTGATGCGCATTTTCTTGTAAGTCATATCTCATTTTTTAACAGTAAGAACAGAGGGATAAGTAATCTATTGGAGCAAAACCGTGCAGTATTTCCGAAAAATAGTCCACTCAAGACTCTTTGTGATATGGGGTATTACTTTGGTTGCCCTCATAATCTGTCTTGCTGTTACACTTGTGCTAATTTCCCATTCAAAGCGAATAAGGATTGTAGATGCTCCGCCGAAGTTGCCCGACGCGCCAAATCCCACAGATGTCTTACCGGCACCTGAACAGATAAACATATTCCTATTAAACCCAACATCACTGGAAATTACACCTGTTAAAACCGAACTTCGGCTCTATCCAGAACCAACCGAACGGTTGAGGCAGATAGTTTCAGTGCTTGTTCAAGAAACACCCCCGGACTACAGAAATCCTATCCCACGGGGAACGTTACTTAACGAAGTTTATATAGATAGTCAAAAGACCGCATATTTGGATTTTTCACACCATCTCGCAGACGGACATATCGGTGGAACAACAGCTGAATTGTTAACCGTTACTGCCATCCTTAAAACTGTCTTTGACGCTTTTCCCAACGATATAAAACATGTTCAGATTCTAATTGATGGTAGGGAGAGGGAGACTCTCGCTGGACATTTAAACCTATCCCAACCCTTGCGGTTTTAAAATGGAATAGCAACCTCATTGAATCATGGAATGTCAGAACCGTCCAGATAAAACTGTAAAACTTATTGTCGGCCTCGGTAATCCTGGGATGCGCTATGAGCGAACTAAACACAATATTGGTTTTCGGGTGATTGATGCCATCTATGACAAAACGCTATCAGCACAGAACACCGGAAGCGACTCTACGAAGCGCGTAACTTCTATTTGTAAATCGCTGATAATACCTGTTACATTGCACGATTCACCTATTATCCTTGCTAAACCCATGACATACATGAACAATAGCGGTTTTGCTGTTACTGCCCTTGTCAATCGGTTTGAGGTGCCCCTTACGGATCTCTGTATCATCTACGATGATATTCACTTGGACATCGGGACAATTCGGATACGGCAAAAGGGGAGTGACGGCGGGCAGAAAGGTATGCAATCTATTATTCATCACCTCGGTACAACTGAATTTCCACGTTTACGGATCGGTATCGGTGAACCTGTCGGAGGCTTAACAGATTACGTCCTCTCTGAATTTTCAAGTGAAGAAAAAACTGAGATAGGGCATACCGTTGAACGCGCAGTTGAAGCGATAGAAACTTTTGTCCAAGATGGTATTCTAACAGCAATGAATCGGTTCAATGGCCGCTAAATAGCCTAAGTTGCTACTTATGTAGCACAATCTGTTAGATTGTGCTTATGAGTCCGCAAACTAACAGTTTGCGCTACAAATATTGGCTAATTATCAGCATATTTTTATTTAAGACGGTGTTTCCATGTCTAAAAACTTATAGGTAGCAACTTGGGTTAAATAGGAAGAGGTAATAAAATGGATAAAAAATATCGTATACAGAACGTTGAAAATATACCGAGTCCTGCACTTGTTGTCTATCTCCCACTGGTTCAACAGAATATAGAGCACGCTATCGCCACTGTGGATGGGGATGTCTCAAAACTCAGACCGCATGTGAAAACTCACAAAACAGCGGAAATAATCCAGATGGAACGGGAGGCAGGTATCCTCAAGCATAAATGTGCCACATTGCGAGAGGCAGAAATGCTCGCGCAAAACGGAATAGAGGATATTTTAATCGCTTACCAAATGGTAGGTCCTAATATTAACCGCTTTCTTTCACTACAGCAACGGTATCAAAGTGCAGATTTCAAAGTCCTCGTTGACCATCAAGAAGCAGTAACTGCCCTCTCTACAGCAGCGGAGAAGCTTGGATTGAGCGTTAAAGTTATGCTGGACTTGGATGTGGGCATGCAGCGAACAGGTATATCTGTTGGTGAGGCTGCTGTGGAGATTTACGAATCTATTGACCAATCAGATAGTTTACAAGCGTGGGGCTTGCATGTATACGATGGACATATCCACGACAAAGATTTAACGGCACGCGAAGCTTCTTGCAATCAAAGTCTTGCACAAGTTGAGAAGATGCAAGACATGCTTTCTGCTAAAAGACTTGCCGTGCCATTGATTGTGATGGGCGGCACACCGACATTTCCTATCTATGCTAAAACGCCGGGGGTAGAAGCATCTCCAGGCACTTTTGTTTTTCATGATTACGGGTACACTACGCATTATCCCGACCTCGGCTTTACACCCGCAGCACTCCTACTCAGCCGCGTCATTAGCATACCTACCCCAAACCGAATCACACTTGATTTAGGACACAAAGCAATTGCAGCTGATCCTGATGGCGTGCGCGGAATTATCCTAAATATTGATAACGCTGAAGTGGACAAACAACACGAAGAACATTGGGCAGTCAATATCCCTGAAGACACACCGGTACAAATCGGACAAGAGGTTTACGTTTGTCCGACACATATCTGTCCATGTGTTGCGTTGCATCCGTTTTACTATGTGGTTGATGCCGATGGATATTGTCAGGGAACGTGGGAGGTCACCGCGCGAAATAGAAGTGTATCGTGAGGCGCTTATGTGGACATTTCAATGAACAACAATCCCCGCACCATCACGCTGGCGAAGTTTCCTAACCTCGCCATATTCCCGAATTTATTTTAATTTTCATCTGGAGCAAAGATATTTTGTCCGTTAAGATTTCGTTTGGCTTTACTTCAACCTGCAGCAATCACATTGGATATCCTCCAGGGTTATTTAGTTTTCAGTTTTTTGGACGAATTTTTAACACCTGTTATAATTCCATAACGGTAGGTGTGGTTTCCTAACCGCACCGAATTTGGATCAAAAACCTTTATAGTAACTTTCCTTACAGGATGTGGTGCGGTTAGGAAACCGCACCTACCGCCCTTGGGTATTAACTTTGAGTAAACCTTAATAACGGAAAACTCGTAAAACTAAATAACCCTGGATATCCTCTTGCACTAATTATCAACTTTTGGTAAAATACGAATACTAAATCAGATATCATCTAAGATTCGGAAGTAGCACAACTGATTCAACGTATTACACAAAAGACAATAATTATCGGAGGAAATAATGGCTGAAACCGTTTTTGTGGGAGATCACGAAGTTGCATTTCCAGGACCGCATCTCGGTGTGCTGCGGGACTGCAATGCTGTTGTGGATTCGGCAGAAGGCTTGCATCAACAGATAGCAGAGGACGGGTACTTACTGGTTCGCGGTTTGATTGACAAGGACAAGGTAATCGCAGCGCGGCGCGCTATCCTTGAATATGCCGAAGGTAATGGAAAAGATGAAGTTTTTAAGCCGGACACTGAAATAATGGAGGCTATCGCCGGTCCGGGCAGTCCGGGGCGAACTATGGGCGCACCTGCTGTTACACATCATCCCGATGTGCTGTCTGTTTTGGAGGGTGATGAACTCTTTACCTTTTTCCGAAACTTCTTTGGTGGCGATACCCGTACGTTTGATTACAAATGGCTTCGGTTTGTCCGTCCTGATGGTTGGTCGGGGCCCCATTTTGATTTCGTCTATATGGGTAGAGGCTCACAGCAGTTGCATACCTGCTGGATTCCTTTCGGGGATGTGCCTGCAACAATGGGAACACTCACTGTACTTGTTGGATCGCACAGTCTGGATAGTTTTGCGCGTATTCGCGATACTTACGGCAAAACTGATGTAGATAAAGACGGCACACCAGGGCATTTTGGACGCGACCCTATGGCAATCAGTGAAAAATACGGCGGGGAATGGCAGACAGCAGATTTTGAGATGGGCGATATGATTGTTTTTACTATGCACACGATGCACACCTCTACCAAAAATCTGTCGGATCGGTGGCGCATCAGTTGTGACATCCGGTTCCAACCCGCGGAACACCCAATTGATGAACGGTGGGTCGGTAAAAATCCGATTTCACATACAGGAAGTCAGAAGATTTCTTTTGAGGAAGCAAAAAAGCAGTGGGGATTGGAATAGAGAGATAGGATATTTTCACGATAGGCGCGGTAACAAATCGTGCCTATCAAGTATTTTTCACCGTCTGTACTTCAAAACCACTCTTTTTGGCCAATGACGTAAGTCTGTTCAAATTCTTCATCAGACTTTACCAAGTATAGGATTCCCTCAATAATCCCTATTACAAAAACTACATAATTTGGGATTAATAGTAAGAACACGGTTAACACAAGTCCAACGGTATTAATGACTAAAACAATTATCCCTGGGGTTTTGTAACCGAGATAGAATTTGTGGATACCGAATGCTCCCAAGAAAATAGCAAGGAGTCCTGCAAGAATTTTGTCCTTTTCACCTAAAGTTGAACTCCCAACGGCTATGTAAATTTCTTTGGCTTGGTGGTCTTCGGTAGCAAAATCAACAGACATGCCGCGAGTCGGATGACGCTGACTTTTCCAATCCGCGCCACTAAAATTGTATCGTTCGCCATCATCTCCAGAAATCGCACCAGAGTTGGACTGAATAGAAAAATCAAGAATTTTCCCTTTCATAATCAATTTCTCCTATTATTCTCACGCGACACCGCCTTGAACAACTGAATATGTATACTTTTTCGCAATTTGTATACATATCCAGGCTGATATGTATAATTTGTATACATATCGATTGATCATCAACCAAACAAAGCTCGTCGGATCTGCCGTACTGCCTGACGGATTCGATCCTCATTTTCTACCAGCGCAATTCGGATATACCCCTCACCGTTGTGTCCAAATCCGGCACCCGGAGAGACACAAACTTCTGCCTCATTCAGAAGTTTCATCGAAAAATCCAAAGAATTGAGATGTTGCCACGCTTCAGGGATCGGTGCCCAGACAAACATTGAGGCTTGCGGTTTCGGCACTTTCCATCCGATTCGGTTTAATCCATCAACAAGCACATCACGGCGCTTGCAATAAACATCTGCATTTTCCATAACCACATCTTCAGGTGTACGGAGTGCCATAATCGCAGCAATCTGAATCGGAGGAAAAATGCCGTAATCGTAATATCCTTTAATTCGGGCGAGTGCTTCAATGATGTCGTGGTTACCAGCGGCGAACCCACATCGCCATCCTGCCATGTTATACGATTTGGACAGCGATATAAATTCAACACCAACATCTTTCGCGCCTTTTGCCTGCAGAAAACTCGGTGCCTTATATCCATCGAAAACGATATCCGCATAAGCTAAATCGTGGATTACCAGCATATCCTGTTGTTTAGCGAATTGGACAACCTCCTCAAAAAAATCTAACTCTACGACTGCGCCAGTCGGATTGTGTGGAAAACTTAATATCAACACTTTCGGTCTCGGCCATATATCCCGCGTGATTTCTGCAAGGGAGGGAACAAAATCGTTTTCCTCAGAGAGCGGAATACTCACCACGCTTCCGCCTGCAAGCACAACGCTATACATGTGAATAGGAAAAGTTGGGTTCGGTACCATCGCCAAATCGCCATCATCAAGCAAGGCTAAAGCCAGATGTCCAAGCCCCTCTTTTGTTCCGATGACAGCGATCGCTTCTTCATTCGGGTCAATGTCTACACCGAATCGGCGTTCATAGTGCCAGCTAACTTCCCTTCGCAGATTGTATATGCCGCGAGATGCGGAATAACGGTGGTTTCGGAGTTCTTGTGCTGCTTCCGTTAGCTTATCAATAATGGGTTGTGGAGTCGGTTGATTCGGATTCCCCATCCCCAAATCAATAATATCTATTCCCTGTTGCCGCCGTTCATGCGTCAACTGTTTGAGTTTGCCAAACATGTATGGCGGTAGTCGGTTTAATCGTTTTGAATGTATAATCATCTTTTCGAGTCCTGATTTATTATTTTATTTTACCATGTTCCCAATGTTCCCGCAAACGTTTACGCCAATTTGATATAATTCTTTTCGGACTTCGGTGTATAATTTGTTGTCTATTGAGTTGACTTTCTTGTGCAAAGAGTCTTTCTCGGCACGTCTTAATGATTTCCTGATATTCTGGAGCATTGACGAGGTTTTCCGTTTCCCACGGATCATTGTGTTTGTCAAATAATTGTGCAAGTCCAAGTTGCTCGGAATCTGGACCGGGTGGCACAAAATCCTCCACCGTTTTTGGTTTATATTCTGTAACGTATTTATACTGGTCAGTGACAATCGCGCGTCCCCAATAATTACTCTCTATGTAAGCATATTCCTGCCAAGCAACATCTTCCCCTTCAGCAAGAGGTCGGAGACTGACCCCTTGTACATCTTCAGGAGGGTCAATGCCCGCGTAATCACAGATTGTCGGAAATACGTCTACACCAGAGACGAAATGCGTTTCGTCAAACTGATCCTTCTTAACAGAAACGTTTTCCCCTAAACATGCCATAATAAACGGAACCCGCACGTTTTCCTCATAAAGCGAAAATTTCTGAAACATCTGATGGCTTCCGCACGCTTCACCGTGGTCGGCACTAAAGAGGATTAATGTGTTATCATAGAAAGACGTTTGCCGCAGCATCGATAGCACTCTTCCAATTTCTGCATCAACTTTTTCAATGAATCTATAATAATTCCACCTGAAATAACGCCACTGAAGTTCGTCCCAATCCCGAACCGCTTTTAGGATGCGTGCATGAATAAGCGCGTCATCAACCCGCCTACAGACGCGATGTAATACTGTTTCACGTTCATCATAGTCAAAGTTTTCAGGTAATGGAGGCAATTCATCTTCTGTAAGAATTCCCTGCTCCACAGGATTTGGAATACGTTTTTCTTCATGGTTGTGTAGATATTCGCACACATCATGCGGATCAACATAACCAATTTGCAGATAGAAAGGTTCATTACCATCGTAATTCATTAGGAAATCTGCTACCGCGTGTGTAGATGCTGAATCGTAATATGCAGCACCGCCTGCGCCTATATCGTGTCCTCCGTAATAAAGCACTTCAAAACTTTCGCGTACATTTCTGCCGGGAACATGCCACTTTCCACAATGGAATACCCTATAGCCACCAGCCCTAAGGATCTGCCCGATATCTGGAATTTTTGTGTGAAGTTGTCCACCGTTGAAAGGCACACCTGTCTCGGATGTATATAATCCTGTTGCCCAACTTGACCGTGCAGCAGCGCAGACAGGGTCAGTACAATACGATTTCTTAAAGGAGGTTCCATTTCGGTGGAGTAGGTCGATATTAGGTGTGTGGAGATACGGATTTCCGTAAGCCGATAGGGCGTCCCAGGAGTGCTGGTCAGTGTTAATGAAGAGAATATTGGGACGTTTGTTCATGAAGTGTCCCCCATCTTCTCTTTAAGTACCAACGTCTCAAAAGTACTGGAAACAATAATGATGTTCCCGTTTGCATCAACCCACCAATATGATGGCAAAACGCCTGTACCATAAAGGTAATAACCATCAAGCGGGATTGGGGAGTGGACTGAATCAAGAAAACCGAGTTTGTTTTTGGGTCTGAGTTGCTCAAGGTCATCAAGCAAAGCGATATCTACATTATCACCTAACTCTTTCAGCCTTTCAGCAAGTGCGGGAATCACGTCGAAAAGTGCCCAATTGCACGTCAATGGGAGGGAGTTGTTAGCTGTTCCTGCTGTGATTTCTGTTCCATTAATGCAAATTAGAATCTCTGCGTCTGAGGTAAGCCGTCCATCCCACTTCAGCGTGGAATATCTGTCATTACAACTATTTTGAGCATCAACCCGCCAACTACCATAAAGAGGACGGTAGCATTCATTCTGGCAATGGAATTGGAAACGTAAATCTTCGCCACTCGTTGTATTTTGGTATTGGACATTATAGTTCCAAATATCATCGTTGCGCTTCTGGCGTTCAACAATAACTGTTCCAATACTTAATACCCCTTCCTGATTATCTCTTCTTTTATAGCCGCGCCAGAAATTCGGCAAAATCTGATAAACATGCTTTTTAAAATCCTCAGTATCCACGCTTACGCTATCAGCAGCAGATTTGACTTCAGGCTCATCAAGTAATTTGATCAATATCTGTGCAAAGTCAGGGTTTTGTGCACCATGATTATAGTCAAACGACCAATGTAGTGGGTTGCTATCGTCCATGATTTTACGGGGTTTGAGTTTAAGTGATAAAGTGCTTGGGCAAGCGTTCTATGTAATGTTTTTAGTTTTGTGTTTTAGCATACTCCACACATTTGTTTAGATATTTATTTCTCCTCTTGAACAAATATCACCCCCTCAGGTATTTTGCCAGATGCGGCTTTATGAGCATATCGGGTTGTTTCGGGTAAGCGGTATCCTTTGCAACATGCCAATGTTAGCATTCGTGCTGAATCAAGTGAAATACGGTGTCCAATTGATACGTATACAACGCTAACGTTTGTACGTGTTCGGAGAACAGTCCCGATAATCTCGTCTTTGTCCAAAAGGTTTGTATAGGCACCTTTTTCCTTGTTCGGTTCAGTGTATTGTCCACACAAACGAGACTTTGCACATCCAATTGTCGGTTTATCCAAAATTAGCCCTAAGTGACATGCAAGTCCAAACCGTCTTGGATGCGCAATTCCTTGACCGTCTACTATTACTAAATCTGGTTCTGTTTTTAAATGCGCGAAAGCCACCAGAAGCGGCGGTATTTCGCGAAATGATAAATATCCTGGTATATACGGGAAATTGACACGACTTTCAGCAACCACACCGTCTACTACCAGTAAATCAGGAAAACTAAGGATAACAACAGACGCAAGAGCGGTGTTATTTTTAAACCCAATATCTACACCGGCGACCGTCTTAATTGTTTCAAACTGATCTATCCGGACTACCTGCTTGTATAACTCGTTCTGGAGTTGCTGCGCTTGTTCAGTTGTGACATTCCATGAGTGGAGGTCTTGATACTGCATATTGCTGCTCGTGCTGACTCCTCAAAAAATGTCACATCCATTTACCTTAGTT
Source organism: Candidatus Poribacteria bacterium (assembly GCA_028824125.1). Taxonomy (GTDB): domain Bacteria; phylum Poribacteria; class WGA-4E; order WGA-4E; family WGA-3G; genus MSPOR6. The sequence goes on from JAPPES010000113.1 coordinate 22,414, forward strand.
TGTACAATATATCATAAAATAGTGGGAACTGTGTCAGTTGTCAAGCATTTTTTGTGTTGCTTTTTTGATATCAGCGATTCGAGGTTTGGCGATATGTCGGACTCCCGCAAAAAAAGCGTTTAGGATTAAGTACCCAGCACCAATTCCCATCAAGGCACATAAAACACCAAGAACGATTACGTTAAACATCAATTCTGCCCCCTGAAATTAAAATAATTACGTGAGGTGCTCTAATGAGCAGCTTACCTTTTCTGTCTATGTCAAGATTTTCAATTTTTTATAGATAGAATTGTAAGACCAAACGTATTTGACTAACTTATTTTTTATTAAGATTATGTTTTAATTCTGTTACAAAACACTTTCACTGGCATATTGACCATTTTGGTAAAATGCATAATTGTTACAAAAGTGTTGCAATACAAAACGATATTTCTTTTGCCTGGTTTCAAATCAGTTGTGAATTTATACTAAGCAAAAATGATGCCATTTTGAAAATTACGGATTCATTCTGCTATTTTAACTAAGCTGGATTGTGGGTGATGTGGAGTTTTATGGGTATTGGGTGAGATACTATGTGGAAAGTTTATGGGGGTATGGTGAGATATTTACCGAACCGAAAATAGTGAAAAGGTGTGTCAAAATTGAGACATGCTTGTAGTAAATTACAGTAATACCCAATTAACGCGATGCGTTCGGTAGGTGCGGTTTCCCAACCGCATCATAGGCGTCAATTTAGTGAGTAATGTGTGTATCTGACACACCTTTCGCCCCTCTGGGGCTTGCTTCCTGACGGGATTA
>JAPPES010000151.1 GCA_028824125.1 Candidatus Poribacteria bacterium
TCCGTGGCAGCCACTGCCGTGCCAATGTGTTGTCCGGATGCGGTATTCTCTGCGATGGAGCGCGTAGCACTGGTACCTTCTGTGAACACAGGGGCGTTGTTGGTAGGCGTTTCATTAACATCCGTGACATTGATGGTAACAGTGATAGTATCAGTGAGGGTGCCATCAGAAACGGTGACAGTCACGGTATAGGATGTTTTCGTTTCATAATCAAGTGGAGCTTTGGTTTTGAGTTGTCCAGTGGTCCTGTCAATACCAAATGAGGCAGCATCGGTGCCGCTGAGGGTATAAGCTAAGGTGTTGCCGTCTGCATCCGTGGCAGCCACTGCCGTGCCAATGTGTTGTCCGGATGCGGTATTCTCTGCGACAGCGCGAGTAGTGGTACTCCCTTCTGTGAACACAGGGGCACGGTTGGGAATAGTTTCGTCTATATCGGTAATATTGATTGTGACGTTGATGGTATCTGTGAGTTTTCCATCTGAAACGGTGATTGTTACCGTGTAGGTTTTCTTTGTTTCATAGTCAAGTGCCCCTTTAGTTTGTAACCGTCCAGTGGCGCTATCAATGCTAAATGCACTTGCATCTGTGCCACTAAGCGTATAGATAAGTGTGTCATTGTTAGCATCGGTTGCGGAAACTGCAGTGCCGATGTGTGTCCCGGCGACAGTATTCTCAGCAACAGAACGGGTGGTGCTGTTTCCTTCGGTAAACACTGGTGCAATATTCTCGGTGACATCAGTGATATTGATAGTAACTGTGATAATGTCAGTCAAACTACCATCTGAGACGGAAATTGTGATTGAATAGGAAGCCTTCGTTTCATAGTCTAAGGCTGCTCGGGTTTGCAGCTGACCTGATGTGCTGACGATGCTAAACGAGGAGGCATCTGTACCACCGAGGGTGTAGATAAGCGTGTCATTATCGAGGTCAGTAGCAGTTATAGCATTCCCGATGTTAGTGCCAGCGGTGGTATTTTCTGCTACCGTGCGCGTTGCACTGTTGCCATCTGTGAACACGGGAGCACGGTTCTCGTCCATATCGGTAACGTTGATGGTAACAGTGATAGTATCAGCGAGAGTACCATCAGAAACGGTGACAGTCACGGTATAGGCAGTTTTGGTTTCATAGTCAAGTGGGGCTTTGGTTTTGAGTTGTCCAGTGGTCCTGTCAATACCAAATGAGGCTGCATCGGTGCCGCTGAGGGTATAAGCTAAGGTGTTGCCGTCTGCATCCGTGGCAGTCACTGCCGTGCCAATGTGTTGTCCGGATGCTGTGTTCTCTGCGATAGTGCGCGTAGTGTTGGCACCATCTGTGAACACGGGGGCACGGTTCTCGTGGACATCTGTGACATTGATCGTCACAGCGATACTATCGCTACCGCCATAGCCATCAGAAACAGAAACCGCGACCGAGTAGGATGTCTTCGTTTCATAGTCAAGTGCTGCTTTCGTCTGCAGCTGTCCCGATGTGCTGTCAATACCAAACGAGGCTGCATCGGTGCCGCTCAGAGTATAGGTGAGTATGTCGTTATCCGCATCTGTCGCAGACACGGTAGCACCGATGTTGACACCTCTTGCGGTATTTTCTGCTACGGAACGGATAGCGGTTGTGCCATCGCTAAACACAGGTGCCGTATTGGCACCACGGATGATAATCAGCGGCAGGTTATCAGATTTGACAAGCGCGTAACCGTAGTGATTAAAACGAGGTAGGCTCGGCAACGTTCCAATATCCACAGCGACATGTGCGGTTGTGCCAGCGGTGCGGGCAACCGTGAGTGTATTGCTCTCTACACTCCCATGCGGAATTGTGAGCGTTGTCACACCGCCAGTGGCCCTGCCATTTTTTACGGTAATCGGTAGGACAATGTTGAACGGCGCGCCCGTGGGAGCAATCGCTTTGAATTGATCTTCTGCCATTTTCTCTAATGCAACAGTAATCGGTAGCGGATCAACTGTGTTCCGTCCCAAACGTATCGTTGTCAATGATGTTAGCACTTCAAAGATACCATCCGGAAGACTGCTCAGTTGGTTGTTGTATAGGTTGAGACTGGTAAGCGCGGTTAGCCCAGAAAAATCACTGGTTTTTAGCGCAGAAATGCCTTTGCCGCGCAAATTTAGACTGGTAATTGCTGCAAGGTGTACTTCGGTCACATCGGCAGCAGCGTCCACACCTGGCACTGCTGCGACAATAGCATCGCGCACTTGTGGTGTGCGCTCGCTTACAGGCGCAATATCCGCATAACCTGCGAAAGATGTTCCTAAAACTATTAGAAAGTGTAAAAAAATGGTCAAAGTATATTTACGTTTTTTTGTCAACAATATAAAAATAGAAATGATAAAGGTAAATAATATTATTTTGCCTTTGTTGAGAACTATCATGTTATTTCTCCCTATATAGGTAAAAGATTCATATTTAAGTTAACTTCTTGTAGGATACCTCATTCACCTATAAAAGAGAGTAGGGTATCCCTGGTAACCAAACCAAAATACCCAATTCACATTAGATATGGAATACCCCATAGTCTAATGAGTATTTTGGTTTGGTTATATAAATTATGTTACCAAATATTATTTCATTATTCAACTCTTTTTTCTTATTATTTTACCTTATCTGACTTTTCCTTGACAGTTCACAACTATTTTTGGTATCAATATGGACAATGACAAAGAGGATTGAAGGTAAACTATATAATAACATAATAATTATAGCATATTTGGTTACCTTAAGCCAATTTAATTGCTTAATTTTAGATAAATATATTAATGCTTATATGTAACTGAAGATTATCGCTCATGCAAAAGGTGTGTGCGGTTATTTTTGATAAAGGCAGTGGCCACAAGGGTTAAACATTTTCAACTGAATATGAGTGAATGTAGCATTGATGCGAAGTTTGTTGCAGCAAAAAAAAAGGGCCTCTGTGTAGGAAAGAGGAAGTGTAGGAGCGGGGTTATTTAGTTTAAAAAATTTTCAATTGATGAGTGTTACTAATAGTTATATGAGAGGTGGGCATAATTATTTGGCGCATCAACACAGACAGGGACAGCACCATGTGCCGCTTGATTTATAGAAGGCAGAATGCGCTTTTGGCATTCTGCATGGTTTGGCGTCGCGCAATTCATTGAGCCTCTTTGAACTTGTGGACGGTACACGGCGTGTGCCTACTACCTTTAAACGCATATTTAAATCGGAATTATTTATGCACACTCCTCAGTTATATCGTCCGTTGGATAGTTTATATTGAAATGTGAAAAATATTACAGAAAAACCGAAAACTAAATAACCCTGCCAAATATTCCAAATGTTTGGCATAGAACAAGGAAATATGATATAATGAAAAGATATATCAATTTTGTGAAATTTAGCACTTGGAACGCACACAGATTCGTCCTGTTGTTAGGAGGGAGATATGTCAGAAACAAATTTGAAGCAGCGCATTCGCGATGGAGAACATGTTTTTGGAGCCTCTGTTTCAATGACGATAGACCACGACAGTCTCGCTGAAAGGGTTGAAAAGGGAGGTTACGATTTTGTCGCTGTGGATAGTCAACATTCGGCTTACAGCGAAGACAGACTTGTTGCATTCTGCAATATGGCAGATGTGTTGGATATTCCGGTCAACTTTCGGATAAAACATACACGCAACGCCTATCTCATCGGCAACTATCTTGACCTTGGTCCTTCTGGCATTGAGGTGCCGCAAGTAGAATTGGAAACAACGGTAGATGAGGCAGTTGCTTCTTTTTATTACCCACAGCAGGGCATTCGCAGTTGGGGTGGTGGTGCAAGAAAAAATTCGGCAGGTAGAGAACGGCTTGAATATGCAGATTGGTGGAATAATTACGGGATGCTCTGGATGCAGATAGAGTCAATTGAGGCGGTGAGCCATGCACGGAGGCTTGCGAAAACGGGTGTGGATTGTCTCTCCTTTGGCCCCACAGATTTAACGTTCAGTATGGAAGGTCACCCAAATCATGCGCTCCAAACAGTAGATGCCTGCGTGCAATATGTGGTAAAAGAATTGGAAGGAAACCCAACGGCTGTCTGTTTTAGAAACGGTAATCCAAGTACGCGTGAAAAGTATGCGGATATGGGTGTTACCGTCTTTTTAGAATAGTCTCAAAATGTTATATTATGGACTTGTAAGCACAGCGATAGCTGAAGATCGGCAGCAACTACGAGAGGGCATGCGTCTTTTAGCAAAAATGGCGCATAAATACAATATCCCAATTACGTGGGCAATCGTTGCTGATTCAGCACAATTTTTAGCAAAGGATCTGACAGAGTGGCATAACGAATTTGGAGACGAACCGCTGCTGATGTTGGACATCAAGCCGTTATGGGAGGCAAACTGGGCTAAACTTACTGGGCAATCTGTGCCAGACCCAAACACGGAAAGCGAACCGATCGATATTTCAATGGCATCCGCTTCATCAGAAATCATCGCGGAACATCTCGTCAAAATGCGCGAAACGGTCCCGCGTTATATCAGGACTGAGTCGAAAAAAATGGAGCGTGCATTGGAGTGGGCTGGCCCAAACGTAGCAGGCGCAGAATGGAAAAATCATGTTTTAGTTCATGCATTGGAACAGGTTGGATTTCGGGGTTTGTGGGGTTATCGTTGGGACGAACGCGGTTCAGTAGCAGAGGTTGATCGTGGTAGTCCGTTCGGATTTTTTTATCCCTCAGCAGAGCAACACAATTTTAGCGCACCTGCCGCAGGGAGTATCGCGGGCATTCCTTACTGGACGGCAGCGCATCTTGACAATAACGCGGATAATCTTCGGGCATCACTTATAAACGACTCAATACAAAGGAATTACGATCTATATGTCCAAAATGATAACTGGAATCGGTGGCTTAGCTATGTGGAACATGTCAACGCATTAGAGGTTGCGCAGTTAGGACAAGAAACATTACAAAGATTGGATACATACTTTGCACATGTAGCAAGCAGTGAAAGCACAAAGTTGTTACCTCTTTCTGAGATGGTTGATGATTACTGGGCAAATTGCCAACAGACTGAACCTACATTTATAGTTGCTACTAAAATTGACTCTCAGGAGAATGTTGAATCTATGGAATCAGAGTCAGCACAGTTCCCTGATGGGGGTACGTCAACAGATCAAAAAGAGGAAAAGGTATTTTTCTATTACGATTCTAAATGCCAATTCACCTTTTCTGAAGGGACAATGGAGCCTGTTGACATGAAAAATTATATCTCCCCTCCGGTTTTGGAAAATCTTGGGAGTGAGATTTCACATCAGGGGGCTTCTGTTCACGGTATTGAGTATCATTTACCGAAGATAGTCAATTTCAGACCTAATCGGAAACGTTCACGATTGCATGTCACTTTTGCAATTGAATCTACTAAAGCGATGCCTTACGGTGTAGCGATTTGGGGCAACCACATCGGTTTACAATTAGAAAACTCTAATGCTGAGGTTGTTACATGGGTAGATAAGCACTTACTTTTTATTCGTGTTGCGTTGGAACCGGGAAACAATGAATTTGAAATAGTCCTAACAATTTGAAAGGTTTGAAACTTGCTGTCGAGAAACATATTTTAACAATAGTGTTCACAGAATCTTAATGAAATCATAATATTTGGAGGCAAAATGGAAAAAGTTTTAGGCTTAAAATGTCGCGAATGTGAACGCGAGTATCCAAAGGAACCGCTTCATGTTTGCGAGTTCTGTTTCGGTCCATTAGAGGTGAATTACAATTACGAGGCAATTCAAAAGTCAATCTCAAGAAGCTCAATTGAGCAGGGACCGGAAAGTTTATGGCGATACATTGACCTATTGCCGATTGATGGTGAACCGACAGACGGACTTAACTCCGGTTTCACACCTTTAATCCGGGCGAAAAATCTTGGCGATGCACTCGGTGTTAAAGAAATTTATATAAAAGACGATTCAGTGTGTCACCCAACGTTGTCTTTCAAAGACCGGGTTGTAGCAATTGCATTGAGTAAATCTAAGGAATTCGACTTTGACACCGTATCGTGTGCATCCACAGGCAACTTGGCAAACGCTGTTGCGGCGCACGCTGCAGTTGCTAATCTGAACTGTTACATTTTTATTCCTGCCGACCTGGAATTAGGCAAAGTGGTCGCCTCACTTGTTTACGCACCAACAGTGGTTGGGATTATGGGCAACTATGACGATGTGAATCGCCTATGTAGTGAAATTGCAGGTGTCTATCCGTGGGCGTTTGTCAACATCAATATCCGTCCGTATTACGCAGAAGGTTCAAAGACGCTCTGCTTTGAATTGATTGAACAACTCGGTTGGGAAGCCCCCGACCATATCATTGCGCCTGCTGCTGGTGGTTCACTGATTACAAAAATTGGCAAGGCACTTAAAGAATTTCATTTGTTGGGATTGATTGACAAACCGAGGACGAAAATACACGTAGCACAAGCAGAAGGTTGTGGTCCGATTGTTAATACTTATAAAGAAAATAGTGATTTTGTCAAACCCGTAAAACCTGATACGATTGCGAAATCTCTTGCAATAGGGAATCCTGCAGATGGGATTTATGCTGTAGATACTGTTCGGAATTCAGGCGGTGTAGGTGAACATGCAAATGACGATGAAATTGTTGAAGCGATTAAGCTACTGGCAGCAACTGAAGGCATTTTCACTGAGACAGCAGGCGGCGTAACGCTTGCTGCAACCAAAAAACTAATTGAAAGTGGAGACATCGGTCGAGATGAACGAATCGTAGTAGCAATTACAGGGAACGGATTCAAAACAATAGAAGCGCTTGAAAATAAAACGGATGAGCCACATATTATTGCACCACAACTGAACGCTTTTCGGAAACTGATGGCGAACATTGAATAGTCTTTTTCTCCTGAGTATAATAAACTTATCGCACTTTGTGGAGGATTAAAGTATGACGCAATTGGAAACGCACGACCCTTTGCAAGATATACCTCTTCCAGAACCTGGCACGATGACATTAGAAGAATTTCTTGAGAACGACGTAGAAGGTTATGAATTCATTGAAGGAGAATTAGTGCCGACTACAACAGGTGCAAAAAGACACGGCAGAATAGGTGTAAATGTAATTCGGTATTTATATTCTCCTGTTGTTAAAAATAAAATCGGACGTCTATATATGCTAACACCTTTTAAAGTTGGAAATTCCGTACTAAAACCTGATCTTGCATTTGTCTCCACTCAACGTTTAAATGAAGATACAGACAAAGGGTACCCAATCCCTCCCGACTTAGCAATTGAAGTAGTTTCGCCAATAGATATCCAATACCAAGTAGCAAGGAAAGTTTTTGCTTATCTTGATGCAGGCACGCGTTGTGTTTGGGTGCTTGAACCTATATTGACAACTGTGACGGTGTATAAATCTGAAACGGACATTAAGACACTCACACGTGAAGACATACTTACCGGAGAGGATGTAGTCCCGGGTTTCTCCTGTCCGGTTGAACTCTTGTTTGAATAAATATATCAACAAGCAACGTTTACAAGTTTATCAGGGAGGATAACAGAATGGCACAGATTGAAACTCACGAACACGCGCAAGATATAACCGCTGTCAAATCTACCACGATGACGTTAAATGAATTCCTTGAGAACGATGTAGAAGGCTATGAATATATTAAAGGAGAATTAGTACAGATGCCAGATGCATCAATAAGACACAGTGAGATTGGTATGAATCTAAGTCATTACTTGAATATACATGTACGAGAAAATAAAATTGGACGCGTGTATTCCTTAGAACTATCGTTTAAGGTTGGAGAACGGGTGCTGAAACCAGATTTAGCGTTTGTCTCAGCAGAAAGGTTAAACGACGATCAAGACAAAAACAAAGGTTTTCCAATACCGCCTGACCTTGCGATCGAGGTAGTTTCTCCTTCAGATATACATTCTCGTGTCATTGGAAAGGCACTCGCTTATTTAGATGCTGGTACACACTGTGTTTGGATTGTTGACCCTGTATCTCAAACTGTAACAGTATACAAATCTGAAACAGACATCAAGATTCTCACATATGAAGACACACTTACCGGTGATGATGTAGTCCCCGGTTTTTCTTGTCCAGTTGCACTACTTTTTGAATAGTGATAAGAACATGGAAACACTAAACGGCATTCTGGAACGTATCGTTTTTGAAAATCCTGACACCGGTTGGACAATCGGCAGGTTTTCTGCGCGGGGTCATGCTGAACTTGTCACGATTGTCGGTAACCTTGCGTCTGTTAATCCTGGTGAGAGTCTGCTACTCAGCGGAGAATGGGTAAACAATCCAAAATACGGACTACAATTTCAGATTGAGAGGGCTGAAACTATACAACCTGCAAATATTATTGGGATAAGGAAATATCTGGGATCCGGGTTGATTAAAGGAATCGGTCCTAAGATGGCTGCCCGAATTGTCGGTCTGTTCGGCATGGATACCATAGATGTGATTGAGCAAACACCTGAAAAATTAGCAGGAGTTCCCGGAATTGGACAGAAGCGGGTTAAAATGATCCAGCAGGCGTGGGAAGAACAACGCGAAATAAAAAACGTCATGCTTTTTCTGCAATCACATAACGTTAGCACTTCACATGCAGCAAAAATTTACAAAACATACCAAAATGAATCTATTCCGATTGTAACTGAAAATCCCTATCGCCTTGCTGATGATATTTACGGCATTGGGTTTGTCACCGCAGATACGATTGCACAAAAACTGGGCATTGATAAAAACGATCCACATCGGATACAAGCCGGTATCAAATATGTGCTTAGCCAAAAAACGGATGAAGGACACGTCTTTCAATATCCCGATAAACTAATAGAGGCATGTGAAAACATTCTTGAACAGGATTCACGGACAATTGAAATGGGGGTCCTCGCGTTGACTCAAAAAGAGGAAATTATTCTTTCACAAGCAGGCGAACCAGTTGAAATCATTGCGGAACAAAGTGAAATAAATGATTGGCTCAATAGTGGTGCAAAAAACACAGTATCCGAAAGTCATAGCGAGTATATAGAAATCTGTGAGGAAACAGAGGATCTTCCTGATAAGCAACACTCTAATCACATATCTACACTCCTTGAAAGTAGCGCAATCTATCTTGCGCCGTTTTACTATGCTGAAATGGGTGTGGCAAACCAGTTTTTGAGATTGCTATCAAATGGAATGCGAAATGCCAGTTCATTAGACATAAACATATCTTTGAGTGAGTTGGAAAATGAGATGAACATTCAATTTGCTCCTCAGCAACGGGAGGCAATTCGGACTGCCCTTACAGAACGCGCAATGATTCTCACAGGTGGACCAGGGACTGGCAAAACAACAACGACAGTCGGCATGATAAGATTGTTTGAAGCAGTAGGACGGCGTATCGTTTTGGCTGCACCGACCGGACGTGCTGCGAAACGACTCAGTGAAACCACGGGAAAAGAAGCGAAAACGATCCATCGACTACTTGAGTTTTCTTTTCAAGAAAACGGATTCAAACGCAATCGTGAAAACCCATTAGAAGCGGATGTAGTGATTGTGGACGAAATGTCAATGGTGGATCTCGTTCTTATGAACCGATTAATGCAAGCAATTCCTCTGACTGCTACCGTTATCCTTATTGGTGATACGGATCAACTCCCATCTGTCGGTGCTGGCAATGTGCTAAAATCGTTGATCGACTCACAAAAGGTCCCGGTAGTCAGACTTACAGAGATTTTCCGCCAAGCACAAGAGAGCATGATTGTTACCAACGCACATCGGATTAACAACGGAAAATTTCCGATACTTTCCGGTCCAGACAATCGGGATTTCTTTTTTATTGAGGAGGAAGAACCTGAATCTGCAGCTCAACAGATTACTTCATTGATTGCTGAACGGCTACCTCGCCATTATAACTATCATCCCATAGATGACATTCAGCTGCTGTGTCCGATGCGGCGTGGCATTCTTGGCGCTGAGGGCCTTAACAAATGTTTACAAGATGTGCTTAACCCCAACGCTGAACAAGCTATAAGAGGATGGCAAACCTTTCGTATCGGTGATAAAGTTATGCAGATACGCAATAACTACGATTACGATGTATACAATGGAGATATTGGTAGAATTGTCAACATTGATCATATAGACAAGACGTTGCAGGTTCGGTTTCCCGAAAAAATAGTGGTTTATGATATGGCAGACCTGAACGAACTGGTTTTAGCGTATGCCACCACTATCCATAAGGCGCAGGGCAGCGAGTATCCTGTCGTTGTTATACCTTTACACACGCAACATTATATCATGTTACAACGAAATCTACTTTACACAGGCATCACCCGTGCAAAGGAACGGGTGGTGATTGTTGGTACAATACAAGCGCTCGGCATCTGTATAGATAATACGCAGGTGATGAAACGTAACAGTTATCTCGCGGAACGTCTTCAAAATGTTAGAAGCGAGATTTATTAATAGCGATGCTTCCAAAAGAGTATCCAACAACGTATAGTAAAACCTATAATTAATGGAACATTTCTGTAGCGTAAACTTCCAGTTTGCGTCTCACAGGGCACAAACTGGAAGTTTATGCTACCACTTCTGCTGTCCGTTATGTTTCCTAAATAGGATTATAATAGTGTTCCAATACTTTCAAAGTTCACTATAATCAACAGGATTTCTCTTGGTCTGAAATTGTGGAATCCTAACGAATTAAAATTTGAAGGAGAGAAATATGAAAATTGCTGTCATTGTTCTTATGAGTTCCCTACTATTCTTTTCGCAAACTTTTGCGTTTGCGGAAGTTAAACTGCCGCGAGTTTTCGGCAACAACATGGTTTTACAACGGGATATGCCAGTTCCAATTTGGGGGTGGGCGGCCGCAGATGAAGAAATCTCTATTACCCTAAGCAAACAGAACGGGGAAGCAGAGGTTGTTCATACAGAAACAGCGAAAGCCGATGAAAAAGGCAATTGGCAAGTCAAGTTGCCAGCCACGTCAGCAGGTGGTCCGTATACGCTTAATGTTGTTGGCAATAATACCGTTAAACTTTCAAATATCCTCTTTGGTGAAGTGTGGGTTTGTTCTGGACAGTCGAATATGGCGTGGTCGGTCAACACCTCAAATAACAGAGATGCGGAGATTGCAGCAGCAGATTATCCGAATATCCGTTTGTTTCATATACCGAAGGAATCTTCCGGTTTACCAGCACCGGATGTCAATGCACAATGGCGTCCGACGACGCCAGATAGTGTCAGACATTTCTCGGCTGTTGCATATTTTTTCGGTAGACATATTCACAAAGAACTTGATGTGCCAATAGGTCTAATCAATACATCCTGGGGAGGTACACGTATTGAGGCGTGGACTGCCCCCGAAGGATTCAATGCGGTTCCAGCACTCTCAAATATTTCTGAGGAAATCCGCGATATAAATAAAAACTATCGCATGCGACTCCCGGAAAAAATCAAGGAAATTGAAGACTGGATAGCAGCGGCACGTGAAGCATTGGAAAACGACAGCATCATTTTTGAGATGCCAAATAACTTCCACCCGCTGACACCTCAAGGTAGACCAACTGCACTCTATAACAACATGATATATCCGATTGTTCCTTATGCAATTCGTGGCGCGCTTTGGTATCAAGGTGAATCAAACATGCGGGAAGGGATGGTGTATCATGAGAAGATGAAAGCGCTCATACATGGCTGGCGCGAAATATGGGGACAAGGTGATTTTCCGTTTTATTTTGTCCAGCTTGCACCGTGGGGAGGTTATGATAGGAATGATCCGACTCATCTTCCGAAAATTTGGGAAGCGCAGACTGCCACACTAACAGTCCCAAATACTGGCATGGTGGTAACAACCGACATTGGCAACGTCAGAGATATTCATCCCCGAAATAAGCAAGACGTTGGTTTGCGACTTGCATTGTGGGCACTCGCGAAAACATACAATAAAGACGATCTTGTCTATTCTGGTCCCCTTTACAAATCAATGGAAGTTCAAGGCAACAAGATTCGCATCAGTTTTGAGCATGTGGGTAGTGGCTTGACATCAAGAGATGGTGAGGCACTGTCTTGGTTCCAAATTGCAGGTGAAGATAAGCAGTTTGTTGATGCAGTTGCTGAGATTGATGGTGGGACAGTGGTTGTATCAAGTGATGCGGTTCAAGCACCTGTTGCTGTGCGATTAGGTTGGTACCAAACTGCGGAGCCGAATCTGATGAATAAGGAAGGATTACCCGTTTCTCCGTTCCGTACGGATTCGTGGTAAGTGTTATTCGCAAGCTCGGTAGGCGCGGTTTAGAGCCGCGCCTACATAGTGATTTATCTATCTCTTTATTTTTCCCCACTGCGTTGCCATCTTTCCTGCAGGACTGACGGATAAGGTGCGATTTAGCCAATTCGGTTCACCATCTGAATTGGGGCGATGGGAGAGGTTTACTATTTCGTGAGTGACGAGATTGTAGCGATAGATACTACGACCACCAGCCTTTAATCGAGGTTTGGATGAGAATACAATTGCTTTACTATCTGGTGACCAACTTGCTGTGGGATAAACCGACCATTCTTCTGGGATAATCGGTTTCGGTTGCTCGAAACCGTCTACGTTAACTATAACCAATCTACTTGGTCTCCCTAAAATAAGAAGAAAATTAACGAATTGATCCTTAGCATCTATTTTTACAACTTTTCCCCTCCCATGTATCTCATGATATAGAATATACTTTCCATCGGGTGACCAACGAGGACAACTCTCTAAAATGTTAGGTTTCGGTTCTATCAATAACTTTGATTGTTTGGTTTTGACATCGATAATATTAATTGTATCACCTTGTCTTAAATCTACTTGTTTATATACTATGTGTTTCCCATTTGGTGACCAACTTGGATCGTATGCAAAGCCACCTAAACCTTTGCTATTTGTGAGTCGTTCAATCTTGCCGTTTCTTATAGTAATTATGTGAATTTCACTTCTTCCAGTGCGATTACTCGTAAATGCAATATGTCGTCCATCCGGTGACCATGTCGGATCCTCATCTCTTGCAGGATGCTTTGTTAGATTGCGTTGATTTTTACCGTTAGCATCCATTATGATAATGTCTAACTGATGGCCCCTAACATCTGCATCTAAATCTCTTGTAAAAGCGATCTGTTCTCCGCCTGGAGACCATACAGGATTCTTTTCAAAGTACTTGTTGTCTGTCAATCTCTGGACACGGTTTCCATCATCGTTCATCGTATAGATTTCACGCGTGCCATCGCGGGAAGACGTAAAGACGATCTCTGATTGTGCGAATGTGGAAGTAAGCAGAAAGTAAACTGCTGTAATCCATACAATCTGTTTAAACATGGCAAATTTCTCCTAAAGTTATTAAGGTGACTATGCTGCCAATGCTGCGAATATCGCCTTAATGTAGCCAACAGAATAAGCTAACCCAACGTTACCTTCTAATCTCGGAATATGGTCGGCATTGATACACCCATCAAACCCGACCTTTTGTAGTTCTCGCACAATTTTGAACATATTCATATCTCCATCGTCAAGGAGTGTCTCCTCAAATGCACCTGCTGTTGCAAGGCTGCCGCGCACATTCCGTAGATGGACCATAAAGATACGTCCTTTACGTCCATAATTGTTTATTTCATCAAGCACAATGGCACTTCCCCCAGCTTCAGCACGGGTGCCGCAGCAGTATAGATAACCGACATTCCTACTTGGAAAAGCATCAATAACACGATGAAATCCGAGACTACCCAGAGGTGTATCAGGATTCGGCACATCTGACGGGTGAATCGCAAGTTTAATCTCGTGTTCATCAGCAATAGGGACTAACGCTCCGTAAACCTCACAGAATCGCTTCCACCACTCTTCAAGTTCTTCCATCGTGGGTGTAGGGGGCGGGTTCTGCGTTGCAGCGCGGCTTTCGCCGCGTGAAATATAACCGCCTCGATGCACCGCAGAATAGCGTGTCATCAAGTAATCGAACGTATCTCCCCAGAACCGTTGGCGTGCGATCGGCACACCCGCTTCGGCAAATACTTTAAGTGCGTTGCATGTGTTTCCTAATTCTATTTCGCCATCGGGTTGTCCTTTCATAAACTTTTCTGTGATGTTCGGCAAGGTCACACGATTAATGTCCAAGCCGTAAGAGCGAATCTGTTTTTTCATTTTCAGCAGTTCGTCTAAATCGGGATACCCCTGTTCCTTTACGCCGGGGAAAGAACCACCATTACCGAAATCAATACAGTCAGCACCGAGTTGTGTAACCTGTTTCAAATAAGTGTCTGAAAGTCCACCGTCCCATACAGATATTTTCATTCTTTTCTCCTCTATAATGGTAATGCGACAGGTTGTCCGATTTCAACGGATTGATATGCTGCTAAAGCAATTTCGACTGCGGCGCGCCCATCAGCACCGGTAATCAGCGGCGGTGTGTCGTTTCGGATCGCCTCTACAAACACACGAATTTCTTGTTGGACAGGCGGCGGCACCTGAATATCGCTAATCCTGATACTTCTACCTTCGCCTTCAAAGGGCTTTATCTGGATAGCGGCATCACCACCCCAGATTTGTGGGAAGTATATGGAACCCCTTTCACAATCAACGCGTCCACCGTAACCCCCGACCGCGGCGGCATGGCTGGAATGAAGTAATCCGACTGCACCGTTCTCAAAATTTAATGAAGCAAGTACTACATCTGGATAGTCTGTATGTTCATGCACGTACTGTCCACCAACGCCATACACCTTTGAGACGTCCCCACAGGTCCATCGCATAAAGTCAATCTCATGGGCATTTATTTCCATAAGACTGCCTCCAGATTTTTCACGGACTAAACGCCAAGGGACACGATTTCCACCCGACCACGGTCCACCGATTCGATGCACCATCATGTTGACAGGTGCCCCCAATTCACCGCTGTAGACAATTTCACGGACTTTAGAATGCGTGGCATGGTAACGGCAAACTAAACCGATTGTGAGTTTAGTATCGTTTTCTGATGCCGCAGCGATCATCGCATCACAATCTTCCAACGTGGGTGCCATCGGTTTTTCTGAGAAAACATGCTTCCCCGCATTCGCAGCATCAACTGCCATCTGTGCATGTAGGAACGGGGGTGAAGCAATTAGGACTGCCTGAATGTCATCATTCGCGAGCAGTTCATGATAGTTAGTCGTGTAGTTTGTGTTGAGATTGTCTGCAAGCGTTTTTGCCAATTCCGCTTGTAGATCACTGACGCAGATAACCTCTATACCTTCAACAGCGTTTGCGCCGTTTGCGAGGCTTCTGCCCATGCCGCCACAACCAATAACACCAATTCCGATAGTTTTCATATATCTCTCCATAATGTTTGCGTAACTTGTCAAAATACCGTTGGTCGTAGAGATCTTTGTAAACGTACCCACATGTAAATGTCCACATATTTTATATTCAGCGAAAACAGGGCGCGCCTGGCGCAGATAATCTCTATTCCTTCAACTGCGCTTTCATCATTTTAAGGGTTTCGTCCCATTCCGATGTTGGGAGTAAATGTTCAATGAGCATGTGTTGGATCTCGTATATGGAAACATCTGGATTCATGCCGAAGAAAAGGTATTTGCCCGTTTTTCCGGCTTCATCCGCTATCTCTTGCATAGTTGGCGATGTGACAATTAACACAACTTGAATTTTTTCATCGGCGAGCAATTCGTGATAATCTATAGTGTAGTTCACACCGATGTCAGTGGCCAGTTTTTCTGCTAATTCACCTTGCCTATCACTAACACAGATAACCTCTAAACCTCCAACAGCATGTGCGCCAGTTGCAAGCCGTCTCCCCATTTCGTCACAACCGATGACACCAATTCCTATTGATTCCATTTTGTCTATCTCCGTCTCGCTTTGATTTGTCCCCATGTAACGCTCAAATGATTTGAAGTAGGACTCACATCAAGTCCTTCGGCTCTCATGTTTGTCTTAACTTCTGCTGCTGTGAGTGCACGGTCATAGACACGGAATTCATCGACATATCCCTGAATAGCATCGGCATTGACTCCATCCGATCTGTCTCCAATACAAAGTTTGAGTCCGCCTTTTGCAATTTTTCCACCTGCTACTGTATGCTTTATGGCAAGTTCCCCATTGACATAGTAGTTAACAGCAGAACCATCATAAGTACCAACGAGATGCAGCCATTCTTCAAGAGGGATATCTTCCTGAATGAGATGTTGAGCAGCTTGTGTTGCTTTATTGTTAGCTTTGATAAAAAAACCGTGTTGATTGTCGTCATCATCGTAATACAGCGTTACAACTTTGCTGTTAGTCGGTTGGTCATCAAGCGAAATGATTCGATTCCAACTATCGTCTAAAGCATTTATTTTAACCCAACACTCCAATGTGATTTCATCCCAATCACGATCAATTTTCGGTGGGTCTGAATCTTCAACGAGTAAATTGTCGTCAACACCGTCAAGTAGGATACACTCACCGACTTTACAGTCGGCGGCAGGGACAAGCTCAGGATCACCTTTGACCATGGCACTCAGCCCAGAGAATATATCCTCTGCCTGTTCTGCGATTTGCACTGTGTCTTTATCAAATG
Source organism: Candidatus Poribacteria bacterium (assembly GCA_028824125.1). Classification (GTDB taxonomy): domain Bacteria; phylum Poribacteria; class WGA-4E; order WGA-4E; family WGA-3G; genus MSPOR6. The sequence goes on from JAPPES010000151.1 coordinate 16,545, forward strand.
ACCAATAGGCGACTAAACCGTCTTCAATCGCGCCAACGACAGCATCGGCGGGATGTGTCAACACTATGAGAAGCAGGAAAAGGATTGGAATTGCATAGGATAATTTTATGTTTTGCATCGTGATGCCTCCTTTGATGAGTAAATGATCATTATGTTCGGACTTTCTAAAAACTTACCTGAGATTCAAAAAAATTACAAAATGTGCCTGCTCCGTGAAGATATATCTGTCTACAGTGGAGCAGACTTGAACTTATACCAATTCTAATAAATATTATTTCATTAAGAGGTTCAACATTTATTGTTGTTGAAGGGACCTTTCTTCTGTAGGAGCGACCTCCTGGTCGCGACCAGGAGGTCGCTCCTACAGGAAATCCCAGCAAATAAATGACACATTATATATTAGAAATGGTATTAGACAGAAATCTGGCGAACACACCTACGCTGATTCTGGTGGTCTTAATAGAACGGGATTAAAATACATCACGCATAGCGCGACGGCGTTCATCAGCAAGTTCGCGTACGCTTTCTTCATCAGACACTTCGTCAACCTGTTCAGCGACTATCGGACGATATTGCGCTACTTCACTTCTACGTTTGAAGAGACGGAAATAGTCGAATCTTGTTAACGTAGGTGGTATATTCCCGGGACAGAGCGCGTGTAATCCGACTTGTACACGCGGCCCCATAGCAACTCGGGTGACTCCGACACCTCTCCAATGTATACCGTCTGGGCTGGCAAAAGCGGAGAACTGATTGCCGCGTCGTTCAAGTCGTAAAAACAGTTCGCGTACATTCCGCATGCCGCCGCGGGCGACAAGCCCAAACCGACGGTTGACATGCCGTTCAAAACGGACATCACCTCGGAAAGCGTGTGGTCCGGAGGTTTTTTCCAATCGGAGGAACTGATTTTCGTTTTTCCAAATTAGTAAACCGCCGTGTTCTCTGAGTTGTGGTGAGATACGCATGCGGGTTTCAATCGCGAAATCCTCGGTAACTTCCATCAGGAGTCGAGGGGCATCCATATCACCGTCTCTGCCGTTTGGATTTGGACCGTGCCATAAGTCTTGTCCGGGATCCGTCCGCATTTCAAGATAGCCTTGCCGTTCAGTCCATCCACCGCCTCCTTGGGGGTCTACCCATTGCCATTCTGGGCGCATATCGTTTCCGATAAATTCATCATCAAATACCATTTCAGTGAATTCACCAGATGATGCCCACCCCTCAATTTTTATAGCAGAGATAGAGTCACCGAAACTTTGCGGCAGCAGATGTAGGTTTGGCAACTCTTTTTTGAATTCTGATGGTTCCATACGGATATGCAATTTGTCCCCTTCAAATTCCGGGTGTTCATAAAAGATAACTTCCGCACCATCAGGTGGAAAATCAGGACCTTTAAACAGGCGAATAGAGGAAATTCGGTCTTCAAACCATGTGCCTCCCTGCGGGTCTCGCAGGTTCGCAATATCTCGTAGAATAGTAATCTTTTTCCCTCTAAATTCAACATGTTCATAACATTCAACGATCATCGGAATAGTGCCCCACTCGGGACCGACTACGTCAATGGTGGAACCGAAGTTGATAGAGGAAATCCTATCAGCGAAGTTAAATGCTATATCATGTATGTTCGGATAAAATCCGGGACCGAGTGCTAATTTCTTTCCTTTATAGTTAACATGTTGATAAAGGAGGGCTTTGTAATTTGGACTTCCCGAAAAATTCGGGCCTTTGAAAACGCGAAGAGAGGAGATATTGTCTTGAAATCCGATTCGTCCCGTATGTGGAGTCGGTTCTAAAACATATCCCATCCTACCACGAAAGTTTAAATGTTGAAAAACCTCAACGATGAGGCGGGGTATTACAACTGGCATTTTTTTCTCCTGTTTTTTGATATATGTTAATTGGGTTTTCTACTTACTGTTTTTATACTTTCAGGACTTACGTATTTTCTCTTAAAGTCCCACTGATAAGGGGGATTTAGGGGGTTAAATTACTGAAATATCATTAAAATAACGACTTTTTAACCCCCCTAACCCCCCTTATCAAGGGGGAATGCGTAAGTCCTGACTTTAATCTTGTAGGTCGGGTAGAGCAACGCGAAACCCGACATGTCTCCTATTCAAGAGTCGCTTCATAAACTTGAGCAAATCCACTTCTATCTGAGGTAAACACAACACGCTTTCCATCAGGACTAAATGAGGGATGCGGATGCGTGTGCTGTGGAGCATATACTTGAATCGGTCCATTCGCATAAGGAAAAGGCCCATTCCAATGTTCACCAATTGCCGAAGCTTCTGGATAACAGAGTGTTTTCGGTTCACCTATTCCATCACGCGGATCATAAGTTTGGATACCAATGTCAGGGAAATTTGTGTCTGCAACCATTGATGTTCCATCTTTATTGCAGATTGCGTGCCACGCGTTAAATGTCGTTACTTGCCGTTCTTCTTCGGTATCAACGTTAACACATCTCACACCGTTGGGCCAATCCACAATAGCAAGTTCACGCGTGCCCGGAATCCATGACTCATGCGTAATCCATTCATTTTTTTCAATATTACGAGCATAAAGTCTTCGGTTTCCTGTGCCATTTCTATGGATAACCCACACACGGTCAGTCAATGGACCAGCATAATAGAGCAGATTTGAATCGTCGGGGCAAAATTGTAAGTGTGCAATGCTATCTCTACGAAGGATAATCTCGTGATCACCGGTGTCCGTATCTACAATAGCGAGTGCGGACTCATTCCCCATCCTAAATCGGACTGCCCACCATTTGTCATCATGGCTGAGTGCGGTTGTCCCCATCGCAGCTGCGACCATTCCCTCATCACGCATTTCAGCTGATGAGAAGTTAACCAATTCGCGCTCTTCCAAAGTTTCTAAGTCAAGTCGCCAACCACTTGTACCAGCGGTAAAAAACACCGCTTTACCATTATGTGAAGGATGCACTGACCATTCACTGAGGTCAGCTCTGTCTGTTAGTTGCCTGAGTTCGCTTGTATCACGTTCTTCAGAAAAAATCTGCGGTGTGCCAGTCCGGTTTGATATAAAAATCAACCGCTGCATCGCATCATCATACGCAGGGATAAAAAAGAACGGATGATGGTGATGGGCAGAGGCAGTGGTTACTTGACGAATGCGCGTGCCGGTACGTCTATCGTAAAAAGTACGCGATTCAGATGAAGAAACAGAACCTTTCGCCATCTATCTGCCCATTTCAGTCTTATTCTTCAAAAGCAGCATCAAAAGCAACAGCAGAAGGTTCAAAATCGTAACCTTTTACTGCACCACATGCTTCACGTGCGCCATGTTCACGATCCATCCCGCTGTCTTCCCATTCAATAGAGAGCGGTCCATCGTAACCGATATTGTTCAAGGCACGGATAATCTCTTCAAAATTTATATTTCCGCGTCCGATCGATCGGAAATCCCAGAAACGTTTTGAATCACCGAAACCGAGGTGTCCACCGAACACGCCTGATAAACGCGGCGTCTCTGCCCACCAAACATCCTTCATGTGAACGTGATAGATACGATCACTTAGACGCTCAATAAACGCCACATAATCAACGCCTTGATATCCGAGGTGGCTTGGGTCATAGTTGAAACCAAAGGTTTCTCTACCATTGAGTGCTTCAATAGCGCGCTCAGCGGTAACAATGTCAAATGCGATTTCAGTGGGATGGACTTCAAGCCCGAACTTAACACCGACTTCATCAAAAACATCAAAGATCGGATTCCAACGGTCTGCAAAATCTGCAAAGCCAGCGTCAATTTGCGCAGGGTCTACCGGTGGAAATGAATAAAGTAGATGCCAGATAGAGCTTCCCGTAAAGCCGTTTACGACATTAACACCAAGTTTCGCTGCTGCGCGCGCTGTGTTTTTCATCTCTTCTGCAGCACGTTCCTGGACACCAGCTGGATCACCAGCTCCCCAGATTTGTTCTGATAGAATTCCTTGATGTCGACTATCAATATTATCACAAACTGCTTGTCCAACGAGGTGGTTACTTATTGACCAAACTTTCAATCCGTATTTTGCGAGCAGATCATGTCTACCTTGGCAGTAACTATCGTCAGAAAGTGCTTTGTCCACCTCAAAGTGGTCACCCCAGCAAGCAAGTTCTAAACCGTCGTAGCCCCACTCGCTGGCTTTTTTTGCTAAGTCTTCTAATGTTAAATCTGCCCATTGTCCTGTAAACAGAGTCACAGGTCTTGCCATATTACTTCTCCTTTATTGTTTATAGCAGGATTTCAACCTTAATCTATCAATCCGTGTGCGGTTTCAACCCCAAAATCTTAATCCTTGTCTAAGCTGGCGGTGTATATCTCGCATCAACCCAGCCGCGCTGTTTCCCACTTTCCACTGCAGTATTGATGAAATGGACACCGCGTGCGCCATCCTGCACAGTTGGAAAATCGGTATCAAATTCACCGGGGGATTCACCAGAAATTTTGGCTGCCATTGTACGGGCAGCATTGACATATATGTTCGCGAATGCTTCAATGAACGCCTCTGGATGTCCAAACGGAATACGAGAATTATGTTGTGTAATTTCTGCAAGGTAATCATTACCACGTTTGTAGACCTGTTCAGGTCCGTCAGGAAAACGGACAGAGAGGTAATTCGGATTTTCTTGATGCCATTCCAATGATGCATCTGTTCCGTAAACACGAATACGAAGATTGTTTTCTTCACCTACGGAGATTTGTGAAGCAAACAAGACTCCGCGAACGCCGCTTTCATAATGAACTAACAGATTTCCATCGTCCTCTAATAGACGTCCTTGGACAAAAGTGGTCATGTCTGCGCAGATTTCTTCCATTTCAAACCCAGTGATATAGTGTGCCAAATTTTCCGCGTGTGAACCGATGTCTCCGATACACGATGAGGCGCCAGCCTGTTTGGGGTCTGTCCGCCAGACAGCTTGCTTAGCACCTTCATTTTCCAAAAATGTGGAGAGCCACCCTTGCGGATATTCAACCACAATTTTACGAATCGTTCCGAGTTTTCCATCTTGGATAAGTTCACGTGCTTGCTTGACCATCGGATAGCCTGTATAATTGTGGGTCAGTGCAAAGATTACATCATGTGATTTAACGAGATGACAGAGGGATTCGGCATCTTCAACTGTTGTTGTCATCGGTTTATCACAGACAACGTGGAATCCGGCTTCTATGAAGGTCTTGGCAACATCAAAATGAACGTGATTGGGTGTAACAATTGAGACAAAATCTATGCGTTCACCTTCAGGGAGTTGGCTCTCTTTTTCTGCCATCTCCTTATATGAACCGTAAACACGGTTTTCATCAAGAAAGAGTTCTGCGCCTTGTTGTCTCGATTTTTCTGGAGAGGATGAAAATGCCCCAGCGACCAGATCAATTTCTCCATCAAGTGCAGCAGCTTTGCGATGCACAGCACCAATGAATGCATCCGGTCCACCGCCTACCATTCCATAACGTATTTTCCTTCCAAGTGGCATATTGCGTATCCATTCCTTATATTCGGTGTGCGATAACTTATGCATGCTACAATCTGCGATATATCAACACACAGGATAAAATAATTTCATTGTTTAAGAATTATGTCATATTTTTCCATTTTTTTCAAGGTGTTTTTGGTTAATGCCCCAGAATCATTCAGTTTTCGTATTTTCTTAACATTTTGGACATTATCGCTCGGACAGGAAGAGGCTCAATGAATTGCGCGACTACAAACACCGAGAATCTAAAGAAAATGTACAGGTATTTTAGGTTTTGCTATAAGCTGCTTGACATGGACATCTAAATTTTGCTAAAATATTATTCAAAATAGCATGAAAGAGGAGTACTCATGAACCGTAGAAACTTTTTAATTACTGGTAGCACCGCATTGGCAAGCGTTTTTCTGGCCACTAATCCGTTGCGTATCTATGCAGACCACCATGAACATGGCGATCATAAACATGGTTACGAACTACCGAAGTTACGCTATGCTTATGATGCACTTGAACCGCATATTGATAAACGTACAATGGAAATCCATCACGGTAAACACCACCAAGGTTATGTCAATAAACTCAATGCTGCGGTGGGCGATGACCACGCCTTAGTAGATCAGTCAATTGAGGATTTACTTCGAAATATTGAAAAAGTGCCGATGAAAATCCGCCAAGCTGTTATCAATAGTGGTGGTGGGCATGCTAATCATACGCTTTTCTGGAGCACGATGATTCCCAACGGCAGAGAGCTTAAAGGGAAAGTTGCAGAAGCACTGCAATCTACCTTCGGTTCGCTTGATGCTGCTAAAGAGAAAATCGTCACCACGGCAAAAACGCATTTCGGGTCAGGTTGGGCATGGCTTGTTGTTGATGAAAAGAAGAAACTGCAGATCTATGCCACTAAAAATCAGGATAGTCCACTGATGAAGGGGCATACACCTATTCTCGGACTTGATGTGTGGGAACACGCGTACTATCTAAAATACCAGAACCGACGCGCTGATTACATTGCTGCGTGGAATAATGTCGTTAATTGGACACAGGTCAACCTTAACTACGTCACAGCATTAAAAGCGTAGAGGAATTACTATGGATCGCAGAGATTTTTTACGGCGCAGCGGTTTAACACTTACGGGATTATTGCTTAGCCCTTGGGCAGTCTATGCCTTTCCGAGTCGAGACGGGGAAGAGTTGATCCCTTTTGCTGATCAACCACCGAAGCCATCTTCAGGTCGGGTTTTACTGGATTGGAGCAAATTTGATTCGTTCATCACACCGAACGACAAATTCTTCAACGTTTCCCATTACGGCATACCTAAATTTGACCTCGCGGCATGGAAACTGGAGATCAGTGGGTTGGTTGAAAAACCGATGACGCTCACACTTGAGGATATTAAAGCTCGACCTAAGCAGGAAGTAACCTTTACATTGGAATGTTCTGGCAACCACGGATTTCCTACGTTTACCGGTGCAATTGGCAACGCAAAATGGGGTGGCACACCTCTCGCTCCGATTCTCAAAGAGGCTGGTATCAAAGAGGACGGTATTGAAGTGATTTTCTTTGGACATGATACTGGTGAGGAGAAGCGGCGGGGTGTTACCATGCGTCAGAACTTTGCACGGAGTATGTCTGTTGAAGATGCTCTACAAGATACTAACCTACTTTGTTATGAGATGAATGGTGTCCCTTTACCACATCCTAACGGAGCCCCAGTTCGTCTTATTGCCCCCGGTTGGTATGGCATTGCGTGCGTCAAATGGCTCAAGCGGATTGAGGTTCGCGATACCCGATTTATGGGAAGATTCATGGGACGCGATTATGTCACGATACGTGAGGAAAAACGCCCTGATGGTGAAACTGTTTGGATGGAGACATCTGTTGGCAGAACGCAATTGAAATCGTTAGCCGCGAAGGTGACACGCAGCGGGGATCAATACCGTATTTATGGCGCAGCATGGGGCGCACCTATCAAAAAGATTGAAGTAAGTATTGATGGGGGACCGTGGCAAGAAGCTACAATAGCCCCCGAAGAAGACGCTGAATTCGCATGGAAAATCTGGCATCTCGATTGGGACAACCCTTCAAAAGGTGAGCACACCATCGTTTCCAGAGCCATTGATACAAAAGACAACATTCAACCTGCGGGTGATTCTGACTATATGAAAGGGAAACACACCTATTGGGAAAGCAACGGTCAGATCGTACGCAAGATTCACATTGAATAGGAAATAGGAGACTCAATTGATCAACATAACCGATGAACAGAAGCAGCAGTATCAAGAAGAAGGTTATTTCATCTTGGAGCGTGTTATTCCTGAACCGTTTCTGGAACTACTGCGTGGTGAATGCGGCACATTTATTCGCCAAATGGATGAGCGAATGGAACAGGAGAACACGGATGTACTTGGTCTTAATCATCGTAACAAACGCTACTTTGTCTCTAACTGCTTCAGGAAACAACCGAAACTTCGCGAATTTCTGTTCAGCGATCTGATGGCAGATGTTTGTCGTGCCACCTTAGGTGACAATGCTTATCTTTTTTGGGAACAGTATGTTGTCAAAGGAGCAGAGGCTGGCATGAAGTTCAGTTGGCATCAGGATTCTGGGTATGTCGGTTATCCTGATCACAAACCTTATCTAACTTGTTGGTGTGCACTTGATGACATGTCTGAGGAGAACGGCACAGTTTATGTCATGCCGTATTCGCATATCGGTATCCGTTCTTGGGTGAAGCATATCCGCGAAGAGGGTAGCAACGATCTGGTCGGTTATTTTGGACCAGAAAAGGGTGTACCTGCTATTGTGCCTGCGGGAAGTATCGTGGCATTTACGAGCATTAATTTTCACAGTAGTGGCACAAATACTACTGATACCATGCGGCGAGCATATCTTGCGCAGTATTCTGCGGAGCCGCTTCTTTCACACGATGGCAGTCGTCTTTGGGGCAATGCGGAGCCGATATTGAAAGATGGAAAGTCTGCTGTAGGTGAACCACCGCCAGAGATTTCATAGCAGCTTGATTGAAGAAAGTTGTGCAGTTGTTTTTCCCACCGTAATAAATTCGTGTTATCTTCTACCGAGAAGTTTACTAAAGTTTTCGGTTCGAAAATCCCATCTTTTAAGGTAAAGATAAATAAATTGGGTTGACAAAAGCAAATCAGATATGATACACTATTTACAATCATGTGAAAGGAGGAATCATGAAGTGCGTAAACAGATTCTTTTGGTCGGTGTTTTTTTATTCATAATGGTGTCTTACGTTTTAGGACATCTTACCGACGAAAATTTTCAAAATTTCCAATATAACGCCGAGCTCGTCCCAGTTGCACCTATCGTTGATGGATACCTTGACGACCCAGTATGGGAAGAAGCGTTTGTTGGAAAACTTGAACAAGAAATCATGCGCGGGCATCGATGGCCGGAATCCGATGATTTTACCGGATCATTCAAAGCAGTCTGGCGAAGCGGATTCCTTTATGTCGCTATTAAAATACAGGATGACCAGTTTGAAAAATATCAATCTAAACTTTTTAGAGAAGATAAACTTATCCTCCATATTGACCAATTTCACTACCAACGTAAGGATGACCTCCCTCGTTATGAAATTCCAATTGGAATGGAGACTGAGGTGCTAAAATCCTCTCTGACATCAGTAGCTTGGGGAAATGACGGGCAAACTTGTGAATTAAGTTTTCGGCTTGGAAACATCGCAAGTAAAGATACTGTTATCGGTTTTAGTATCGCCTATGATGACGTGGATAACGGTCAACTACAAAATAAAATCGCTTGGGCACCAGAAGGTTATACAGAACAAAACGATAGACTGCCCGATCTGGTTTTTACAGCGAAGATAAATCCTAATGCGCAACAAAAATTGATCCGATGGGGGCAAATCAAGAGACTCTATTAAATAACATATTGGGCAAATCTAACATCATTGAAATTGTTGGATTTGCCCTAAATTATTGAAGAACAAGTGTATTATATTGGAAAAACTTTAGAACTTATGGGCATAGTCTGCTTGGGGGCAGCACTCTATTTAGGGCTTTTCAATCCGTTTGGATATAGTGAAACCCAAGCTATGGGTGCTGAGATGGGTTTCTTAGCGCTCGGTATTATTGTCTTTTTTGTTGGAAGACTTATTGAAAAACAGCAATAGAAATTATCACTTATTCCCCTAACTTGATAGATACTGATCAAGTCTTGCCTGTTTTGAAACTCCGTGACGTAAAACCAAAACTGTAATACTAAACATTAGTCCACAATCTGTCTAGTCTTTTTCTGGAAATGGCGGGTTCGTGGGTTAGGATCCGAGCGGTCCCTGTGAATACACAGCATCTTCTCCAAACTGCTCAATCAACCATCCCCGCAACGGCACATCCTCATCAGTTGGCACATAACGCCCATTGTTTCGGACAGCAGCACCAAGCAATTGACGGCGAATCGGATCGCAACGTTCATAGAGATGTTCCACCTTCATATCATCTTTCGGGCGAATCCACCGATACCCATAGCCATAAAAAAGCGCCTTGCGAGTCATCTGTGAAGTGTTAGGACTGCGCGAATGCCAGAGTCGTCTGTCAAACAGAACTGCAGTGCCAGGTTCTACACACAGGCATCGCATCATCAGGAATACCTGACGCTGTTTTTTCGCGTGGGTCACGACTGATTTCCAATTCAGGGAGCGGTACATCCGAGAAGTGGCTACCGGGGCGAATGTAAAAATTACCACGTCCAGGTTCGGAGACATCCGTGAGGAAGTATGCGACTTTCAAGGATAGGCGGGGACGTGGATGTGTCTCCATCTCAATATTGACGCGCCCGCTATCTTGATGCCATTCCAACCACCCGTCACCCTCCTGCGCATCTGACGGTGCAGGCGGTTTGACGTGCATGTGTGCATGGTAAAGATAGATATTCCATCCCAAAATACCCCAGACTTTCGGTAGCGTTGTCGGTAGGTCAACAAGTTCCAAGAACGCATCATCTTCACCCAAGAAATTAGAAAAACCCCAGTGATTACCCTGTGTTGCTCTACCGGTAGCAAGCGTATTGCTGTGAAGTTTGTCAATAGCGTTTGTTAGGTACGCCACCATTTCTGATGATAGCGCGTTCGGCACGTAAAGATATCCTTGCTCTTCAAAATGATTTCGCTCTGCTTCTGTTAATAGGTGAGAAAGGCATTTTCCATTCATAATATGCGCTCCGTTTGAATCTCAGCAATAGGTTCTCCACACTATAAAAAGTATAACGTAATCTTGCGAATAATCAACCCGCTCCTCTGTTCTGAGGACATTTTATCATTCTATAAGGTGTTGTTGTAATTCTGCAAAATAGTCTTCTAAAGGTGTTGCATTCCAGTTTGGTAGGAGTTTATCCGGTCTCGCTACAAGTCTCTCTCGGATAGGACATTCGTTTATTATTTTAGGTCTTGGGTGTTTGTATCTGATTCCATCTTGGAACAACTGATTTACCAATGTTGCGATATTTGTGGCATGTGCTGTGCCGATATCGTAAACACCCGTTTCCCAATCATTAATCACACGGACAACTGCGTTTGCAGCATCAGATACATGAACAAAGTCACGAAGGCATCCCTGATATGCTTTCTCCAGTTTCCCTGCCAGTATTTTGTAGACGATGCTTGGACTTTCTTTTCCCACTTCGTCATAATCCCATATATTGAAAGGTCGCAAGATACATAGATTCTTTCTCTCAATTTTCTGAGACATATAAAACTCAGCGCAGTGTTTGCTCCATCCATAAGGCACATCAGGGTCAATCGCTGCTGCAGACGAAATGAAGATCAATTTTGTCCGTGTCTGTTCACAGTAATCCGCAATTTTTGTGCTTGCTTTGTAGTTAAGTTGCCAAAGCAAGTTGTCTGTTACTTGAGAATTGCTAAGGGCACCGCAATGGACTATGAGATTATATGCTTCTCTGTCAGACTTCAACTCCCGAAACATGTTAGCAAATACATCGTAACTGGAATCGCAGTCAAAACCGCAAACGTCATGTGTGTCATCTGACTCCAGTATCTTATAGATGTGTCTGCCAAGCAAACCTTTATGTCCTGTTAGAAGAATTCTCATTGCGTTTTACCCCTTTAGATTTCTGTATCGTGCTTAAGTAGCACATGACAAGGTGTCCCTGTTCTTCAAAATGGTTTCGTTCTGCTTCTTTTAATAGATGAGAAAGGCATTCTTTGTTCATAATTGAAACTCCGTTTGAAACTCAAAAAAAATCTTCCGCTGTAAAAACCATTGCAATCTGTATTATAGCGGTGTAAAAAACAGCATCAAGGAAAATGGAAATTCCAAGCAACTTAACAAGACTCAATCGTTAAACGTTTTATCTACCCATTCCATTATTTCATAACTCCGTCCTACTATAGCCTCATCATCCCATCCATCCGTTTCAATGGTTTTTGCTACCGCCTCAGCACCAAGCAGTCTGGTGTTCTGATATGCTTGTATCTTCTCTTCTGGATCCTTATCGCGTAGCCCTGAATTGATATGTGGTGGTAAGAGCAACAAGTTTCCAATCCGATGGACAGATATTTCTATTTGACTAGCTTTCGACTGTGGGTGAATGTGTTCAATGGAGTTCATAGCGGATGCTTTCCATATACTATTCCATTCTTCCTCGGTAAAACGTTTCCCTTGAGACTCGGCAAGATGTTGTTCATAGCGATACAACAAATATCGAAGTTCATCACTCCACCACTCATAACATTCCGAATATAAGTAAGTAGCTTTGAGCACTGCACACGGAACCGGGTGAATAAAACAATCAGCTCGCTCAATACATAGTTTGTTGTGACAATTTGCAGATTTTGTTGTTGACACTGTGTCACCGATGAAGCAGCTTTTGCATGATACGGTTCAGAATTAATAAAAGAAGAAATCCATCCAGATGTATCTGCAAACATCTTATTCATAACGACTTGTGTTAGTTAACTATTTGTTTTTGAAATTTTCACACATATTGAACAAAAAACATAAACATATCGTCCCTACGGGACTAAAGAGTGTCTCAACTAATGAAGGATATTCGGATAAACCTTTGTTTATGTGAAATAATTGGTTGCTAAAAGTTATTTAGCACAACTCGTTATCAATATATTTTTTTCATATTAATTTCCTTTGTGGATTACGTAACTTTCGTCTAAACTTCAGATCTTGGTGTTATGACAAACATTTCGATTAAACTTATATCCTACACTCCGCAGTTATGGATATGGAAAATATACATTTTCAGATACCTCTTTACATTGAGTTCTTAGCTCTTACTCGCTATCAGTTCTAACTTTATCATACCAAATTTGACTCATTATATCAAGCTTAATTTTCAAAAAACTATTGCATCTACTTACGCTGCGTGCTAAAATAAATAAGTTATGATGACTGCGTCACCTTACTTGCAAATCTTAAGGTTGCGTAACTTGTAGTTATAGTTTTACTACAAGACAGTATTCATAGAGAAACGGAGAAGAAATGAAAATCTTAGTCACAGGCGGCACAGGCCGCATCGGATCAAACCTCACCAAAAAACTATTAGAAAAAGGACACGAAATCCGTTGTTTTACCTATCCCGGCGATACCAATCGTGTTGACAGATGGAAAGGTAATAACAAAGTTGAAACCTTCCTCGGGGATCTGCGCGAATATGAAGATGTAAAAAAAGCTGTAGATGGCGTTGATGTTATCTATCATATCGCAGCAGCTTTTGGCGGTCCGTTTAATAACCGCGACTATTTGGCTATCAATGGGATGGGGACACTCAACATTTTAGAATGTGTCCGTGAATTCAATCCAAACATTCACCGCCTCGTCTATGCTTGTACCGAAGCGATCTATTGGCAGCTAACTGAAAAAGGTAGACTTTTCAATGAACTCATTACAGAGGATATGGTGGCAAAGTATCACCACATGCCTTATTTCCTTACAAAATGGATAGGTGAAGAACTTTGCATGACGTATCATCATCAATACAACGTGCCTTCCACAGTGTTTCGGTTTACAACTGTAATTGAACCGAGTGAATTTCTCAATGATGATGGACTCCCCAAGCAATTTGTGTTTAGTCCTATCTATAACCGATACAAAAATTACAAAGGTAACGATCCAGCTGAATTAGAGACCGCAGAAGCGGTAATGAAAGCGTGGAACGGAGAAGAAAAGTTTATACTTAAACGAAATCCTGACGGTCGCCCCTATAAGGAACATTTCACTGATATTCGGGATATTGTTCACGGGTTAGTCTTAGGAATAGAAAAAGATGCCGCTGTCGGTCAAGAGTTCACACTTGGCGGCAACGGCATTTTCAATTTTGAGGAAGTAATTCCCTATCTATGTGAACGTTACAAAATGGATTACGCTGATATTAAACTCACGAACCCTAACTATTTTGAGTTTGACCTGAGCAAAATCAAAACACTGCTTGACTATGAACCGCAGCATGATTTGGCAAGTATCCTTGATGCAGCGGAAGCGATGAACCGCAGCGAAGATATCGGCATCATTCCAACAGGTGTTCGATGGGGATAAAGTCAATTTTCCTTGATAATTATATAAAAATGCGTTAAACTTAAAATTATAGGACAGATTGAGACCTTAAAAGTATTTAAACTTGTGTAGGAGATTCACATGAAAACAACATTTTGGAAGACAGGACGGAATTGGGCAATTCTGCTTGTTTTCGCCTTTTTGGTGGCGAGTTGCGCTACAGTCACAACCATAACAACTACTGATACAAACGTCCATTCAAGCACTAAACACCTTGATAGGCACATTAATGCTGTGCTAAAACGGGAAGGACTTGAACCTTCAAGACAAACAACCGATGCCGAATTTCTTAGACGTGTCTATTTAGATATGACAGGTAAAATTCCGACACCGGAAGAAGTGTTAGATTTTGTTGGCGACGGTTCAGCAAATAAACGTTCAAAGAAAATTAATGAACTTATTGGAAGCAAAGAATCTGTTGATTATTGGGCACTCTTGTGGGTGAACTGGTTAATCGGTAGACGGGACGATGGTGATGATCAACGTATCGGTTTAACTGGTTGGGTACGGGAAGCACTTGAAACGAACATGCCCTATAACCTATTCGTCAAAGAACTTGTTGCTGCTGATGGTGAAATACGAGCCAACGCAGCAGGCAACTACATCCTGCGTTATGAAACATCACCTATCTATTTAACTTCTCACACTTCGCGACTCTTTCTCGGGCTCCCAATGCAGTGTGCCGAATGCCACGATCACAAGACAGAAAAGTGGCTACAAGAGGATTTTTACAGTATCGCCGCCTTCTTCACCGGTATTGAAAGCGAAGAAAAAGAAGAATATGAAGGAATGGATATAATCGGTAATTCGACGATGATGCAAAATTTCCTCATTACAAATTCACCAAAACAGCGAACAGCTTCCTACGAATTCGACGGCACGCGAGAAACTGTTCCACCCCGTTTCCTTGACAGTGCGGAAGAATATAATGGGGAACTCACCAAAAAGCGTGAGGCACTTGCTGAATGGATGACCGCTAAAACGAACCCCTACTTTAGCAAAGCCATCGTCAATCGGATATGGAAACACTTTATGGGACGCGCTTTTGTTGAACCTGTTGACGGATTTGGGGAGGAATATCCCGCTACTAATCCTGAACTATTGGCGTGGTTAGCTGAAGACTTTGTTATTCACGGATACGATTTACAGCATCTGATGCGAACTATCCTCAATTCTCAAACGTACCAGCGAAGTTCAGAGACAAATAAGAGTAACGAAGATGACGAAATCTATTACTCGCACGCTTATATGAAACCTTTAAGCGCGGATCAATTCTTCTACTCTATGCTGCAAGCAACAGGTTTTGAAGAGCTCCAACAGCGCCAAGCTGGCGGGCAACTTAAAAAAGTTGAAATTGAGAATATGAAACGTGAACATCTCAGACGATTCATCTTCCTGCTCGATAACGGTGAAATGGAGGTGATCGAAGCATTCAACGGAACAGTACCACAAGCACTTATGATGATTAACGGGTCTCTCGTCAACGACAGCGCGAGTTACAAGGAACGGGGGAGTTTTGTCAACTATGTGCTTGATAATTGGCGAGACACGATTGATCGTGTTCAGTTTATCTATCTCACTGTGCTATCACGCAAACCAACAAGCAAAGAACAAACCTATTTCCAACGTTACTTAGATCGAAGTCTATACAGAGACAAAGATTTGGCTTATGAAGACCTCTATTGGGTTTTACTGAATTCAGCAGAGTTTTCGCTAAACCATTAGAATAACGTGAGTTTGATAATAGATATATGAACTACATTTTGCATAAAAACTTAGTTTCATAAGCCCGGTAGGTGCGGTTTCCTAACCGCACCGAGAACAAAAATCTGATTTATCAAACTCACATTAGAATAAGAGAGGCGGTTCGCTAATCGGCGAGCCGCCTTCACAAAAAGGAGCATTGCAAATGAAAAGATTGGGTATATTTGTCCTCTTATTTTCTTTTACCTTCGGCATTGCAACGGTTGCTATGTCACAACTCTATTTTGAGGATGATTTTGACAACGCAAACGACTCTAAAAAGAAATGGGTTCCCTTGTGGGGAACATGGGAATTTAAAAATAAGGAATACCATCAACTCTCAAATGATTCCAACTGCATGAGCGTTGTAGCTGATGACTATTGGGATGAGGAGTGGAATGATTACACCTACGAAGTCCGCGGCAATAAAATGGGTGGTGCCGAAGGATTTTTGATCATGTTCCGATGTCAAGGCCCGATGGAACCTCGGGGAAAGGCACTTAAAGAACACCCACCGCGCATGCAAAAACAGCAACGGTTAGAGTACTGGTGGAACCTCGGCGGCTGGGGAAATACCACTTCAAAAGTAGAGTCGTGGGGTGGTGTAGCAAGCCCGAACACTAACCACACTATTAAAACAGGGGAATGGTATAACATCAAAATTGTTAGCACTCCTACCGGTTACACGCTTTACCTTAACGATGAAAAAGTGGGCGATACTATTAACGATGCTACCAGAGATGGTGTCGGACGAATCGGTGTAGCAACGTGGAGTACCACAGCGATATACGAGGATGTGCTCGTTTACGGACCTGATGGGCCCCTACCGGTTGATCCGAAAGGGAAAGTGGCAACCACTTGGGGATTCCTTAAAGCTGGTAGATAGGATTATTTTGCATATTTTTGTCTACAATACCCCAGTTGTCTCCTATAATTAATGAGACATTTTTGTAGCGCAAACTGTATGAAGATTAATTTATTAATTCGGTAATTTTCCATTCGCACAAGGCACGGATACCCCACTGCTGGCAAGGCGGGGAATGCCTAAATGGCATTCATACCGTTGATTTCTTCCTAACCTTGCCACAGGACCGATTTGTTTTCTTAATCTTCATTTAGTTTGCGTCATAACGATACACAAGCTAACAGTTTGTGCTACAATTTGTATTGTAGTTCACTATAAAACTTCCGTAACAAGAGGGAGGGGTTTGAATAAAAATGAAAACATCAATATTAAAGTTTATGAATTATTTAGGAATTTTGCTGCTCTGCACTGTTATGTGGAGTCCGTTTGCGATGGCGGATGGTCATACCAAAAAGGAACCAGTCAGTTACTACAACCAGATTGTCCCAATTCTTAAACGGAGTTGTCAAGGATGTCACCACCCTGGTGATCCGAATGCAGACCTGATAGTAACATCTTATGCCGAACTCAAGCGTGGTGGAATGGCAGGAGAAGCAATTATCCCAGGCAAGCCGGATGAAAGCCTCCTCATTGAACTTATCTCTGGTGACCCACCCGCAATGCCGCAGAACCAAGAACCGCTCACTGCCGAAGAAATTGACCTATTCAAACGTTGGATACTTGAAGGGGCAAAAGACGACACACCTGCGGAAGCAGACAAAACGGACGCAGAAATCCCAACTTACACAGTACCGCCTGTTGTTTCTGCTATGGCTTACGCTCCTGATGGAAACGCCCTTGCAGTATCTGGTGTGAATGAAGTTTTGTTGTATGATGCAAAAAGTTTTGAACTCAAAGCAAGATTAGTGGGGAAAGCGCGCCGCATTCAATCAATTGTATATGCTGATGAAGGAAAAATAGTTGGGATTGCAGGCGGATCTCCTGCTCAATTTGGTGAAGTGCAGCTGTGGGATACCGCGACAAATAAACTTACCAAAGCTATCCGTTCCACTTATGATACTATTTACGGACTCTCTTTCTCACCCGATGCGACTCGCGTTGCTTTCGGATGTTCAGATAAAACAGTACGTGTTATCTCTATTGCAGACGAAAAAGAACTTGTCCGATTTGATAATCATGGTGATTGGGTTTTTGGTACAGTTTTTTCTACTGATGGCACACATTTTGTGAGTTGCAGTCGTGATACAGCACTCAAATTGGTTGAAGTAGACACTGGTTCGTTTGTAGACGATGTTAATTCAAGCAATAAAGGCTATGGTGAAATCAATGCTATTGCTCGACACCCGAATGCAGACCAGGTTTTGAGCGTGGGAGAAGACCGAATCCCACGGCTTTACAGAATGTTCCGTCAAACCAGAAGAGACGTTGGCAACACAGACTTCAATCTTATCCGTGCCTACGAAGCGCAATCAGGTTCAATTGATGCAGTAGCGTTTTCGGCAGATGGAAGCAAATTTGCTGTCGGTAGTTCTTCGGGTGAAGCACGAATCTATAACGTAGCGAACGGAAAACGGCTTGTATCTATGCAAGGGGATACCGTTGGCGTTTTTGCACTCGCATTCCACCCTGATGGCACGCAACTCGCCACGGGGGGTTTCGACGGGAAAATCCGTATATTTGACGCTAACTCTGGCAAACAATTGAACATCTTCATGTCCGTGCCGATTGAAACGGCAGCAAGTGAGGATGTCACTTTGATAGTAACAGGTATGACGTGACCAGCTTGCGTAGCAAAAGTGCAGGATGCACTTACAAAGCACGAAAACGTTATCAGTGCTGAAGTTTCTTTACCCGATAAAGCTGTTATTAAAGTACGCAAGAACAGTGTTAAGGTTGACGAACTCGCGGAAGTCATTAAAACTGCAGGATTTTCTGCAGCCACTAAATAGTACGGTGTCTCAGCGTTTGTGCATAGAATCGGTCCGACCCTGTTTACGAATAGTAGTGATCTCCGAATCGTGATACGGTTTCATGAATCGGATTTCTGTCCTACAGAATGCGATCGATTTCTAACAAAAACTATATATTTAATCTTGCCAAATAACATCAAATATTCCGAAAAGGAGATTCAAATGATTAACAGAACTCCGAGACAAATATTTGTTATAGCCGTTATAGCAACTCTTTTAATGGCTGGAAACGTAGTACAGGCACAACAGGCAGCTATTATTGATGGACTGGTCAGTTACTGGTCCTTTGATAGAGCTTCGGTCACAGATAAAACAGTTAAAGATATTTTTGGTGACAACGATGGAACTATGGATGGAAATGTTGAGGTCGTTGACGGTAAAGTCGGTGAAGCACTTAAGTTTACTGGCGGTCATGTTGATTGTGGAGCAGCTAAAGATTTAACCAACATTGGCAATCAGATTACATTGGAAATGTGGATAAAACCTGAAAAAGCTGGCTGGGCAATTATTGCAGGCGTATCAAAGTCAGGAAGTAATACCTATGTGATTGCGTGGTCAGACAAAAGCCAGGTTGATTTTAATATCTGGAACGGTGCATTAGAGACATGGCCTTTCCAGAGCGTAGCACAACCCGAATTGGATAAATGGCATCACATCGCTGGCGTTTACGACGGTGCCGAAGCTATAATTTATATCAACGGTGAATTGGATAGTAAGAAAGAATTCAATGGTGTTCTCGAATATAATGGAGAGAATTTTTGGATGGGTGCCAGAAAAGTGGGGGGACTTCCTTTCAACGGTCTTCTTGACGAACTCCGCATCTACAACCGCGGTCTAAGTCAAGCAGAAATTAAAAACAACCGGGACGCGGTAGGACTTGCTGTTGAACCCGCCCAGAAATTGGCACTCACCTGGGGAACAATAAAAGTTTTTAAATAAAGTACATGCGCGAAAATGAACAAAAGATGTCTGTTGAAACGCCAAATATCCTTTGGATTTGCACTGACCAACAGCGTTACGACACAATAGGAGCATTAGGAAATCCGCATGTATCAACACCAAACATTGATAGTTTGGTTGCTGATGGCGTAGCTTTTACACATGCCTATTGTCAAAGCCCGATATGCACACCGAGTCGTGCAAGTTTTTTGACAGGCATGTATCCGAGTGCTACACATGTTAATGGGAACGGCAACGATTATTTTCCAGAAACATATCCGCTTATCACGCGGACACTTGCAGACATCGGTTACGATTGCGGATTAATCGGAAAACTACATCTCGCGAGTGCTTTTCGCCGAATAGAACCACGAGCGAATGATGGTTATCGTTTTTGGCAATATAGCCATGCACCACGAGATGATTGGAAAGAAGGGCACGATTACGCAGATTGGGTTCGTTCAAAAGGATTTGTTCTTGGAGAGTTAACCAAAAACCCTGAAGGCGTTCCAGCAGAATTACACCAAACAACTTGGTGCGCAGAAAAGACGATTGAGTTTATACGAGAAGAACGGGATGGACCTTGGCTTGCGAGTGTCAATATCTATGATCCGCATCCACCTTTCAACTCGCCACAGTCATATAGAGAGCAGTTTAATCCGACAGATATGCCCGAACCGCTTTTCAAGGAGAGTGATTTAGAACAGCAGCACAAGTTGCGCCAGATTGACTTTCAATCCAAAGTTTGTAATCCTGATGAATTAGACATACGGAATCCAATTTTGGCGCAGTCTCCGCGTAGCAAAACAAAACCTGAAATCGTTGGTCGAAGAGATGCTAAGACGCTCAAAGCTGCATATTATGCAATGATAAAACTGATTGATGATCAATTGGGGCGAATTCTGGAAACGCTGAATGAAACAGGACAACGTGAAAACACCGTTATCATTTTCACAAGCGACCATGGAGAAATGCTTGGTGATCACGGACTTATCCAAAAAGGGTGTCGGTTTTATGAAGGCTTAGTCAGGGTACCGTTGATTTTCTCGTGGCCAGGCCATTTTGAAAGTGGTTTAAAAAGCGATGCGCTCGTTGAACTTATTGACAAAGTCCCTACACTGTTGGAATTAACGGGTTTGCCTATTCCTGAAGGGATGCATGGAAAATCATTATTGCCTATCCTCCGAGGTGAAGCAGAGGCAAACCATCATCGTGACTTTGTCCGGTGTGAATATTACGATGCACTTGATATGCGTGACCATTCTTTCGCAACAATGTTACGGGATAAGCGTTATAAGTTAGTAGTTTATCACGGACACAAAGAGGGAGAACTTTACGATTTAGTTGATGACCCTCATGAATTCAACAACTTGTGGCACGCGTCAGAGAAACAAAACACTAAGTTAGATTTGTTAAAAAGAAGTTTTGATACGTCAATGTTTGCTATGGACAGAGGTCCTGAACGCGTAGGTCCAATGTAATAGAGTCTATCTGAAAAAATTCGTAAGAGCATTTGGTTCTATAACTTCTATTACTTGTTCAATGTGCCTCTTCTGTAGGAGCGACCTCCTGGCCGTGACTTGAGACTCAAATGTATAATAGACCGAAAACTAAATAACCCTATAAAATTTGTTGCCTATTTTTGTATAAAGTGTGATAATTAATAATGTGAACCAATTCTCTGTTTAAAACATTGTGGATACTCGTTGCTACACAAACAATAAATTTGTATGACGCAATTCTAAGAAGGAGTAGTAAAATGAAAAAGATCAGACACAGTAACGTTTTATCAATTTGCTATTGCTTATGTATTGTACTTGTGTTAATATTTCTGTATGGTTGTTCAGGAGCAACGCATACAATATCTACGGAACAAGGACCAACAGTAGAATCAGATACAATTGTGGAAGAATGGAAGTTGGTAGAAAACCCGAATACCGGCATCATGGAGATGCGGCTTGTACGTAAAGTTCGGACAACGGTTTCTACAAGTTCCTCGTCTACTATAGAAAATAAAGGACAGCACTACCCATCAGACGCTAACAACTACCGCATGATTCTCGCAATTGCAAATTTTGCACTTGCAGTGGTTGTGCTTTGTATAGCAGTGTCTGAATAATCTAACATGCAGAATGCTACACACATTCTGCACATTTCAATCAGAAATAAGAATCTCCCAAATGAAACAAACGCAAGTTTATCATAATGTAGGAGGAAAAATGTGTAAAAAATTTCTATTTTGCTTGACTTTAATGCTAATATGTGGTTTAAATTTAGGAAATGCAAACGTTGAGGTCGGATTTCTCTATCTGGGTGATAACGGTCCGTTTACTAAACCTGCCCTTGAATTTGCAAAAGACACGTTTAGGACAACCGAATTGGGTAAAGGTGACATAAAGAGTGATAAGTTCAAAAATTTCGCTGTCGTTTGGTGGAATGAAGGGGATACTGACCCTGGTGCCTTGTCCAATGCAGAAATTGATGCATTCTTGGACTATGT
This sequence comes from Candidatus Poribacteria bacterium, assembly GCA_028824125.1. Taxonomy (GTDB): domain Bacteria; phylum Poribacteria; class WGA-4E; order WGA-4E; family WGA-3G; genus MSPOR6. The sequence continues at coordinate 38,610 of JAPPES010000151.1, forward strand.
GGAAAGCGGTGGTGCCGTCCTTTTGACAGGTAAGGCATTCAGTTATGCTACACCGATGGGGCTTGAGAATGCGCAACCGCGTGCATTTGGTCCTGTAGAAGACGATGGCAGCAAAGTTGGTATTATCGTGCTGCAAGAAACACTTGATCTCGGTCTGGTTGAAGGACTTGAGAATGTTGATGGTAATGTCCCCAAACTAAATGATTGGGTTCAATTAAATTCAACTGGTTTTCCTAAGAGTGGAGACTATTTTGATAGTCTGGCAAAGAATTTTACCTCCCTTGCTCATGCGTGGGAAGGTGGTACAGATTATGCGGACAGAATTGCCGCATTCGGTTATTGGGAAGCTGGAGATGGCAAAGTGTTCAACATGAATTGGCGCCTCCCGAACTACCACAAGAATAACAAAAGTATTGACCAGTTACATCAGTTGACAGAAAACGTGATTAATTGGTTAGCAAGTGAATCAGAATTTGCAGATGTATCCTCACACGGCAAGTTGCCGGTAGTTTGGGGAAATTTAAAAAATCAGAGGTAAAAGTAATTAGGCGGATTAAACCGCAATTTCAAGTTTCATATCATCTATGGAGGTTAATGTGAAACTCAGTTATAACTTGGTTGCTACACTCCTTATTGCATTCTCCTGCTGTTTGGTATTTCAGTTTTCAAGCTGGAGTCAGATGGAGGAGACCGCGCCGAGTGTAGAAATCCCGGAGCTTAAAGCGTTAAAGACTCACCCTGAGTCACTGACGTTGGAACATGCCCGTGATGGTCGTCGCGTGCTTGTTTCGGGACAAACGAAAGATGGAAAATGGGTTGATGTAACGTCTTGGGCAGTGCTAAAACCTACATCAGACGGGGTAAAATTGCATGAAGATGGCTACATCTTTCCAAATGCAGTTGGCACTGCAGCGATTAAAGTTACAGTTAAGGGTATCAGCACAGAATTACCGGTAACCGTCAAAAGTATCGATGCACCACCCGTAAGTTTTGTGCGAGATGTTATGCCGATCTTGAGCCATGCAGGTTGCAATAACGGCACTTGCCACGGCGCTGCAAAGGGTAAAAACGGTTTCAAACTCTCACTACGCGGCTATGATCCGGAATTCGACTACGAACTTCTCATTGAAGATATTTCTGGACGCCGTTTCAATCGTGCGTTTCCCGAACAGAGTCTCATGCTGCTCAAACCGACATCCGAAGTGCCACACAAAGGTGGCCAGGTGATTAAACCGAGTTCGCGTGATTATAAACTCATCCATCAGTGGATAAGTGAAGGTGTAGCGTCTGATGTTCAAACAACTAAACGCGTTGAAAGGTTAGAGGTAATTCCGGGGACCGCTGAATTATCTATGCCCGGAAATCAACAGCAGTTGATAGTCATTGCGCACTATCCTGATGGAACAACCCGTGATGTTACCCGCGAAGCAAAATTCACCAGCAGTGTGGGTGAAGTGGCAAAAGTGACAGATGACGGTGTCGTAACTGCGGAACGCCGCGGAGAAACTGCTATCTTAACCCGATATGAGGGTGCATATAGTACAAACGGCATCATCGTTATGGGTGATCGTAGCGGTTTTGAATGGGTTGAAACACCTGAATACAACTATATTGATACGCATGTCCACAACAAACTAAAACGGCTGAAGATTCTGCCATCTGAATTATGTACAGATGAAGAATTCGTTCGCCGTATCTACTTTGATATGACAGGACTTCCGCCAGCACCCGATCAAGTGCGAAGTTTCCTTATGGATGAAACGCCATCAAAGGAAAAACGCGAAAAATTGATTGATGTATTAGCAGAAACATCTGAATATGTTGACCACTGGACACATAAATGGGGCGACCTGTTACAATCAAACCGTAAATTTCTCGGTGAACGGGGCATGTGGCTTTTCCAACAATGGATACATGAATCAATCGCAGAAAATCGCCCGTATAACCAATTTGTGCATGACCTGATTACTGCTACCGGCAGTGCTTATGCTAATCCGGCAGCAAATTATTTTCGGGTCTCGCGCGAATATACCGCTGCAGTAGAAAATACAACGCAGCTTTTCCTTGGCGTGCGATTCTCTTGTAACAAATGTCATGATCATCCGTTTGAAGTATGGACCCAAAATCAATACTATGAATTTGGAGCGTTTTTCTCGGATGTAAAACTGAAAAATGGACGATTGCCGGGTGAAGAAGTTGTATACGCCAGTTTCAGTCCTACACCGGTCCAACATCCGAGAACGTTAGCAGTTGTGCCACCATCCGTTCCGTTTGGCGAAACAAAGGAAGATGTTTCGGACAAGCGGGCAGCTTTGGCAGAATGGCTCACATCTGCTGAAAATCCGATGTTCGCAAAAGCAGGTGTAAACCGTATATGGAGTTACTTCCTGGGACGCGGTATCATTGAACCAGTGGATGATATACGCACCAGTAACCCACCAAGTAACCCGGAATTGCTTGATGCCCTAACAAAAGATTTCGTAGAAAGCGGTTTTGATATAAAACATATCATGAAAACAATCGCTCATTCTCGAACCTATCAACAGAGTATCAAGACAAACAAGTGGAACAAAGAAGATACGATTAATTTCTCACACGCAACCGCACGAAGACTAACAGCAGAACAGTTGTTAGATGCTATTGGCATTGCTACGGGAAGTCAACCGAAGTTTCAGGGTGTACCAAAAGATTTCCGTGCTGTTCAACTACCGGACAGCAAAGTTAAGGATGACGGATTTTTGAAATTGTTTGGTCGTCCAGAACGCGAAAGCTCATGTGAATGTGAAAGAACAACCGAAGTAAGCCTCGCACATGCGATGAACCTTATCAACGGTCCGACAGTTGCAAATGCAATTATTGATCCTAACGGACGAATTGCAAAACTCATCAAAGAAAATAAAGATGATCGTACACTCATTGAAGAGATGTATCTTGCAACATTTGCTCGGTTACCACAAGAAAATGAATATAAGACAGCGGTTGAACATCTTGCAAGTGCAGAATCTAAAGAAGAAGGCGCGCAAGATTTAATGTGGGCATTAATTAATAGTCCCGCTTTCTTATTCAACCGATAAGCCCAAAACCGATTTATGTGCTTCTAAAACGGAAGTTAGCACAATAATGGAGGAAACAATTGATGTTATCGTTACCACAAGCACCCGGCAGATTATGTGATGGGTTCTCACGTAGAGAATTTCTCCGCGTGGGTGGCGCGGCGATGCTGGGCATTAGTCTACCACAAGTCCTGTCACTCCAAGCCAAGGCAAGCACAACAGTTGACCCCGCGATGCCTCTGAACGGTTGGGGCAAAGCTAATTCTGTCATACTGCTGTTCTTGCAAGGCGGACCGAGTCACATTGATATCTGGGATCCAAAGCCAGATGCACCTTCTAATATCCGCGGTGAATTTAATCCTATCCCGACAAATGTCGGCGGCATTCAGTTGTCAGAAACGATGCCACGTTTGGCAAAACAGATGGATAAAGCATGTCTTATCCGTTCAGTAAGCTACACGCCAGCAGGCCTTTTCAATCACACCGCTGCGATGTACCAGATGGTTACAGGCGAAACACCGGACAAGGTTGCTCCTTCGGGGCAGCTTGACCCACCTTCACCTGCTGATCATCCAAACGCTGCAGCCCATATCTCCAAGTTCAAACCGCCAGATGAACCGATGTTAGCAGCAGTCCAGCTCCCGCGTCCGATGCAGGAGAGTGGTATCATCGGTAAAGGTGGAAATGCAGGATTCCTTGGTAGAGCGTATGACCCATATTTTCTCTTCCAAGACCCCAACAAGGAAATAAATCTTGACGATTTGACGCTCCGTCCTGAAGTGCCACCGATGCGTTTGCAGCGGCGGAAAACACTCCTTGAAACAATTAACGCCAATATGCCTGAAATTGACAAAGTGGCAGATTCCTTCGCGCTGAATGAATACTATGAAAAAGCCTACGATCTCATCTTGTCACAGAAGGCACGCAACGCGTTTGATTTGGCACAGGAGACAGATGAAATGCGCGACAAATACGGTCGCCATACATTTGGTCAGAGTGTGCTCCTCGCACGCCGATTGGTTGAAGCTGGCACCCGATTTGTACAGGTGAACTGGCCCTCTGTCGCAAACGGCAATCCAAATACTACGGCATGGGATACCCACGCAGCCAACTTCGGTCCGCTGAAAAACCTACACTGCCCAAAATTAGATAGTGCGGTTTCTTCGCTACTTGAAGATTTATATCAGAAGGGTATGTTAGAGAATACGCTTGTGCTCGCTATTGGTGAATTTGGACGTTCACCACGAATGGGTGTTAGCACTTCTGGTAATGGCAACGCACCTGATGGGCGTGACCACTGGCCGTATTGCTATACAGGTCTAATTGCTGGTGCTGGCGTCAGAGGTGGTCAGGTATACGGTAAGTCTGATGATACAGGTTCAACACCACTTGAAAAACCTGTGCATCCACGCGATATCCTCGCTACGATTTACCATACGCTTGGTATTGACCCGCACACGATTGTGATGAATCACTTAGACCAACCGCGTGAATTGGTCAAAGGTGAAGTGATTACAGGGATATTCTAAATTTTGTTCTAATATTGAAGCCTGTGTTTGGACGATTAAAGTTCAAGCACAGGTTTTATAATATAATTCGGTTTTATAAATTTCCTCAATGTACTTAGTTTAGACGATTTGGGAGCAGCCCCAGCGGGGCGAAATGTGTATACAAGTTAACGGATATTCTACCATTTCTAATATAGAATGTGTCATTTGCTGGGATTTCCTATAGGAGCGGGGGGGCGGGGGGGCCCCCGCCGGGGGGGGGGAATTAAAAAAATTAGAGTGATAAAAAAAAAAATTTTTTTAATATTTTTTTTTTATTTTTTTTTTTTTTGGCGTGTTATAAAACCGGGCCGCCCCCCCCGCCCCCCCCCCCGCCCCCCGCTCCTATAGAAGAAAGGTCCCTTCAGCAAACAATAAATGTTGAATCTCTTAATGGAATAATATTTATTAGAATTGGTATTCCTTCCCACTATTGACAATATTTCCTATTAGTTCTAAGCGAAAAACTTCACTGTTATAGAGGTAATCAAAATGCCTGAATCACTATTTTGTAAAAAAACAAAAATAAGGCACAAACAAAAGCAGTTCCTAATTCAGATAGCCCTAATTCTTTTTATGGCTGCAGGTATAGTCCATGCGCAGGTCGCACCGCAGCTGACAAGTATATCTCCTCGCGCAGCGCAACGCGGGCAAGCCATTGAAATTACATTAGTAGGTAAAAATGTTAATGAGAACGCTGAGATATGGTTCAGTAAAACAGGAATCAAAGCAGAGATTAAGCAAAAATCTCCAGCCGCAACAGTCCGCTTTAATGGTTCGGGTATTTCCGGTAACATTCCAAACGATCCCCGATTAGTCCTTTCATTCGAAATTGCGCCTGATGCGCCTTTAGGTAACCATCAGATCCGCCTTATCACACCAAACGGTGTCTCCAACCCGCAAAACTTCATCGTAGGTAACCTCCCTGAGATAAAAGAACAGGAACCAAATACCACACCTACCGAAGCAAACATGCTTGAATTACCTGTTACTGTCAACGGTACGGTTGCATCAATTGACGATGTTGATATGTTCCGTTTTAAACTCAGAAAGGGGGCGCGTCTTATCTGTGATATAAACGCGCAACGAATGGGATCCCCTTTAGATTCCTACGTTGAACTTTTTGACCCAAGTGGAACTGAAGTTGTAAAAAGCGGTGATGGAAACGGATTAGATTCATTTATCGATTATACAACCGAACAGGAAGGGGAATATACGCTTTACTTACGCGACATCCGCTTCCAAGGCGGTGGAAATTATTTGTATCGGTTAAGTATTGGAGAGTTACCATATCTTCAAAGTGTTTTTCCGCTCGGAGGGAAACGTGGCGCTGCAAACAATGTCAACGTCGCTGGTGCAAATTTAGGTTCTGTGAATGCTATACAACTTGACATCTCACCAGACGCATCCCTTGGAATTCAAGAACTACGCGTTAGTACGCCAAACGGTTTAGAGACGAACCCCTACCCGTTTGCCATCGGCGAATTCAACGAGGCAAATGAAACAGAACCAAATGACGCTCTAACGAAAGAAAACAAAATCGGCACACCGATAACAGTAAATGGGAAAATAGAAAAAGCAGGTGACGTAGATAGGTATTCCATTAAAGTAGAAAAAGGAACAAGTTTCGTTTTTGAAGTAAAATCACGCGAATTTCGGTCAAAACTGGATCCGGTGCTGACCATATATTCACACAAAAAAGGAGAAGCAGAAGGTAGTGTTGAAGAACAGGTACTAAGAGTCAATGATGATGCAAGCGGAGTAGATGCAATTGTTGCTTTTACGTTCCCAGAAGCAGGGGATTACGGTATTTCAGTGCGCGACCTGAACAACGCTGGCGGATCAGGTTACCCCTACAGACTCACCATTCGTCCACTTAACCCCGGTTTTCGCCTAAATGTTAGTGCCGATAACCCACGCATTAGTCGTGGTGGAACTTTGATGTTGACAGTCTCTGCTGCACGTGTGGATGGGTTTAATGGAGCACTCCGTTTCTACTCTCCAGACCTCCCCAAAGGATTTGTCGTAAGTCCAACAATCCTGTATGCCGGCCAAAACCAAGCGTTGTTAACGATAACCGCGTCTGCGGATGCGCCGCTCGGACTCCATCCATTTTCCATTGTTGGCGTTGGTGCTGTTGGAGGGCGTCGTATAGAAGCAGCTGCAGCCCCACAAGAAATTTTGCTGACAGTGATGGAAGCACCCCCATTTACACTCTCCTTTGCAGATGTTGATGTAAATGTAGTTCACAACAAATCAACAAACTTTCATGTAATTGCGGATCGCCGTAATGGTTTTAATGGCCCGATTAGTTTGTCGGTACAAGGAATGCCAGCTCGTATTTCTGGTGGAAAAGCAACAATTCCCGCTGGACAGAATAGTACAGTAATTTCACTTCGCGCAGGAACCGTTGAACGCAGAGAACAATTCTCTGTCGTTCCTACCCCTGGCACAAGTTATATTTCGGTGAGTGGAACAGCAAATGTTAACCGCGAGAGTTACACCGAATCAACGCCCGCTATTCCGTTGACAGTCGTTGAAGCACCTTTTATCGTTACGATTGAACCACTACGTTTTAGTATTGTTTTCCCCAAACCAAAGGCATCCGAGGAAACACAACAGGCGGATGCAGCTGAAGGTGAAACTGTCGCTGTTTCTAATCCGAGTCCAACGAAAAAGACCGAAACGGAAACAACAGAAAAGACTGAACCGATAAAAAAATCTGCTACACTCACGATGAGTATTGTCCGGCGAGGTAGTTTTACCGATATTGTTACCATTAAGCCCATAACAGTCCCAGAAGGCATCACTATTCCTGATGCAACGATACCTATTAACGAAAGTGATATTGAGGTAAATCTTGAGGCACTCGGTTCATTAGAAGCCAAAACTTACCAAGTTAGATTCCGTGCCACAGCGGTAATCAATGGTAGAACTTTTCAACAGGATAGTCCCGTTATCAATGTGAAGATTATTCGTTAGATACAGTCACTTTGCTAATCTTATCTCGTGTCGGATTATGTATGATAGTTCATCTTATGAATCGTTGTAGCCAACTTCCTTTGAGGAAAATAAACACTTTAGTTTATTGCATTTTAGGGGCGGGTTTTGTACCCGTCCATTTTTATGCTTGAGACACTGCTTGGTACAGTCATTTCACTCAACTTTTCAACCTTCTGAAATTCACGGATATCCGTGATACAGTAATTTTAAACGGGCAAAATTTATGTCAAAGAACCCTATATTGTGTTATACTTTTGCATAATGCAAATTTAGGTTTAGGTAGGAATCAGCATGTCATCTCGACGTAATTTTTTTAATGTTCTCGGTTGGGGGAGTTTCACAGCCGCGCTTGGTCTGTGTTTCGGGCCAGGGTTAGTGCGGTATCTCTATCCGCGCGTTCTATATGAACCATCGTCTGTCTTTAAAGCGGGTTTTCCAGCACAATATCCTCCAGGTAGTGTGAGCGAAAAATATAAAAAAGATCCTTTTGGCGTTTGGATTGTGCGACGTGAGGATGGGGTATTTTACGCGCTACTAACAACCTGCACACATTTGGGCTGCACACCCCGTTGGCTTAGCTCAGAGAGTAAATTCAAATGTCCTTGTCACGGCAGCGGTTTTGACCGAGATGGGATAAATTATGAAGGACCCGCACCACGACCTCTTGAACGTGTGAAGATTACCTTGGCTGAAGATGGGCAGCTACAAATTGATAAATCCGTTAAGTTTTTGGGTGAAAAGGACCAATGGGGTGATCCTGGTGCATCTCTAAAAGTCTAATTTAGGAGGACACATTTGCGTCTGAAAAGATACTGCGCATCATCAGACTGAAAAAGGAAGCTAATGAACGAAGAACGTAAAGGACTCAAAGAAAAGATTACCAATTCCGATATTTGGAAATCTATTTTTCGACACGGTTATGAAAAAACGGGCCGCCGTTATACTTTGCAGGTTTTGCAAAACGTTTGGCTGCATTTACACCCACCTCGTATTTCTCGCCACGCCTTAAATTTTCGATTCACCTGGTGTATGGGCGGAATCACCTTTCTAATGTTCCTTGTGACTGCTGTCACTGGCGTACTCTTGATGTTCTATTACCGCCCGGTAGCAGAATATGCCTTCGGTGATGTACAGGCTCTTGAGTTCGACATTCCATTCGGTATGCTCCTCCGTAACATGCACCGTTGGGCAGCACACGGTATGGTTATTTCCGTAATGCTACACATGTTCCGTGTCTTTTTGACCGGTTCCTATAAGAAACCTCGAGAGTTTAACTGGGCAGTCGGTGTGATTTTGTTACTTATTACATTTTTCCTGAGTTTTACAGGTTACTTATTACCTTGGGACCAACTCGCATATTGGGCGGTTACAGTCGGAACAAATATGGCACGTGCTACTCCCGTTTTAGGCCATGAGGGCCCGTTTGCACCTTCAGACATAACACAAGCGAACGATGTGCGATTTGCTTTGCTCGGGGGTACAATTGTAGGCCCATCAACATTGTTAAGGTTTTATATCTTACATTGTGTTGCTGTTCCGCTGGTCGCAAGCCTATTGATGGCATTGCACTTCTGGCGTGTTCGTAAAGATGGCGGAATATCCGGACCTCTTTAATAACGTCTTGTTAGATTAGTTCTAAAACCAAGAGGCATTTCATTAGAACATTTGCACCAGACTGTTGGGAACGGATTAGATATTTTCTCGTTTAGAAGGAGATAGGATTAAGGTATGGAGAATTTTTTACTACTGATACAGAAACCTGATAATGTTCCGATTCTGGCGATGCTCTTTTTAATTCCCTATTTTATGTGGTTAGCATATAAACAGGCACGCCAGACTGATCGAATGGGTGTGCCATCGGATGCCGCACTGAACGATAAGGTTTACGTGTGGCCATATCTGTGTCGGAATGAATTTATCTGTGCTATTATCGTGATGTTGGTGCTGGGCGTTTGGTCAATTATGATTGACGCACCGCTTGAAGAACCGAGTGATCCCGCGAAAACACCGAACCCTTCTAAAGCCCCCTGGTACTTCCTTGCACTACAAGAAATGCTCGTCTATTTCGATCCGTGGATCGCAGGCGTTGTCCTACCCGGTTTAATTATTGCAGGACTCATTGCTATTCCCTATATAGACATTAACCCTAAAGGAAAAGGATATTATACAATCAAGGAACGACCATTTGCGCTCGTTGTGTTCTGCTTTGGCTTTATCATATTGTGGATTGTCCTAATGATAGTTGGGACATTCTTAAGAGGCCCGGGATGGAATATATTTATGCCCTGGCAGTACTGGGATCCGCACAAGATCGTACCATTAACCAATGTTAACCTATCCTACCTATTTGGAATTCGCGATGACACAACCGCAAATTTCTTCGGGTTTGCTGTCGTGGCAGGTTATTTCGCACTCGGCCCAATTTTCTATTTTTGGAAATACAAAACAAGCCGTTTTTTACAAGAACTGGGGCTTGTCAGATATGTTATCGTTTCCTTTCTGTTCTTAAGTATGGTCGCACTACCTATCAAAATGGTTCTTAGATTAGCATTAAATATCAAATATGTTTGGGTATCACCCTGGTTCAACATCTAATTTCTACAACTAATTGATTGACTTGGAGGTTATACATTTCGTGAGGAGCAAAAAAGAGATTCCCGCTGAAAATAAATCGTATTCTGTTTTGTTCTTTATTCTGGCCGGACTGTTAGGGTTGGTGACGATATGGGGTTTTTGGGATGAGATGATCACGCGCCGCCCCTGGAAGGAAATTCAACAACAGTTCTATCAATACGAGTATGTGAAGACAAAAGCAGAATTGGAGAACGCTAAGCAAAACTTGCCCGATGAACCCTCCAAACCTGAAGTTGATAAGAAACAGTTGGCAAACTTGGAAAAAGAAGTCAATACAAAGCAGGTTGCGTTAGATGAAGCAATGCAAGAACGTAAGTTTGAGCAAAGCAAATCTGATGCAATTAACTATAAATATCAGCACAGCCTACACGAAGCTCATGGGAAAGAGAATGAGACAGTCAAAAAATGGAAAGAGAAATTAGACGAGTTTGAGAAACGGATTGAAGGTGAACTGACTTCTGATGTTCTAAAAGCTGAAGCCGAATTTGCTGACGCGAATAAAGTACTTGCTGATTTTTATCAAACCAGTAGTGACCCTGAAAATGCACTCTCCACCTACCTAATTGCACAAAAATACAAACCCGAAGATACTGAAATCGTTAACGGAATTTCCACTGCACAAGAGGCACTCGCCTCCCTTGAAACAGATAAAGCCCAATTTGATTCAGTTGCACGCCTGCAAGAAAAGTTAGCGGATGTTGGTGGTATCAAGCGAAATTTCCTCGGCAGTCTACTGGAAAACCCCTTTAGAGAAACACGCACAATCGTTCAATATTATCTTGAAGAGTTTAATTACACCGCGGATCGGTGCGAAACGTGTCATTTTGCAGTTGACAAAAGTGGTTATGAAAGTGAAGCTGAAGAGATTTTTGAAGTCGAAGGGGACGGTGAAAACGATGTTAAATATCAGCTCAAACACCCAAAGGTCAAAGTCGGTAGTGAGATAATTACTATAGATGGTTTTGATGCGGGAGAAGATGAATATAAATTGTCAGAAGACGGTCTCCTGACCTTCACCCCCGATGTTTTTGGAGAAGTTGAAATTTCTTATAAAACAGACTACCATGGGGAACTTCAAACGCACCCGGAGCGAGACGTTCTTCTGGCAAAACATCCGCTTGAAAGATTCGGTTGTACACCTTGCCACGGTGGACAGGGACACGGCTTAACAGCAAAAGCTGCCCATGCTTTGACGCATGCCGAATATTGGTTGACACCTGTGCTTGGGATGGAAAGAGTCGAAGACGAAAAAGGCAAAGTAATAGAAAGAACATCCGAAGAGAAAAAAGGATACATGGAGTCTAATTGTCGGCGTTGCCACGATGGTGTAATGAAGCTAGACTTCGGCGTGGATCCCGAAACAAACGCGCCCAAAGACTTTGCACCGAATCTTACGAAAGGAATGGCACTTTTTGAAGACCTCGGATGCCATGGATGCCATGCAGTAGAAGGTTACAGTGCACTTGATAAAATTCAAAAAGTTGGCCCCTCACTGGAAAAAGTCGGAAGTAAAGTCAAGGATATCGCGTGGCTTGAGAATTGGATAAAAAAACCGGAAGCATATCTCCCGAATACAACAATGCCAAACTTCTTTCCAGTAGAGGGCATGAGTCAACTCGTGTACTTTAAAAATGGCGGGCAGCGCACCGGTCTCGTCACAGAAACTGAAACCCAATATATTCTGAAAGCTGACGATGGAACAGAATATAAGTACGCGAAAGGTGATGTTGTACGTATCGTTGACGAAGTAAAATCTATAGCCAAATATCTTGCAGAAGAGATGAAAGATCAAGATTTAGATGGGCCCCAAGGCACATACTCTAAATCAGAGAGCGCGATTAAGGCGGGCGAGGAAACCGTAAAAACAGTCGGATGTCTAAGCTGTCATGCTGTTGACGGATTAGACAAAAGCAATTTTGCCCCCGCGCTGGACAGTGTCGGCACTAAAGTTACACCAACTTATCTTCGCCAATGGATTGATAATCCAAAAGCCTATGATCCTGATACCGCCATGCCGAGCTTGCGATTGAGCAACCGGGAACTTGATAACGTCGTTGCCTATCTCATGAATTTACAAAAAGACACACCGCTTGCAGTTTCAAATTCAATAGGTGAAGCAGATGTTGACGAAGGCAAAAAACTTGTCAGAACTTATGGATGTTTCGGTTGTCACGAAATTCCAGGGTTTGAAAATGAATCCAAAGTCGGTGCTGATCTCGGTGAATTCGGCGCAAAAATGTATGATGAACTTGACTTTGGGGACACCTTAGAAGATGAAGTCGGACATAGTTGGCACGATTGGACAATTGGGAAAATTACCAACCCGCGGCGTTACCAAACGCGTAGGATTGTATCCCGTATGCCTATTTTTAAAACTTTACAGGATAACACCGAGGACGCGAAAGCAATCGCTGTGTTACTAAAAAGTTTCCAACCGGAGAAATACCCGCTCAATTATATCTTTGATCATGCAGTTGAACCGCATCGTGTTGAAAAACAGAAGCAAATTGATGCTGGAAGGCGAGTCGTGAAAAGATACAACTGTACCGGATGCCACGAGATTGAAGGAGAAGGTGGAGACTATCGTGATGTTATCATTGCACATGATGGTTTAGATGAAATCACAGCGAAACAGTTAGCACCACCTCCCTTGCAAGCACAAGGTGCAAGAGTTTATCCTGATTGGTTGTTTAATTTCCTCAAAGACCCTTCCAAGCCGATACGTTACGGACTCAAAGTGCGTATGCCAACATTTGATATGTCTGATGAAGAAGCGACAACGCTTGTCAAATACTTCTCCGCATTAGACGATGAGCCGTTCCCTTACGAGACGCTTGAACCGCCTATGTCTACAAGTGCGGAATTGCGAGTCGGCAAGCAGATATTTGACGAACTGAAATGCGATTCATGTCATCCATCACAAGGCGAGACTATTCCTGCGGGTAGCGATAAGGCGGGAAGACCCGATCTCTCCTTGGCGAAAGAACGGTTGAAAGCAGACTGGCTTATTGATTGGATGAAAGACCCGCAGAGCTTCCAACGCGGCACTGCAATGCCGCAGGCGTGGCCCCTCTCCGGCGGACAACACATGCCAGTTGATGGTTATGCCGATAATGACGCTGAGAAGCAGATTCGGTTAGTTCGTGATTATCTTATTTCGTTAGGTCGTTAGTGTCCGAACGGATTCAATTCGTCCCTACCGAGGGAGTTCCGTTCTATATGAAGCATCTACTGATTGTAATCGTCATGATTCTTGTGTGGCTTAACGGATTTATCTGGTTAGGAAAACAGGTTGACCCAAGCACGAAGTATCGGACAGAAATAGAATATAAATATGCACGGTATTGTGCGGGGTGCCACGGGAACAGTGGTGAGGGCAATGGACGTATTGGTCGCTTCAAAAAATTAGACCCTGCTGACCTGACAGATACGAATTTGTGGGCGATGCACGACGATACGCAGCTGCTTGAAAGTATTCGTAATGGCAAAGATGATATGCCAGCGTTCCATTACTATCTCAGCAATAAGGAACAACGTGAACTACTTGAATATATTAAAGTAACCTTCCGCCCTTAAAACGCACGGATATCCGTGATATTTATTTTTAAGGGTTTGCCTTTTCAAATCTTAAAGTGTTAACATAATAAAAAAGAATTATATAAGGAGAAAAACGATGAAAAATCTTAAACTCATAATCGCGCTACTTATTTGTGGCACAATGGCAAGTGTTGCTTTTGCCGGTAATGTCACTGGTACTGTAACCTATGAAGGTGATGCTCCTGCCCGTAAAGCACTGGCAATCAATACACAGGAACAACACTGTATTGATGCTACAAAAGGAGCAAAATCTGAAGAACTTGTTGTTTCAAAAGGAAAAGGTATCCAGAACGTTGTCGTTTACATGCGCCTGCGCGGAAACCAAGAACTCAAGATACCAGATAAAAAGAAACTTATAGTTGACCAGAAGGATTGTCGTTATTTGCCGCATGTCATCGTAGTGCCTGAGGGTGCTACCGTTACTATAACCTCTGACGATCCGGTCGCGCACAATGTTCACTCCCATGCAGCAAAGAATAAAGCACTTAATGTCCAGATTGCTAATAAAGGGGGTACCCACGATTACGCAATTACTGTAGCCGAAGCAATTAAGTTGACATGTGATATTCACAAATGGATGAGCGGTTACATCGTTGCAGTTAAAAGCAACTATTATACAGTAACTGGGCAGAAAGACGATAAAGACAAATGGATTCACCCTGATGATTATGAAAAATCTTCTGACAAGGGTAAATATACCCTCAAAGATGTTCCAGCAGGTAGGGCACGAGTTGTTGCATGGCACGAGAAACTCGGCACAGCTTTTAAGAACGTTGAAGTTCCCGCAACTGGTGATATTTCAGTAGACTTTAAAAGCACTGACTTTAAACCGCCTAAGAAAAAATAGACTTTTTTCATAAGGATAGGGATTTTGCCCTTTTAGGTGTATTCTAATACCATTTCTACATGGTTACTTCTCATTAAAAAAACGCGTTGTAGTCGCGCAATTCATTGCGCCTCTTACATTCAACATAAGATGAGTTTCAAAATCGTATAAAATCTCCGTGATGGCATTTTATTTATCAGAATTGGTATAACAATTTAGAGAACAAAAAGATGCGTTGTTGTTCTGCTTTTATTACTAAAAAGAGAATTTACCTCATACTCAGTTTTGTGTTGCTCGGTTTTGTGCTATTAGCAATTGTGCCAGCATTTGCACAAGACGCGACAGAGGCGGAATATCGTCCGTTTCCTTTGATTGGTAGCCGAAACGCTGCTTGGATAGCCGCGCAGCTGCATTTATTGTTCGGATCTTTTATCCTCGGTGTGCCGATGTTTGCGGTTATCATTGAGTTCATCGGTTGGAAAACCAAAGATGAACGGTATGACCGAATGGCACAAGAGTTTATCAAACTCTGTATGGGGGCATTTTCAACAACAGCATTGCTCGGTGGCGTTCTCGTTTTTATTCTTGTTTGGTGCTATCCAAAGGTGTTAAACAAGTTGAGCGGCATCTTCGGCCCGACAATGATCTTCTACGTCGTGCTATTTTTCGGAGAAACTTTTACCCTCTACCTCTATTCCTACGGTTGGGATAGGATGCGGGGACGTTTTAAATGGGTACATCTGGTGCTTGGTGTCCTACTCAACGTATGGGGTACAGCGATTATGTTTGTGTCAAATACGTGGCTCACCTATCAGACAAGCCCAGCGACAATGTTCGGAAAGTTATCTGATGAGACAAAGGAAGCCTGGATAGAAAATTCAATAGCGCAAAACCCTGAGCTCACCCGTGCTGAACTACTTGAGGGTGTAACAGATAAAACTGTAATCCCGCTCCACAACGAAACCACAGGTGAATTCTTGGGAAATGTTTGGGAAGCAGTCAACAATTTCACATGGATGCCAGTCAATATCCACCGACTTATCGGTAACATCGCATTTGGTGGTTCCATTGTAGCTGCTTATGCAGCATTTCGCTACCTTGTGGCTAAAACTAAAGAGGAAAAAGCACATTACGATTGGATGGGATATAACGGTAACTTCATCGCCTTGTGTGGACTGATTCCACTGCCTTTCGCTGGCTATTGGTTAGGTAGAGAAATCTACATGTTTAACAACACAATGGGCATCAATATGATGGGCAGTCTGTTCTCATGGCTGTTTATCATACAGGCGGTGATGATTGGTGTGCTGTTCATCGGTGCAAACTACTACCTTTGGTCTGGAATGGGAAGAATTAAGGGGGCGGAGATATATGCACGCTACCGCCCATATATGATTGCCATTATTGTTATCTGTGTAGCAATCTGGATGACACCGCGTACGCTTTCCAAAATATCCTCTGCTTCAGAACTCAGTGCGATGGGAGGCTCAAATCACCCACATCTCGGATTCTTTGGGTTGATGAGCGCAAAAAACACCGTAGTAAATATTGTTATTTTGACAACTTTTCTGAGTTTTCTATTCTACAGACGTTCTGGCAAAACACCTATTGTAGGTTGGAAAGGTATAGGAAACATTGTTATTTCAACAATTTTCTTTTTAGGCGTGGTTTCAATTGTTGTTATCGGTATCGTTGGGTTTGCAGTTGAAACTGATGTGCGCGTCAATGTGTTGACACCGTGGCAGGTATTGGTTGCACTCGGTGTTATGGTTGTTGTAACAGTAGTTGATATTTTCATGTACCGAAAGGCGACATCATCAGGCACTATCAATTGGGGACAAATGACTGAACGATCACAATACGTTCTAATCCTACTCGCAATTACATTTACCTCGTTGATGGGTTTAATGGGGTATGCGCGCTCCGGTCTTCGTGAAGGGTGGCATATCTTTGGCGTTCAGAAAGATACCTCCGTTGACGCATATACGCCCGCTCTGGGGGATGCAGTGAACATGGTTTCAATTATTATGGTACTCTTTTTCGCACTTGTTGGGTTTATCTTCTGGCTCGGTTTGTGGGGGGACAAGAAAAAACAACCTGCAGTGCCAATTGAAGCAGAGGTTACTGCAGAAAGTGATGACTAATGGGAGGACAAAACGATGAAAAACACACTCGTTAGAATTGCAAGCCTAATCATAATGGCGGTAAGTTTCATCGCCTTTATTGCGAAAGCACCTGCCTTTCCAATTGCTTCTGAGAACTTACTCCCTTGGTCGGTCTGGTTTACGCTTTCAGTGTTGGTAAACATGATTGTGTGGTTCCCTGTCATGAAATTGGTGTCATTTTCTCTCGGTATAATATGGTGTTATGCCTTTATAGCAGGCCTCGTGCCAGACACATCTACAGCATCAGGGACTGTAACAACATTGGACTGGACTGATCCAGATGCGGTCGCTGAAATTGGTTTAGGTATTTTCAATGGAAAAGGTCAGTGTGCTGCATGCCACACCTTGGATACTTCCGCACCAAAAGGCAGATGCCCCGATTTAACAGATATCGGCATAAACGCCGCAAACCGAGTACCGGGAACGGATGCAAAGACATATCTAATTGAATCGCTGTATGAACCGAGCAAATATTTAGTACCAGGATACGGTAAGATCATGCCAGAGGTATGGAAAAATCCAATTGCACTCACAAAGTTAGAGATTGAAGCTGTCATAGCATTCCTACAGAGTCAAGGCAGTGAAATTGATGATACACCGTTCCAGGAACCGATTGATAGAGCAAAAGCCGAGACATCAGCAGAAGCACTCCCTCCTTTGCTTTCTGGTGATCCCGAAGCTGGCAAAAAGGTATTTATAGAGGCAGCGTGTATTTCTTGTCATGAAATAATAGGTTTAGAAAATCCAAAGGCAGGAGAGGGAAATGAAGACTTTGAAGTTGTCACCGCACCAGAACTGACCGAAATTGCTGCATTGAACAGTTCGCGGTATATTGAGGAATCAATCCTAAAGCCAAATGCAGAAATTGTTCCCGGTTACGGGGCAGTCACGGTCCAATCAAAGGGGATAACCTATCAAGGAATACTTGTCTCACAAGATGAAGAAAAGATCGTTGTCCGCACAAAAGACGACGATGGTACGGAACAGGAACATACCATCTTGCTGAGCGAATTGGACGAAGAATCGATTGAAGACCTTACAAATCTTAAGGCGAGGGGTTATTTTACGTTAACTGTAACACCAACTGATTCCGACACACCAGTAAGTGGAGAAATTATAGAGGAAAACGATGAAACTGTAATCCTCAAAGTTGGTGAAAATACGCAAACGATCTCTAAAACATCAGTGAAAAAACAATTCAAGGGGACCACTATTGATGGCGAAGAAATCGTCGGAGAGCATATTTCGGGAGAATTGACCGATGATTTTATTGTAATAAAAATTGATGGAAGTGAGGAGACTTTCGACCCGTTGTTCGACTTTGAGGAAGGTGCTATGCTTTTGTACGGTATTGGCAAACAGTTATATGTTACGTCGCCAATGCCAACAAATTTTCCGGATGACTTATCAGTGTCAGATATGGCTAATTTACTCGCTTACCTAAGCACATTGACTGGACAAACAGCAACAGAAGAAACAGCACCGACTGGGACAGTCGAAGAAGACATGGAATAACTTAGAAATGTTAAGGAGGTAACCCATGAAAAGAATATCACTTTTTACAATATGCTTCGCAATTTTCATCGCATGTTGGGTGTTTTTGAGGTTCGTCGTTGGTGGCGTTATCTCAGTGCCGATACCAAGTAGCGTGATTTCGATGTATATGGGGTTGGTCCTCATCGCCATTTTGGTGCATGTTTCCGTTGAAGACACAAGATTTCGGGAATTCCTCCGCCCCATCCACGAGACACTCGTTGGCGAAAACCGTCGTGTACGGCGCATCGTCTTGGCAGTGTTGATTCCGCTCCTTATGCTTGGGTATACATATTCAAATCTTGCACAAAAAGCCAATCCACCTGGAGATCCGCGCGATGCGCATCCATCGCCTCCACTTGAATTGACATACAAGGATGAGGTTATTGGGTCAATGCAGGATGTTGAAAATCCTTATCGTCACTATGAAAAAGACGATCCAGAAAAGTTCAAATCACATGTAGAAAATGGAAGACGCGTCTATTACCAGAACTGTTTTTATTGTCATGGGGATCACCTTGATGGAAAAGGACACTTTGCAGACGCGCTAAATCCATTGCCTGCAAATTTCCAAGACCCAGGTATTATTCCGAATTTCCAAGAATCTTTCTTTTTTTGGCGAATTAGTAAAGGCGGACCCGGGTTACCGGCATCAGGGACACCGTGGAACTCAGCGATGCCAATCTGGGAAGATCACTTAACGAAAGAAGAAATCTGGGACGTTATCCTCTTCCTATCTGATTATACTGGGTATCCGTATCGAACATTTGGGGAGGGACATTAAAATGAGAAGCAAAAATGTTGTCTACTTAATCCTTATTTTAGGTCTACTCTCTGTTTATAACTTGATATTTGCGCAGGACGCTCCAGAAGTCTCGGAAAAAGGAAAAGAGGTCTATGAAGAAAGTTGCGCACACTGCCACGGCACCGAAGGACGTGGTGATGGCAGTGCAGCAGAAAATCTTTTGCCACAGCCGAGAGATTTCACACGTGGATTATATAAAATTCGATCTACAGAAAGCGGGCAACTCCCCACTGATCAGGATTTATTCGACATCATCACCGAGGGGATGCCCGGTTCATCAATGCCTGGGTGGGAAACTTCATTAAAAGCTGATGAACGCTGGGAAGTGGTCGCATATATTAAAACCTTCTATGATGGCTTTAAAGAAAGTGAAACACCACCTCGGCAAATCAGTCTGGAGGGTAAAATTCCTTATTCTGAAGAGAGTATAGAAATTGGGAAGGGACTTTATACACAGTTCGCATGTTTTGAATGCCACGGTCAGGTAGGGCGAGGCGATGGCACCTCCGCACCAACTCTCCAAGATGAATGGGGTTTTCAGAGTTGGCCAGCAAACCTCGCACAAGGTTGGAATTTCAGAGGTGGAAACGATATAGATGACATTTACAAGCGGTTCATCGGTGGAATTGCTGGTTCAGCGATGCCCATGTTTGAAGACCCTGCTTTCGGCTTAACTATAGAGCAATCCATACGTTATAACGAATTAGACAATAAAGTTGAAATGACAGAGGCTGAGGAAGAAGAATATAACCAACTTGATGAAAAAATGGGGAATGCTTTTGAAATCTTAGACCTTATGGCAGAGGGCAGCGCAGATGAAGAACAAAAACAATCCTATGCTACAGCAATGAAGGCGTTTTACGAGAAAAGTTGGCACTTAGCGAACTACGTCAAATCGCTTTCTTCTGAAAAGAGACCAGAACCAGCAATTGGTAAAAATGTGCTTCGGTCACAATATACAGAAGATGATTTGCCTCAGATAATGGATGCTGCTTGGGATACACTTGATTCAAGCTACTTTCCACTTGTTGGGCAAATTATCATTGAACCGAGACAATTTAATCCGACAATTGACTCGGTTAACGCCAAATCGTTTTACAATGATACGGAGGTAGCATTCCTCTTCACATGGGATGACCGCACTAATAATACCGAAGTCAAAGAGAATGAAGATACTGGCAAAACGTTTGAGGATGCAATTGCTATTCAATTTCCTGTGAAAATACCAAAAAGCCCCACCGCTGAGAAACCCTATTTCCTTTGGGGTGGAAGAAAAGCTGTCTACCTGTGGGAGTGGAAAGCATCTGCTGCCGATAAGATTACAGAACTCACAGCAAAAGGTATAAATAATGCTGAGGAACAAGAAATTCAAGGTGACCTTCAGGTAGAAGGTAAATACACAGATGGTCAATACAATTTATGGATCAAACGTGCTTTGAAAACAGATGATAAGAAAGACTTGCAGCTGGAACCCGGTGTATTTGTGCCTATCGCTTTTTCAGCTTGGGATGGCGCAAATGGTGATGTTGGGACAAAACGGGTTATCTCAAGTTGGTATTCTTTTGTGTTAGAACCTGTTCCCTCATCAAGAAGGTTTATTTATCCGCCATTAGTGGCACTTCTCTCGTTCGGTTTGTTGGTCGGACTACGAGAGTTTGTACGGCAAAGAAATACGTAATTCTATAGAATCAAATCAAAACAGTGAGGCAGTGGTGCCTCATAAACTTTAAATTATAGAAGGAGATAAAAAATGAAAACGAAAATGTTGACATGTCTCACACTTCTTCTTGCATGTGGCTTCGGTCTGTTTGTGTTTGCAGACAGTCACGAAAAAGAAGAAGATATGAACAAACTTGTTTTTCCCAAAGCTTATAAAACCACGGCTGTTAGCAACGGTGGTAAAATTAGCGGTGTTGTAAAGTTTGATGGCGAAGTGCCTGAAATGAAAAAACTGGAAATCACAAAAGACAAAGCAGTTTGTGGTGTTACGGATAAGTTTGACGAAGCGCTTGTCGTTGGTGAAGGGAACGTTTTGAAAAATACGATCGTTTATCTGATGGACATTTCACAAGGCAAAGATTTCGACAAAGAAGCAAAACCGGAACTTGACCAGAAGAATTGTCGATTCAATCCGCATGTGCAGCTCATTCCTGTTGGCACAGCCTTGACGGTATTGAACAATGACAAGGCAACACATAATGTGCATATCTTCGGAACAAGCAAGAATAATACCTCAGTAAACAAACAGCAGACAAAGAACCGCAAAAAAATGCGCCTCACTGGTGCCAAGGGTGCGGAAGGTCCTGTTGAAGTGAAATGTGATATCCATGGATGGATGAAAGCATGGGTCGCTTATGTCCCGCATCCCTATTTTGCTGTAACAAACGAAAAGGGTGAATTCACGCTTGAAGATGTTCCCCCAGGAGACTATAAATTAGGATATTGGCACGAAGCATGCGGTACTAATAACAAAGAACCTGTTAAGGTCACCGTCGCTGCTGGTGGAGAAGTCAAGCAAGATTTTACACTCAAACTTAAAGAGGCCAAGTGAGTGTAAATCGGATCACGGTCCAAAATCTAACGCACACCTACGGTACACGGTGTGCGTTAGACAACGTAAGTTTCACTGTTTCACGTGGCGAGATTTTTTGTCTACTCGGTCCGAACGGAAGTGGAAAAACAACCCTTTTTAAGGTTCTGTCTACACTTATGCCGCCAACGTCGGGGAGTGTTAACATTCTCGGACACAACTTGAGTATTGGCACTAAGGCAATTCGGAAGTTATTAGGGGTTGTTTTTCAACATCCAGGATTAGATGTCAAACTGACTGTTACAGAGAATTTACGACATCACGGACACCTCTATGGATTGAAAGGCAAAAGCCTAAAGCTTAGAATTGCTGAACTATTAGAACGATTTGGAATCAGTGACAGATCACATGACCTCGTAGAAAAATTATCAGGAGGTTTACAAAGGCGCGTAGAAATAGCGAAAGCAATGCTACATTCCCCACAGGTTTTACTACTTGATGAACCGAGTAGCGGATTGGATGTAGGCGTACGCCGACAACTGAGCAACCATTTGATCTCACTTGCGGAAACAGAAAATATCATCATTCTACTCACAACGCATCTTATGGATGAGGCAGAGTTATGCAACCGAGTCGGTATCTTGGATATAGGGAAAATGGTGGCACTCGGAACACCAGACGAACTCAAAGCACAAATTGGCGGGGATGTTGTACTAATAGAAACTACAAACGGTGAAGTTCTCCGAAACGCAATTGCTGGCCACTTTGAGGTTCTTCCAATATTAACTGAGAATTACCTACACGTTGAATGTGAACGTGGGCATGAGTTTGTGCGAGATGTAGTTGCGGCGTTTCCTGATGAAATTCAGACAGTTCGCTTCGGTAAACCGACTTTAGAGGATGTGTTCATCAAGTTAACAGGGAACCCGTTTGTGTAAGGATAGCAGAATGCGGAACGTTTTGCTACCGATTGCAACAATTTGGTGGCGTGAAATCATCAGGTTTTTTCGCCAAAGGAGTAGACTTTTTAGTGCGATTGCACAGCCCTTGGTATTTTGGATTCTAATCGGGAGTGGTTTAAACGCATCATTTCAACCCGCTGGCGTATCAGGAAAATCGGAGTATATTGAGTACTTTTATCCTGGAATTGTCGTTTTAGTCTTGCTTTTTACTGCTATTTTCGCTACAATCTCTGTTGTAAATGAACGGCGTGAAGGGTTTTTGCAGGGTGTACTTGTTGCGCCCGCGCCGAGATGGGGAATTGTGCTTGGGCAAGCATTAGGCGGAACAACTTTAGCATTACTTCAAGGAGTGCTTTTATTGTTCATCGCCCCGCTAACTGGAATCCGATTTGGGTTAACCTCACTGCTTTCTACATTGGGCGTGATGACACTCTTAGCCTTTGGTTTAACAAACCTCGGTTTGTTAATTGCTTGGAGAATGGATTCTACACAAGGTTTTCATGCAGTTATGAACCTTATACTCATCCCGATCTGGCTGCTGTCAGGTGCTTTTTTTCCAAGTGCTGGTGCACCCGATTGGTTGGCATGGGTAATGAAATTAAACCCTTTAACGTATGGCGTCGATGCTTTTCGGCGAAGCCTCTACTTTGATACTGTAACTACTAACGGCAACATGCCGACGTGGACACTTTCTATATTGGTAATATCTCTATTTTGTTTTTTGACCTACTTGGGCGCGACGCTTACTGCTTCTGCAGAAACAAATAAAAAGCACGCCTAACGAATATTCTACTTATGACTTTGGAAAAGGAGAAATGAATGCTTGGATGGCTTCCAGAGAATATATCAGAATACGCGCAAGGTGTTGATAAACTCTTTGCACTCATCTATTGGATTACCGTGGTGGCGTTTGTTCTTGTGATAGGTACTCTTATCGTATTCTTAATTAAATACCGTCATCGAGCGGGACACCGCGCGGAATACATTGAAGGAAGTACGAAACTTGAAATCATCTGGACGGCTGTAACTACAGTGATTGTGTTTGGATTGGCAATGCTCAGCTTCCCAGAGTGGAATAACCTTAAATCACCAGCTGAAAATCCTGATTATGTCGTTCAGGTTCGAGGTGAACAGTTTAACTGGTATATGATCTACCCCGGTCCAGATAATGAATTGGGCACAGAAGACGATCTGGAATTGGAAAACGAATTGTATGTCCCAGAAGACAAACTTGTGCAAATCTTATTAACTTCAAAAGATGTGATTCACAGTTTTTTTATACCTAATTTGCGCCAGAAACAGGACGCACTGCCAAATCAAACTATTGACACTTTAAAGTTTCAGGCAAGAGAGCCTGGGCGTTATGAAATTCCGTGTGCCGAACTCTGTGGATTTGGACACTCAGGCATGCTCGGATATCTCATTGTGCAAACACAAGAAGAATATGATGCATGGGTTGCGGAACAGTGGCCTGAGTAAGTGACGTCAGAGCGGCCTGATTCAATAGCAATTCGCAATTGCAGCGTCGTGAAAGGAGTAAATATAAAGATGCAAGAAAACGAAAATATTTCACATGAGCATGACGATGACGAACATCACGAGCATGCACATGACGATAACGATACTATGGAACACACACATGAGCATGACAACGATGAACATCACGATCATGCTGATCATCATGAAGAGAGTTTTATTCGCAAATATATCTTTTCACTTGACCACAAGATGATCGGAAAGCAGTTCCTTATCTATGGGTTGATCATGCTATTTGTTGGAGGCGGACTCGCACTGCTTTTTAGATGGCAACTTGCTTACCCTGAAACACCCGAACTGGAGGGGGGTAAACCTGCAAAGGCCGCGAAACCTTTACCTATCATTGGTCCTTCTCAAAAGTATATTGATGATGGAGAGGTGGTTACCGGTGCAGATAAAATGTGGGAGCGGATTTACGATTCCGATAAAGAGGAATTTCTTGAAGTAAACATGCCGAGCGGTTTAATTGAACCGCATTTCTACAACATGTTGTTTACGATGCATGCCACTATAATGGTGTTCTTTGTCGTTGTTCCTATATTAGTGGGTGCTTTTGGAAATTTCTTGATTCCTCTAATGATAGGCACGCGGGATATGGCATTCCCCGTTCTCAACATGCTATCATTTTGGCTTGCCGTGCTTGCAGCAGTTATAATGGCAGCTGGGTTTTTCGTACCGGGTGGACACGCTTCAGCAGGTTGGACAGGATATGCTCCGCTATCATCTGACCCACAGTGGACCGGTGTTGGATGGGGACTCAACCTATGGGCAATCAGTTTGTTGATTCAGGGGTTTTCGTCTTTAGTAGGTTCCATAAACTATATTACAACAATTATCAATATGCGCGCGCCAGGTATGACATTCTTGAGGCTTCCGTTAGTCATCTGGTCACTATTTATCGTAGCAATTCTGTTGCTTCTCGCTTTTCCTGTCTTGTCCTCTGCTTTAGCACTTCTCATATTTGATAGACTTGCAGGCACGACATTCTTTACCTCCACAGCTGAAGGTGGTGGTTCTTCGCTACTCTGGCAACACCTATTCTGGTTCTTTGGACATCCAGAGGTATATATTCTTATTTTACCGGGTATGGGGATTGCATCCGAATTAATCGCTGTTAACTCACGCAAACCGATTTTCGGATACCGCTCTATGGTATACGCGATGATCGCAATCGCATTCTTAGGATGGGTTGTTTGGGGACATCACATGTTCCAAAGTGGGATGCGTCCCGGTATGGGAGCATTCTTCATGACGACAACAATGCTTATTGCAGTACCTTCAGCTATTAAGACATTTAATTGGCTCGGCACGATGTTCCGTGGTTCAATCCGATTTACAACACCGATGCTTCATGCTATCGCCTTTGTGTCTATGTTTGTAATCGGCGGACTCAGCGGCATCTACATGGCTAACACACCAGTGGATATCTACATACACGATACTTACTACATTGTAGCGCATATTCACTATGTCGTTTTTGGCGGAAGTCTGTTTGCTATTTTCGGTGGTATTATCTTCTGGTTCCCGAAGATGTATGGACGCTATATGAATGATACGTTGTCCAAAATTCATTTTTGGTTGACCTTCATAGCGTTTAACTGCACTTTCTTCCCAATGCACATTCTCGGCGTAGGCGGTCACATGCGACGCATTTCTAACCCGATGCAGTATGAGTACCTGCAAACCTTTGAAGGCATGAACATATTTATCACAATGAGCGCATTTACGCTCGGTTTTGTGCAGTTGATACTTGTCTTCAATTTTGTCTGGAGCATTTATCGTGGTAAGGTCGCTGAAAAGAATCCGTGGAACGTCACCACATTGGAATGGGAGGCACCAACACCAGTGCCGCACGGCAATTTTGCTCAGATTCCGACTGTTTATCGTGGTCCTTATGAATACAGCGTCCCTGGCGAAGAATCTGATTTCATTCCGCAGGCACAACCTGAGCATGCTCCAGCAAGTGCTGGAGATTAGTTAGTATAAATAATTTCCACTGGTAGGTGTCAATTTGGCAAATACTTTCTTGTTGGAGGGCTTTGTCCGCCCGATTTATTACCAAAGGTAGGCGCGTTTACAAAACGCGCCTACCAGGGTGGCGAACCGCTAAATTGACACCTATTAGAAAATGTCCTGCGGAAAATAGCATGAAGAAACAAAGCAGCTATAGCCCTTGGTTACATCGAGTAGCATGGTTCACCGCAGGTGCAACGTTTCTGTTAATTGTTATAGGAGGAATTGTTACAAGCACCGAGTCAGGATTGGCAGTACCAGATTGGCCCACCAGTTTCGGATATAACATGTTTACCTATCCATTATCAGAGATGGTGAAGGATCCCAAAATACTTTATGAACATAGTCATAGGTTAATGGGATCGTTGGTCGGCCTGTTGACGATTACACTGTTTGTCATGTTATTGGTCAAGGACTCGCGTGGGTGGGTAAAATGGCTTGGGTTTGCAGCGCTAATCGGTGTAAGCGTGCAGGGTGTTCTCGGTGGACTTCGGGTTACGGAGGTTAATCTTAATTTTGCGATAGTACACGCGTGTCTTGCCCAAGCGTTCTTTGCATTGCTCTGCGGAATATGTTGGTTTACTTCACGCGATTGGATTGAAAACCAAAATCTATCTGAAAGTATTATTGATAATGTTTCAGCAAAAAAATTACGGAGATTAAGCCTCATTACAACATGCTTGATATATGTTCAGCTCATCTTCGGAGCAATTTTACGACATACTGGAAGTAGACTCGACGCGCATCTTCTTTTTGCATTCTTGGTAGCACTGCATATATTCCTATTGGTAAGACGTTTCTTTAATACGGGTGATAACACGCAAAAAATTGGTCAATCGTTGCCTTTGCTATTGTTGGGTTTACTTGTAGTGCAGTTAATGCTCGGAATCGGTGCTTATATTACAAAACTGACTACCTTTGGTGCAACAGCATCAGCACTACTTACGGATATTGTTACAACTGCCCACGTAGCAGTTGGAGCACTAATGTTAGTAAGTAGTTTTGTGATTACATTGAAAATTTATTGGTTTACAAATACTACAATTCCTATAGAAACACCTGTCACCAGCTCATTGGTTACAGAGTGAGACAACATAATGCGTTCAACAACAGCAACATTACCAGATAGTAGAGAAGCAACAAATCCACCGTCAAGAGCCACAGTTTTTGTAGGGCGAGTGGAGGATTATGTTGAGCTTGTCAAACCGAGATTGGTACTGATGATATTGATTACTACCGCTGCAGGATTCTATCTCGGCACACGAGGTGATGTGAATTGGTTACTTTTCCTACATACACTTATCGGTGCGGGCTTAACAGCCGCAGGCGTTTTAGGACTGAATCAATACTTAGAACGCGATATCGATTCACAGATGGAACGCACACAGCAAAGACCACTGCCAGCAGGTAGGATCCATCCCATAGAAGCACTGCTTTTCTGTGCATTTCTAACAGGAAGCGGAATGCTTTATCTTACTTTTCTCGTAAATCCACTCAGCGGATTTGTTATCTCCTTAATAGTTGTAAGTTACCTGTTTGTATATACGCCACTTAAGCGAAAAACGTCATTATGTACGTTAATCGGTGCGGTTCCGGGCGCATTACCACCTGTCGTTGGATGGGTTGCAGCGCAAGGCAGGCTTTCAAGCCAAGCATGGGTATTATTTGCCATTCTTTTTCTGTGGCAACTTCCACATTCGCTTGCAATTGCTTATATCTATCGTGAAGACTATGCAAATGCAGGATTAAAGTTGTTGCCCGTTATCCATCCGGATGGCGCAAGCACACGCCGCCAGATTGTAACAAATTGCGTTGCATTATTCGGGATTGGACTTCTCCCAACGCTATTCAATATTGCTGGCGGAATATATTTCCTTGCTGCACTATTTGTAGGTGGGATGTTTCTGGCAAGCGGTGTTTATTTAAAGAAAACACACTCAGTGAAAGCGGCAAGGTATGTGCTGTACGCATCTCTACTATATCTACCACTAATATTTATCACGATGGCAATTGACAAAATATAGTGTGATCAAAGGAGACCACATGAACGAGCAAGAACGGCGCAAACGAAATCTCAGGGTTGGCATGATATTAGGTCTACTGTTTGTAGGATTGTTTACCATCACGACGTTAGGATTAGTTTTTGGGTTTGAAGCATCCCCGCCAGTAAAGAAAATTGTTCACTGGACCACCACAATAATTGCTGGTATTATTGGATTCTTCCTGATAGGCGCGGCACTTGTTGAGATAATTGTGAAGCCAATATTTGTAAAGATTGAAACAAGCAGAGCTCGCAGATTACGTGAATGATGACGCATAGTGAGAATTAAAAATGACCGAAAGTCGCCCCTTGAGCAACGCTAAATTGGGAGTTTTAATCCTACTCGGCGCTGAAACGATGTTATTCGTGGGTTTAATCGGTGCATTTCTGGTATTTCGGATAGGGAATGTCACCTGGCCCCCGCTGTCAATCGATAATATACAACTGCCACGTTTGGTGACCGGTATCAACACCGTACTTCTAATTATAAGTGGCTACACAATGTTTTTGGCACTACGTGCAGTTCAGCAAGATCGTATAAAACAACTCCGAAATTTCTTGGTGTTCACGGGAACATTAGGGTTGTTTTTTCTGGTAGTCCAAGGCATCGAATGGGTCCAACTTATAGGTAAAGGATTGACGCTTCAATCTGGCGTTTATGGTGGTATCTTTTATGTGCTTATTGGATGCCATGCAGTGCATGTGTTAGGAGCGGTAATTTGGTTAGCGATTGTTATCGGTATGGCAATAGTAGGAAAGTATTCATCTGTCCATTATACCGGTGTTGAAACGTGTACAATTTATTGGATATATGTGGTCGCACTGTGGCCGATACTTTATGTTTTAGTTTACCTTGCTTAAAGGAAACGCTTATGATTCGTCAAATTCTTTTATTCATTTTTGTGATCGGATTTATTATTTCAATTGTGCCATTTAGTCTTGAGGCATGTCCCGCTTGTAAAAACCTTGACGAACCGATCGCACGAGGTTTTAATTGGAGTGTGCTTTTTATGATGGCAATGCCGTTCACGGTTTTCGGAATTATCGGTGGCAGCGTGTTTTATTCCTATCGCCGTGCCAACAGAAATCTGAATGTGTAACACGTTTCTTCAAAAGCAAAATATATTAACGGTGTTACAATGAACTTTTAGCGTAAACAACACCTTAATTTGCTATTTTATTATGATGTAATTTCTAACAAAAAAAGGAGTTTAGTATAGTGGAACAAGCTACCACTTTAGAACATACTGAAGACGTATACGAACCTTCGCTTACGCCTGATAGCCTCGGTAAACTCGGCATGTGGATTTTCCTAATTGGCGATACCATGTCGTTTGGCGCGCTGCTTGCGGCTTATGCAGCACTCCGTACGGGCGCAGGTGTAATCGGATGGGTTCCCCCAAGCGAAATACTCGGTATTAACCTGACCGCAGGTATGACGTTCCTATTAATTTGCAGTAGCGTCACAATGGTTAAAGCGTTAGAGTCAATTCAAAAAGGCAACGTATCTCGAATGTGTACGTTCCTTGGCTTAACTATATTAGGTGGTGTAATATTTCTTGGATTGCAAGCGTACGAATGGACACATCTGATTAAACACGGGTTGACGCTTACTGAAATCCCTGAGCACGGACTAAAGGGCGGTGCTATTGCTGGGTCAACACTTTTTGGTCCTACTTTTTATGCAATCACAGGTTTCCACGGGTTACACGTAACAGGTGGGGTAATCTATCTTATCGTGATATTGATACATGGGTTGCGTGGAAGATATACAGCAGAATTTAATCATGAGGTGGAAATTGTCGGACTCTATTGGCACTTTGTTGACCTTATTTGGATTATGGTTTTCACTTTCATCTATCTAATTTAGGAGGACCCAAAAATGGCTCAAAATGGACATAATGAGCATCCGAAATACATGTGGATTTTCTTGTGGCTTGCTGTCCTGACTGCTATTGAGGTCGGCATAGTTATTCCCGATTTTCCTAAAGCACTTACCATCATACTACTCATCGGTTTGGCATGTGCTAAGGCTATCTTGGTTGCTGTCTATTTTATGCATCTAAAGTTTGAAAAACGCACTTTGGCAGTTATCGTTATTACGCCTTTTCTTATCTGTGTGTTCCTTGTTATAATGCTCCTGCCCGATTTGACATCAGATAAACGGCACGAAGGTATTGAAAAACCAGCAGCAGAGGTCGTTGAAACTACAGAGCACTAAGATTCGGGCGGTGATTGATCTGTCGCACTGTATGTGTGAACAAATATGGAAAATCAGACAGACAACCTTAATCATGATGAACGCAAACTTGATAAAAGCACACTGCCTTGGATAATATTGGGGCTCATCGTTATCGGTATTGCTATTCTCAATTTGTGGTTAGTTTTTAAGAATAAACCAGAATCAACAGCAGAAGTTGTCCACGCGAGCGTTCCTGATTTCAGTCTGACCAACCAGCAAGGACAACCGCTGGGTTTATCCGATTTACAAGGCAAAATCTGGGTTGCTGATTTTATTTTTACCCACTGTCCAACGATATGTCCTGTGATGACGCAGGAAATGGTAAAACTGCAATCGGAATTTGACTCAGATCCTGTTACTTTCGTCTCTTTCACAGTTGACCCAGAGCGGGATACACCAGAAGTTCTTTCGCGTTATGCCGTGCAATATGGTGCTGACAAACAACGATGGCATTTCCTCACTGGTGAAAAGAATCAGATTTACCAATTGGCTAACGATGGTTTTAAATTAGCCTCAGCTAAGCACGGAGGTGGGTTTCCGCATAGCACAAGGTTTGCCCTTGTAACACCAGATGGAAACATTTACGGCTACTACGATAGTCGTAGTAAACCTGCGATGAAACGTTTACGCAAGGATATCAAAACACTTCTCAAAAAATGAAGGACCTGAACCTATTAATTTCTATCGCAGCATTCGCGGTTCATTTCCCTTTTGGGTTTTTTCGCGTACGGTATAAAAAGTTCAGTCGCCCTTGGAGCAGATGTCTATATATTCCGATTGTTCTTAACATCGTTGTTCGGCGTTTCATCCTTCATTGGCAATGGCAAACAGCAATAATATACTTATGGCCAGCAACACTGTTAGCACACATCCTCGGAGGCATTATCGGTTCTCGGCACAAGTCTTGTGATAACGAAGAGACAGAGTGAATTCTTAACGTTTGTAGTCGCGCAATTTATTGCGCCTCTTACATTACACCAATAAACTTGAAATCACTGCAGCCGTTATAGACTTTACTATAATAATGGCAAGTGAGAAAACATTATGAAAAAGATATACGTCCCTGTAGATAATTCAGACTATTCAGATGCCAGCATTGACTTAGCTGTTGAATTCGCAAAAAAATTCGATTCACAGTTAGTTGGGTCTCACGTCTACGCGGCAAAAATGCACGATGTACGCTTTAAGCAGATGGAATATACACTGCCAGAGGAGTATCAGGACGAAGTAGAACTCGAAAAACAGCGCCGTATCCACGACACACTCATTACCATGGGGCTCCAACTCATTTCGGATTCCTATCTTGAGGTAATGAAAAAGAAGTGTGAAAAACTTGAGATTCCGTTTGAAGCGAAGATGCCTGAAGGCAAGCACTACATCAAACTGGTCGAAGACATTCAGGAAAGCGATTACGATCTTGTTATTATGGGCGCGCTCGGTATGGGTGCTGTCAAAGATAGCCTCATCGGAGGCGTCTGTGAACGCGTTGTGCGGCGTATTACTACTGATACACTGGTCGTCAGAAACCTTGACCCGATTGAAGAACAATCTGGTAACATCCTTGTCGGAATCGATGGAAGTCCTGAATCTTTTTTTGGGTTGAAAACCGCCATCCGTCTTGGTCAGAAATTCAATAAACAAGTGGAAGCTGTAGGCGTATATGATCCCTATCTGCACTACATCGTTTTCAATTCTGTTGTAAATGTCCTGACTGAACGTGCCGCCAGAACATTCAGATTCAAAGAGCAGGAACAGCTGCACGAAGAAGTAATAGATACCGGTCTTGCTAAAATATATCAATCACATCTTGAAGTTGCCCGTTCTATTGCCAAAGAAGATCACGACTATAAATTAAAAATTACACTCCTTGATGGCAAAGCTTATGAAAAAATACTACAATACACCCGAAAAACAGAACCGTGGTTACTCGTTATAGGCAGAATTGGTGTCCATAATGAACAAGATTCGGACATTGGCAGCACAGCTGAAAATCTCTTACGTCTTGCCCCCTGTAATGTCCTGCTGTCAAGCCAACGTTATTTCCCACAAATTGATGTAAAAGCGGAAGAAACCCTCGTCTGGACGCAGGAAGCGATGGATCGAATGGAGAAAGCACCGCCACTTGTGCGTGGTATTGCCAAGACTGCGGTGCATCGTTTTGCAATTGAACGTGGACATTCTGTTATTACTGAAAGCGTTATTGACAAAGCGATGGAAGCGATAATGCCCCAACGCGCCTCTGAAAAACTGACACGCGTTGCCAAAGAGATCGCAGAGCAGAAAGTTTTGGAAGCAGGTGATGTGCAAACCTATATCTGTGGGGAGTGTGGCTATGCAGCGCATAACCAACAACCTGTCCAATGTCCTGTTTGTAGTTCTCCACCAGAACGTTTCCAGATGGTGGATAAAGATTCCATTGAACACATCGCCATCGACGAAGGTGGTACTGCAGAAGAGGAAACATTTGACGGTGTCCGCTTACAATGGTCTGAGCAGGCGAAGAAAGCACTGCGTACCGTGCCACGCGGTTATATGCGGCGCAATGTTAAAGCACGAATCGAAAAATCTGCACGATCCCAAAAGATTGGCACGATTACAAATGATTTTGCCATGCAGATTATTGACGACAGCATGGGGGAAGCTGCAGCTGTGCGTGAAGATGCCCCTGAACTCAGAGCCATGCAAACGCAAGCCGAACCGCAAAACGCTGAAGCAAATGTTGACTTTAAAAGTGCTCTGCAATGGAATGAAGATGCTATAGAACGATTGAATTTAGTCCCCGCCGGTTTTATGCGAAAGATCACCCAAACGCGCATTGAACAACGTGCCCAAGAGGCGGGTATTTTAAAAATTACGCTTGATTTTGCCGCACGGGTCATAGAGGATGGCAGAAGTCTGGCAAATGAAGTACTCGGTGAGTATTACCAACAAGCAAACAATGGAAATAATCAAGATAACTAAATAAAAATAATAGACACTTTCGTCCCTGGTAGGCGAGGTTTCCTAACCTCGCTGGTGTAGAATCTCCAAGTAATTCTCAAATCTACAACAAATGGAGATAAATTATGGCAGAAATTCCGACAATTACTTTCCAAATACTCGGACCAAATGAAGGTGCAGCAGAGGGTTCAAGCAAGGGTTTATGGTTTAAGTTAAAATCAGATCCCCCACCATCAGAGGACCTTGTCGTAGCCTTGAAAGTCCGCTCATCTAACGGAAATATCAGGCAAACCGGTGTTATCATGATCCTGAAACATGAAAGCCATTCTGCTGACTTTTTTTATAAAACAGTGATCGGTGATCTTGACGTATGGCTGGAAATTGAACCTGTTGACTCCCTCACCAAACTTGAATTCCCTATCTTCACAAATGAAGGTTATATTATAGAAGCAGAGTATAAGTTCCCCGAATACAGTGTGGGAGATTTATCAAAAATTGTTCCTTACCAATGGAACGGTCCAGATCGAGGTTTATGGACAGACGAAAATCGTTGAAACGGAGGCAAATGATGAAGAAAAAAGTTTTTACAAACGGTGCAACCGTCATTTTAAGCGTAGTTACACTTATTTTTTGTATAAGTAGTTGTGCACAGAAAACACCTGGTCCGAATGCCGAATCTACAGAGACAATTCCTAAAAATTGGTCCCAGTGGCGGGGACCAAACAACGGCGGCATAAGCGATGAAACGGATGTGCCTATTCAGTGGAGTCAGACTGAGAACGTCCAATGGCGTTTACCACTGCCCGGTGAGGCGGCTGCCACACCCGTTGTCTGGGGAGATAAGATTTTTCTGACATCCGCTGACGGCAGAGAACTTGTTCTGATGTGTGTCAGTACCAAAGGTGAAGAACTATGGAAACGCACTTTAGCACAAGGCAACCGTACCTCTCGCGGTGATGAAGTAAACTTTGCTGCGCCCTCACCAACAACTGATGGTGAACATGTTTGGGCATTTCTCGGAACAGGTGATCTCGCTTGTTACGATTTTGAAGGAAATCCTGTCTGGCAGACAAATTTAGAGGAACGTTACGGTAAGTTCAGACTCGGCTTTCTGATGTCAATGACACCACTGCTGGACAAAGACAAATTATACCTTCAACTCATTCATAGCAACGCATGGTTAGTCCTGGCACTTGATAAAATGACAGGCGAAGAAATTTGGAAGCATGACCGAAAAAGCGATGCGACAAGAGAGTGTGAACACGCCTATACATCCCCTATTCTTTACCGCGATACGGAACGTGAATTCCTTGTTGTGCATGGTGCAGATTATGTTACTGCACACAATCTTGAAGATGGCAGCGAAATTTGGCGATGTGGCGGTTTGAATTCTCGAGAAAGATATAACCCTTCGTTCCGACTCGTTGCTTCACCTGTAGCAACAGAAGGACTCATTGTGGTTCCTTCAGCCAAAAACGGACCCGTTTTAGGTTTAGCCCCGTCAGGAACAGGCGATATTACGGAAACTAAATGGCAAATCTGGAAACTCCAACGAGGCACACCAGACGTACCATCTCCGCTTATTCATGATGGTTTAGTCTATCTGTGTAGGGAAAATGGCGACCTAATCTGCTTGGATGCCGAAACAGGAGAGCAGCTTTATCGGCAACGAACGCATCGTCACCGCCACCGCTCCTCGCCTGTCTATGCTAACGGCTATATCTATCTAACGGCGCGGGATGGTGTCGTCAGTGTTGTTAAGGCAGGACGCGAATTTGAAATCGTGGCTACCAATTCAATTAACGAAACCGTTGCTGCATCGCCAGTAATTGTAGATGGCACGCTCTATCTCCGCAGCTACGATGCCTTATACGCCATCGGCCAGTAAAAGTGAAAAGTTACAAGGAACTTCCGGATGATGCCGGTTCCAACATTATCGGGCAAGTAACAGCGCAAGCAAACCGCCTCACCAAACGTCTCGCCTCAATAAAACGAACAGTCGCTATAATGAGTGGGAAAGGCGGTGTCGGCAAAAGTGCTGTTACTGCCAACCTCGCTACCGCACTCACACTGGCGGGTTATACTGTCGGTGTCGTTGATGCTGACATCAACGGTCCAACGATTGCTAAAATGATGGGGGTACGCAACGCAACGCTTGAATATACCTCCGCAGGTGTCAAACCCGCCATCAGTTCCCTTGGCACGAAGATCATCTCAATGGATCTGCTGCTGTCTGAAGATGATGCACCAGTGCTGTGGAGTGCACACACACAAAAGGATGCTTTCACATGGCGTTCCACCATGGAAGTCGGCGCACTGCGGGAGTTTATCGGCGATACCGAATGGGGCGAGTTGGATTATCTTTTGCTCGATCTGCCCCCAGGTTCTGACCGCCTACCGAATGTAGCTGAACTTATCCCAAATCTCGGTGGCGTGATCGTTGTAACAATCCCTTCCGAAGTTTCACATCTGATTGTCAGAAAATCTATCACAATGGCGAGAGATATTTTCAAGGTGCCGATTATCGGCATTGTAGAAAATATGGCATTCTATGCGTGTAAACACTGTGGTGAACACGAATCCCTCTTTTCTCCTGAAGATACACCTGATAACACGTTTCAGGTAACAACGCTTGGTAAAATCCCTTTCGATCCGAAACTATCGCATTGTAACGACAACGGCACGCCTTATATCCATGAATACCCAGATTCCCTTGCAAGCGCAGCAATTTTAGAAGTGACACAAAAGATTCAAGATTTCTTCAAATATTACTGATAAGGGAA
Organism: Candidatus Poribacteria bacterium; assembly: GCA_028824125.1. GTDB lineage: Bacteria > Poribacteria > WGA-4E > WGA-4E > WGA-3G > MSPOR6. Next base: position 74,820 of record JAPPES010000151.1, read on the forward strand.
TCTTAAAAGTAGTAGGCACGCTCCGCGTGCCGTCGACAAGTTTAAGATGCAATAAATTATGCTACTACAAATAAGGAATACATAGAAAGTTACTATTCGATTTCGAAAAATTTGGAGATAAAACGATGAAATTCTTATGTATAGACTGCGACACAGCAATGAAATTTAAAGACGTAACCCGTCCTGAACAGGGTTCCGTCACCGCTGTTTTTGAATGTCCCGACTGTTTTACAGAGATTGCAATGTTCCTCAATCCGTGGGAAACACAGATGTTAAAATCCTTGGACCTAAAACTCGGTGGTAGCGGCGAAGCGGCACAACCGATGCAGATGGTACGCTCACAGTTAGAGACTGCAAAACAGGATTCCATGCCAAATGTATCGTCAGAAATGGGTTCTGGAGAAACCGCAGAAGGTGGAAAGTGTCCTTTTACCGCTGTCATTTCGGACGCTTTTGAGGAAAAACCAGAATCTGAACCTGAAGGTCCAACGTGGACACCTGAGGCACTTGAGCGTTTAGAACGTATCCCAAGTTTTGTTCGTCCGATGGCAAAGATGGGTATCGAAAGTTTTGCGAAAGAAAACGGACATACCGAAATTACTGGTGAAGTGATGGATGCCGCACGAGGAAACTTCCCTGCGCAGTTCTAATCCTAAAATGCTTGATACCCTCTCGGTTTTCGGTTATAATTAATGCACAATATTGGCAGAAGTCATAGTCTTAATCGCTGGCTACACACATATTATGTTATAGGAGCAACATTATGGCAACCAAAACAGAGAAGGAAAAACTCTCTTATGTCCCCACAGATGCACTTTATCCTGAAGAGGATGGTGAACCGATGGCAGCAAGCGACCTTCACAGGGCACAGTTGTTTAGAACATTAAGCACACTTGAGACGCACTTCTCCCAAGATCCAACAGTCTATGTTTCTGGTGATATATTGATGTATTACGTGCAAGGTGTACCCAATAAATCTATAGCTCCAGATGTGCTTGTCTCTTTTGGGATAGGCATGAAAAAGCGCAGAACCTACTTGGTATGGGAAGAGGGAAAAGTGCCAGAGTTCGTGATGGAGTTCAGCAGCAAAAACACATATCACGATGACTTAACTAAAAAAATGGACATCTACGCATCACTTGAGATACAAGACTATTTCTTGTATGATGCAGAGGGGCTATATTTACCATCACAACTAATAGGTTTTGAGTTGGTTGATGGCAACTATGTTCCTATTCCACCGGATGAGAATGGTGGTATCCGTTCATCGTCCCTGGGTTTAGGTTTCCGCATGAAAGATCAGGGAATAGGTATTTATAATCCAGTTGCGGGGGGCTGGCTAAAAACACGTGCAGAAGCTGAGGCGATACGTGCAGATGTCGCTGAAGCACGTGCAGAACAAGAAGCAAACGCACGACAGAAGGAAACTACACGTGCGAACACCGCTGAAGCACGCGCAGAACAGGAAGCCACTCGGGCGGACACTGCTGAGGCGGAAGTTGCACAACTCCGAGAACAACTTGCACGCTTACAAGCACGCTCTTAGTCCCCTATTTGAGACGTTATTGGCAAATAGCACATCTAAAACAGGAAGAGTCGTTATGAAATACGGCTTATCAGACAAGACTATTCAAAAAATACACAGCGTTTTCAAGCAGGACCCACAAGTTGAAAAGGCGATTTTGTACGGTTCGCGTGCTATAGGCAACTATAGAAACGGATCTGATATTGACCTAACCCTCTGCGGCGAGGGGTTAACACACAGCGTACTCACAAAAATTGACTTTGATCTTGATGATCTGCTTTTACCCTATACGATAGACTTATCTGTTTTCAGTAAAATAAACAATCCAGATATGGTTGCACAAATTGAGCGAGTTGGAGCGAACTTTTATGAGAAATCTCAGAATGTATAATTCCATACCTAATCGTCAGGCAAATCCAGCAAAAAACAAACAATGCGTCATATCGTAGAACTTTTCATCCGATGTATCCATCTCATTGCAGCAATAGTCTGGTTCGGAGGTGTCGTCTTTTCAACTTTGATTGCAATGCCGATAGTTCGGCAAAACTTACCAGCACAAGACCTGTTAGAAATTCACAATAGATTTCGCCACTGGATACGATTGATGATTAATATGCTTTTACTCACAGGCGGGATTGTAATTTTTATTGTGGCATGGAATAATGACATGAAATTAAGTGCCGAATATATGATATATTCTGCTGCAAAGTTAGTCGCATTCGGATTGATGGCACTCTTTTGGGGACTATACAGTTCACTCTATCGGCGGCACCTTGAAGCAGCACAGCCAAATAGTTCAGTTATCGTCCCACGTCACATCAATGTTTTTGGACATTTAACGCTTTTTTCAGGATTAATTGTTTTTGCGCTTGCGTTGTTATTGAGAAATTAAATGCAAAACACAAAAGTTCAGGCAGTCTCATGGAATATCACCAGATTATGCAATCTGAAATGTACGCACTGCTATCTTCCCGCGGGGTTTGTAGACACAGACGAATTCCCACAAGGGTATCACAGGGATACAGAGCTAAACCAATCAGAGTGCTTTCGTGTCATTGATGAAATAGCCGAAATCAATCCGCATATTCTGCTGATACTTACGGGTGGCGAACCGTTGTTGCGTCCCGATATTCTGGAGATTTCAAAATACGCTTCAGATACTGGATTCCTTGTTGTGATGGGAACAAACGGTGTCCTACTGAACAATGAAGTGGTTGAAAAGATGCAACAGCACGGCGTTACTGGTGCAGGTATTAGTCTTGATTCTATCCAACCGACAAATCACGACAAATTTCGGGGCATGGAAGGTGCGTGGAAAGCAACAATGAACGGTGTTGAAGCACTCAAACGCGCACAACTTGACTTCCTTGTCCAAACCTCTGTGACGCAGTGGAATTACGATGAAATCCCTGAGATTGTGGAATATGCTTATCAGTTAGGTGCAAAGGTGCTAAACCTCTATTTTCTCGTACGAACAGGTAGGGGCAAGACGGTAATGGACATCACACCTGCACAATATGAAAAGATGCTTGAGACAATGTTTCAACTGCAGGCAAAGTATAGCGGAAAAATGCTCATCGCGGCGAAATGCGCGCCGCACTACAAACGCGTTATCTACGAACAACAGTCCGATTCAGCCTTCCTTCAAGGCTATCCGAGTGGCACTTGCCCTTGTGGTATCTATTATTGTCGCATCAGTCCAGAAGGCGAGCTTACACCGTGTCCGTATCTACCTGTTAGCGTTGGCAATCTCAAAAATGAGAGTTTTGTCAAACTGTGGAATGAATCGGAAACTTTTCATGACTTGCGAAATCGGGATCTGCTGCAAGGCAAGTGTGGCGCATGCGAATTCAGAGAGGTATGCGGCGGATGTAGAGCACGTGCTTATGCCACGACTGGCAACTACCTCGCAGCAGATGAATCTTGTGAATACCAACCCGGACAACAGGGACAACAACCTGTTCAACTTGAAAAACGGACTGCCTTTGCAACTGAACCCGATTATGATTTAAAATGGAATGAGGCGGCGGAAAAAAGATTGAAACGTGTCCCCTCATTTGCGCGCGGCATGGTTATCAAAAGCGTTGAAAAATACGCGCGTGAACACGGTTATCGTGAAATAACGCCTGAACTTATGAAAGCGGTCAAAAAACGGTTTGATAAAACAGGCATCCCTTCTTTTCGACCGCGGCGATAGAAATTTGGTGACATTAAAAGGTTTTTAAATTCAAAAGCATTTCTTTGGATTAGCAGCGTTTGTAGTCGCGCAATTTATTGCGCCTCTTACATTTTGCTTACAGAAGAGGAAACTGGTATGCTAACAACAAAACAGGTGGAATCTTTTCAAGAAAACGGATACCTTATCCTTGAAAACTTGATAGATTCAGATGTAATTGATGGATGGCGTGAACAGATTTGGAAACATTTCAATTCCAGCTTAGAAACACCAGAAACATGGCCCGACAATTATGTGGTAGAAAACTTCGGTTTTTCGCCAAATTTCGGACAACTGCCTGCTATGCAAGCGATTATTGAGCAGCTCGGCGGCGGTCAGTTTGCAGGTGGCGGTGGCTCACCCCTTGTGAAATGGCCTAATCCGGATGGGGAATGGTCAATGCCCGGGAGCGGACACATTGATGCCTACGGCCCTGGCGGCTGGAGTCCGTTTATGATGGGTGCCACAACTTACCTATATGATGTTGAACCAGGCGGCGGTGCATTCGTCTTTTGGCCCAAAAGCCATCGGACAACGCACGAGTACTTTCTCAAATATCCTAAACAGGTTGATGGGAGTTTTAGAGATATTGAAGGGTGGGGATGGCATACATTTTCAGATTTATCACCAGAGGGTCCGCGTGAGTTTATCGCATCTGCGGGAGATGTTGTGTTATGGCACGCATACTTGTGTCATACAGGTTCTGGCAATATCAGGAATGTCCCACGAGTTGGCATATTTGCCCGTTATCATCATAAACGGCGCGAAGAGATTAGATACGAAATTCCAGAAGACCTTTGGAAATACTGGACAATATAAGGAGGAAACATGAGCGAGCAAATTAACGTTCAAGAACGGCTCACGAGTGTTGAAGACCGCTTAGAACGTCTGGAAAGTCTACTTACCAGCATCAATGAGAAGTTAGAGCAAACACCGCAAAACAGTGTTGCAGAATCTGAAAGCACAGAAAAGTTTCAAGAGTGGGTAACAGACTATGTCTCAATGCGGTTACAGCAACTTGTACCAGAGACATGTGATCATCCTGCTGAAGCAGCTGTGCTGGACGGGCCTTTTCTTGACAACACCAATGTCCCTTGCACGGAAGAGGTAGTGCATCGTGTCAAACGCATTCCGATCCCATTTGTGCGAGAGATGGTTGTGCAACGTGTGGCAGAGAATGCGCGTTCCGCTCAAGTAGAACGTGTGGATATTGAATTCTTTGAAAAAGCAGCCACGTTCTGACAATGTAAAGCCACAGAGGAGTTCCCTCTGCCCGATTTTGATTGGAAGGACTTCTTGAAGGCTCCTGGGTTATAATGGATCCGTTTGTAGTCGCGCAATTTATTGCGCCTCTTACATTCTGATCCGTGTTTGAATAGCAACGTGGGGTAAAACTGACCAATAATTGTAAACTTTTCTCTAACCATATTATAGTGAAATACAAAATATATGCACACTTTTGGTCCGTGGAACCTAAACCGACAGACTGGACTGTGCTGTAGCACAAACTTTTAGTTTGTGCAGTAGTGTACGCAAACTAAAAGTTTGCGCTACAATTGTGTGCAAGTAATTATAGATTTTACTATAATGGAGGCACGCATGTCATCTCTTAGCGCACGAACACTCTATACACCAGAAGAATATCTTTTTATGGAACGCAAGGCGGCGCTCAAAAGCGAATATCTCAGCGGAGAGATACTCGCGATGTCAGGTGCAAGTCTTGCACATACACGCATCACATTGGACATAGCCATTGAACTTGACAACCAATTGAAAGGAAAAGAATGTGAAGTTGTTACTAACGATTTGCGTGTGAAGACCAGCCCGATGGTTGCCTATTTCTATCCAGATGTAGTCATTTTCTGCGGTGAACCCGAACTTGAGGACGACACCTTTGACACACTCCTCAACCCAGTCGTTATCATAGAGGTGCTTTCACCCTCAACCGAAGTTTATGACAGAGGCGAAAAATTTGAATACTATCAACAGATACCATCCTTAAAAGAATATATCCTCGTTTCACAAGACAAAGTCGACGTTGAACACTATCACCTTCAAGGGACACAGTGGAATTTAAAAGAGTTTTACGCTCTCCAGGATACGCTAACGCTTTCTTCCATCGGATGCAAACTACCTTTACGCGACATCTATACACGCGTTGATTTTGATTAACAGTTCGTATTCCATTTAATAAGGACAAATCATGGATTGGGTATTTAACACATTCTCAGAATACCTTGAAAACGACTTCAAAAAGCGGATCGGCAATCCGAATCCCTCTGTCGCTGACTTGTGGAATGCGTTTCAGGTGCTATTTCCTGCAACTTCCGCGCAGCTGTTGGTGCAGGAACCTGTGGGGAACACCGTACGGTTCAAACCGCTTGCTTTCTACTATGCAGACGAAATGGGACCATTGATTGACGCACCTTTGGATTATCTTAAACAGAATTTTGGCGGCGGTAAGTTTAAAATCAACTTCTATCACGGCATGCAGTTCATCGCAACAATTAATTTCAAACCAGAAGGCCCAGAAATATGGCGAGATTTACCAGAAATGGAGGCTATAGGTCCCTCATGAATCAACAAGAGTACGGGGAATGTCCGAAGTGTGGCAATGTGAACGTCCAGCAGTTAGACGGAAATTCATGGTTCTGTTTGGATTGTGATTGGGATACTCTTAAAACAATTCCCACAGAAAATGACGGATTACTTGCATCCTTACGTCATGGTGATATACACTCTCGACGCATTGCAGCACAATCCTTAATTAATATCGGTGATATAGAACGACATCTTGCTACCCCTTCAGATACCGAAGCACTGCTGGCAGCACTTGATGATGAGGATGCGGATGTCCGTTATTTCGTAGCAGTAGCTCTCGGCAAACTGGAAGCAAAACATAGCCTCAACAAACTTAAACAGCTGGCACAAAATGATACCTCCGCACTTGTGCGGGAAGGCGCGCAAACTGCAGTAGAACACATAGAATCGCTTTCGGATTAAGGAGACCGCTAAAATGGATAGAATTAAAATCGGCTATATCGGATGCGGGTTTATGGCACAAAAGGTGCATATTCCGAATTTTGCAAGTATTCCGGAATGTGAGATTGTCGGACTCGCAGAGGTGCGTTCTGAACTCGGCAAAAAAGTGCAACAGCGATTCAGCATTCCGCATCTCTATCAACACCATACTGAACTGGCACAAAACACCGATATTGAAGCGGTCGCAGTATCCGCTGATTTCGCTTTACAGGGTGAGATCGCAAAAGATCTCTTGCGTGCCGGAAAACACGTCTTCATGGAAAAACCGATGGCTGTTTCAGTTGAACAAGCACAAGCAATCGTAGATGCCTCACAAGAATCTGGCAAAAAATTGATGGTCGGCTACATGAAACGCTATGATGCTGGCAACGAGATTGTTAAAGAGAAGATCGCACAATTCCGTGAAACTGGTGAACTTGGACGTTTGACGTATGCCCGTAATCACGCCTTTGGCGGCGATTGGGTATGCAATCTTGATACACCGATGGACGGCACAGACGAACCCAAACCCAGCGCACCACAAAAATTCCCCGATTGGCTTCCAGAAAAATGGTGGGGCGGATACATCGGATACCTTCAGCAGTATACACACAACATCAATCTAATGCGATGGTTTCTTGATGCTGGTGATAACGTTACCGTTAAAGCCGTTGATTTGAATGAAAACGGATATACTGGCGTTGTTATTTTTGATATGAATGGTACACGCGTGACTCTGGAAACTGGACATGTTTCTCACTACCGTTGGGATGAGCATTCACAAATTTATTTTCAGCACGGCTGGATTCACACCTGGGCACCGCCGCTGTTGCTAAAAAACACACCTGCAGAGGTTGAAATCTACCGCGCAGGTGAAGAACAGGAAATTACACAACCAATTCCGAGACCTTCATGGACGTGGGCATATCACAGAGAAGCAGAATATTTTATCAAAAACCTGCGTAATCCTGAACCGTTCCGTTCCTCTGCCGAAGATACACTAACGGATGTGCGGCTTTTTGAAGACATCTACCGCATCTTTGTCGCACAGCAAGAGAGCTAAATATTTTTTCTTAGTCGTAAAAAAACTTTGTATTCTGGCTTTGCAACATATATACTATACTCAAATCTTGCTCTGCAAAATTAGCATTATACCATTTCTGATAATCTCTCTCTTATGTAGCACAAACTGTTAGTTTGTGCCTTCCAACACGCAATTCATGAAATTCAGTGATGAGAAATTATTTTTTAGAAATGGTATTAGATTACAGTGAAGTGCGCTTCGGAGGCATTCCTATAATGAAACTCAAAATATTGCTATGTCTATTCCTTATCGTGATTATATCACCGACGGCGATGACTCAAAACGATTCTGCAGATCAAGAAACGCGCCTGACCCGTATTGAAGTGACTTTGGAGCAAATGAACCACCGCATTAGCAGTATAGAAAGCGATGTAAATAGAATAGATGGTCGTTTAGATACGCTCATCATATCGGTTGTTGGTTTGCTCGCTGCGTCATTTATCTCTATCTTCGTTTTAATCCTTCAAATTAAAACACGACTCAGTGAAATGAATCTGAAATTCGAAACACAACTCAGTAAAATGAATTTAAAATTCGAAACACAACTCATTGAGATGAACGCGAAATTCGGTTTGCTACAGAAGGATGTTAGCATTTTAAACGAGAAAGTTGATGGGATTGAGAAACGGATTGATGGAATTGAAGAACGCGTTGATGGGTTTGAACGTCGAATTGGTGCGCAACTCAACCAAATTCAGAAGGCACTTGCCAAACAATTGGGCATGGAACTTGATGATGAAACGCTAACTTGATGGTGTTTTATAGTAAAACCATAATTATTTACACATTACGAATCAACGTTAAATGCGCTTGGCAGAATACGCCAAATCAACGGTATGAATCATGGAGCATGCCATACGGGGAGCGCCTAAATGGCATTCATACCCGGGGAACGCCTACAGGCGTTCATACCGTTGATTTCTTGATTTGGCGCATGCTGCTTTAGGCATTCCCCGTGTGGTATTCTGCATGGTTTAGCGGGTTCGGTTTCCTAACCGAACAGGTGTTGTTCAGTCTCGTAGATGTGGTTAGGAAACCGAACCCTAACACTCAAGACCTAACTCTGAGTCCAGTTCATTAACTGAAAATTCCTAAGACTAAATAGCCCTGACGGAATGCGCTTTTTTGTTTGATTTTCGGTTGTTTTTTATGGTATGATACTGTTATTGATTGCTTTTAGTAATGTAGTAAAAAGCATAATCTTGATTCTGAATGCTTAGTATTGAGGGGACACCCATGGTGAATAACACATCGATACCTCGCGAAGACCATTGGAGCCGTCCAGTGGCTATGGCACCCAACGGGCAATGGCTCTCTCTACGGGAAGTGGTAGAAGAGGAACCTGCACGGTTTTCGTTCGCTCAATTGACTCCCGAACAACAGTCAGAGTTGGTCGCGGAACGTATTCGACAACGCCCCAAATATGATATGGGTATTCTCGGCCTGGGGGTCCTGGACAAAAAACGCGCTATTAACGAAGTACAAGCCGGAACGCCTATAGGATGCACTCTAATTGAGGTCGAGCGGCGAATGATTGAACGTTTGATCGAACGTGCTAATGAAAGAGAGTTATAACACCAGAAAATGAGAACGCCATCCTGCTAAAAAACGACGCACTGACTTGAAAATCCTTGCTATTGATTCCAGTTACGATCAGATCACAAAAGCCTCCTACAACTATCGAAATCGGCATGTTTATCCCTATTTATGGTAAATTATTGAATTAATTCTACACATTGGTATAGGCGAGGTTAGGAAACCTCGCCTACCGTGGGATGTCGGTGTATAATTATTTGTATTTTTCACCATAATAGTATCAATTTAGTGGGAGTATGTCATAAGAGGTACAAATTATGAATAACAATACAACAGTTGTCTTCTTCTTTGAATGTCAAGGTTTTATCAAAATCGCATCAAGTAAGTATTATACTGACTTTGTCTCCTATATAACAGGACAAGTGAAATGGGGAAACCCATTTGATGTGAAATATCTCGGATATATACCTTTTGATAATGAAGCAGATGCAAAAGAACAAAAACAGCTGCTTAAGACACGTTTTAAGCGTTTGTGGCATAGAAATGATTGGTATCACGAAGATCCTGAATTGCACAAATATATTCAGAAACATGTCCGCTAACCAACACCGAGGGGACTCTGTCCCCTCTTACTCCAAAGGTTTACTTTTATACTCTATAGTTTAGCAAATTCCGTGCCGATCCGAAAAAGACTGCACTGACGGGGTTCTCTATAGAATGTTCAGAAAGATCTTCACAAAATGGTGCATATTTTGTAATCCGAGGTGCCACTTATAACCTTTTATGGGAGAATATGGAATTTTTTATACACTCTGCAAACGGTGCAATTAGGAAATCGCACCTACCGTGGGGTGGGAGTGTATAATTATTTTCATACTTCACCATAGAAGCAAAAGGGTTTGAAATTATCCGGTGTCAAGGGAAATTTGCGCGCCATTATTTAAAGGTAAAAGAGAAACTATGAAAAAAACAATATATAAAAAGATATGGGAATTGAAAACACTCACACTTATTGCGGCAATTGCCACCTTGACAGTCGGGTTATCTGCTTGTGAGCGGGTACCCGAAATCATCCACCCCCCCACAGAAGATAAAAGTAACGAGATTTCTATCGGAGTTGTTTTGCCTTTGACAGGACACTTAGCTGCTGCAGGCAAACTCATGAAACAAGGCTACGATCTCGCTCTCGATGAAATTAACATGGCACAACTCGGTAATACCCAATTCAAGTTTATTATTGAGGACGACACCAGTACCCCAGAGGGGGCAGTTGAGGATTTCAATAAACTGATTCACGAAGACGGTGTGTCTGTTATTATCGGACCCGCATCCTCAAGCGCAACGAAGGCGGCATTTCCGGTCGCACGAGACAACCAGATCGTGGCAATTAGTTCGACATCGGGTGCCCGTGGCCTGGGGGCAATCAGTGATTTTGTTTTTCGTATCCCGCTCACGACAGATGTTGTTGCGCCCAAAGGTGTCAAGGCAACGCATGCGAAACTCGGCTACCAACGAGTGGCTACGTTATATGACAAGACCGATGTCTTCTCCACGGATAGAGACGCGGCATTGCAGGAAGCATTCACAGCAAACGAGATTAAGGTGCTCACCACGGAGACTTTCCAGAGTGGCGATATTGACTTCTCCGCACAATTAACACGGATAAACACGGTGAATCCCGATGCTGTTTTTGTCTCCGCGTTGCCGCCGGAAAAACCGAGAATACTGATTCAAGCACACGAACTCGGTATATCCGTTCCTTTTATCGTGAGCTCATTAACGGATGTTGAGGTCCAAGCTGCGGGTGCCGCCGCCGAAGGTGCAATTACTTTTATCGGTTGGCTCCCCACAGACGACACACCCGGAAACCGAGCCTTCGTTCAGAATTATACCGATACTTTCGGCATGGAGCCAAATGCCTTTGCCACAGCATCGTACGCCACCGTCTATATTTTAGCAGAGGCAATTAAGAATGCGCACACAACCGATTCAACTGCAATTCGAGACGCGCTGGCAAATATCAAAGACTTTGACACAGTTTTCGGCAAGTTCTCTTTTAATGCCGATGGAGATGCCGTCTATGAACCGAAGGTGTTGATAGTCCAAGATGGCACATTGCAACCCTTTGAGTAATCATCTCCACGGCGTAGATGCGGTTTCCTAACCAATGCAGAATACCACACGCGTATTCTGCATTATGCGTCAATTTTAACGTCGCCCAGGCCGGTAGGTGCGGTTTCCTAACCGCACCGGACCCTCGGTAGAAACCTAAAAAAATACCCAGCAAAAACACTACCTATTACTTTTAGGATTCACTTTAAATGGAAGAAATAGTTGCGAAATTCATAAGATTTCGCGATAAAAAATTGAATAGCTTAGGAGATACACATGGGACACCATTACGTTCCGAGATTCTACTTAAAAAACTTCGCTTATAACACGGATAGATCTCAAGTCTACTCAATGACTACGGAGGGCAAAATCCTTGATGAGCCGAATGCAGTAGGGGATATTTGTCAGAAAAAAAACTACAACACACCTCAACAAGAGCAAGAACAAGGTCTGTTTGAAGAAAAACACGCTCATGTATTGAGAGAATTTATTGAAACCTCTAACCCAGAAACCTTCTATAATTTGCACACCTTTATAGAACTTATCAGTTTTATGATGGGTAATAACATACACATCAGAACAGTAATGAATCAATGGCTCCGTAAGAAACTATGCGATTATATGATAAGAGAAGGATTTCCAGCCGACATTAATTTTGACACTAATTTAGTTGATACGGGGTATAGGGGCCAGTTAAATAACAGTATCGGGTTTGCTGGTTGTGTCTTGAACGAATTCAAAAATTGGAAGTTTGTTCGTTACTTGTCACTTGAGAAAAAAAGAGTTTTCATTACCAGTGACAATCCTGTTAATATGCTGAATCCTGGCAATATGTTTACTCCTGGAAAAATAACCCTTGAATATAAAAATCTGAGGGTAAATATTGGTGATGACAGACCGGTTTCAAAAGGTAGAGTGGCTATAGACTATGAACTTGATTTTACCTTTGATAGTGTTTCTTTTGGACGGGATGCTATAATGGTTTTTCCAGTAACACCCTACATGTACGTACTCGGTTTCTCCGACGGTGAGAGGTACACTAAATATATGGATCGCCCTCAGGGCAAGAAGGACAATATTATCTCTACTATAAATCTTGTAATGCACAATCAGTGCAACAGAGCTGTTTATTCATGTTCTAAGGATGAGCTAGAAGTTACCAAAATTAACAAACCCCGCTTTCTAGATTATTGCCAACGTCATGGATATGTTCCCTCTTTTGATGCAGCTATATGTTAAGAAAGATTCATGTATTCAATAGTGGATAGGGGTGTAAATATTTCGGCAGTGTTCCTGTATAGAAGCAGATGTGAACGGTGATGGGGTGTGAATGTTTTAGATTTGGAGCAAATCGAGAATGAGATTTGACTTTGTAGCGCGGTTAGAAACCTCGCCAACGAAAGAAAGGTGATTTCTTATGAAAGAACAATCATATATAGTAGTGGAACGCTTTGTCGATTTGAATGATGTTATGCGAGGTGTGGGCCATTCATATTCGGAATCAGACACGTTAATTAAATACTCAAAAAAGGTGGATTCTCCTGTTTCGCCAGTACCATCTGACTTTATCCGCCTCGGGGCTGCTGGTTCTTATGGTGATTATATAAAGGATCCCGGGTTAGTAGGTGATGATACAGAAGGCGAGTACACAGAGATTCATGATTGGACAAAGCGGGGAAGTAGGTGGGCGAGAGAACGAAGGGAAGTCTAATCGGGCCTTCATCTGTTCTAAAAAATATTAAAGGCAAAATGAGTATAACGTGGAAACAGGTTAGCGGCTCTTGGTTGTATTGCACTTCAATTGACCCAACAGTAAACGGTCAAAGAATAATACAGATGAAAAGTACCAAGCCAGAGTACAATTTCATGACTAAAATAGATGAACCTACCGCTTTCGCTCAACAGTTAGGATATGATTTTGGGAGACAGATTGAAAGTAACAGAGACTTAAAATGTGATTCTCAGGGTTGGCACCTGCTTGCTTCAGCTGCGGCCAAGGAGAGTGGAATCGGTGGTTATTCCATTTTTGTCCATCATGGGCCAGTCATTTATTTAGAAGCAGAAAAGTCCGCTGAATTCATTAGCTATGCTTCTAAAAAAATGGGGAACCACGTACTACTTATAAAAGGTGAGAAGTGTGAAGATATACTAGAGTATGAAATAGGGAAACAAGTTATGTTTTTTGTTAAAGATAAGGAATACGAAGTACAGCAGGAATATAGATTTGTCGTTAGTATCAATTCTCATAGTCCGAGAGAGAGGGCAATTTATCTAAAAGTTTCTGAAGACCTCAAAAGGTTTATGTCACCGTTGTCTTTCTGGTGATTACCGAATCAGATGATGCGGTTAGGGAACCACATCTACCAAACGAAGACTCTTTATTTCTTTGAATTCTCAAGGCACATTGTGTATAATTAATTCCGTTTTTATCCTTTATACGGACAAATAGGACAGAGGTAAAAGAAAAATATGAAAAAAACGATGTACGAAAAGATATGGGAGACGCATCTCGTACACGCCTCCGCAGATGAGGTGCCGATTCTCTATATTGACACACACCTTGTTCACGAAGTGACATCTCCGCAAGCATTTGAAGGGTTGCGGCTCAACAACCGAAAAGTGCGCCGCCCCGATCTCACATTCGCTACGATGGATCACAACGTGCCGACAACGGACAGAAGTCTGCCGATCAAAGATCAAATCGCAGCGAAACAGATGGAAACACTTGCACAAAACTGCACAGAATTTGACATTCCACTCTATGACATCAATAGTCCTGAGCAGGGCATTGTCCATGTCATCGGACCAGAACTGGGCATCACCCAGCCCGGAAAGACGATTGTGTGTGGGGATAGCCATACCTCAACACACGGTGCGCTCGGTGCGCTTGCCTTCGGTATCGGTACAAGTGAGATTGAGCATGTCCTTGCTACGCAGTGCCTCTTGCAGCATAAGTCGGAAACCTTTGAGATACGGGTGGATGGCACACTGCCTTACGGCGTAACTGCGAAAGACATTATCCTCTCTATTATCGGACATATCGGTATAGACGGAGGCAACGGTGCTGTGGTTGAATATACAGGTTCCACGATCCGCGCCCTCAGTATTGAAGAACGGATGACAATATGCAATATGTCAATTGAAGCAGGTGCTCGCGCAGGTATGATCGCACCTGACGACACGACATACCAATATATCGCTGGTAAACGTTTTGCTCCGAAAGGTGAAGCTTTTGATGCCGCAGTTGAACGTTGGAAGCAACTCCCGACTGACGAGGGAGCGAGTTATGATCGTATCCTAACCCTTGATGCAGCCGACATAGCACCGCAGGTGACATGGGGCACAAATCCCGGTATGGTCACTGATGTAACAGGGCGTGTGCCGAATCCAGCGGATATGGACACAACCGACGAAAAACGCGCTGCAGAACACGCTTTGGCATATATGGATCTCCAACCCGGCACCCCGATGACAGATATTGCTGTGGACAGAGTTTTTATCGGTAGTTGTACGAACTCTCGTATCAGTGATTTACGTGCTGCAGCCGAGGTTGTGACAGGTAGGAAAGTAGCAGATACCGTCAATGCTATGGTTGTCCCCGGTTCGCAAGCGGTTAAACGTCAGGCAGAAGCAGAAGGGCTTGACGAAGTTTTTCGGACCGCAGGTTTCGAATGGCGCGAAGCGGGTTGCAGTATGTGTCTCGGTATGAACCCCGATATCCTGATGCCAGGGCAACGTTGTGCAAGCACATCAAACCGGAATTTTGAAGGCAGACAGGGCAAAGGTGGGCGCACACACCTTGTCAGTCCGCAGATGGCTGCTGCAACCGCAGTTACAGGCCACTTTGTAGACATCCGCACATTTGGATAGATCATCAAATAAGGGCTTGCACAAGGTCGAAAAAAGCATACAATAACGTCCCTCCCTACCAAGAAAATATGGAGGCAACAATGGAATCTATCATTATTGAAAAGATCAGAGAGCTTCCACCGGAGCTCCAAGAAGAAGTCATTCATTTCATTGATTTCCTACGAACGAAAAAAAGTTCAAACCGGAAGAAAAAACCGAATTTGGAATGGATTGGCGGATTAAAAGCGTATCGTGACCAATTTACAGCCCTTGAACTTCAGAAAAAGGCATCAGATTGGAGGGATTAGTGTACCTCGCGGATACCAATATTTTTCTTGAAGCCCTATTGGGACAAGACAAAAAGGATGATGTCCAATCATTCTTACAGACTATTGACTTGAGCACAATCTTCATAACAGATTTGTCGCTCCATTCCATAGGTATTATTCTGTATCGATTGAAGAATTTTGCACTCTTTAGTTCGTTCTTAGAGGATATAATTGTTGACGGAGTTGGTGTTCTCTCATTACCTCCGGAAAATCTTAAAACGTTGGATATGACAGCCGACAAATTTAACCTTGATTTTGACGATGCATACCAATATGTTGTCGCCGCGAAATATGAACTGCAACTCATCAGTTTCGATACGGATTTTGATCGAACTGAAAGGAAACGAAAGGAACCCATTGAGGTGTTATAATAAAATTCTTAGGTAGTATAAACCACATTCACCAGAAAATGCCAAAAACACCAAAAGGAGAAAACAAAAAAAATGGAAGCATTCAAAGAACACGTTGGACTTGTTGTCCCACTTGACCGAATTAATGTTGACACCGACCAGATTATCCCAAAACAATTCCTGAAACGGATTGAGCGGACAGGTTTCGGTGAATTTTTATTTTACGATTGGCGTTATCTTGAAAATGGCGACCCAAACCCAGAATTCGTGCTGAACCACTCACGCTACACAGGCGCGAGTATCCTAATCACAGGTGCAAACTTCGGCTGTGGCAGTTCACGTGAACATGCCCCGTGGGCATTACAGCAGTACGGTTTCAAAGCGATTCTTGCCCCATCATTTGCCGACATTTTCCGCAACAATTGTTATAAGAACGGCATCCTACCTATCGCCTTACCTGCAGACGTTATCGCATCGCTTAGCCAAGAAGCACACGACACCGAAGGGTATCGGTTAATGGTTGATTTAGAGGAACAATCGGTTATCTGTCCTGATGGAACGGCACACACTTATGAAATCGGCGACTTTGAGAAGTACTGTCTGCTAAACGGACTCGATGAAATCGGTTGGACTTTGCAGTTCGAAGCGGACATTGCTGCGTATGAAAACCAAAATCGCTAAATTTAGATGGAGGTAGAAATGGCACAACCAAAAAAGATTAGAGCTACCTACAAAAATGGTGTGATTGAACCGTTAGACAAACTCAATCTTCCTGAAGGACAAGAACTTGAGCTTGAATTCAAAGTACTCCTTTCTGCCACTACTGAACTTTCTAAAGAAGAAAAAAGAAACCTAATGCAGAAAATGCGAGGTTCTATGAAAGGCACATGGGGAAGTACCGTCGAAGAAGTTGATAATTATCTCAAGTCAGAAAGGGAAGCATGGAACAGAAAGTATTAGATTTTCGATCAGTTTTTTCTCAAGCTGCATCGGTGTTATTGGATACTTCTGTTCTAATATATTACCTTGAAGAAGTTGAACCATATTATCCTTTAGTAGAAACAATATTCAATGACATCCTTGATAACAACATTAGCAGTTTTCTATCAGCAATTTCAATAACTGAATTCGTAACTAAGCCTTTTACAGATGGAAAAGGCACAGATGTTGAACGTTTTAAGCAGTTTCTATCTTCACTCTCAATTCAAGTGCTTGCGGTTACCTACGAAATAGCAGAACGGGCAGGTAAACTTCGTTCGCAATACCTGAGTACTCGAACTCCTGATGCGCTAATTATTGCCACAGCATTAGAAAATGGTTGCGATGTATTTGTTACTAATGACAAAAATCTAAAGAAGTTTGAAGTTCCTGGGTTAACTGTAATTGTGCTTGAAGATTTTGTTGTGGGTAAAATCTAAATGGGGCTACAAGCGTTAGCTAATAGACCATCACCTTTCAGTTTTACATAACGGAGTAAGTCATCCGCATGCACAAAACTAACGCTAACAAATTAATTGTCGACTCTTTGATTGCCGAATCCGGCACACGGGTAGAAGGACATTTGTCCGTTGGCAATATGGCAGACGGAACACCGATTCGTGTGCCTATTGTCCTTATCAATGGAAAACAACCAGGGAAAACCCTCTATCTCCAAGCAATTAGCGATGGAAATGAACTGAACGGCATCGCAGTTATCCATGAAATTTTAAATCAGATTGACCCGGCTGAATTAAGCGGTAGTCTCATCGCAGTGCCAATTGTCAATGTTCACGCTTTTCATGCTAAGCAAGCGTATAGTCCAGTTGATAACGTCAAAATGAACCGTTGTTTTCCGGGACGATCTGATGGCACATCAAGCGAACGTATCGCGTATCAGTTGTTTGAGAAAGCCATTCAAAACGCGGACTATTGTATCGATCTGCATCAGGGCGGCGTTCAACCGATGATTGATGAGGTACGCGTGCGTGTTGACCAGAAGCATCGATGCCACAGTGCGTGCCTTGCGTTAGCACGGGTTTTCGGGATCGGTTATATTCTTGACCAAAAGGGACCGAAAGGACAACTTGCACAAGCTGCACCGGATATTGGAATACCTACAATTGACCCGGAACTCGGAGGAACACACGGATGGGACACCAGCAGTATCAAAAAAGGGGTGCAAGGAATTCTAAACGTACTCAAACACTATCAATTTATTGAGGGAACACCTGAAATTCCTGATCAGCAGATAGTTGTCCACCGGTTTGTGTCCATCCTCAGCAATACAGGGGGATTTGTCTATTATAAGGCAAAATTATACGATCGACTTGAGGCACGGCAACCGATAGCTGAAATCCGGGATGTATTCGGAAATATATCTGAAGTTGTTCGGGTCCCTGAGGAGGGTATATTCTGGTCCCACCCAGTCTACCCAATGGTCGCGAGCGGTGGTACCATCGGTAAAATAGGAACACCAATTAGCTGTCTTTAAGGAACTCTCCTGCGGTTTGAAAATATCAGAAATCAGTCTTATCGTTTCTTTGGTTTTAACAGAAAACAACCCTTTTTCAAGTAAAAGTGTACGAACTGGAAAGAAAAATTATCGGTATTGCTTTTTTAGGAAAAAGTTGATATAATCACACCTAAAGTAAATTAGAGAATTATAATCTTCATCCACGTGTGAAAATTATTGATTGTGGTGGAAAAATATGTTATAATATTCACAATATAATAATTATATAAATACCTATTAGTTAATTTAAGCAAAATACGTCACTAATTTAGTGTTTTTGATAACCATGAATGTTTGACTTCAGGCAAAGGATTGTTCGAACGCTTGTAACTACTTAAGCGAAACATTGAAAGGCATTGCTTATGAAATTAGATCATACCACAAGTGCTTTGGTTATTGTCGGGGGTTGGAATAGTCGTATATTTACGCCCCCCTGGATAAAAAAGTACCTTTTTCCTGGTGAAAACGAAGATTTCACAATAGAGATGCCAGCTCCGTTCTCTCTTGATTTCAACACACAATTCATTTCTCCACGTATTTCGTCCAAAGAAGTACGAATTCTTTTGCAAGAAAACAGGCTAAGTTTTAGTCCGGTAGAAAACAGAAACGAACATTTTGATCAAATACAAGAACTTGCTCTGCAGCTCGCCGATTACCTGCCCCATACCCCTGTCACGGCGTACGGTGTAAACTTTCTCTTTACTGAGCACCCTATTAGTGAAGAAATGGTAAATCGCATACGTCCAAGAGACTTAGAGGAATTTGAGCAGATAAACGATTCATTGACCAGTGAACAATATACTCGTCGTTTGAGTTTATATGGACGAACACTGAATTTCACAGTAAAACTTGATGGGGATAAAGCCGCCTTTGATTTTAATTTTCATTTTAAAATCGGCGATCTTGTTGCGTTTAAGGCAAAAATTGCTGAAATCTCAATACTTGAATTGAAACATGAAGCAGTACAATTCATGAGCGAAATTTACCATTTAGAATTGGAGGAAGAACTGAATGAGTAAATGGACTGATACAAGCACAAACTTTGAAGACGATGATACTTTTTCTAAAAATGTGGTAGATTTTGAAGAACCAAAAAACACATTTGATTTAGAATTTCATGAGAAAACTGCCTCCGAAGTACTGGAAGAAAATGTAAATTGGGAAGAATTACAGAAACAGAATCTTGAAACTCCAAAAATCCGCGTCTTTGATGTTGCAGCATATATTTTAGAGAAAATGGATACAATGACTACTATGAAGTTACAAAAACTGGTATATTATAGTCAAGCGTGGTCGTTGGTTTGGGATGAAAAACCTTTATTTGAGGAAAATATTGAAGCTTGGGCAAATGGTCCTGTAGTTAGAGAATTATTTGATTACCATCGTGGAATGTACGAAATATCTGAAATACCGATTGGCAACCCACGTTTGTTAGATCAGACACAACGGGATACGGTTGATGCTGTCCTTGAATATTATGGGAATAGACCTGCCCAATGGTTAATTGACTTATCGCACATGGAAGATCCTTGGATTCATGCGAGGAAAGGACTGCCTCCATTGGAACGAGGTAATCGAGTTATACCTTTAGACGCGCTGGCAAATTATTATAGTTCATTGCCCGTTGAGGAAGATCTTGATGAGTAGGAAAAACCCTCGGCGAGAACGGGCCCCGAAAGGAAGAAAGAAAGCTACATCTGTTCGTTCCCCGAGCACTCAAAATAAGCAACTTGTGTGGAAAGTTTCAAAAATTGACGATAAAGGTCAATGGGGCTGGAATAATATATCTTGTCCTGATTTCCTCAGGAATATATGGGACAAGATGCGTAACTTTGAAACTATGACATGGAGTCAAATATTAGGTAGAAGTCACCACATGATTCCTGTCAGTGACATCATAAAACCTGCACAAGAACGGTTACGAGAATTAAAACATGATGATCAAGAGGAATTGGTTTCATTACGACTAACCGGTAAGCAACGACTATGGGCAATTCGATCAGGAGGAGAGGCTTTTCTACTGTGGTGGGACCCAAACCATGAAATTTGCCCATCACCTAAAAAGCATACCTAAACAGTTTCCTACGCTTGAAACAACCACGTATTACACATGACTTGAAAACTATAGAGCAAGGTACAGAAACCGCCTTGCAGCTTTCCAAGATTTGTGTAACAGTAAGCAGCCTAAGCAAGATGCTCCTTCAAAAACCGACCCGTAAAAGATTTACGCACCTTTGCAACTTCCTCAGGCGTGCCTTGCGCTAAAACCTGCCCACCCTTATGTCCACCCTCAGGACCAAGATCAATCACATAATCAGCAGTTTTAATCACATCCAGATGGTGTTCAATCACAATCACCGTATGCCCAGAATCTACAAGTCGTCCGATGCTATCCAAGAGTTTCTGAATATCAGCAAGATGTAGCCCAGTCGTCGGTTCATCAAGGATATAGAGATTGTGTTTTCCGCGTTTGATTTTACTGAGTTCGTTAGCGAGTTTAATCCGTTGTGCTTCACCGCCTGAAAGGATAGGCGCAGGATGCCCAATTTTGAGATAACCGAGACCGAGTTCGTTAAGAACACCTAATTTGTGGCAAATCAGACGTTGGTCAACAAAGAATTCAACCCCATCCTCAATTGACATCTCAAGGATTTGAGAGATATTTTTGTCGTTATAGGTAACTTCAAGCGTATCCTCATTGTAGCGCGCCCCCTTACAAGTTGGGCATATAACCTCAACGTCCGGCATAAAGTGGAGCTGCGTGGTGATTGTGCCTTCCCCGTGGCACTCTTCGCAACGTCCACCCTTGACATTAAAACTGAATCGTGATGCGGTATAACCGCGTAATTCCGCTGCAGGTGTGCTTGCAAAAAGTTTGCGGATATTGTCATAAAAACCGATATAGGTCGCAGGGTTAGAACGAGGTGAACGTCCAATCGGAGATTGATCAATGTTAATTACATTGCTGATATTTTCGTGCCCTTCAAGTTCATCGTGTTCACCATAAAGTGTGCGGCTATCGTGATAGATAGAATAGAGTCTCTTGTAGATAATCTCGTTGAGAAGCGTGCTTTTTCCTGATCCAGAGGCACCGGTAATGCAGATAAACGCACCTAATGGAATATCTACACTAATATTTTGTAGATTATTTTCTCTTGCGCCAGTAACACTGAGAAATTTGCCGTTCAAGGCGCGGCGTTCAACAGGCATTGGAATTTCGCGTTTCCCGCTCATATACAGCCCCGTCAAGGAATCATCGCTCTTAATAATCTTTTCATAGGGACCTTGGACGACAACATATCCACCGTGAACACCCGGACCTGGTCCCATCTCAATGATATGATCCGCAGCGCGAATTGTGCTTTCATCGTGTTCAACAACAATCACTGTGTTACCGATGTCACGCAGCTTGCGCAGTGTTTCAATCATCTTCTCATTGTCTTTCGGATGTAAGCCAATACTCGGTTCGTCAAGCACATACAACATGCCCATCAACCCCGATCCAATTTGTGTAGAAAGACGGATACGTTGCGATTCACCACCGGAAAGTGTGGCGGAACGTCTATTGAGGTTCAAATAGTCAAGACCGATACCGAGGAGTAATTCTATGCGGCTGACCAGCTCTCTGATAACACGTTGACCCGCTTCGCGCTGTTTTTCAGGTAAGTCGGTAATTTCAGATAAGAAATCGCGTAACTGTTCGAGATGCAATTCGCCAACATCATGGATAGTCTTGTCATCAATAGTAACAAGGAGTCGCTGTCGTTTAAGTTTCATGCCGTGGCAATCGGGACAAGTGTGTTCAACCATCACTTTTCGGAGATAATCCTCCATCCCTGAATGTGCCTCGCCCTGTTTCCGGTAATTCCGATAACGCCTGTCAATGCGCGTAATAATGCCATCAAAACGGACAGGCATGCCGATATGCTTTTCCCGCATCGGTTTTGCATCTGGCGCTTGGCAGAGCGGAAATTCCTCGCCGCGCGTACCATAAAATACAATATCTACAATCTCGTCAGGAAGGTCCGCAAAAGGCATATTCAGGTCAATCTTATAGTGTTGTGCCAGACTATACATCATCCGCCCATCCCATCTATCCGGTTCATAGTTAAACGCTTGCTTAACAAACGCGCCATCGGCAATGCTCCGTGTTTTGTCAGGGACAAGTAGATTCGGATGCACCTGTAGGTAAGTACCAAGACCTGAACAGGTTACGCACGCACCAGTCGGTTCGTTAAAGGTAAAATGATGCGGCCCTAATTCACACATCAACACACCGTGTTCAGCACAGCCAAAATCTTGCAGTAATTCGTCAACGTCAGCGTCTTCGTCATCCGGTAGTTGCACATGAAAACGCATAAAACCTTCACCGACCAACATTGCGTGTTCAAGCGCAGCTAAAACCTGTTTATCAACGTCTTTTTTGACGAAAAATTTGTCAACGATGACCTGAATATCGTATTCTTTATCTTGATCTAATTCAATTTCTTCACTGATGTCGTGTTCAACACCGTCAATACGCACATGTCTGCAACCTTTAGTCCTTATATCGTCAAAAAGATATTCATAATCTTCGCCATAAATTTTGAAGACAGGCGCATGGATTTCTACTTCGGTGTCATCGGGAAAAGAAAGGAGTCGCTCTAAAATCTGATAATGCGAACGGATCGGAATTTCTGTCTCACAATAAGGGCAATGTGATGTACCGATAGTAGCGAAAAGCATCCGCAAGTAGTCTTGCAAATCAGTCATCGTACCCACGGTGGAACGCGGGTTCGCTGTGATTGTTTTTTGCTCAATTGATACAACAGGCGACAACCCATCAATAAAATCAACGTCCGGTTTTTTCAACTGCGTGATGAACCGCTTGGCGTAAGTAGACATCGATTCAAGGAATCGGCGTTGTCCCTCAGCATAAACAGTGTCAAATGCTAATGAGGATTTTCCCGATCCGCTAATACCCGTAACAACGACAAGTTGATCGCGTGGAATCTCTAATTCTATATTTTGCAGGTTATTTTCTCGTGCGCCTTTAACTGAGACTGTTTGCCTCATGCCTTTCCTCCTTGCTTACTATAAATCCAAATTGAAAAAAATTGTCCGGTGTGAATGGTCTTATTATATGCAGTGGTTGAAATGGGAATTATCTGATTTATTCTATGTAAAATTACGAAAAAACAACTCGTATAGTTACGTGGGAAAAGTGTTGTTTGTAGTCGCGCAATTTATTGCGCCTCCTCCGTTCTGTAGGAGGGGTTTTCAACCCGCTTTAGAAGACTTGATAAATGGTTTCATGCTTCATTAACGCCTATTTCAGTCATTTTAAACTCTTATTTTAACAGATATGGAAATTATTCAACATCTAACTCTTGTATTATAGATGTTAGATCCCATAATAGTACGAAATCATCAAAGCCAAAACTGGCAATGGTATTCCCATCAGCACTAAACGAGAGTCTCATAATCTTCCTTGCATGACCATCAAGCGTTTTTTTGAGTTCTCCTGTACGTAAGTCCCATAGATGGACAATTTCAGTCTCCATACTCATTTGAGATTGAGAACTTCTCACCTCACTTGCCAACGGTAAACCATTCGGATAAAACAATACCTGCCACACAGTACGTTTATATCCAGAGAGTGTTTGTTTCTCCACACCGGTATTGATATCCCACAAACGTGCTGTCCCGTCTTTACCTGTACTCGCAAGAGACCGTTCGTCATAACTAAAAGAGAAACTTGTAACAGCATCCGCGTGCCCTGTGAGAGATTTCTCTATTTGCCATGTAGAAGCACTCCATAGATCTATATTCCCATTTTCATAGCCCACAGCAAGAATACTTCCATCGTGATTGAATGATAAGATCATATCATGATGATGTCCCGTTTTAGCTGACGAATTTTGTCTTGTCTCTATTTTTTTATGTTTACCTGTTGTAATATCCCATATATGCAATACATACTCATGATCACCTGCCACAAGAATTTTTCCATCTGGACTGAAGGTGGCATCTCGGATTAAACTCGTATATTCCTGAAACGTTCGTTTATGTCTGCCGGTAGAAACATCCCACAAACGAATCGCCGTATCTTTGTCAAAACCCCAACTCACAAGAGTGCTGCTATCCGGACTAAATACGATACGATTAATTGTTCCTTTATGTCCTCTAAGTGTACGTTTATGTTTCCCATCAACAGTTCTCCATAGTCGAATTGTTGTATGTTTGTACCTATCCCAACTTGCTATAGTTTTGCCATCGGGACTTACCAATACACCTTGTGATGGAATATCTTTAGAGTTAGACTTCTGGCCGTTAATTGGTTGTGATTTTTTCGTATCGGTATCCCACAGATATATAGTTCCGTCCTGGTTTGTTGAGAGAAATTTCTGTCCATCCGGTGTGATGGTCATGTCATGCGTATCATAGGGTTTTTCATAAGCAGAATCCCTTGCACTGAAATTTGTTATAGTCCGTTTAAGTTCACGTGTAGTAACATTCCATATATTTATATATCCACTGGAAGCTCCTGTTGCCAGAGTCTTTCCATCCGGACTATAACAAGCGTTCGTCATGTAACCTGGATGTTTAGGAAAACGTCTACGTTTACCTGATGCAATATCCCACATTCGAATTTCGTAACCGTTAACCAAACTAAGAATCAATTTTCCATCTGGACTAAACAGAATATCTTCTACTCCACTTATATAACCTGTCTCCTTCTTATCTTTATTTTTATCGGAAAAAGTCTGTTTAAGTTTACCAGTCGTTGAATCCCACAGGTGGATCGTTCTGGATTCGCCTGCGGTGATGAGTATACTTTGATCCGGACTGAAGAATGTCCTTTTTATCTTTTCTTTTGTTTCTATCTTATCGGATATAACACCTTGACTTGCAAATGGTAGTTTTAGTTCCCCTGAGGTAATATCCCAAAAATTAATCGTCATATCCCTGCTTACACTAATTAGTGTGCTTCCATCCGGACTGAATAATAAGAAAGTAATATTATCCTGGTGACCTGTTAGCGTTCGTATGTGTTTCCCTGTTTCAACATCCCACAAACGTATTGTCTGATCATGACTCCCACTTGCTATGATTTTGTCATCTGGACTATATGCCAAACAAGCAATATAGTCTTCATGTCCTTTGAGTGTATGTTTGGAAATATTCGTCTTTGAATCCCGTATATGAATTTCCTTGAAACTTATAGTTACAAAAGTGTTTCCGTCTGAACTGTATGTTGCATGGCGAGGGAAATCATGCCTCGTCTTTGTTGCATGGCGAGGGAAATCATGTCTATTTTTTGATGATTTCTTGATTTTCGGTAAAGTAACATCCCAATGGGTGATTTTATGGGGGAACCTCTCCATACCTGCAAGAACTGTCCCATCATGATTAAAATACACTTTCTCCATTTCTTGATTACTTCGAGATAACAATGCTTGTTCCTGATATGTATCAGTATCATATACCCAAATACCAATGGTAGTCGCAACTGCAAGTATAGATCCATCAGGTGAATATTGCATATCATTGATACGTCCCTTTCCAAGACGGGCGATTGCACCATCAGGTAACTCCCATTGTGTGTACCCTTGAGCATATATATTGGGTATGTCGATTTGAAGAAGAAAGAGTAACAAGCTAATTATAGATAGTACTGTTTTTATCATTTGTAAAACCTCCCATTACATTCTCACCATAACGATATGTTCCGACTATATTATTTTAACGTGAGTTCGGTGTCCGAGAAATGAAGTTTTTAATGCTTTGAATTCTACTCTCAAAGCCACGGTAGGTGCGGTTTCTAACCGCACCTCAAAATTACTTATACCGAACTCACGTTATTTTAGTTTACCATCTCCGTGTTCTCGTCATTGTCCCTCTCAAATAATACTGTCAAATCCCACAAGAGTGTTGTGCCATCAACACCAGAACTAACAAGAGTCTGTCCATCTGGACTGAATTTTAGGTAAGTAACATGATTTACATGTCCATTAAAAGTCTTAATTCGTTTCCCTGTAGTAACATCCCATACATTGATCGCACCATCAACACGTCCGCCTACAAGGAGAGTACCATCAGGACTAAACGACAACTGAACGATCTGCCTTATATAGTCTTTACTATATCCACCGATGATATATTGATTGTGAAGGATACCTATTTCCTCTCCAGTATCAACATTCCACAAATAGATATTTCCATCTATATCTGCCTTCACCAACATTTTATATTCTGAATTTAAAGCCAAAAAACTAAACATACTTGGTATTTTAGGAATTATCTTTTTCTGTTTTCTTGTAGTAACATCCCACACAACAATTTCTGAATCAGTACAATATGCAAGCATACTCCCATCAGAACTGATTGGTATATTTATATTAGCAGGAAATTGAAATGTGTATATAACCTGTTTGGATAATGTTGTATATGATCCTGTCTCTAAATCCCACAGATTAAGGGAGTTTGGTTGATCTTCCTTATCATTCCTCGATAATGCGAAATTTCCATCTGGACTGAATCCTATATCCCGACCATATACCCCTACTTCAAAACTATACTTCTGTCTACCCTTTTTAATATCCCATAGACGAACCATCTTGTCATCACCGGAACTGATAAGTGTTGCATCGTCTTTGAACAGAACGCGTGAAACTTGATCAGAATGTCCTCTTAGTGTCTTTTTATGTCTTCCCGTGTCAACTGTCCAGATCCGGACAGTCTTATCCAAACCGCCACTTGCCAGAGTCTTTCCATCTGGACTGAAGGATAGACTATACACCTGCTTCTTATGCCCCGTGAGTATAGTCTGCACTTCCTGTGTGTTTAAATCATAGAGAATTATGTTATTGCTTCCATAAGTGGTTGCAGCTGTAATTTTATCTTTACTAAACACTATATTCTTTGAAGCAAATCCACCACCATGTCCAACAATCGTATTCTTATGTTCCCCTGTGTTAAGATCCCACTGATGGATAATTCCATCCATCAAACTTGCGCTTGCTAAAGTTTCTCCGTTTGGACTGAAGGTGATTCTATGCAGATATTCAGAATTCGTTTTGAAAGTGTGCATACGTTTTCCAGTGGCAACATGCCATACACGTATTGTTTTGTCTTCACTTATGCTTGCAATACGACTACCATCACGACTAAAGGTTAAACTCAAAATAGGTTTCTTATGTCCTTTTAAGGTCTTATGTAATGTTTCTGTTGCAGCATTCCACAAACGAACCGTTTTATCCCTACTTCCAGAGGCAATCATTGTCCCGTCAGGACTGAATGCGACACATGTGATACTCTCCTTATGTGCATCATTTATTCTCTTTTTCGTTTCAGTTCCTAAATCCCAGAACGTGATTGTTTTGTAATTTCCATTAACCACCGATATCCTATCTTTGTGAAATGTTATATCAGATTGGCGTTCGAAATACGTTTGCCAATCCCCTTTATGCACTCTTTTTTCTACATCCCAAATATGCAAACCATAATCACCCCAACAAGTTAATGTTGTCCCATCCGGACTGAAATTTACACCTATTATATCTCTCCTATGTCCCATAAATGTATGCATGAGTTTACGGGTTTCAACATTCCACAACCGAACCAATTTATTTCCACATGCAGCCGCAAGTGTTTTTCCGTCATGACTGAATCCTATAGAATTCACACCTTCTCCGTCCTTAGTAAGGAGTGCGAATTCATTACCACTATTCGAATCATAAAGCCAAGTTCCTATTGAACTTGCAATAGCGAGTATAGTACTGTCTGGAGAATACGCCAAGTCTTTTACAATTCCCTTACCGATACGTGCTTTCACACCTTTCGGTAAATGCCATTGTGGCGTATTTAATTGTGCCGTATTCACATCAAGTAGATCTGGTGCTGAAGAATAACGAAATAGCCAAATAGCTACAACTATCACGACAACCAAAAATATGATAACTAATGCATTTTTCATCTCATTAAATCCTTACGAACTATATTTTATTAGTTCAATTATCTTGATTATAACGTGAGTTCGGAAATAATGTGACATGAGCTGGATGTCCGAAATAACTTGAATTTGAGTATAGATAGATGGGTGTTTTGCCTATTTTTTTCCATCTAAAAACCCCTCAGATAGGGAAATCAGCTGTAGCACAAACTGTTAGTTTGTGCATCTGTGGAACACGGAGAATGCCATTAAGGCATTCATACCGTTGATTTGCTAACAGTTTGCTTTACAAAGACTTTTACCGAGTTCACGTGTGAGTATGTCAATACTTACAGAAATGGATTGTCAACATCATAAAAATACGCAGGCTCTTCCACCGAAACCTTACTGTCCTTAGTTAATCGGACAGGTGAAGAAAATTGCTCCAAAATCTCTTTACGTGCAAGCCATTCACACGCCATATTAATCCATAGTTTGCGATGACCAAAGTGATCATAGATATCAGACAAGGATTGTTCACCGCCCGCATCCTCTAAAAAATCGAGTAACGGTTTAAAAAACGTCTGTGCGTTATCTTCTAAATATGTGTCAATCAGTTGCAACACCTCGCCAAGGTTTTCCTCATTTTTCGGAACATTGATAATATCGGTGAAAATGGCATTAAAAAACTCTGGATTATGTTTGAGTGCTTGGTAAATCACTTTCCGTTTTGGCGTTTCACCATGCCTGATAGTTTCAAGACGCGCTAATCCTCTCACAGCGAACATTAAATAATGGAACGTATAGTTGTAATCTTTCTTGACATAAAACCATTTTTCCGTTTTGTCAAGGACTGTAGTTACCTCACTGGCTGCGTTAAATAGTTGGGATTCTTTATCACGTTTACCGATGACATCAAGGTCTTTATGCAAATCAGCAAGAGACGGATCTTTAGTCCAAAGTATTTCACTTTGCGACATGATAGAGAAGATTCCACTCCCTTGTAAGTTTCTCTCCATCAACTTTTTATATGCATTTCGGTTTTGAAGTCTTACGCGGATCGGTATCCCATCCTCAATTAATTGACACTCTCTTTGTTGAAATTTCGTCCCATCTCTCATAATCAGCGTAATATGAACATTTGTCTTTTCCCAAACGTTATCTTCCGCTAAATTACTGGTCAGAATAGCAGCGACGATGTATAGATCCTCAGCAATAGTGTCTACGAACCGTTCTACAGCATCTTTAATTTGAGGATGAATATCAGATTTGAGGCGAGGTGGATGCAATTCGGGTTCGGAATCATCGTAGTAATATGCGGGTTCTTCTACTGCAATTTGACTTTTGACAGTTAGTTTCATGGGAACAGAAACCTGCTTGATAATGCCTTTCCATGTTAACCATTGGCATATCACATCAACGGATGCATCGCGGAATTTTGAATGAAAATGGGAATTCATCTCCGAGTTTGTTCGAGGTCCCTTCTGCTCCGCGAGATAATCCAAAATCGGTTGGAAGATAAACTGACGCTCGTCAATGTAAGCATTGATCGCATCAAGTGCCTCTTGAATAACTGCCGCGTTCTTTTCGCAATTAATCAGGTCGGTATAAACATGATTGAAGAAATCGGGGTTGTAATCAAGGGCTGGTTGGATAACTTCTCGTGCGGGCACCTGATTGTTCAATAGCACCTCTATCCGCGCTAATCCTTGTACAACACTTAGAAGTGACAAGAAAGAGGTTATCAGATCGTTATTAACATAAAACTGCTTTTCGGCATAGATAAGCGCTGGTAAGGTCTCGGCAATAACGTTTAGCACTTGAAGTTGCTTATCACGCTCACCAATGCTATCACGGCTTGCGTTTTTATCGTACCACTCTTTGATCGAGTCATCGCGAGAAAATAGAAGCGTACTGTGGGAAAAGTAGGAGTGCATGAATGAACCTTGTTGCGCACTCTCTATTGATCGTTTAAAGGAACTGCGCGGAGACAAACCCGCATGTATGTTCACGCCATTTTCCACAAGTGAGAAAAACGATTGTGTCGGACGTATGCCATCTTTGCCGATGATTTCTACATCCAAATCTGACCTTTCCCACACCTGTGCATGGGAGAAACTACCAGCAACAATCGCCGCGAGGATATACGGATCTTCCTGCACCTTTTCAACAAGCGAATCAACAGCTTCATAATACTGTTGTTCAACAGCGTCTTGGGATTTCATCAGTCGTTACTCCTATTCCTATTCACAATCTTATGTACCAGCGAAGCATAAAAAATATACATCATTTGGAATGATGGCGTTTGTAGTCGCGCAATTCATTGCGCCTCTTTAGATCCGACTACGGCACGCGAATGAAGATTAAAAAATAAATTGGGTAATTTGGCGAGGTTAGGAAACCTCGCCAGCAGAGATGTACACTTGCTGCTGACGAGGTTTCCTAACCTCGTCCCCTTACCGAAATATTTATTTAATCTTCATAAGCGTGCCTGCTACTTTTAAAGCACATTTAACATTAAATCATTTAT
This sequence comes from Candidatus Poribacteria bacterium, assembly GCA_028824125.1. Lineage (GTDB taxonomy): Bacteria > Poribacteria > WGA-4E > WGA-4E > WGA-3G > MSPOR6. The sequence continues at coordinate 105,775 of JAPPES010000151.1, forward strand.
GTATACAGATCAGATAATTGTACGCTTCTGCCGATATACCTTACCACCTTTAATAACAACGATAGGTTCAAGTTTTTGTCTACAGATCTTAGCCTTGCCTCGGGCATCAACCAATTGGAATTCCCCCTCGCGCATTTCGAATACAACAGCATCTCCCCACGCACCTGCAGCTAATGTTCCAACTTGCCCTGGCATTAATATCGTGTCTGCTGGAATACTGGTCACTTTTGCCAACGCATCGTCAAGCGACATACCGAGGTAAAGGAATTTGTTTACGACATTAACCAGATCATAAACCGGGCCGTTGATATTATAGACATGCAAGTCCGATGAAATCGTTGTCGGTTCAACCCCTTGTGCCATCGCTTTTTCAACGACATCCCAGCTGAAAGAACCTGCCCCGTGTCCAACGTCAAAGATAACACCGCGCTCAATCGCTGCATGCACAGAATCTCGGATTTTACCATTTTTGTCTAAAATACCGCATGCCATATCGTGGAAACAGTGCGTAAGAATATCGCGCTTTCTCATCACCGCTAAAATATCATCTATGGACTCACACCATGCATCTTGCGGGTGAACCATCATCGGAAGACCAGCCGCGTCAGCAGCCTCACGCGCTCTATGCAGCGGTTGCATGCCTGCCCGTTCTCCAACAATAGAATTGCGTGTCAATCGCACCTTAACACCTAAGATTATATCACGATGCTGTTCTATCATTCGGCATGCTTTGTCAACATCCGCATAATCAGGATTTTCTAATTCGCCAATTTCACGTGTTAGCATCCCTTGTGAAGATATGTTCAATTGTGCAAGTATTCGGGTCTCACTTACATCTATAACGTATTTACGAAATCCGGGGAAAGTATCTGCACCAGCTGATCCCGCATCAACAACTGTCGTAGCACCGCGCGCTAAGCATGTCGGGTCAGGTTCAATGCCGAAATGACTAACACCGTGAAAAACATGCACGTGCAAATCTATCAAACCAGGGGTAACATAACACCCATCAGCGTTTACGACGTCTCGTGCTTCAGTGTCAGAAATGTCATCACTTACAAAAGAAACGTTGCCATCCTTAAACGCTATATCTTTTTTGGCGTGGAGCCCTTGTGCTGGATCAATTAACGTTCCGTATTTGATTATCAGATCATATTTCATTAGTTTGCATTCTCTTTAATAGGTAATTTCAACTGTGCGCGAACTGCTTGGCGCACCATTTCACAGGTTTGCATCGCATGCTCTGCATCAGCAGCAGTCGGCGACGTGCCCAGGTATTTTGTTTCTACGGCATGTTCAGAAAGTTTTGACATATCTGATTTCCAGGCATCCCAAGCAGGAATAGTCGGGAGAATCAAATTTAGCAATTCTTCTAAATTGTGTGTCCTCTGAATAGGGGTATTGTTCTCTTGAAGCCATGCTTTTAGATACTTTTCAGTACACTGCTGAGCAAGGAAACAAATAACATGATATACCGGATTTTGCCCCTGCTGGTTTTCCCTTGCAACAGAATAATCACCCTCTGCCTTTTCTATCCATTCTAATGTAATAGGATTCATTTCGGTATTCTCTCGTTTGTGCGGTTTAACATAAAAATCTTCAGATTCATACAGCACTTCCCCTTTTTCAGTGACTTCCCGAAGAAACCAATCGTTGTGCGATATACGGTAAGCGATCTCTTCTGGTGAACGCACAAGGATGTCCATACTGAATCGGCGTGGGATCCGTTCCCGAATTTCTGATGCTTGACGACGCGTTTCCGATTTCGCTACCGGCATCACGACTAACAGATCAACATCCGAACATTCGGAAGGCATGCCATACGCATAGGAGCCAAAAAGAATGATTTGTAACGGCGCAAATTCACGCACGATGTCATCACATGTAGCTTGAATGTCTTTGCGGCTAACCATCTTCTTTATCCTTTTGCGATGTTATAGGAGAGCAGTCTATTTGCAGTTTATCAACCTATGTGTTTTTGTCAGACTGAATCAATTATGCTATATATACCTTAAAACTTTCAAGTAAAATTCATGAAGCGCAATGTGATGCTAAGTGTTCTCTATGTATCGCTTGTCTGATTACTGTAATTGAAACTACCCTTTTCATATATACTTTCTTTGTATCGGGCTTACAAAGCCCTCCTACAAGAGGCTTGTAAGCATTGAATGGTCTGGAAGAATCTTGTTGATTTTCATTATATGATATGTTATTCTATACTTACAATCTTATTGATGAAGAACCCAGTATTTAGATTGTCACTACCTTCCGTAATTATTTTGGCAAAATCTCTTGTTTCTTTGCATAACCTTAAAAATGGAGATTATTATGAAACATTTTTTGGAGAATCAACTGAGTATCTATAGTTTATGTATTATGTTGATGTGCAGTTTATTGATTGTAGAGATGATTCCTGCCGATGAAATAATTTTTCAACCAATGGAGCGAGGGATATGGCAGAGCAATATCAATGGAGACAATGCACGTCGTCTATTTAATCCACCTATAATTGTAAGTAGATTTTCAATTCAGAAAGGCAACCGATACATCTTGTGTGTTGGTGTTAGGCAAGGAATAGAAGGTGGTGTTGATGCATATCTATTTGACAGCAATAATTGGAAAAAAGGTCGCAAAGATTTAACTGATGGAAGGTATGGTACTGTTTTAGATGCTGCCATTTCACCTAATGGAGATGTGATATTTTCGAACAGAATCTTTAACGAAGTTTCTGATGGTATCTATCTCATCCCAAATGACGAAATACATGAGCCACTACCACAAGCACAAAAATTGTATGATGGTCATGCTATCTATGTAGACTGGGCACCTAATGGAAAAGAAGTTACTTTTTCAAATAAAGAGGGTATATTCCTCCTGGATGTATTTACAAAAGAAGTTACACAACTATTGGACTATGGATATCGTCCTATTTTTTCACCAGATGGAAGTAAGTTAGCTTTTGCGGTCTCTACTTCTTTGCAAAATAATCAACAAGTACTTAGAGGACAAAGATTCAAAGAAATAGGCTTTTTCTCTCTTGATGATCCTCAAAATGTGAAGATACTTAAGAGGACAAGGACAAAAACGACTTCTCTTTGCTATTATCTCACTTGGACACCAGATGGAAAGTCAATTGCCTATGTATTAATTGAAATCAAGGGGTTTAAATTCTTCTTTCCGCTTTTCGAACATACAAATTTCGTTGTATCAATTGCCAATGGAAAACCTGAACGTATTTTAGAAGACATTAAGGGCGGTGCCAGTGCATTTGACTGGACACAGAAATCGTATCCAGTTGAACCTAAATCAAAACTTACAACTACATGGGGACACTTGAAACGCGAAACAGGAAACGGAGGTAAAATGAATAATTTAATTCAGACTTACGGACGTTTATGTTTTTTATATGTCAGTTTGTTTTTTGTATTAACACCTGTATGCTATATATACCTTAAAACTTTCAAGTAAAATTTCACGAAGCGCAAATGTTACGAACTGGCAAAATCTTATTGATTTTCGTTGTAGAACATGTTATTCTATAAATTAAAATCGCATTGATGAAGATCGCGGTATTTAAGATTTTCACTACCTCCCGTAATTTAGTTGGCAAAATCTCTCGTTTTGTGTTTTGTACACAACCCTAAAATGGAGATACGTTATGACACATTTTATCTCAAATTCCCAGAGAATATTGTGTTTAAGTCTTTTTCTTTTGTGTAGTATTTTCATAGTAAATCCTGTTCCTGCAGAAGAAATAATCTATGCATCATTAAATCCTCAGAATAGAAAAATTGAGATACGGATTAGCGATGTCAATGGGAACAACGCTCGCAAGTTGTTTAGCCCACCAGTTTTTGTCCAAGAGATTTCAATACTAAAAGGCGACAGATACATCCTATGTGTTGGTGAGGGTGTCGGAAATGAAACTGGATTTGATGCATACCTGTTCGATACGAAACAATTGAACAAAGGCAGAAAGGATTTAACGTACGGACGGTTCGGTGTTGTTGCTGATGCAGCGATTTCACCTAACGGAGATATTGTATTTGCAAATTCCATTAATTTTGAGTATCCTGATGGTATCTATCTTATACCAAATCACGAGATTCATGAACTAATTCCAAAGGTGGAAAAACTGTTTGATGGACCCGCTGGATATGTAGACTGGTCACCAAACGGGAAAGATGTTGTGTTTTCGAACCTTGACGGAATTTTTCTTCTTGATATTTTTACAAGACAGGTAACACAGATACTTGATTACGGGTTACGTCCTGTTTTCTCACCTGATGGAACAAAGGTGGCATTTTATGTTTATACACCAAAAGAAAATAATCAAAAATGGATTCAGGAAGTCGGCGTAATTTTTCTTCAGGATCCACAGAATGTAAAGGTCCTTGAAAAAACAAAAACCGATTTATTTCTAAATTATCTCACGTGGACACCGGATGGAAAGTCCATCGCTTATGTATTAGTTAAGGATAAAGTGGATGGGCGAAGAAATGTGTGGGAATATTTAAATTTCGCAGTGTCGATTGAAGATGGAAAAGTCCGACGAATTTTTGAAGACATTGAAGGTGGTGTCCAGATTTGGGAATGGACAAAGGCATCATTTCCACTTATCCCTGTGGCGAAGTTGACTACTACATGGGGCAAACTAAAACGTGATACAGGTAAGGGAGGTCAAAATGAATAGCATATTTCAAGCCTGTGGTCATCTATGTATTTTCTGCGTGAGTTTGTTTTTTGTGTTAACACCGCTTAGTGCTGCTCCGACAGGTGAAATTATTTTTGTCCATCCAGTATCAATGAGTGAGATTTGGATTTCCAACGCGGAAGGCACGACTGCGCGAAAACTTTTTCGTCAAACTTATGGTAGCATTGACAAAATCGAAGTGCAGGAAGAGGGAAACTATGTGCTTGTTGTGGCTGACAAAGCAATATTTGAAGGTAATAATGTTCGGATCTTTTCAGGCTACGAACTTTTTCTATTAGATCGGCAACACCCCAGTAGAAAAGCAAAAAACCTTACCCTTGGGAGAATTACAGATTTCGTAGATGCAGATATTTCGAAAGACGGTGATGTCGCCTTTATAAGGCGACCAGGGATAAGACTCATTCGAAATGAAGAACTTGCCAAACCTGAACCCAAGATTGAACTCCTCTTTGATGCTATGGAGTGGGATTCGGATCTATTTGAGATAGAATGGTCGCCTGATGGAAAACAAATTGCTTTTACTAAACCTGACGGATTATTTCTATTAGATGTTGCGACAAAAGATGTTTTTCGCATAACTGAGAAGGATGTTTGTAATCCTGTTTTTTCACCGGACGGAAAGCAGATTGCTTTTAGTACTGTTGTTGCCCGAAATGGTAAATTGTGGACAAAGGCAATCACAGTCGTTCCAGTGCAACCCGATGCAGAACCGGAAATGGTGCATGTAAAAAAGGATTATGTCTATGGTGTTGATTCCTGGTCTCCTGACGGAAAGTTTATCGCATATAGTTCTTATACACACAAGGAACTTGTAAACATTGAATTGTTCCGTTCAGTCGGCAACTTCATTATTCCAGCGACGGGTGGTGAACCTGAACCCATTTTGTTAACAATGAAGTACACAGTGCATTCACTTGATTGGGATGATAGAACCTATCCTGTTGAACCTGCAGACTCTCTTGTGACAACCTGGGGTAAATTGAAGGCACAAAAATAATTGTGCTGACCATCAACCATTCAAAATCAGATATATAAAAACGTAAAGGGATGACCTTAGTGATGAATCTACACTTGGTCACCCCTTTGTGCTTAAGATGTTTTTACCTAATTATCTGGTGTTATTGTTATATATGTGGAGCCTTTTCAGGGTTTACCAACTGATTTATATACGCTTCTTGGTAGGTTTCCCAATTCTCTGTGGGAGGAATATCGAAAAGTCCGGAGGTCCAAACTTTGGGCTTCTTTTTAATCCGCATCAACATATCGCGCGCGTTGAGATAACGGCAATAATCATGAAGATTTTCTATAACGATATTTTTATCAAGAAATGTTTGAAGCCATTCGCTACGTGGATAATGTTCATCTACTTCGGAGAGTGGCAGTAACTTCCCACTATATTTCAAGACTTCAACACCGTTCAAAACATAGGTTTGACTAATAGTGGTGGTAGCGTGCCGTTCATTGTACTGTGCATCAAAACGTTCTATCAGTGACTGAACGCTTTCGGGCTCGGTGGGTTGTTCAACCGATGTATGGGTCTCAACATGAATTCTTTCTGATCGATTCTCGGCAGCTTCTCTATGTTCTTCAATCTGCTCGCGAATTCTTTCGATCCGTTCCTCTGCATTGTCCCGGTATTCTTTAACGTGTTCTTGGATTCTTTCGATCTCTTCTTCCACCGTATCCGCTTTTTGTTCTATTTGTTCACGGATTCTTTCAACCTGCTCTTCGGCGTTATCTCTATTTTGTTCAAGTTGATTGTGAATCCCCTCAACCTGTTCTTCAATAGTTTTCCGATGTTCTTCTAAAGCATCGTGTAACTTTCGGACCTCTTCTTCAGCCGATTCTGCTTCATGCTGAATTTGGCTGTGAATTCTCTCAATCTGTTCTTCAGCAGCGTTTCTATGTTCCTCTATTTCGTTCCGAATTCTCTCAACCTGTTCTTCAGCGGATCTTTCGTTTTCTTCCAAACGATTTTGAATTTCATTAATAAGTTCTTCTGCGTGTCCTAAAATATTCATGAAATTTTCCTCCTAAATGGAATTATATTGTAGGCGTGGTTTGAAACCGTACCATAGGCATCAATTTAGTGTCTGATTTTCTTCTTGGAGGGCTTTGAAAGCCCGATTTTCTTCTTGTAGGAGCGAGCTTTTCTAGCGACATAGGACGCAGGG
>JAPPES010000064.1 GCA_028824125.1 Candidatus Poribacteria bacterium
TAAAGACGAATGCGCGTATGGCATTCGCCATGATTCATACCGTTGATTTGGTGCCATCCGCTTTATATTTTTGGGTGGACGGCACGCGGCGTGTGCCTACTACTTTGTTTATGTATTCGTTATAACCCTGTCCGCGATTCAAAGAGAAAAAACGGGAAACGTCTCAGACAACGCACCTTATCCCAAACTTTTGCCAAAATATTTACACACATGGATTGTTGGTTTTCGTTTTAGTTTACGGACATTCCGCATTTTATTTTGACAACCCGCGTTTTTTATAGTATAATACAATTACACATGTGAACAAACTTTCATATAGGGAATGAAAGCACTCTCTAAAAAGGTTAAGAATTATGGTATTGAAAACGAAAACCTATTTTCCTAAATCCGATAAACAGATAAAGTGGTACGTCGTGGATGCGGAAGGACAGGTGCTTGGACGCTTGGCATCCCAAATCGCGCAAGTACTAAGAGGGAAACACGACCCCGGTTTTACACCACACGCGGATTTAGGCTATCGTGTTGCTGTGATTAACGCTGAAAAAGTCGTTGTCACCGGAAATAAAGCTGAGCAGAAAACATACTTCCGACATAGCGGTTATCCTGGTGGTGATAAATATAGAACTTTCAATGAACAGATGGAACGCAGCCCAGAATTTATTATCACGGCTGCCGTCAAAGGGATGGTATCCAAAAATAGTCTCGGGGCAAAATTAATGAAGGGCTTAAAGGTTTATACAGGTCCAAACCATCCACACCAGGCACAACAGCCGGAAGTTTTAACTTTCTAACAGTTGAGGAAAAATATGGCTATTGAACAATATTGGGGAACAGGCAGACGTAAGACTTCTGTAGCACGTGTTCGAATTATTCCTGGGGGTGAAGGCGGCATTATCGTCAACAAAAGACCCATTGAGGAATACTTCGACCGTTCTGACCATGTGCAAGCTGCCCGCCGACCAATTGAGCACGTTGAACGAAGCGGTGAATTTGAAATCCGCGTGAATGTCCGTGGCGGTGGAAATACCGGTCAAGCCGGTGCTATTTCGCACGGCCTGGCACGCGCACTCGTTAAGGCTGATGAATCGTTGAAACCTTCCTTGAAAAAAGCTGGGTTTCTAACACGCGACCCGCGGATGGTAGAACGTAAGAAATACGGGCAGAAAGGCGCACGCGCACGGTTCCAATTCTCCAAACGTTAATTTTTCGTGCATTCGGTGGAATAGAAGTTTTATGTCGTTCTATGCACTGATGCCCTACGAAATGGGATAGGATTTGTATGTCAAACATTGTTATCTTAGGTGCCCAATGGGGTGATGAAAGTAAAGGGAAACTCACCGATGTGTTCGCTGAACATGCGGATGTTGTCGCGCGCTACCAAGGCGGTGATAACGCCGGACATACTATTGTTCTCGGCGACAAGACGTTTATCCTGCATCTGATTCCATCTGGCATCCTCAGACCTAACACCGTAAATGTTATCGGCAACGGAGTCGTTATCAATTTGGAAACGCTTTTCGGTGAGATCGACCGATTGCAAGCACAGGGTGTTGAAGTCAGTAGTAAAAATCTGAAGATAAGTGATCGCGCGCATCTTATTATGCCCTACCACAAGACCGTTGAACAGTGGGAACAGATGGGCAGTGCTACGAAAATCGGTACGACTTCGCGCGGGATCGGACCAACCTATTCCGATAAGATGAATCGACACGCAGGTATTCGTGTCGGAGATCTGCTGGAATTTGACCATTTCCAAAAGAAACTTGATTACAACCTTGAAACTAAAGCAGATGCGCTCCAAGTAGGTGATGTTGCACGACACACCCTGCTTGAAACATACTATAACTATGCTGAACGGATTGCACCATACATTACAGATACGGTTGCGTTCATGCATGAAGTACTCGCTGCTGGAAAGCGGATTTTGTTTGAAGGCGCACAGGGAACAATGCTTGACATAGATTTTGGCACGTACCCTTATGTCACTTCGTCTAACTGTACAGCAGGTGCGGTATGCACAGGGCTCGGTATTGGACCAAAAGTCATTGGTGAAGTTTTAGGTGTTTCAAAAGCTTATGTTACGCGTGTCGGTGGCGGCCCATTTCCAACTGAAATGCCGCCCGATCTGGATGAGGAAATTCGAGACATCGGTAAGGAATACGGCGCAACAACGCAGCGACCGAGACGCTGTGGGTGGCTTGACCTTGTAGCACTCCGATATGCAACGCACATTAACGGATTAACCGCCATTGCACTCACAAAACTCGACGTGTTTGATACGCTTGCTGACCTACAAGTCTGCGTGGCATATCGATATAAAGGTAAAGAGACAACCACCTTCCCAAGCAGTCTGAAAGTTTTGGAAGAGTGTGAACCAGTTTATGAAACATTGCCCGGATGGGAACAACCTTTGACTGAAGCACGCTACGCTGAAGATATCCCACAGCGCACTAAAGACTACATCAAGTATGTTGCTGATTATCTCAAGGTGCCAATCCCGATTATCTCTGTCGGACCGGATAGAAATCAGATTGTAACATTGGGCGACCCGCTCTGGTAGAAATGCCTCGCTAAACTTTTCCACAATACACCTTCAAAAGTTTGCATTTTAATTTGACATTTGCCCAAAATGAGTGTACAATAATATATTGTGATTTGAGCCGTTAGCTCAGCAGGATAGAGCACCTGACTTTTAATCAGGGGGTCACAGGTTCGATTCCTGTACGGCTCACTTAATTTTGCCCCCGTCGTCTAGCCTGGCCAAGGACACCGCCCTTTCACGGCGGCGACACGAGTTCAAATCTCGTCGGGGGTATTTTCTACAAAGAACCCCAACCCATAACAAACGGGTTGGGGTTCTTTGTTTATTGATTTAATTGTAATTGGCGTATCAGTAAATCTTAGTCTGCAGCCTCAGCAAGTTCCAACAACACGGGCGATTCAACTCGGATAGCATCTTTGATGCAAACCTCTTCGCACAGCAGACAACCGACACAATCCTTCGGTTTCACAAGTTCACAGATACCAAAGAAACTGTCAGCATGTTCGTTTGTTATCGGGTCTATAATTTCAAGGCATTCCCACGGACAGATTTGCACACAGAAATCACATCCAGAACAGAGTTCCTCATAGATAACAGCAATGGGGCGATGTGAGGGGCGTTTGATGAATTTACACACTTCACCGAATTGGTCACGAATTGCTTCCACCGGGCATACCATTCCGCATGCACTGCAATCAATACACACATTCGGGTCTATAATGTGTAACTTATTTCGGTCACCGGTAATCGCCTCAACCGGACAATTCAATAAACACTGTATACATCCGATGCATTCATCAGTAATAAAATATGCCATAAGGTGATACCTCCTATTCTCTATTTTAGCACAGTCCAAGATGTATAGCAACAAGTTCTTCACTGAGAGTATGTAAAGTTTTGTCAATTATCTGTCTGAATCACGGATTATCGCAGATTCTGTAGCGTAATCTTCCAGATTGCGTTTTGTAGCACAAACTGGAAGTTTATGCTACAAAACGCTTGCTTGTTTTGGTGTCATCCACGATAATCTGCGATTCAGACAACATACCAAAACAACTTGACAGCCACAACACCCTTCCGCGTAATCCGGGGAATGCCTAAAGACGAATGCGCGCGCGTATGGCATCCGCCATGATTCATACCGCTGATTTGGTGTCATCCGAGATTCAGACAACACACATGCCAAAAACTTTACACACCCCTGCTTGACATCTATTGACCATTTATGCTAAAATGCAAATATGATGAAAGTTATCGCGTATCTATCCGTTTTCGCTATATTAATAGGCATTGGAAGCTTTGCAGAGAAAGAACCGCCAAAAGTAGGCGATGCAGCACCTACTTGGACGCTTCAAGATGCTGAAAAAAAGGAACACAATTTAAAGAAGCTGCGCGGAAAACTTGTTTTTCTGATTATGGGCAATCGGAAGATTCGGAAGGAAGATGACAAATGGGCAGAAGCATTCCAAAAAGACTATAAGAAAGATAAACGGGTTACTGCTTATATTATTGCAGATATGCGAAGTGTCCCAGGATTTATACCGAAAGGATTCATTCGGTCCCGGTTAAAGAAAAATCCACCACCTGTCACATTCCTGTTCGATTGGAAAGGGGAAGTACATCAACGTTATCGAACAGAAAAAAAGAAACCGAACCTATATCTGATTTCATCACAAGGAAAGATTGTGTTTCATCGCAAAACGAATTTCAAACCAGAAATTTACGCAGAGCTCAAAAAACAAATTGATACGCTATTAATTGAAAAACCTTAAGCTGCGACTGCACAAGGTGGCTTGAGATATTATGCTACACACGGAGATAAATATGGATTCCAAAGTCAAAGGTGAAATTACAAAATATTTATCCTTTCCGATGCTCCTCATAGGCAGTGGTTCATTCGTCGGTGTAATCGGATGGTTAGGATTGGCTCAAGCGGCAGAAAGCATCCTATTTTTCGCCGGTTCAGCACTTCTCTCCTTTTCAGGTTCAATGGCAACTTTATGCGGTCTCATGAGCCTGGAAAGAACTTCTCCTAATCCAACTAAATTACGAAAACTCAAGTTTGAAACCTCAAAGAATCTTAAGATTCAGTATCCGACTTTTATTATAAAAGTAGAAAAATTGAAACAGAAGTATCAAGAACTTCACGGAAAATTACCTAAAATTCGGACTTATTGTGATGATTTTAGACAGGAAATCAGAAATCATCGATCAGAGTTAGCTAACTTAGATAAACAACTTCAGACACATCTTAAAAATCATGCCGCAGTCATTGACGACAATACCCCAGATGGCATCGCGAAAAAGATACTCTGGTCTGAAAAGCAAATTTTGCTGACCGAATTGAACGAGGCATTAAAGAAACTTTCCGATCTTCTAACAGGAGCCGACTTAGAGCGGTATCGCGTAGAACTCACACATATCAGTGGTGGGTTGACCTTATTAGACCAAGGTATAAAATATTATCGTAAGTTAATGATACTTTGTAATCGCTCAGATGCTAACTATGACAATATTGTAAGTATGCAGCAGAAAGTTGATAAGATGGACCATTTGATAATCCAGCAGCAAACCCGATTGCAGCAACTTGAAACCGAAATAGAGGCAAAATTTGAAGAGGCAAAAATGGAGTTGGCACTTTTTCAAGAGCAACTTGATGATTTCCAGGTAGATGATGAGTGAGAATAATTCTTGAAGATTGCAGAAACCAAACGTTAACTAATATGCACCTCGTTTGTTTCACTAACACTTTCACATAAACTATCCCCTATTAACGAAAGTTGCCATCTTGTAGCACAATCTGTATGAAGATTAAAAAATAAATTGGGTAATTTTGCGAGGTTAGGAAACCTCGCCAGCAGAGATGTAAACCTGCTGCTGGCAAGGTTTCCTAACCTTGCCAATTACCGAATTAATAACTTAAACTTCATTTAGATTGTGCCTGTGAAAACGCAAACTAATGAAGATTAATTCGATGACATTCACTTTGAAAAACGAAAATATCGTTGATGGTCCAGACAAATTCTCAGCATATCAGCAAAAGTTATTCCATCCACCGACACCTCATGAGGATTTTTCTGCAAAAATAGAAAATAAAGATTGTCGGATCGGAATGAAACAACTCGCAGAAAACTCCATCTCTCTTGTCCTTACAGATCCACCCTATTTCATTGACGGCATGGGGGATGATTGGGACACACAAAAGTTAAATGCACGAGTGAAACCAGGAGTTATCGGTTCACTACCAGCAGGAATGAAGTTTTCCGTTGAGCAAGGACAAGAATTGCAACGTTTTCTCTCACCTGTTGCCGAAGAATGGATGCGCGTTATACGCCCCGGCGGATTTTGCCTCGTCTTTAGCCAAAACCGACTCGCACATAGAACTGCGCTCGCATTAGAAGATGCGGGGTTTGAAATACGCGACGTTTTGATTTGGCGATATGAAGGGCAAGCAAAAGCTTTTTCGCAAGATCATTTTATCCAGAAACGGAAAATCTCTGTAGAGGAAAAAGAGCGACTTATCAGTAAAATAGGTGGACGGAAAACACCACAATTGAAGCCACAAGGGGAAATGATAATTCTCGGACAAGCCCCCAGAGACGGCACTTTTGTAGACAACTGGGATAAGTGGGAAACCGGATTAATTGATGTCAATAATCCTTTGATTAATGCAACACAATTCCCCGGGACTGTTATTCCAGCAAATAAGCCTAAAGAACGATATGGACACATGACCGCAAAACCTGTCGATTTACTGCAACATCTTATTCGCATTTTCTCCGCACCGCGCGCGCTCGTGCTTGATTCTTTCGCAGGGTCCGGATCAACTGGTGTCGCTGCAATACTTGAAGGCAGAAGATTTATCGGGTATGAGATTGAATCCGAGATGGCAGATCGCGCACAAGAGAGAATAAAGGCAACTTTTTATAGTAAAACCTATAATTAATGGAACACTTCTGTAGAGCAAACTGTCAGTTTGCGTCTTAATGGTGAATTATAAAATAAATAGGCACCTTTACCTCTCTGCTGGCGAGGTTTCCTAACCTCGCTGGTGCAAAGTGTCCAAATAATTCAAAATCTACCATAATTTGGTCAGGCAGAAAAAAAGTAGGGTTCGTATGAAATATCTCGTCACAGGATGCGCTGGATTCATAGGGTGGAAAGTTACTGAATTCCTCATAGCAGGTGGGCATACCGTAGTAGGAATTGACAATTTAAATGATGCTTATGATGTGACGGTTAAGAAATGGAGACTTTCACAACTCCAAACGTTACCCGACTTTCATTACCACCATATAGATATTTGTGACCGTGCTTCACTTGAACCGATATTTAATGAACATTATGATGCTGTGATTAATCTGGCTGCACGTGCGGGTGTTCGACAATCCGTTGAAAATCCTTGGGTCTATATTGATACAAACGTAACAGGCACCTTAAACCTATTGGAACTCTGCCACACATCTGATATAGAGAAATTTGTTTTGGCTTCTACTTCCAGTTTATACGGTGCTAATAATCCGCTTCCGTTCAGTGAAGAGGCAAACACAGATGGCCCGCTGTCTCCTTATGCGGCGTCAAAAAAAGGGGCAGAAGCACTCTGTCATAGCTACCACCATCTCTACGATATTGACATAACTATTTTTCGTTTCTTTACCGTTTACGGACCCGCCGGGCGTCCAGATATGAGTGCGTTCCGTTTTGTCCAATGGATTAGTGAAGAAAAACCGGTTATTGTTTATGGTGATGGGAAACAATCCTCACGCGATTATACGTATGTTGAAGATATTGCGCGCGGCGTAATCGCAGGGTTGAAACCGCTCGGATATTCGGTCATCAACCTCGGTTCGGATAGTCCGATTGTGTTAATTGACACAATTAGATTGATAGAGGAACTTGTCGGCAAGAAGGCGGAACTATTACATCAACCGTTTCATCCTGCCGACGTACGCGCTACGTGGGCAAATATCCAAAAAGCAGAAGAACTTTTAGGATGGCGACCACAAGTGACTTTTCGTGAAGGGATCACTGCACTCGTTGAATGGTATCAAGAACATCGTGATTGGGTAAAGGATATTCCAACTGGGTAACAGGATAGTGAGTTTGTTATAAAAACAAGGGAGTAGGTTTTCATAACCTACTCCCTTGTTTTACTTCGTTGTCACCGAATTAATCTCTCATAAGCTTTGTGGTCTCCTATCCAAAACCAACATAGACCTTCCTCATCTTCAAACGCCAATGCTCTGTAACCGTCTCCTACTTTTACTCTCCAGTACCCAATGGCAAGTTTTTCAAACTCAAGAGAGGGGTGTCTTGGATTCCGCTTGAACAGTTCAAATTTCCTCTTTGCACGTTTTTGAACAGCATCCGGAAGGTTATTATAACAATCCCAAAACTTTGAAGTAGTCCTATAGATACGTGAATCTTCCTGCACGGATATCCTCAAGCGCTTCTTCTCGAAGATGATCAAGTTTTCCAGCTTTTATATCTTCTTCAATTTGCTTATCCCATGCCTTATCGCGCGCCTTTAAGGTTTTACGGAGTTCCTTTTTAAGCGTTTTGAGTAGCTCCTTTTTGGTTTTTTCCTCATATCTGAACTCAGGAAACTCAGGAATCCAACCACACCAGCGAGACGCTATTCTGGTCACATAGGCAGTGTATTTTTCGAGAAAAACCTGATCTTCCACTTCAATTAATTGAATGCGCGATTCCTTTATTGGAGTCACTGATACCTCTTTTTTGGAAGGTTGATCTTCAATGAATGGAGACATTACGGCGACACTTATAGTTATGTGACTTAATGGCATTTCAGGCAACGGGCTTAATGCGTATGTGATTGGGACCAATTGTTCGTTCATTGTGTGTCTCCTTGTAGAAGTTGACCAAGCGGTTTTTGACGAATCCATTGAAATTTATCAAAGGGAGTTACGAGTGCAATATCAATACTGCCCCCTACATTGGGTATTTCTGGGGAAAACCGTTGATAATCAATTGTTGTTCGTATCAAGAATTCAACGTAGTCAATTGCCTCCTGCAGCGAAAATATTTGGTATAAAGGTTCAGTTCCGATCTCTTTTTTGTAATGTTCTCGTATCATTTCAACAACTTTGGTATTACCTGAAGCGTAACACGCCAAATCTTCAAAAACCTTTATTTTTATTTCTTTCCCCAACAAAACTTCAATAATTTTAGGTTGTTTTAGATCGTATCCTACGACTTGAAAGCCAACAAAGATATGATTATCGGGAAAATCATCAAGTGATTGATCATGTCTTTCAATTTCTGCCATTAACAATTTATGCTGGTTTACACCGAGTTCTCTGGCAAGGTCGGACACTCCATTTATGAACATGCGTTCTTTAGCTATGCGTTCTTTAACGTAGTCCTCAAAAGAACGCACTAAAAAGTTCACAGAAAAATTTCCGATAAGTCCTGAGCCAAAAACACCAATTCCATACTTTTTCAAAAAAGGGAAAACCTTTTCAGTATGAGAATAAGTTGACTTCCTTACGTTGCTCTGGAAATTTGCTTGGACTACATGCGTATGTTCACATTTCGGGCATGTGATCTCACTTACCTTACTCCTGTTAATTTGGCGTCCTAACGAAGAAAGACTATCCCCTGCAAGGACAATCCCGTCTGCAGATATGACAGATACGATAAGTGTCATAAGTTTACCTTCCGCGAAGAATGGTGTTGTTCTGTATAAAAGATACGTGTTGTGCTAAATAACTTTTGCCCAACATTGTTTCACATTAGAAGAACATCTTGTCTGTCTACCTCATTGATTGATATGCTCTTCAGGCCCGACAAATCATGCAGCACACCACACGCGTATGCTGCCACGCGTATTTGGCGTTGATTTGGCTAGGGCTACTGGTTAGGCGAACACTGAAAATTATTTTCTACGAGTTACATTTTTTGTGAATACTCATAGAAAAACATATATCGGATGCGATAAGAGCAGCCCCAGCGGGGCGGAACGTGTATAGAAAAGCGGTGTTCCACACCTCTTTAGCCCCAGCGGGGCGAAAGGTGTATCAGCATCTTTCTGAGCTGTCCAGCGTTCCATCTAACCTAAATCTACCGGATGGAAACTATTAAAATTGTCCAAACTATAGTATTTCTTATGCAGCCGTCAAAATTTCCACTGCTTTTTCCAAAGCCCCTTCATCCACCTTTAGTTTAGCGTTTTCTACTTCGCGTTTCACGTAAGTCAAAGTGTTTGCCAAATTCATCGGGGTTGCAATTTCCTGCACGATTTTGTGCAGACGTTTGACATCAGTTTTCTTAATGCCAGTCTGTTCTTCCACGCGCGTATGCAATGCCGTAGGAGACTCCGGTTCTTGAGGGGTTTCATCAGGTTTTGATGTTGTCTTCTTTGAATCAGTATTCTGCGTTTTCACAGTGCGAGTACGTTTGCGAGGTGTCGTCTTCTGAATTTTCCCCACATCCAACGCTTTAAAACCACACTCCTTGCACAATTTCGCTGTAACTTCAGCCAATGTCATTGTTACAATCACTTCACTGATAGCCCCACAGAGTTCACATTCAGCAAGGTTTTCAATACCAGAAAGGATGTCGGCATGTAGCACCAACATCTTTTGCTTATCGACCTTTGTCGGTTTCTCTTTCTGACACAGCCCAATGAGTTTTTGCGCCGCTTTCTCAATTTGATCTAAATTTCCCATGTCACACCTCCAATAAATGTTATAATTAGTATAACATTTATATAAAACAGTGTCAAGGAAAGTTTAGCATTATAAAACATTTGGCTGGATTTTTTTGACTGAATCTTCTTCTTTATACAATTTATATTCAAAACTATCAATTAATGCTTCATAACTTGCAGATATAATGTTTTCTGAAACGCCGACGGTCCTCCAATTTATTTCGCCATCACTTGCTTCAATAAGCACACGCACCTTTGAACCGGTGCCTGCTTTGGTATCCAAAACCCGAACTTTGTAATCTATCAACCTAACTGTCTGTAAGGCTGGATAAAACTGTTCAAGAGCTTTTCTGAGTGCAGTATCTAACGCATTGACAGGACCATCTCCATCCGCTGCCGTGTGGGTCGTAGCACCATCTGGTGTGGTGACTTTCACCGTTGCCTCTGAACGTATACTGTGATCGGTAAATTTCTCAATAATGACACGAAAACCGAGCCGTTCAAAAAAGGATTCATACCCATTAAAGACTTTGCGTGTCAACAGTTCAAAAGATGCCTCAGCGGCTTCATACTGATAACCTTCATTCTCGAGTTCTTTCAGACGATTGAAAAGTTCAAGTACCTGTGGCGAGTTTTTGTCGTAATTCGGGTACTCCTTCTCAATTTTTTTCATGATAGTCCCCCGGCCCGCTTGGTCGGAAACAAGAATACGTTGTGTATTGCCAACTTTTTCGGGAACAATATGTTCATACGTTAGGCGGTTTTTACGGATGGCATCGGTGTGTAAGCCCCCTTTGTGCGCAAAAGCAGAACGCCCAACGTAAGGTTGACGCTCATCATGCGGCAGATTTGCCAACTCACTGATTAAACGTGATACGCCAGTAATTCCTTGCAGTTGCTCATCACTAATACAATCAATACCTAACTTAAGCTGAATCGTAGGAATAATAGCGGCGAGATTAGCGTTTCCACACCGCTCACCGTAGCCGTTGAATGTTCCTTGCACATGGTTTGCCCCAGCTTGAACAGCTAACACAGAATTTGCTGCCCCCATACCTGCGTCGTTATGTGCATGGATACCGATAGGCAAAGGTAGCGCAGACATTGCTGCTTTGACGCCTTGCTGAATTTCTAAAGGCAGCCGACCTCCGTTAGTATCACAGAGAACAAGGCATTTCGCACCCCCTGCAGCAGCCGCTCGGAGCGTTTCAACTGCATATTCTGAATCATCCGCATAACCATCAAAAAAGTGTTCTGCATCGTAAATCACTTCACGCCCATTTTCTACAAGATATTTAACTGAACTCTCAATTAATTCTAAGTTCTCATCTGTGGTAACCCGTAACACATCCGTTGCATGGAGCCCCCAACTTTTACCAAAAATCGTAACAGTTCTTGCACCTGTATCAAGCAAAGCAGCCAGATTCGGGTCAGCATCGGGAGCATAAGTAGGATAGCGCGTACTGCCAAACGGCACAATCGTTGCCGTTTTTAACGCCATGTCTTTCGCTCGTTTGAAGAACTCTATATCTTTCGGATTAGAACCAGGGTAGCCACCTTCAATATAACGGATACCCAATTCATCTAACACTTCTATGATGATAAGTTTATCTTCAACCGAGAATGCTACGCCTTCAGCTTGGCTACCGTCCCTGAGTGTTGTATCGTAAAATTCAACCATGTTATATCAAACAGTAAGTTTTGGCTTGTACTTTAAAACATAGATTCGCAAATCTCGCCCGACAACGCCAAAATTCGGTGTCTCCTTTATGTAGCAATACCGTTTTATTTTCTCTGAAATTTTATCACATTTCAGGGCAAAAGTCAAGATTATACCATTTCTATGTAGGGTTATTTGGTTTTAAGAGTTTTCCGTTAATGAGTAGGACTGATAGTCTATATCGTCCGTCGGGTTTCGCTTATGCTTTGCCCTTATGTGTCAACTTAACGTTGATTTAAAGGTAGCAGGCACGCTCCGCGTGCCGTCCGCTTTACATTTTTGGGTGGACGGCAAACGGCGTGTGCCTACTACTTTGCTTATGTATGCGTTTATATGAAAATGTGAAAATATACCAGAAAAATCGAAAACTAAATAACCCTGCATTTCTATGTAGAGGCATTCAATTGTTACTTAAATGTCTTGTCCGAAGGGGCTGTAACCCCGATTTCTTCGGTAGGAGCGACCTCCTGGTCGCGAAAATCTCCAAATAACAGACTATCGAACGAGGAACATCGCCCAGACAAAAAACGACTTAACATCTCCAGGCATATAATCCGCGTCTTCCGCGTAATTCGTGTAATCCGCGATTCAGACAACATACATGCCAAAAACTTTACACACCCCGTTTTTGGAACGGTTTTGACATTTTCCGAGATATATGCTATCATAATCGCAGCAGTGTCGGAAATGCAATCTAAGCGTAAGGAGCAACCTTATGAATCAGAAGAGACCAGAACGTTCATTCTTCAAGAAAAAGCAGGTAAAAGCGATGATTGTGTGGTATCTAATTTTGCTCGCGGGTATTCTGATTTTAGCGTGGAAAATGAAAGATATTATTTCGTTGTTTAGAGTCTGACATACACTGTTCTACAGACCTACGAAAGGCGTCGTATTTCTCTTGACTTTTTCCCAAAATTGACTACCATGCAATTAAAAAAGGAGTGTTTGGGTTCCCGCTTTGAAACCCATATTGTATAGTTATGGAAAACGCCAAACTTGCGTCCGGACACGAAATGCCAATGTTAGGTTTAGGCACCTGGCAACTAAAAGGCAGACAGTGTGAACGGATTATCAAAATAGCGATTGAATTGGGGTACACCCATATTGATACAGCGTGGATGTACGAAAACCAACGGCAAATTGGAAAGGCACTTCGGGATGTAAACGTTGAACGTGCAGACCTATTTATAACAACTAAAATTTGGAATACCCATCTGAAACATGCTGATGTACTAAGCCAGTTTGAAGTGTGTATAAACGATTTGCAAATGGACTACGTAGATCTATTGTTAATCCACTGGCCAAGCGATACCGTGCCGTTTGAAGAGACTTTTGGTGCTTTCCAAGAAATCTACGACGCGGGCAAAGTCAAAAGTATTGGCATCAGCAATTTTAGCATTGCTCAAGTTGATCAGGCGTGTGAGGTATCTAAACTGCCAATTTGCACAAATCAGGTTGAATATCATGTCCGCAACAACAAGGAAGCGTTGCGGAACCATTGTGAAACACGCAACATTCCTATTACTGCCCACAGACCGCTCGCTGTAGGAAACCTTGCAGGAGATACGGAATTAGCGGAAATTGGCGACAGACACGGAAAGACAGCAGCACAGGTCGCGTTGCGATGGCTTGTCCAGAAAGACATTGTTGTCATTCCAAAATCCGGTTCAGAACCACATCTACGTGAAAATATGGACATCTTTGAATGGCAGCTAACGGAAGCGGAAATGCAGGCGCTCGAAAAGTAGTGCTAATGGTTTAAATCATAATAAATCTCTTCTGTAGGAGCGATCTCCGAATCGCGACTTCTAAACAACATATTTGTATAAACAAAGTCCTACGAACCGATATGAGAAAGGAAACAACATAACGCATGAAATTTGGACTGTTTTATGAACACCAAATTCCTCGTCCCTGGCACGAAGGGGCAGAACACAAACTTTTTCAAGACGCGTTAGCACAAGTAGAATTAGCTGACAAACTTGGGTTTGACTATATTTGGGAAGTAGAGCACCACTTCCTTGAAGAGTATTCGCACTCTTCTGCACCAGAGGTATTTCTCGCAGCATGCAGCCAACGGACAAAACAGATTAGACTTGGACACGGCATTGTACTGATGCCACCAGCATACAACCATCCCGCGCGCGTTGCCGAACGCATCGCTACACTTGACTTGGTATCAAACGGACGGGTTGAGTGGGGAACAGGCGAGTCTGCATCCCACATGGAACTTGGCGGATTCAATGTTGACCCAAAATGCAAACGCGAGATGTGGGAAGAATGTACCCGTGAAACTGCAAAAATGATGATACAGTCACCTTATGCAGGTTATGATGGGAAACATTTCTCAATGCCGCCTCGCAATGTTCTACCAAAGCCGTTGCAGACACCGCACCCGCCGCCATGGGTAGCCTGTTCCAGCCGAGATAGCTTGCGATATGCCGCCAGATATGGATTAGGTGCGCTTACCTTCGCCTTTGTTGATGCAAACGAAGCAAAATTTTGGGTAGAAGAATATTATGAAATCTTTGAAAAGGAATGCACCCCGCTTACGCAAAGGGTGAACCCAAATATCGCAATGGTATCAGGTTTTTCCTGCCATCAAAACGAGGAAACCGCTCTTGCTCGTGGTTTAGAGGGTTTACGTTTCTTCCGATTTGCCCTTGCACACTACTATTATAACGGTTCACAAGTTCCGGGTGAAACAGATATTTGGAAACTGTATAAACAATCAAAGCAGGATCCCGCTGAAGCACGGGCCGGAATCGGCACGCCCGACCAAGTCCGTGAACATTTAGAAATAATGGAGAACGCAGGCGTCGATCAGGTTGTTTTCATTCAACAAGCAGGTATGAATCAACATGAAGATATATGCGAATCGTTAGAACTATTTGCCAATAAGGTTTTACCCGACTTCAAAGCACGAGATGCAGCACACACCGTACAAAAAAATGAAAAACTCGCTGAAGCCATCACAACTGCAGAAGCGCGTAAACCTACCTTAACATCTCTCAATGAAACGCCCGTTGTGGATTCTTATCCAGTTCTCAAGAAAAAACTTGAGGAACAGGCAGTAGAAGTGGTTAAACCTGAAATGAGCGATGATGGCGAGAAGTTTTTACTTTCAATAGAAGGCGGTAAACGGCAAAAAACGTAAAGATACAAGATAAGTATAGCAAAACCTATAATTATTGGGAAACTTCTGTATCGCAAACTGTTAGTTTGCGTTTTATCGGCACAAACTGGAAGTTTATGCTACAATTTCTGTTTCCAAAATAGGTTTATCAAAGTGTCCCAATACTTTCAAAGTTCACTATAATGGACAGATTGTCATGAAAAATGTTTTGGTAATTGACGACGACGAAAAAATCTGTTGGGCATTTCAGCAGTTCCTTGAAGGTGAAGGTTACAACCCTACCATCGCGAACAGTGCTGAGGATGGTTTGCGCCGCATCGCATCCGAGAAACCAGATGTAATCTTACTTGATGTGGGGCTTCCCGGAATGAGCGGCTTGGAGGCGTTGGCAGAAATTAAAGCCCAACACCCATGGGTAATTGTGATTATAATTACCGCTTATGACGATGTAGAAACAACAGTAGAGGCTATGCGCTTACATGCGTTCGATTTTGTGCCGAAACCGATAGATTTAGATGTCGTCAAAGGTGTCCTTGAACGTGCTTTTCGAACGCAATCTGTCCGCAGCACGCTGCCTGTAGAAACAGAGAGCGATGCGCTAACGGAGCAACGGGGACATCGACTCGTTGGAAAAAGCGAGCAGATGCGTGAAATTTACAAACTCATCGGGGTAATGGCGAGCAACACAACAACAGTGCTAATTGAAGGAGAAACGGGAACAGGAAAAGACCTCGTTGCACGCGCAATTCACGTAGGAAGTGAACGCAAAGATAAACCATTCGTCCCAGTTGATTGCGGAGCACTTCCTGATGAACTATTAGAAAGTGAACTGTTCGGCTATGAAGCAGGCGCATTCACAGGTGCTAAAGCGCAAGGAAAACCCGGACGATTTGAATTGGCAAACGGTGGAACGCTTTTCCTTGATGAAGTTGCTAACATGAGTCCTGCCCTCCAAGTAAAGTTACTACGCACACTGCAAACACAAGAAATTGAAAGGTTAGGTGGCACACGAACACTCAAAGTAGATGTGCGCGTCATTGCTGCAACAAATCGGGAGCTTGGAGAAATGGTTAAACTTGGAGAATTCCGCGCTGATCTCTACTACCGTTTCAAACGTATCTCACTCCATCTGCCACCACTGCGAGAACGGCAGCAAGATATTCCATTGCTTGTTACCCATTTCCTGCAACTTATCCAAGATGAACTCGGCAAACCGATTCGTGGCATATCAGAAGAAGGCATGCAGTTGATACAAAATTATGCGTGGCCCGGTAATGTCCGCGAGTTAGAAAACTGCCTCAGAAGCGCAGCAACGCTCTCCCGATCAGATGTAATCTTGCCAGATGACCTGCCGCCAGAAATACACATAGGACACAGCCCCACCGCGCCCAATCCATCACAGTTGGAAACATCTCTAAAATCTCTTTTACGGGGAATTACGAAAACCGCGATTGCTGAAGGTAGCCGACAACTTTACGATGATGTTGTCACACTGTTAGATAAAGCACTCATTGAACTCGCGTTAGATGAATGCGCAGACAATCAGAAAAAAACTGCAGAATTACTCGGTATCAGCCGCACAACTCTTATGAAGAAAATGAAACAACACGGTGATGATAATAATACCATTTCTCAAAAATAACCTCTCTTAAAGAAATAGACCGTTCGTAGTCGCGCAATTCATTGCGCCTCTTACATTTTTCAAAAGAGAAAATAATTTATAGAATTGGCAGGACTTACGCATTTCTTCTTAAAGTCCCCTTGATAAGGGGGATTTAGGGGGTTAAAAGCTCCAATTTCTGCCTGTTTAACCCCCTAACCCCCTTATCAAGGGGGAATGCGTAAGTCCTGATTGGTATAAGAAGAAATAGAAAACTATGAACTCGTGGATTCGAATCGCACACCGTGGTGCATCAGGGATCGCCCCGGAAAATACACTTACAGCATTCAAGAAAGCAATTGAAATCGGTGTAGATGCCGTTGAACTTGACCTGCACGGCACTGCTGACGGTGAAATTGTTGTAATACACGATGCTTCTCTGGATCGAACGACAAACATGAGCGGTCTGATCAAGCAAACAACCTTAAAAACTATCAAACGTGCCGATGCGGGCGCATGGTTCAATCCTGAGTTTGAAGACGAACAGGTACCAACACTCGCTGAAGCATTAACATGTATTACAAGCAGTGCGATTGCGGTTTTGGAAATTAAAGATGATACCATAGCCGAGGCTGTTGCCCAAAAAATCCGAGAGATGGATCTGCTTGAACTTACCGTTGTTATCTCTTTTCACGCCTCTGTTTTACAAACCGTTCGCGCTTTAGAACCACGCATTCCGACAGGATGGCTTATCGGAAGTAGTAACGGACACACACATCCCATCCAACTGTGTCAACAACTCGGTTTATTCGGCAGCAGCTTGCTTAACGTCAATCACCAACTGATAACCGATGAATTTGCTTACGAAGTTCGTCGCCGTGGTATCGCACTATGGTGTTGGACAGTAGATGATATTGAGCGTATGCGTCAGATGTGTGCTTTCGGCGTACAAGGTATAACATCTAACTACCCAGAGCGTTTTTCTGCGGTTTAGCTTTTTCGCCAAAATTCAATCGCAATATACGCAAGGATCGGGTAAGAGAGCAAAGCGGTTGACCAAGCAATCCCTTCTAATCCCCAATACTGCATAAAAATCCAATTGAGAAATGGATTCAAAACGAGCCTAATAAGCGTGGTGGTTACAACCGTCAAATGGTCCTGGCGTGCCAGATGTGCGCGGATAAGCAATCTGCTAATTAGACGTGGAAGCGTTCCAATGAGATAAACACCCAATAGGGAAGCGATATGTCGTTGTCCCTCTACAGACAATTTCCCTTGTCCATATACTATTGCCACAATATTTGATCGGAAGATGTAGAATCCGATTAGAAACGGCACCATCAGAACGATCACCACTAAAACACCTCTCCATACACTCTGCTGCAGTTGTTTGCCATTATTTGATGAAGATATTTCTGCCCAATGTGAAAGCAGTACGGGAAGTGCCCCTCTTGTGAGCGCTTCAGGGACGGCACATAAAGGGAATGTATAATCCAATTTTGAGACCGAACTTGCACCGAGTGAACTTGCCATGCCTCTGTCAACAACGGGATTCAATCCGTCTGATATAGCTGCGCCCATCATCAGAATACATTGTCGCAGGAACCGTTTTGTATATAGAAATCCATCTGTATCTGAGTGGGTTGATTTCACTTTCAATAGGTTGTAAAACGGCAGTTTTAAGACAACACCACATCGGTGAAATAGAATTATTGCTTGAAACAGTTCGCCAATGATTAGAGCAAGCGGAATGCTTAACCAATTGATATGAGGTTTACATAGAAAGATTGTTCCAATCACAACGACAGCGCCTAAACCTTGCACAATCACGGGGAGATGAAATACCTGATAGGTGTCTAAAATCGCCTTGAGCATCCAACGGAAAGATGAAATTACTGCAAAGATGAGAAATCCACACACAATGCTGATCGCAGCAGAAGTGGTAAGTCCTGCGTTTGGAAAGAAGAGTTGTGAGATTCCCCATGAAATCGCAACTAAGAGGCAGCAGAGCCACGGCATTTGCCTAATATAATAAGAAAAAACGGATTGCACGCAATGCTGCGCTTCAGTTTCCCCTTTCGCGCGTGCCTCAGCCAACAGTGGAACGAGCACAGAATATGCTGAAGCAGCACTGAGTAATTCAATCAGAAATGTGGCGATACCCAAATAATAGTAGACGAAATCCATCTCCGCAGTATCACCGAACCAAGTGGCAAGCGCAACGAAGATCAGAAATGTACCAACGCGTCCTATAAGACTAAGCGGTGTGATAAGCAGGACATTTTTAAGGAGGGACGTTTGAGGTTGTGAATCATTATTCGACATGAAATGCTAAGACACAGTATTGAGCATGTTGGTTGCGAATAATATACCACGTTTAGAAAAAAACGTCAATTTTATTTATTTTTATAGTGAAACCTGTAATTACTTGCACACAATTGTAGCGCAAACTGTTAGTTTGCGTACGCTACTGCACAACCTAACAGTTTGATGCTCAACACCCCGGTAGGTTCGGTTCCTAACCGAACCAAACATAATGTCCAATTAATTCTAAAGTCTACTATAATACAGGACTTACGCATTCCCCCCTTAATAAGGGGGTTAAAAAGGTGCTATTTCAGCGATCTAAACTCTAAAACCGTTATCTTTTTTGCGGTTAAGCATCCCACTCCAAAACAACACCGGTATAAGTATCTGGTTCGTTAAGGAGTCCATCGTAAGCTTGTTTAATTTGCTCAGGTTTAAGACGGTGAGAGATTAACGGTTCAACGTGCAGCTCTCCGCGTGCCATCCAATCAAAAATAGTCTGTTGCTTGCTGAATTGCGAGGTGCGGTTGCCAGTCCCAGGATACATCGGGACACACCATTCCAACGCACCACGGATAGTTATCCAACGCAAATGTGTATCAGAAAGAAGTTCTGTCAAATCACCGGTAACAGAAACGCGCGGTGAACCGAGTATGATGAGTTGCCCATGATTTGCGGTTGCACGAAGCGCTTGCATCACAACACTGCTGTGTCCAACAGCATCAACGGTGATATTGCCAAATTCTCCGTTGGTAATATCTTGGATCTGTGCTTGTACTTCGTCTGCATCTCCGCCAATCGTCCGTTCAATACCACATCGCTCTGCTAAATTTCGTCTTGCTGCTACAGGGTCTACACCGATAACACGACATCCGTGAATTCGGAACATCTGTGATGCAAGATTACCAACCAATCCTAATCCGAACACAATGACGCGCGGATTAGTGCCGATCTCTGTAACAATAATAGCAGTCATCGCAACACCTGCCATCCGAGATGCAGCAACAACACCAGGGTCAATCGTTTCTCCAACTGGTGCAATGAGTCTGTCCTGTGAATACCGAATTGTTGAAGCATGTCGTCCATAAGTAAAAACACGGTCTCCTGGCACCGCGCGGGTAACGTTTGTGCCAACATCGCGGACAATCCCAACGTTCGCGTAGCCAGAACGCCACGGGTAAGCACACCATGCGCCTTTCTGAAAAACTTTCGGAGCTTTTCCAGTATAGTTAGCCAATTCGGTGCCGCTGCTAATAAACGTATATTCTGTGTCTATCAACACCTCATTCGGTGTAAGTTTTGAATCGTCCATTTCAGTGGTTTGGAGTTCCACTTGGTTCTGCCCGGTTACAACAACCTCTCTAATTTTCATAATTGATCCTTCTGTTTGATTTCTCTAATGAGAACTTTCATTTTATTATACCATTTCTGATAATATATCTCTCTTATGTAGCACAAACTGTATGAAGATTAAATAAATATTCCGGTAATTTGGCAAGGTTAGGAAACCTCGCCAGCAAAGATGTAAACCTGCTGCTGGCAAGGTTTCCTAACCTCGCTACATTACCGATTTATTTTCTTAATCTTCATTTAGTCTGTGCATATTAGTCCGCAAACTGAAAGTTTGCGCTACAATAGACATTATAATGATTTAATTTGAATTAAGGTTTACCGAGTGTCTCGGACCTCTTGAGTTCCGTAGGAACGCTATGTTTATAGAAAAAATTATCAACACCTCTTGAGTTCCGTAGGAACGACATATCAACTGCCAATGTGCTGCGATAACATATCGTCCCCGCCAAAATACCATACGGGGAATCATGCAGAATGCCACACGCGCATTCTGCCAATGGCATTCATACCGTTGATTTGGCGCATTTGGTGTTGATTTAGTAGGGACGATATGTTTATGTCTTGTCCAATATTTGTGAAAATTGAAAAACAAGGAGTTAACTAACGCAAATCGTTATATCTATAAAGCCCCAGAAAAAAGTATCAGATTTAGTCTTGTAAGAATTATTCCTACGGTCCAACCACAAAGGATATATATAAATCGAAACTTTTTGACTGTCTTTCGGTATGTTTCGGTATAGAGTGCTGGATGGTGCGAATAGATATTCACTCGCTCTGGTACGGATAAATCAATTTTCGGTACCAAGCAGAACACAAAAGCAGCTGATATACCGAGTGCTAAAAGATTGATAAAGGGCAGAAAACTCAAACATATTCCTAAAATTCCGCAACGCCACTTTGAGACACTTTTGCGTGCATCAGCTTTTGCGGTCCTGATGAGCATTGCTGAAGATGTCTCAATTTTGTTTGTCATGCGTCTATTTTCCGCCTTATCAACCTGCGTAGCGGAGATTTTTACCGTTGTCAACTCCCCCTTGGTGCCAAACCCAAACATCGCGGAAGTATGCCTGCTTTTCAGGCGGTAATCCGTCAATTATATGTTTTGACACGGATGGTTTGTGAAATTGACAACCGACAAAATTATAACAATTAAAAACAGCGATTCGAGGACGATCCGGGTTTTTCCACGTGACACCAGAATGACAGAGATTTTCTGTGAAGATAATCGCGGAACCGGGAGGGCAACTATACGTCTCAAAAAGTGGGGAATCCGTGTTCCGATGTGTCTCCGGAATTTGGAAATTGGCTTTGTGGCTTCCAGGCAGAAAGAGAGTACCGCCTTCACCCGCCTCGACTTCGTTGAGTTCAAAGACAACTCGTGTTAATGCTGAATATATCTTCCCATTTGTGCATTGGTAACTAAAGTTGGGATTAACATTTCGGACACCACCGTGCGGCGGCGGTCCACCATTTCCCATAGAACGGTAGGTAAACCAACTCGATTCCATCCGGATTTCGCCTAAAATCTCTTTGAGAATATCAATTATCGCAGGATGATCAATCAACAATGAAGACGCACCACCTGGGAATTGCCGTTCATGTGGTGGTAACGCTTCAGCGTTGGTGCGGATAGTGTCAATTTGGGACTTAATATCATCTACTTCTGAGGTTGTTAGCACTTCTGGAATTAGGAGATATCCTTTAAGATCAAAAATAAATTTCTGTTCTTCAGTCATGGGATTCTTCACCTTGATACTACGTTTAGGATATATAACAGATTGTAGCAGCATTCTATTTTAATTGAAACGAAAAAAGCGTTTATGGGTATGTAAATTTTTGGCACTGCACGTAGGGGCGCAATGTTTATAGAAAAGAAAACACGGTGAACACCCTCTTGAACCCCGTGCATCAACGCTAAATATGCGTTTAGTATTTGGCGTTCAGCACGGGAATGATTAATAAAATTAAACTTGACTTTAACATTATTTAAGTGTATAATATATTTTAATACCTTAAATCGCATTCACTTTTAAAGGGAGAGGCAATGCAATGGATACACAAATTCCGAAGTGGCTATCAGTTTTGAGCGAAGAAGAACTACATTTTATTAAAAAATTTGTGCTTGCTTCTGGATCACTTAAGGACCTGGCGAAACAGTATAAGGTTTCGTATCCAACTCTGAGAATTCGGCTGAATCGGCTGATTGAGAAAATAGAGATCGCTGATGACTCAGATAAGGAAAACCCTTTTTTACTGAAAATACGACTAATGGTTGCAGAGGGCACATTGACGCAGAGCGCAGCAAGAGCACTTATCAAAGCTTATGAGGAATCAAAATAAGGAGAAAATTCTAATGAATGAAACTTGGATTTCACAGGAGACATTAGGTCTTTTAATTCAATACCTTCGCCAAAAAAATGATTGAATAAATAGGGCGGTTGTCCTAAAGTT
>JAPPES010000031.1 GCA_028824125.1 Candidatus Poribacteria bacterium
AACTTTAGGACAACCGCCCTATTTATTCAATCATTTTTTTGGCGAAGGTATTGATAGTATATAAAATATATTAAGTCAAATAAACGTGAAAGATAATAATATGAATAGTGTAATAAAAACATTATCAGACCCTTAATATCATTGATCTGTACCGCCCATTTGACAATTTCCACTAAACGTATTGCAATTCAGATATTAACAGTGCCAATGTAAACTACTGGCACTGTTAATAATTTTAATCTTCATCCCTAAGATATTTTCCTATGTAAAAGTTGAAATATCCATCCAGATTGAACTAATCGATATACGCCACGCTTCACTCTTTTAATTTGATTGTCTTTAATTAATTTTTGTATTGTTTTATCGATAGATTGCTCAATACCAAAATCACGCCCACGACTTTTAGAGATAATTGGTGTACTAAATTCTATAAAACCTTTTCTCTCAAATTCCGTCATAAACTCTGTGATTTCACTTTTATTGCTTATTCGATTTGAATAATTGAGTAAATAATCTGCAATACAAAATCCGACTTCATCAGCTAACGCAATCTTATCACTACGCATAATGTTCTCCTAGAACATACATGTACCACGTTCCATCACAATTTGACAAATTTCATGGAACATGGTAACATGTGTGTTAATGCATGTGTGCCAACACATGCATTAATCAACTACAAGGCGGCTGGCAAACCTGCCTTCAATGTTGTTTCCTTAGGCACCTCAATTAGTAGTGTAATGAGCACTGATTGAGGTGCTTTTATTTATTCCACTAGAATAGGTTGATGCACAATCTTTTTATCTTCAGTCACGATAAATTCGGATTGGATATGCCATCGCCCATTCCAATCAGCATGAGTTTTGAGTTCATAGATTCTGACTTTGAATTTATATTTCTTATTCGGAACAATATCTTCCTCTTCGCCATCTTCATCTAATACATGGATATCAGCACCATGAGACGTTATGTTGAAAGTCATGCCTCTCCTATTTGTAAATAAGTCTACAGAACGTGCATGATGCAGTTTCTTTACGGTCGCCTCAAAAGTCAATATTTTATCGAGAAATTGTTCAGGATCATTGAGTATCTCTGAAAACAACACATCCATATTTGGATCACTTGTATCGCGTTTGGATAGATCCACAAGGCACGGACTGTCAGCCTTGATTGTAATAACATCGCCTTCTACAGATGGAGTTTCTACAAGGCATTCGGACAGTCGATCTATATCACCCTCATCTCTGAACATACCTATGAAATAATTAGGTTTTACATCAGTTCCACATCCAATTGCCAGAACTAGTGCCGTTAGGATTAAAATCCCTAAACATCTTGAAATGAACATTCTTATATCTCCTTGAATTATGTAATTATGAGAAACAGCTGCTATCCCTCAATCAAAGGAAGTATGTATAATTAAGCAAAAAAGCCAATATTCTGCACAGGTAATTCACAGTACTCTAAAAAATATTGTAAATTGCAGTACAAAAATATTGACAAACTTCTGCAAGGCATGTTATACTTAAACTAACGAGGGATAGCAAATTGAATCTCAATGTTGTTTCCTTAGTTACAGACAAGGTTTTCACTACCAATGGTAACCTTGTCGACCAAAATTTGACTCGTTGTGATAAATCTACGTGATGACTCACAACGAGTCATCAACACGTCTATTATTGTAACATATCAAATCTGGATTGTCAAATAAAATTACACTTTTTTGACCTTTTGACTGATACCTGATTACTGAACAACAGAAATTAACAAGAACTAAGCGTCAAATCCCCATGATGAATCATGAGGATTTGACGCTTAGTTCTTGTTAAAACCTGCACAGAAATTCCGTGTAGGTTTTGCTTGACTTTACCTCAACCCTATGCAATACTAACCCTGTTTTAATTTTAAAAACGGAGGTTCAGTACAATGGCAACTTGTGAAATAATGGAACGTAAACTAATCGAAAAAGAAAAGCAGGTAACAGATCTTCATATACTATGTTGTGAATTAGAAATTATAGAAAGAAAAAGAGGTACTTGGGATAAAGGTGCAAGGCAATTTATTAAACGACTTCGCAAAGCAGCTAAGCGTCATGAGATGATATATCGTCAGATGGTTTATCAGCAGAAGCAGCACTCTTAAGTCGATTAAGTAGGTTTGAAAGATTATATTGATGATCTTTAATAAGTTTTATTACTGCAGATAATTCTTTAACGTCTTTTGGATGTTGATTTGCAATAATATTAACAGTCCTTATAAGGTCATCAATTTCAGGTTTCACATGGCGTTCACAAAATAATTCTTCAAGTGTAGGTTCATTATTCATAATTTTAATACCCCCTTAATTATTTATTAATTGAGAGTAATTATATATTATCAAAGATAAAAAGTCAATCTAAATCTCATGATCTAGATTGACTTATACTTCAAACCTAAATTCTAACGGAAAGTCGCTAAACAATATTCATTCAGTCAGCACTACTTCTGTAAGCCAAGATCTGCTGGGTATCTACATCCACAAGCTAAAGCATGGGGATGTAGATACCCAGTTCTTGCTAATGATGGACAACCTGCGGAATGGGCGATTGAATATTTTTATATGGTTAATAAGGAATTATTGGATACGCCATAAAAATATCATGTTAAGATTGATATTATATCAATGATATGCATATAACAAGTAAAAATCCTACACAGAATTTCCATGCAGGATTTTTACTTGTTATTATTTAGAAAACGCGGTAACATATTAATAATCTATTATTACAGAGCACAACAACTGCAATCTCTGAGAAAGACTGCAGTTGCTTATAGTGCCTTAGAACTAAAAGGAGAAGAACGATGATCACTTTTATATTCCAAGATCTTGTTATGGAATTTGAAACTACAGATGAACTTTTTAATGATCCATTATTCAAATTGATATCAAAGAGATTCGAACTTGAAAATCAGATGCAAGAAACTAATCAACAGATGATATTATCGAATATTAGAATGCAACACATCTTAGGTGTCAATGAAAAAAGTATCGGCTTTTCACTAAACGATGACGAAGCAAAATTCAAGCTGGATCATCTTTCAAAAACAAATCAAATTCCAAGCGTATTATACCAGTTTGTGAATTAATTGTCAAGCAAAAACCCTTATACCCACTGGATTCATGACGGTTTTTTATGCCCAAAAACCACTCACTGCAAATCAATTTGAATGTATTTGAGTCAGATAGGATTATTGGGCATACTAAGTCCTACTGGACATCTACATCCCCGATCTAAAGATGCGGGGATTTGATGTCAAGAAGTGTGTTAAGTGTCGCAAGTTTTTCACCAGTTTTGACATCCCATAAGTGTGTTTCACCAGGCGCGCCACCTGTAGCAAGAATGGTCCCATCGGGAGAGAAGCCCACTACCACGTCACCAATAAATTGGCGCGCCTCAAGGCGAAAAAGTTCTGCACCAGTTTTGACATCCCATAAAAGAGTTTCATTGGCATCGCTTGTCGCAAATATCTTTTTATTTGGAGAGAACGCAAAGGCGTTTACTTTCCCAATCAGCGTAAGGAGTTCGTCCCCCGCGGGCAAATTCCACAGCTGAGTTTTATTGTGCGGTATCAACGTTGTAGGAACGTTACTCCCCTTCGACTCAACTATAGTATCAACTCCGTGACTGGCAAACAGCGTTGCATCCGAGGAAAATACCGCTCCCACAGTGCTATCATAGGACGCTACGGATGGAGCAGCTATATCTTTTCCTATTTTTAGATTCCATATCTGAACTGTACCATTAGATGATGCACTCGCAAGCATGGTATTATCCACAGTGAAAGCTAAGGCTTTGACCGACTCTGCATGTTCAGTGGTAAAAATAGAACGTTCTTGGCCAGTATTTACGTCCCAGAATCGCACTGTCCCATCAGCACTTCCGCTGGCAAGAAGCCCTTTTTCGGTAGGAGAGAACGCTAATGCTTTGATACTATTCTTATGTCGTGTAAGCATTCCGCGCCACTTCCCATTTTGGACATTCCATAACTGAATTGTGTTGTCGAAACTGCCGCTCGCAAGCATAGTACTGTCGTGTGAAAAAGCCAAGGCATCAATCTTTTCTGTATGCCCTTTAAGAATAACACGCTCGGTCTTTGTTGCCGTATCCCATAATCGCACTGTATTGTCATCATGTGCACTTGCGATGGTTTTACTGTCCGGGGAATACGCTATTGCTTGAACTCCTTTTGACACCTCCTTTTCATCCGCGTCATCGTTGAGCAATTCTGGAATGGGATTCACTACAACTGGTTGTTCCTTCTCTTTGAAAATTTCCTCTTCGTGTCCTGAGCCAGTATACCCTAAACGGACATTACCGTTTTCTTCGTGTCCAGTGACAAAGGTTTTACCATCTTGCGAGAATGCTAATACTCTTCTTGGCAAAAAACTACTTTTCTGTTCCAGTTTTTCGCCGGTTTCTACATCCCATTCAGTGATATAAAGATTTAAGCCAAGACCGGTAAGCGTTTTGTTCTCCTTCGTAAATACTAATGTTGAAACTCTTGCGATTCTGTCGGGCACCTCAATGGATAAACGTTTACTACCAGTTTCTGTATCCCACAACTGAATACTTGCGTTTAGAGTTCCACAGCTTGCGAGGATTTTTCCATCTGTTGAAAATGCAAGTGAATTGAAATATCTAACATCCCCCGTAGGCAAAGATATCTCTTTTCCATCCTCTACATCATATAACCAAACCCCAACATCCGTTCCCACTGCCAGGCGAGTACCATCCGGTGAAAACCGCATCACATTAATCCCGCCTTTGCCAAGACGAGCGATTGCACCTTCTGGTAGACCGACCTGTGTGTTGTCTTGCGCAAAGCTGGCTGAAATCGGAAGAAGACTCAGAACTAAAATTGAAAAATAAAAAATAGAATGGCAGTACCGCCCCTTTTTCATAACTAAATCCTCCAAATCGGCTGTTAGATGTTATATCAGGGAACATGGACTACGTAATAGATGGGTAAACACTGTTAGAATAAGACCATTTATGAGGTCCGTTGTAACTTCAATTTAGGCACACCCCTCTTTTACTTTACGGGTGTGCCTACCACTTTATGCTAAAATGTCGCGGACAACATGCCCGTGCACGTCTGTGAGGCGGAAATCTCGACCTTGGAAACGGTACGTCAGTTTTTCGTGGTCAATGCCGAATAGATGCAGCATTGTTGCATGGAAGTCATGCACATGCACAATGTTTTCAACGGCGTTGTAGCCAAGTTCATCAGTGTTACCGTAACTAATACCGCCTTTGACACCGCCGCCTGCCATCCACATCGAAAATCCCTTGATGTGATGGTCGCGCCCGCTACCTTGTGCCATCGGTGTTCTGCCGAACTCGCCACCCCAGATAATCAAAGTCTCATCTAACATGCCGCGCTGTTTTAAATCGTTAACGAGTGCTGCTGTTGCCTTATCGACATATCCTGCAGTTGTCTTAATAGCGTTCTGTATACCACCGTGATGATCCCATCCGCGATGATAGAGTTGGATAAAGCGAACGCCACGTTCTGCTAACCTTCGGGCAAGTAGGCAGTTTGATGCGTAAGACCCATCGCCAGGCTTTGCACCATACATATCAAGGATGTTCTGTGGTTCTTTGGAAATATCAGTCAATTCAGGGACACTCGTTTGCATGCGGAATGCCATCTCATATTGATTGATACGTGTAGCTATAGTTGGGTCATCAACCGTTTCGTTCAACATGCTGTTTAGGGTTTGTACTGCGCCAACAACGTCATGCTGCTGTTCCTGGCTTACACCGCCAGGACTTGAGACATAATGAACAGGATCGCCACTTGAATGGAACTGAACACCCTGAAATTGTCCAGGGAGAAACCCGCTATGCCACTGTCGAGTTGCAATCGGTTGGTCTTGTCCACCACCAGAGGATATTAGAACAACATATCCGGGAAGATTCTCATTTTCACTGCCGAGACCGTATAACAACCACGACCCCATGCTCGGTCTTCCTGAAATAGCAGTCCCTGTGTTCATAAAGGTGTGGGCAGGATCGTGATTAATCTGTTCGGTACGTAGTGATCTAACAATGCAAATATCGTCTGCAAGACTACC
This sequence comes from Candidatus Poribacteria bacterium, assembly GCA_028824125.1. Taxonomy (GTDB): domain Bacteria; phylum Poribacteria; class WGA-4E; order WGA-4E; family WGA-3G; genus MSPOR6. Next base: position 6,119 of record JAPPES010000031.1, read on the forward strand.
AATGTGTGGAAACGCAGAACTCATCTCCTGTCCCGACTCCCCGAATTTTTTGAATTCATGGGTTGGTCCAAGACATTTAAGCGAATTTGCCTGCCCCTGTAGCTGCGCAATCGGTTGTCCTTTGGTGAACGACTGCGGCATCGGTTTACCGTGCATCTCTGCCAATTTCGGTTTGTAATCCAAAGTCTCTAAATGCGAGGGACCTCCCGCCATACAGAGATGAATCACACATTTTGCTTTCGGTGCCACGTGCGGCTCTGTAATTATGCCGGGCCACCGTTCAATCTGCGGTGCGGCATCTAATATTGAGGGTGTAAGTAGGGATGCAAGTGCAAACGACCCGATGCCGCGTGCTGTTTTCCCTAAAAATGTACGCCTTGTAAGGCGCAGTTTCGTTTCTTGATGAATATCCATAGCCATATTTCTCCTTCATAGTTGTCAGAGGATTTTTATCATCCATTCACCATCATGTGCAGGGTTATGGATTAATCCTTTTTTTATGTCAACACAGAGGTCCAGAGCTTTCAAAATTATGTGTCCAACGAGGACAGGCATTCCTTCTGAAAGTTCAGTTGCGCGGATAGTGTCACTTCGCTCCAAGACAGTATATTCTACCTCTGAATAAACGAAGCGTTCCACGATGCCGTTTGCAGTTTTTACTTGAATCTTTCTAAGTGGTATAAGTCCAAGTTGTTCGATGAGCGGTATCGGTAAGCAGAGCCCGGTTGCCCCCGTATCAACGAGTGCATCTTTGACGGTGAGTTGCCGTACATCTTCTGGGTTCTTAATCCCAGCTCTTACTAAAACCAGATCATCCTGATTTGCGAGTTCGATTCGTGTTGTCTGTTCCATTTTAATGCTTCTTGTTTTTTCATTAAGACTTATGCAATAATATAGAATTGTGTTATACTACCCGTTATTATACAAATGAGTTAGTATGTTTCAACCCAATTAACCTATTTTAATGGACTAAATTGCTTATTCTTTATTCGTAAAACCTACTGCAATCCAATAAATGATGAAGTAAATTGACCAAATGATAGCAGAAGTTCCAATAAATACTGCCATAAATTTTCCTAATTGAAAACCATTTGCATAATAGGTAGTCCCATATTGACCACCGAGAAACCATGTCAAGAAATCAAACCACCCATCATAACTCCGATCTTGTAGTTTCCCGGCTTCGTTACCTAAAAATCCACCAATTATAATGGATAAAACAAGTGTTAATCTAAAGGGTCCTTTTTTAGGATTTAATGCCTTCTTGATAAATCCTTTCATCATTTATAGCGCCTCCATTGGAAACTTACATACCTCAACCCGTAAACCCTTCTAATACAAAAACGATGTATTAGAACGTACCGCTGGATAATTCTGCCAAACTCATCTCAAGAATATCTAAAGTCCCTACTCCTTTTTCATTTGTCCCCATTTCGTCGTTAGCGACTCCGACTGAGGTGAAACCGGCAACGTATTCGCATACGCTGGATCAAACCAATCCCCACCAAAATCGCCTCCAGTACGTGTCAGCACCGTCCGAACCCCGCTGTTTACATCAACTTTGGAAATTTGCAACGCACCGTTACGCTGTGTAAAAAGCACTTCCGATCCATCCGGCGAAAACTCAGGGTCCCATGCATCAGAACCGGCTTCATCAACAAGCTGCCGGAGACCGGTGCCGTCGCGATTGACAATGTAGATCGTCTGTTTGTTCTTCCATACGCGGTGCAGGTCCCTATCCAAGATGACCGGCAACGGATGCTTGTTCGCAGAAATGGCGAGTCTGTCACCCGCAGCTGACCAGGACAGATCCAATTGCCATCGTAGTACTTCTTCGGGTAGCGGTTGTTCTCGTTCTTTTGTACGGACGTTGATAAACGTAAGTCGGGAACGGGCACTGCAGGCTATTTCTGAACCATCAGGAGACCACGCCGGTGAACTTCCATCCCCGATGAGTTCGGCATCTTCTTCTCCAAGCGTCGCAATATGGAGAAGGAACTTTAAAGCGTTCCAGTCCTTGGTCTGGAAAACAAACTGTTTGCCATCAGGAGACCACGCCGGACTTCTTCTTTGAGCCTCTGTTTTTCGCTTGAAGACGCGTCGGACATTCGAGCCATCCGCATCCATCAAATATAGGTCTCGCGTGCCCTCACGATCCGAGACAAAGAGAATCTGCTCACCGGTCAGAGACCAGGCTGCCTCAAGATCAGCAGCAGGATGCTGTGTCATGTTCACCTGTTCAGAACCATCTGGATTCATGATGTAGACCTCATAATTGCCGTCCCGCAAGGAGGTAAACAGAATTTTAGGTGTTGTTGGGGCTTTAGCGAAAAGTTCACACACCGTCCCACACATCAGCAGCAAAACGATTATACAAAATATCAATACCAATCTCATACCTATTTCTCCTATTGTCAATTTTTTGATCTATGCTATTAACCTGTGAAACCCTTTACGACAAAAATGACGAGATAGTAAAGAGGCCATTGAATTATGAAGTATGCTAACCAAACGAATACAGAAGATAAGATGAAATATACCAGAAAAACAGATTTAGGAACCGTCAAATATTTTGATGGAAGATCTCCATCATCCTCATCTGCAAGTTTCCCTTTCTTGGCGAGATGTGAGAAAATGTTCCTCCTAATATGCCAACAATGAAAAAGAATTCGCTGTCTGACGATACCTCTTCAATTATCAAGCGAGAAATTTTCCTTTTTGGTTTTATCAATCCCTATCCTGGAGTTTGGAAAAACAACACGAGTTATTATAAAGTAAACTAACCATGTCAAACCGAAAGGCACAGCAAAAGTAATAAGAAATTCAGCAGCAATGTATAGTTCTGTCCCCAACTGTCTGGGGACATGAACCGACATCACATTCATTTTTTGACGAGACATTGCCCTAAGAAACTCCATGTAAAGAGATGATTTTGTAATCCCCCAAAATCCTAATAGAAGGGACGATATAAGCGTTAGGATGAAAAAACCTCGCTGCCAAATGATTGATTTCATTAGTAACCTCCTGTGAGTTAGGTTGACGAACAAATTTCATATACAATTTGACAATAAGAATACACATGGATTAATACCGCGTAATAGTTTCATGCAAGTTCAAAATTACACGTGCAACAGAGGTCCACGCTGCAAGTTCGATAGGTTCAATACCTTGTGTTGACGGAGTCTCACCCATTGCCACTAAAGTCTTCGCTGCATCAGGATTATCGGTATATTCGGTTCTGTGTTTTTCGAACAATCCTGTCATAATTTCCAACTCTTTCGGTTGTGGCAGGCGTGATAATGCTCTATGGTATGCCCAATTGATGCGATCTTCTGAAGTTTGTCCGCCTTCTTTGATAATTCGTGCAGCAAACACACGTGCTGTCTCAACATAAGTTGGATCATTAAGCAAGGTAAGCGCTTGCATAGGCGTGTTAGAAGTTGATCTTTCCGCAGTACACTCCTGCCTACTTGGGGCATCGAAAGCCATCATGCTTGGATGCAAGAAGGTACGCTGCCAGTGTGTATAAAGCCCTCGGCGATATTGACTTTCCCCTTTGTCATGCACATATTTGCGTTTGGGGAAATTGAGATTAGAATAATATCCCACAGGCTGATACGGTCTAACACTCGGCCCACCAATTTTAGGTACGAGAAGTCCACTCAGCAGAAGGGCATTATCCCGCACAATTTCGGCGTCCAATCGCCAGCGGGACTGTCGTGCAATTAGGCGATTGTAAGGGTCTTTTTCGCGCAGGGCTTCATTCGGTTTCGAAGACTGGCGATAGGCGTTTGACGAAACAATGAGTTTCACCAGGTGTTTAACATTCCATCCACTTTCCATAAATTCCACCGCTAACCAATCAAGCAGCTCAGAATGTTCTGGCGGTTCACCTTGTGCGCCGAGGTCGTCAAGCACGCGAGAGATACCAGTGCCAAAGTAAAGTGCCCAGAGCCTGTTTACAAATGTCCGCGCGGTCAATGGGTTGTTCCTTGAGACCACCCATTTCGCCAAGTCAAGTCGTGTCGCGCGGCGATTTTTGATGCCAAGATCCCCCATGAATTCCGGTATCATCGGTTCAACAATTTCACCTGAATCGTCCAACCAATTGCCTCTCGGTAAAATGCGGGTTGTTCGAGGTTGAACCGAAACGGTTGTTAGGGAATATGGACTCGTGGAATTGATCTCATTTTTACGTTTTTCGAGGTCGACCATCTGGTTACGTATACCATCAAGTGCGGGAGCAATGCGTCGATAATAATCAGCAATCTGTTTCCGTTGGTTTGTGGTTCTGACAAAAGAATCAACCTGAATTACTTTTATAACAGCATCATCGTGGGTATTTTTGGTTGCTATGCCGAGAGTAGTTGCGATACCAGCCATATCCCAATAAACTTTACCGCCAAACTGTGTGAAAGCCATTCCGTTCAGCACACTCCCCGCTTTCAATCCAACTACCGTCGGATCAACTTCAAGACGTACCCATTCGCCGAGGTTAGGGAGATCACCCATCGGTTTATGAGCAGGTGTATCATTTCCTATTTCACCATAAGTAATTTTATCTTCGCCCCAGAATGCCCGATGGTCCCAGTTTCCATCGTTCCACTGCAGCATAACCGTTTTAGGCGGATTTTCGGGGTCTAACCACACATAAGCAAAAAGTTTGTCGCCTTCAGCCAACGTAATTTTCCGGTTTGCGCCTCGGAATGCATGCTGCACAAGTTGTTCAGGCGCTGCGGTCTGGACCCGTGAACGCTCTTTGCTGAAAACGGGTGCCTCATTTTTGCCTACAAATTTCCACGTACCTTCAGTTCTGCCACCATTTGATTGTGCATCGTCTATCCATGCGAAATCAGCATCTTCTGTTGAAGTGAGAAGTGAACGGATCTCTTCCTCCCACTTTGCTTGTTCTGCTTCCAATCCAGGCGACGACAATTCAAACACTTTGCGCAATCTTGCTAACTCAGTATCGATCTCTTGCAATTCAGTTTGTTGTTCCGGTGACGGCAGCATTACAACGGGATCCCATTTGCTTCCACCGCCATAGACACCAGGTCCCTGTATATCAGCGAAGAAGGCAGCAAAACTGTAGAAGTCTTTCGCAGTAAAAGGATCGAATTTGTGATCGTGGCATTGTGCGCAGCCGAGTGTCGCGCCTAACCAGACAGATGCAGTGGTCCGCACTCTGTCTGCTGCATAGATTGCAAGGTATTCTTTTGCCTGCGCGCCACCTTCGGCAGTCGTTTGATTTAATCTATTGTAACCCGATGCAACCTTCTGTTCTGGTGATGCATTCGGCAGCAGATCGCCGGCAAGGTTTTCCAGTGTAAATTGATCAAACGGCATGTTGTCATTAAATGCCTTAATCACATAGTCTCGATAAGGCCAAACACTAACGTTCTCGTCCGAATGGTAGCCGCTTGTATCAGCATAACGCACCAGATCAAGCCAGTAAATTGCAAGCCTCTCACCGTACTGTGGTTTAGATAACAACCGATTGACCAATTCTTCATAAGCTTCAGGACGTTTATCTCGGACAAATTGATCAACTTCTGCGGGTGCCGGTAGTAAGCCGGTCAAATCAAAGTGTAGTCGACGGATGAGCGTGCGTTTATCTGTTTCTGGGGACGGTTCAAGTCCTTCTTTTTCTAACCTACCAAGAATAAATTGGTCAACGGGATTTTGCACCCAATCGGACTTTTTAACTTCTGGCGGATCAATCCGTTTTAATGGGTTATATGCCCAATGTTCCTCCCACTCGGCCCCTTCAGCAATCCATTGAATTAAAGTGTCAATCTGTTCTTGTGTAGGTTGTCGATTTGAGGTCTGCGGTGGCATTCGCCTATCAATGTCTTCGTGTGTGATGCGCAATACTAATTCACTGCTCTCAGGATCACCCGGAACAATAATTGGGTAACCGCTCGGTTCAGAAAATGCGCCTTCTTTGGTGTCAAGCCGTAGTTCAGCTTGCCGTACCGCCGGATCAGGACCGTGGCACGCGTAGCACTTATCGGACAAAATTGGACGAATATCTCGGTCAAATTGAATTTTCTTAGCATCGGCGAGCTGCATCACTGTCGTTAGCAGTATGCCAATCACTAAAAGACTAACGAATCCTTTGTACAACGGTATCAACGAAAATAACCCTTTTTGTTGGTGTGTCCTAAACATTGTAGAACATCTCCTCCTTGCAAGTAGACGAAAATATTGGTACTATAAACTTTAGATTTGTATGTCAAGTAATTTATCATAAGAACGAAATATATGCAAATCAAACTTTCAGACCTCATTGTGGATAAACATGGATTAAGTTACAGTAAAAGTGCTATAATTTCTGAGATGGGTGATTGTCCTTTCTAAGTTATGTTAACTTTAAGGCAAACGCCCCATTTATTCAACGATTTTTGGCGAAGATATTGGGTTGAAGGATCGTAGCATTTATTAGGAGTCCAAAGCAATGAAAAGTAAACTATTTTCCATGTTTTTGACATTACTTATCTTTTCAACACCGTTTCTATCGAACACCTTTGCGCAAGACTATACGCAATTGAATCTACCGGAAGGTGCCAAAGCACGTCTCGGAAAAGGTGTCCTAAACGATATGCAGATTTCCCCAGATAACACCAAATTGGCAATAGCAAGCTCAATCGGTGTGTGGCTATATGATATTAACACAGGTGACGAAACTGCTCTCATTTCGGGGCATACAGATGTTGTTAGACATGTAGCATTTTCACCAGATGGAAAGATACTTGCAAGTAGTGCTGATGACAAGGCCGTTCGACTCTGGGACGTTAAAACAAGAAAAAACTTGCAGACATTAAACACACCTGAAGACCTGGTTAGTTCTTTGAAGTTCTTAGAAGATAGTAAAACACTTGTGGGTCAGAATTCAAAAGGCACTGTCAACTTTTGGGATATCACCAATGGACAACAATTGAATTCATTCACACCAAAACTGCCTAAACTTAGTTACAGAAAATATAGAACATGGCGACTTGCAAGAGATGCTTTTGCCAGTCACGTTGATAGCGTTACTTTTTCGGTTGGGAATAAAGATGGCACAATTAGTATACAAGATGGACGCGCCCATCGCCTAATAAAAACACTTGTAGGGCGTATACAAGATATCCCACCCTTCCCTATCCAATTTGGAGCGCCACACTCCCTAGACAGAACAATGTTAGGCGGACAACCGGCTATGAAATGGGCGAATGCCTTAAGTTTTTCGCCGGATGGTAAAATACTTGTAAGCACTGTTGACTACCGGGCTACAACTCGAAGGGGTTGGCAAGGTGCTGAAGGTCATATTGAACTCTGGGATGTGAAGACCGGGAAACAGCTCGCTGCACTTCCATGGTCGGACATAAAGTTTTCTGGTGATGGAAAAACACTCGCTATTATCCAGCGAACTGCCTGTGCAATATGGGATATGACCACCCGCCGTAAAATCGCCACGTTCCCCGATGCGAAAACCGTAAGATTTTCTGGTGACGGCAAAACACTCGTTATTATAAAGGACAATGGTTATGTGATATGGGATATTGCTACGCGTCGTGAAATTGCCAAGTTGAATCCAGTTTTAGAGGCGTTTAAACCTTTTCCGGAACGTTTTGTGTTATCACAAGATGGTTCCATTCTTATCACCGCAGATGAACACGGCACAGTGGGTGTGTGGAAAACACAAACTGACAAACCACTGCGTACTCTTACTACGGACTATACAAAACCGTTCACAGCATTGGTGTTTTCACACGATGGTAAAATAGTCGCCAGCGGCGATAGAACTGGCAACATTCGGCTTTGGAATACAAACATTGGCAGCACACTTCTAACGCTTAAATCCAGTGAAAAAAGTATTGGCGATTTAGCTTTCACGGCAGACAACAAAACCCTTGTCAATGAGAGTGATGGGAACGTCTATGTATGGGGCATAGAAACGGGGAAACAGGTGAACACCCACAAAGTAATCCCAGATGCGTTTTTAGGATGGTATGGAAATTCGTTTGATGATGGCACTTCAATTAGTCTTCGCAATGCATGTGTGTTTACCTCAAATGGTGAAAAACTAATTATTGATACAAAAGACGGCATTACAATTTGGGATGTTGCCAATACTAAACACCTTAACACACTTACAAGCACCAAAAATTATATTTTGGCAGTATCTTCTGATGGGAAATTGTTGGCAGATACCATTGGAGATGCGGCACGCTTGTGGGATACACATACAGGAAAACAGATTACCACACTTAAAACGTCCAAAAATTGGATAGGTAGGTTTTTAAATTGGTTTAAAAAGGACGATATTTATGCCTTAGCGTTTTCTCACAATAAAAAAATTTTGGCAGTTGCAACAAAAAATAAGGAAATCCAGTTGTGGGACCTTACCACACATCAACGTATCAGAACCCTGAAAGCGCACAAACATATAGTTTGTCAATTAGTATTTTCTCAAGACGGGACAGTACTTGCAAGTGGTGATACAGGCGGTAAAATTCATATATGGGAACTTCCCTCTGGTCATTCCCTTGCTATCTATGATGGACATAAAAGTTTTGTTCGCGCGCTGGCGTTTGCTCCTGATGGGAAGACGCTCACAAGCATAAGCGGTAACGAATATCGCATGAACTCAGGTGGAACTATTTTCCTCTGGGACGTGCCTTCTAAATAACGGTTATTAAAAACTATAGTGAACTTTAAAATTATTGGGACACTTTGATAAACCTGTTTTGGAAACACAACGGACAACAGAAGTTGAGCATCAAACTTTTAGTTTGTGCCATAATGAGTCGCAAACTAACAGTTTGCGCTACAGAAGTGTCCCATTAATTATAGGTTTTACTATAAATGTACTGTGTAGCACAAACCGGTTGACTAACAACCTGAATTTCGGGTAAAGTTTTATAAAAAGACGTGGAGAAAAAGATGAAATCGCTCCTAATGTTCTGCTTAGCAGTATTGCTAATGGGATGTGGTCTAAAAAGCATTCCGCATTCACAAAACACGGATGCCTCTGAACCGAATGAAGCTGCGCTATCACATTATAATTGGGGACTTACTTATGCAAAGCAGGGTAATCTCGCGCAAGCGGCCACGGAGTTTAAGTTGGCAATTCAGAATGAACCGGGATGGGCAATCCCCTATTTCAATCTCGGTGCAGTGTATGGGAATATGGGTGACCTTGAACAAGCTATCCGTGCGTGGGAACGTGCAACACAACTGGATGTAGATTTCGCGAAGGCGCATTACAATCTTGCTGTTGCGTATTCTCTGAGGGCAGACGGTTCGCAAGTTACTGATATTGAAAAATCAATCACCTCTCTTCGTGAAGCAATTCGGACCGATAAAGCTGCACTTGCTGCTGCAAAAACAGAGCCGGCATTTGATAAAATTCGGGACTTGCCTCAATATAAAGCGTTAGTCCACGCCTCTGAACCGAAACAGTGACACCTCACGTTACATCCCATAGTAACTTTCACAATCAACGCGCCGCTGAACTATTTTGTTGTTGACCGTAGAAAAGGAGTATGAATATGTCCTATACTGATGATAACTTACCAATTGACCAAATATTATGCGGGGATAATTTGGAACTCATTCGACAATTGCCTGATTGTTGTATTCAATTGGTGATCACCTCTCCCCCTTATTTCCAACAGCGTGATTATGGCGGCGGAATGGGAAATGAAAAGAATGTTCATGAGTACATTGATACGTTACTTTGTCTCTTTCAAGAATGTGTGCGTGTTGTGAGAGATGATGGCAATATAGTTTTTAATATAGGTGACAAATATCAGGACAGCAACTTACTTCTGGTTCCGTATCGTTTTGCGCTTGCCGCAATGGACACAGGATCAGTTAGACTTGTAAATGAAATCACGTGGGTCAAAAGAAATCCAACTCCGCGCCAGTTTAGTCGTCGTCTCGTCAGTAGTACTGAGCCGTTCTTCCATTTTGCCAAGTCAGATCGTTATTTCTATGCCCCCAAAGCTTTCTTGGCAAAATCGCGTGCTTCGCAGCCCTCTAAAAAGAAAACTAGTACTAACGTGGGACAGCGATATTTTGAGATTATTGATGAATCAGACCTATCTGAAGCAGAGAAATCTGCTGCGCGGATTGAACTTGCAGAGGTTATTCAAGAAGTCAAACGTGGCAAAACGCAAAGTTTTCGGATGAAAATTCGCGGCATTCATGCTGCCCCATTTGGAGGACAGGAAGGAGGTCGCACATTACAGCTAAAAAATAAAGGTTTTACAATAATTAGAATTCACGGCAATAAACTCAAGCGAGATGTAATTAAAACTGATGATGTGATTGAAACACCAGATGTGATTGAAACACCCGTTGCTACACTTAAGGGGAATAAACACCCAGCAATCTACCCAGTGGAAGTAGTGGAGGAATTTTTACATCTACTCACACCCACTAATGCCTTGGTTCTCGATCCGTTTATGGGTTCTGGCTCAACCGCAGTTGCCTGCAAAAATCTGGGTAGACATTATATCGGCTATGATATTAATGTTGAATACTGTAAAGATGCTCGGCAGCGTGTTGATGATACTCCAATTACGATGCAACATTTGTTTGAGGGAACATAATGGATAACATACGTGCAATTTTGGAAGATGCTTATCAGTTAGCAGAATCAAAACGTGATCTCCGGCCAGGGCTTTCAGGAAACCAAATAAAATGGATTGAGACAATTATGGAAAAAGCGGAATCTCAGAAAGCTGTTATCGCAGTTCTGATTACGTCCTTAGTGAAAAAGATTGAAACCCCTGCCCAAGATGTCCGCTACCATAAAAAGGAACTCCCTAACGGTTATTCAGGGAGAGGTTTTGATACCTTGCACGTGACACCTTTTATTTCAGAAAAGTTTCAGAGATTTGCTATGAAGGGTGGAAGTGGTTGGCTGACGCGTTCGCTTGAGCAGGCTCACCCGTTTACACTTAATTTTCCTGGTAAGATTCGCAATGTATCCGTTAAGGAAGCTTTTCTTCAAATTCTAAACGATATTGAAGAAAATCGAGCTGATCCAAAAAAATACCTTCATGCAACATTTATTGCCTTGATTGACTTGATGGAAAGATCAAGAATTAATCTTGACTTATTTGAAATTGCAAATGTAGATTTCAGAAAAGCACAGCAAACAGAAACAGTAACAATAGAAAAAATAGTAAATCTCCTAAAACGACACTTTTCAATTGGATATGGCGTTGCTGGTGCTTCACGTCTGCCTGTATTGGCAGTTTATTCTGCTTATGAAATGCTTATGGCAATTGAAAGGTTTGAAGGTAAGACGCTCTTGCCATTGAAAAGCCATACTACAGCGGATAGCAAATCTGGTGGGATAGGAGACATTGAAGTCTTAGACAAAAATGGAGATTTTTTTGAGGCAGTTGAAATCAAACACAATATCCCAATTTCTCCAGGAATTATTCAAGTTGCCTATGAAAAATTTTTGCAGACACCTGTTTGCCGTTATTATCTACTTACCACAGCAGAACCAAACGTTGAGGATATTGACTCCGTAGGTGAATTAGTTAGTGAAATTCACGCACAGCATGGTTGTGAAGTAATTGTTAACGGGATTCTACCATCATTAAAATACTACTTGCGTTTGTTAAGCAATCCTAAACTTTTTATAGAACGTTATTCTGAAAACCTCCAATTAGATTTTAATCAAAATACAGACATTAAAGAAATTCATTTACGCTACTGGGAAGACTTGTTAAAGTATTTGTTAGGAGACAGCTCACAAGCCTCTGAACCGAAACAGTGACACCTCACGTTACATCCCATGGCACGTTACACAACCCTTTCACCTGAAGAACTCGCGGAGATAGTATCACATTATGCAATCGGCACACCACTGAAGCTTACGGAAATTTCAGGCGGATTTGGAAACAGCAACTTTAAGTTGACAACAACAGATGACAGGTTTCTCCTGAAAATATGTGATGAGAAAAATCCAGCAGAACTGCATAAGCAAATTGAACTGTTGGAACATCTTCGTCAACACGCCTATCCGACAGTGTATCCAATTTTACAAAAAAACGGTGCGGCACTTTTCGAAACGCCAAACTACCGCGTGATGATCTACCCGTTTTTGGATGGAGGAACACCGAAACCTTCGCAACGCGTATTGACACAGATCGGTGAAGCGTTAGCCAAGTTACATCGCATTCCTCCACTTGTAGAACTTCCGCTTTTTCCGATGGGGATTACACAAATAACACCTTTTCTAAAAGAGGTCAAAAACACACAATTTACCACACATCCGTTTTTTATTTGGCTAAAATCGGAACTTGAATGGATAAAACCTGAATTAGATAAACCACTTCCTACGGGGCTTCTACACGGAGACCTGTTTTTAGACAACACTCTTTTTGATGGTGACCAAATGGCAGCAATTCTTGACTTTGAAGAAGGGTGCCATGATACATTGTTAATTGATGTCGGAATGACGATAATTGGCTGTTGTTATACGGCACAACATGAATTGGATGTGGCATCTGTCCACGGTTTCTTGGATGCTTACAATGCATTACGCCCTTTGACAGATAAAGAATGGGAGAGTTTGGATTGTTTTGTTCACTATGCAGCAGTGGCTATAGCGTTTTGGCGATTTAGACAATTCAATGTCCGCCATCCCGATGCGCGAAGTACCGAAACGTATCAGGAGATGATTACCCGCAGCGCAAATTGGCAATCAATACGTCTGTAATAAATATACTTGTAATAGGCAGATAGTCCACATCTAAAATATTATGTCTTTAGTAACAATCGCCAATGTCACAAAACGTTATGACCCAAATATAATTCTGGATGATATTTCGGTCGCAATTGCGCTTGGAGACCGGATAGGGTTAATTGGTCGTAACGGATCTGGGAAAACAACGTTATTAAAAATAATGTGTGGCATGCTCACCGATTTCAAAGGGGATGTTGTTTTGGCAAAGGGTCGCCGTATTGGATACCTAAGCCAAGAACCAGAGTTGGAACGTGACTGCACGCTACGTCAGGAAATTCTCAAGGTCTTTAAAGAACGACTGGCACTTGAGGATAAAATGCTCATGCTGGCTGAGGAGATGGAAGCACAAGAAACGCCCCATCTTTTGCAGGAGTACGCGCGCATTCACGAGAAACATGAACGGCTGGGTGGATACGATTACGAGCATCAGATAAATCGTGTCCTCAGTGGATTAGGTTTTAGTGATCAGGATTTCAACCTGCCAGTCCATGTCTTGAGTGGCGGTCAAAAGAGTAGGGCTACGTTAGCAAAACTGCTACTTGAAGAACCCGACCTATTACTCTTGGACGAACCCACGAATCATCTTGACATCAATGGCATCGAATGGCTGGAAAATTATCTCAATACCGAATACAACGGTGGCGTTCTTGTTGTTTCGCACGATAGATATTTTTTAGATAAGATCGTTCGTAAGGTGTGGGAACTCGCTGAAAATAAAATAAATATCTATCGAGGTAACTATTCTAAGTACTTGGAATTAAAAAATATAGAACAGCTTGTTGACAGACGCGCATTCAAAATACAGCAAGCATTTATTGCACAAGAAAAGGAGTTCATTGAGCGTAATATAGCCGGGCAGCGAACTCGTGAAGCACAAGGAAGGCAGAAAAAACTGGATCGGTTAGAGACAATTGAAAAACCGAAAACGGATACGCGAACTTTGAAACTCAACTTTACACAAAGCACACGGGGTGGAGACGACATTTTACGATGCCAAAATGTTGGTAAACAGTTTGGCGATAAAGTGTTATTTACAGGTCTCAATTTTGAGGTGTATCGTGGTGATGTGGTCGGAATTATCGGACCGAACGGGTCTGGAAAAACGACACTTTTCAGAATGATTTTGGGGCAGGAGCACCCTACACAAGGTAACCTTTGGGTTGGTCCTGGTCTCAGGCTTGGGTATTATACACAAGAATTGGAGGGGCTTAACCCAGATAATGAAATCCTGGATGAAATTTGGGCACTTTGTCCGGATCAGACACCTTTTGAAGTACGAAGTTTTTTAGCGAAGTTCCTATTTTCCGGTGATGACGTGTTTAAGCGGATTGGAAACTTGAGCGGTGGCGAACAGAGTCGCGTTCAATTGGCAAAGCTGCTATTGGAAAAGGCGAATGTCTTTCTACTTGATGAACCGACAAATCATTTGGACATTCCAGCACGCGAAGCACTTGAAAACGCACTTGCCGATTATCCCGCTACGCTTTTTATAATCTCTCACGACCGCTTCCTTTTGAACCGTCTGGCAACCAAATTGTTAATTCTTAATGTTACAAAAGAGGGAACAACAACGCGCTTTTTTGAAGGCACTTACGCCGAATATGAAGCAGAACAACAGAAACAGGTTGCTGATGCTAAACAGAATCAGCAGCAACTTAAAAACGTTCAAAGCAGTCCACCATCAAAACAGACGAAGCCTAAATCCAAGCGAAAACGGAAAATGAAGGCGCAACGTTTGGTAGGAAGTAATTAATTTTTTTCATAAAATACCGTCTTTTTGACATTTTAATTTGACATTGACAAACATCTATAGTATAATTTATGTCGTATACGACGGAATATACCTCTAACATAGGACGTATTTAGAGATGTCAGTAGAAAAACCGGAGTTCAATCAAGAAATTGATGTTGTGATGCGTGTGATGCATCACGCACAAGCAGCTGTCAAATCCAGGTTTATTCAGGAAGTAGTCCCCAACCGCCTCACAATTGTACAGTTTAACGCCTTACAGCACCTGCATTGGTATGGTCGTGAATCTGGTATGTCTGTAAGTGAGTTGGGAGAGCATTTAGGTCTTGCTCATAATACAGTTTCTGGCTTAGTCAGTCGACTTGAAAAGCACGGTTGGGTTGTCCGTCGTAAATGTGATGAGGATCGGAGGCGTGCACGTATTCAACTTACACCGCAATCAGAACAGCTTTTCCGAGAACGGGTGCAACACGCTGCAGACTTTTGGCAAAACACCTTTGGCCAACTTTCTCCTGAAGAACGGGAAAACTTGATTGGGAGTTTAAAAAAGTTGAAACAGGTGATGGCAAAGCCGGTGTGGCCAAGTTATGCGCAGCTGCATCCCCGTGATGCTGATCATTTGCGGGAAAAGTTTGAAACCGAGCTCGACGAACTTGCACAAGCAAAACTCAAACTCGTCGGGATCCGGTTGATTCTCGCTCAAATCGCGGAAAAGCAAAATGAACATGAACTCGCAGCGTACCTGAACCAAGCAGCCTCTGAAGAGATCAAACATACAAACCAATTGTTCAACCTACTCGGTCATGGGGAAAATTTTGATAAGCTGCTTTCAGCCCTCGTTGATGAAGACAAAGCTGTGTACGAGGAGTTGTTAGCGTTACTTGATGATGCCCCTTGTGCTGAAGAAGATGAGGAATTAGTCATCCTCCAACAAATGCTTCAAGATAGCCACAGATATAAACGATGGTTTCGCAGTGTCCACAAACAAAAAAATCGGTGATTTTATTCTATCAATGGCCGCCTGCGTTTCAGTTGCGGCCACTGACACTTGAGAGGAGAACATGCAGTCCCAACGCCACGAAAATATTCCGCTACCCTGTAATGATGATGCCCAACTGATTGAACAATTTCAGAAAGGCGATACGGCTGTGTTTGATACACTTTTTACTCGCTACCAAAAACGTACTTTTCGGTTAGTGCAGCGGTTTGTTCCAAACCACGAAGATGCCCTTGATATTACGCAAGATGCGTTTATTCGCGCGTATCAAGGGTTAGGGGATTTCAAGGGGCAGTGCCAGTTTTATAGTTGGCTTTACCGCATTACATTCAATCTCTGTATCGATTTCTTAAGAAAAAAAGCGCGTTCAGAAGTGATGGTATATGAATCTGACGAATCTGACGAGTTGCCGATGGCAAATTTCCCGGATTTGCGGTCAGATTCCCCTGCCAAAGCTGCCGAGAACAAAGAACTCAGAGGCCAGATTCGGAAAGCGATCCGTCAACTACCACCAAAGCAACGTCAAATCTTTATCCTGCGTCACTGGGATGGATTGTCACTTAAAGATATTGCGGCTGTGGTCGGTAGATCAGATGGAACGGTCAAAGCTCACCTATTTCATGCACATCGTAATCTCCGCAAACACCTTCAGTCCTATCTTAAGGAAGAAGATGTTTAGTAGGTACAAGTTTAGAAGATTTAAGCCCTTAGTGTTAAGTTTGTATTATACCAATGTCTAAGTAGCGTGTCCCACAGCCAGGCAATGCAACAAAAAGTTGTTATGCTTAGGCTGTGGGCTACGTTTCTGTGGTATCCTCTGCTGCGAAAAGTGCTTCCACGAAATCTGCCCCCGCGAAATCCCGCAAGTCGTCAAGTTTTTCACCAATACCGATTAGCTTTACGGGGGCACCGAGTTCGGCTTTTACCGCTAATACAATCCCACCTTTAGCTGTGCCATCCAGTTTTGTGATTGCTACACCTGTAATCGGCACAGCTTCGTTGAAAATCTTCGCCTGCATCAATGCGTTTTGTCCCACTGTACCATCAATAACAAGTAGCACCTCGTGAGGCGCGCCTGTATGCGCTTGTCCCATTACACGTCCAATTTTGGATAATTCATCCATCAACGGTTTTTTCGTATGGAGTCTGCCTGCCGTGTCAACGATTAGCACATCTGCTTCACGATTTTTTGCTGCGTGAACTGCATCAAAAACTACAGAAGCGGGTTCTGCCTTTTCCCCGCCACGAATCAGTTCTGCACCCGCGCGTTCGCACCAAATTGCCAATTGATCTTCCGCAGCGGCGCGAAATGTATCGCCTGCGGCAACAAGAACACGATTACCATCGGTATTGAAACGGCTTGCGAGTTTGCCGATAGTTGTCGTTTTTCCTGCACCGTTCACACCGAGAACTAAGATCGCATAAGGCGGTTCACCCTCAAATTTCAAAGGAGCGTCTTCACCGAGTAGATTCAGAATTTCTTCTTTTATGACTGTTTCCAATTCAGAAGAATCACCTAATCCTTTTTCTTTAACAGTTTCTCTAACGTTATCCATCAGTGTTAACGTCGTATCAACTCCCACGTCAGCTTGGATCAAAATCTCTTCAATCTCTTCCATCAGTTTTTCGTCAATTTTTCTACCAACCCGAAGTAGTCCTGACAGTTGAGAGATAAAATTGTTTCGAGTCTTCGCTAAACTGGATTTTAGGCGATTGAACCAACTCTCTTTTTCTGCTGCCTCTGGTTCAACGCGGTTTTTATCACCACCTTTAAACAAGTTTCTGAGCATCATTTCTCCTTTATTCCAAAATCAACTAATTCTTTAAAACATATATGAAAGTGTTCAGTTTAAATCTGCACTATCCGCATATCATATAATACATTAACAGAACCGGAATGACAAATAAAAATGAATCTCTCTGAATTTTAAATTTGGTTGATTCGGGTAGGGATGTAAAACAATTCTGTATCCAAGCGTTTATATTGTGAAACATCAAAACATTCTAAAATTATTTATTGCTATGATTGTCTTTTTGTTATATACTAAAGACACATTAAATGAGGAGAGTAACAATGCGAAGCAAAAAATTCAACCAACTATTCTTAAGGTTTTTTCTCTGTGTTGCTATCGTGCTAATTCCTTGTGTGATTTTCACGTCTTGTGTGGAAGAAAAGCAGTTAGATGAACTTGTTCAGGAAGCAAATCAAGAAGACACAGAACAGAATTCTGAAGAACCTGTGGTGGCACTTCCAGGACTCCCTGAAGATGTAGCAGGTTATGAGAAGTGGCTTAAATTAAACGCCGAACCGATTCCGCCTGTTCCAGGTGGAGACCCACACAATGGTACAAAGAACGTTTATGTCAACCAAGAACGTGGGACCATTGCACCGGATGGTGAACAACAATTTCCATATCCTGATGGAAGCATTGTCGTAAAAGAAGCATTTCGACCAAATAAAGACTATGTGGGACTCATCGCAATCATGCGCAAAAAAGCAGGAACTGATCCAGACCACAACGATTGGGAGTTCATAGAATATACCCGAAACGCACCAGATGCTGATTTCAAAGTTATCGCCTCCGGTGGAATATGTTGGAATTGTCATGTCAGAGTCGAAGACATAGATTATGTTTTTACTGAACTTGACTGACGTTAAAAAAGGAGTACGCTTTTTGAATATATATCACAATAGACTTGTAAGGCATTTTCTTGCACTGTTTACATTTACGCTGATAATTAATTTTTTATGTGTGAGTTTTTGGACAAACGTCGCGGAAGCGCGACCTGAGTTTGCAACTGAATTAGACAAAGACTGTAACTTCTGTCACATTGACCCTGCAGGTGGCGGTCCTCGAAACCGAATTGGGGAAATTTTCGAAGAGAACTATTTTGAATTTCCCGAAGATTTTGATATGGATGCAGTCACCGAAGAAGCTAAGGAGGTTGTTAAACAACTCACCACATCACTTGAGCTCCAAACAGCTTTTATCAAAACTACCCATGTAGATGAAGAGGAAGGCACGGTAGCCGGGTGTAACTCATGTCATTCCTCAGTTGATAGGTTTCTCCTCATGCAAGCTGAGGTAACGTTCAATGCGCAAGCCTCTGAACACGTACGTTTAACCCTTTCTAACAACGTTGGCACTGTACTCAACGCTTTCGCAACAGTAGATGCTATTCCAAAACATCTTTACGTTAAAGTAGGGCGGTTTCGTCTACCGTTCGGTATCAAACAGAAGGATCATAATATCCTTGTCCGAGAAGGTTACGGACTCGGTTCTAATAAGCGAGATGTTGGTGTTGAACTCGGTGGCAGTTTAGGAAGAGTGTTTTACAACGGAGCATTTTTCAACGCTGGTAATGCAACAGCGAAAGGTGTCCTTGGCACTGTTGGTGGACAACTCGGTCCAATTCGTGCTGGGGTCTCATGTATATTTGAGCAGCCTGATGAAGATTGGGACCGTCTTATCGGTGCATTCTTCACCGCTTCCTATGCAGGTTTGAGCATCGAAGGGGAATTCAATTTCGGAAACAGTGGTGCAATATCCTCTTTCGCATCAGATGACATTGATTCAAAGGGATATTATGTCGGTGCTAAATATCGCGTCTTGCCCCAACTCACTGTTGCGGGGCGATACGGCTTGTTCGCCCCAACAGGTAGGATATTTAAGAGTGACGACCCAAGCTTGTTTTCCCCAGGGACGACAGTTAAAGGTGACGTAAGCCGGCGGGTGACCTTCAGTGCTCAGTACAATTTTATGGAAAACGGCGCAATTTCATTGTTTTATTGGGCGAACCTACCGAACGCAGAGCGAGAACCCGATGAGAACATTAACAGCAAAAGTATGTTAAGACAACTTCAAGGATCAGACCAGATTATTTTGATGTCACGGTTCTGGTTTTAGATTGTTGAAGCGTTTTTGACATTTTGGAAAATAGGTGTGTTAATTTTTACACATGGCAAAATGTTTCCTCTGTTTTTCGCTTAGATTGAGGCAGATGTCCCCTTGCTGGCGAGGCGGGGAATGCCTAAATGGCATTCATACCGTTGATTTCTTCCTAACCTTGTCACATTACCGATTTATTTTTTGTCTTCATTCAGTTTGCGGGACAGCAGTGTCCAAGTAATTATAGGCTTTACTATAGTTGACTATAAGGATAGATAAAGGAGAACAAAACGACAAAAGATCAACGATTTTAGAGCATTCTTAAGAGATAACGTGATTTTTGGCACGAAAATTGCTCAATACCTCACAAGTTAGAATAAATGTAGATAAAATGACCTTCAGAAGATTGAAAAAATAGCAGCTTTAGGAGACATTTTACGATGGAATCAAAAAAAATTTTAACTGGTATTGTTGCAGTACTTTCTTTGCTTGTTTTAGTTATCGGTTCACTCTATATTCATAGTTTGGTATCGGGAGCAAAGACGCGTATCACCGTCAAATCATTTACACCGAAAGGTGAAAAAGTTTCGCCCTGGGATGATTTTACGTTTACGTTTTCGGAGCCAATAGTTGATAATTCACTGATTAATACTGAATTACCGGATCGTGCAGTTCAATTCACTCCGACTGTTAAGGGCGGCGCACGTTGGATAGCGCGCGATACAATCCGCTTCTATTTGGAGAGCCCCTTAGCCCCCTCCGCAAGTTACACCGTAGAACTTGCGCCAAAGTTAAAACAAAGTTCCCTCGGCTTTGTTATTACCGGTGATCGAAAGTTCACTTTTGCAACAGACCCTTTTCACGTCCAAAACAGACGCCTTGAATTTAAATACACGAAAACACACGCAAAAGTTGTTGGAAATATAACATTTAATTATCCAGTCAATATTGCCGATTTGCGCGCGAACCTTTCTATTCGACTTCAAGAGAATGTTGAAATTCCATATACACTTCAGCCAGAGAATGGGATTGCAAGGGAGATTAAATTAGAAACTGAAGAGATTCCACGTCTACTTGGAAACCAAAACCTAAAAGTCCAAATTGAAAAAGGATTCAAATGTATCGGTGGAAAAATCGGCTTAAAAGAAGCCAATGTTAAATCAATGACCTTAACAGGTCGTGGTACACTCGGTGTTACGTATGCTAATGTCCAAGAGTATTCTGGAAAACCGCGTATTGTGCTACGTTTCAGTTCTCGTATTCCAATTGATATTGTGCAGCCGTATATTCATGTTAAACCTGAGTTGGAAACGCAGATTATAGCCCGGAACCGTGATGTTGAAATTCATGGTGATTTCAAGCGGAGCAGCAAATATGAGGTTACAGTGCAAGAAGGTTTGACAGCTCCCGACGGTTCAGTGTTAAAGAAACCGTATTCTGTGAATCTCATAATTCCGAATGTTCAACCGCAGATTCGTTTTGCTGGGAACGGTTTTTTCTTAACCCGAAATCAGAATATGAATCTTGGGTTGGCTTCTATTAATGTACGGAACGTTAATGTGCATATAGAAAAGGTTTTTGGCAACAACCTTGTGTACGTATCTAAGGTGAGAAACTGGAGTTCTTGGACAGACGATTTGGGTAAACCAATTCATACTGGCACACTTGCTATTGATTCAAAGTTGAACGAAGAAGTGCGGACACCTATTGATCTTGGACAGTACTTGAATGATAAACGTGTTGGGATATTTAGAGTTGCTGTTCGTGACCCCAATAATTATTGGGTACGTGCAACACAATGGGTAATGCTGACGGACCTTGGTATCATTGCTAAAAGGGCAGGAGATGAGTTATGGGTGTGGGTCAATTCACTTAGCAACTTAAAACCTGTTTCACAAGTAACTGTAAAACTGATTAGCGATAACAATCAAACACTACTGAGTGGAAAAACAAATTGGGAAGGTTTCATCAAGTTTACCTCAGTTGCTCAAAAAACTGAAGGCTTTACTCCGTTTATGTTGACTGTGGAAAAAGCGGATGACCTTTCGTTTCTTCAGTTAAATCGACATCAACTCTCCACAGGCGATTTCAATATCAGTGGTTCTGCTTACTTAACAGCAGGTTATGAAGCATTCCTCTATACAAGCCGTGGAGTTTATCGTCCTGGGGAGAAAGTCGCGCTTGCGGCAATTGTACGCGGAAGAAAAAATGTAACACCCCCCTCACTTCCAGTCAACATACAAATATTAGCACCTGATGGGCGAGTTGTTAATGAATTTAAGCAAAATACTGACAGACGTGGGGGTTGTGAGGTGACAATCTCTTTACCTGCATACACACAGACAGGGAGTTATATCGCAAAAATGAGCGTTGCTGGTAAAGAGATTGGGCGTACGCCGTTTCAAGTTGAAGAGTTTATGCCTGACCGGATGAAAGTTGCTGTTACAACAGACAAATCTGAATATGATTTAGGTGCTGAGGTCGCAATGGATGTATCAGCAGTCAATCTATTTGGGCCGCCTGCTGTTAACCGAAAAGTGACAGCGTCTTATACACTTCAGGTTGTCCCGTTCATTCCAATTGAGAAGTGGCGCTCGTTCCACTTTTCGAGTACTATGCCGTTTGAGAAACAACGGATTACTTTAGAAGATAAAAAGACAGATGCTGATGGCAAAGCACGTTATAGATTCCAACTCCCCGATTCTGTAAAAGCACCTTCACAGTTACATGGTGTTCTGACGGCGACAGTGAGCGAACCTGGGGGCAGAGCCGTTACGGCTTCACATCGCGTTGCAATTCATCCATACTCACATTATGTCGGCATCAAACGTTCAAGTTCTGGGGTTATCAAACGTAATCAAGACGTTTCCTTTAACTATATTGCCGTGGATAAAAATGGAGATATAGCAGCTGGACGTGACTTAGTCCTCACTGTTTACAAAGTTCATTGGAACACCATAATGCGTAGAAACGCGCAGGGGCGTTATGAGTATATATCAAATGACCAGATTACCTCTTTGGAATCCCATCAATTTGTGTCAACAACAGAAATGGGAACGTTTACTTTTACGCCTTCCGAATATGGTGAATACCGTGTCCGTTTAGAAGATACCACCTCTGGTGCTAAAACGGAACTAAAATTGGAAACCACTGGTTGGGGATCAGTTCCTTTGTCAATGGAAAATCCAAGTTTGCTTGAGATGACGTTAGATAAACAAGCATATCTACCTGGAGAAACTGCGAAACTTCAGGTTAAAGCACCATTTCCCGGCAAACTAATATTGACAATAGAGCGGGAAAAGATTTTGAGTTACCGCACCTTCAACTTAAAAGGCAATACAGCGAGTTTAAACATTCCAGTTAAATCCAATTATAAACCAAACGTATATCTTTCAGGAACATTGATTCGGTCAACGGATTCGTTGGAAGAACATGCACCAGCGCGTGCTTTTGGTATTACCTCACTCAAACTGGACGCGAAATCCAACCGTTTTGCTATTGAATTAGACGCACCTGAAGAGATTCGACCAAATAACGATGTGACTGTTAAATTCCGCGTGCGCGGAGGACAAAGCGCGTTTTCGCATGTTACCATTGCTGCAGTTGATGAAGGGATACTTCAGCTAACCGATTTTCAGGTTCCCGATCCACACGGTTACTTTTACCGGCAGCGTGGTCTGAAAACACGCGCCTATGATCTCTACTCCGCTATTTTGCCAGAAATTGAGGCTATTCAAGGTGATTCCAGCACAGGTGGTGATGGAATGGGGCGCTTAAGTGGACGCGCGAAACGGCTTAATACTTCCAGTGTCATGCGGGTGAAACCGGTTTCACTTTGGTCAGGGATTCTGAAAACTGATCGTTACGGAAGGGGTACAGCAAGTTTCCATATTCCGCAGTTCAACGGTTCCATACGTCTGATGGCTGTTGCTTTTTCCGGGGCATACTACGGTTCTGCCGAGAAATTTATGACGGTTCGTGAACCGGTAGTCCTAACACCAACATTCCCACGTTTCCTTTCAGGTGGAGACCATATCCAATTCCCTGTGAGCGTTCACAATGGGACTGGAAAAGATGGCAATTTCCATGTCAAGTTACAAGCGAAGGGTGATGTGCAACTCCTATCCGAGAATGTAGAATTGGAACCTCAAGTCCAACAAAATATGGCTCAAAAACAGGTACAGATCGCGGCAGGCAAGGAAGCGCAACTCATTTTTGAACTTCTTTCACATGATGCGATAGGCAAAGCCTCTTTCACGTTGTCTGCTTCTGGGAATAACGGAAGTACGCAGATGTCTGTTCAGCTGCCACTCCGATCCGCTGCCCCGCCAGTAACTGAGACTGGGCATGGCGTAGTTAGTGTAGATGATGCTGGCGACTTCGTATTTCCTTCCAATTTGATACCGGAGTCCTCTGAGTTTACACTGACTGTTTCACCGTTTCCTGCAATTGAATTTGCCGGTGGACTTCGTTATCTGCTTAAGTATCCTTATGGATGTCTTGAGCAGACCACAAGCAAAGTGTTTCCACTACTCTACTTTAGCGATGTTGCGCGTACTGTTGATTCTGAACTCGCTTCAGATGAAAGGGTTGATTATTATATTACGTCTGGCATTGCTAAACTCGAAAGTATGCTTACACCGCAAAATCATTTTTCTTATTGGCCGGGTGGACGTTATATAAACCATTGGAGTAGTGTATATGCTTCCCACTTCTTGGTGGAAGCGCGCAAAGCGGGTTATGAAGTCTCTGATCGCGTCTATAATGGATTGATTGATGGATTAAAGGCGCAAACTAAAACGGTATCAACTGATAAACGATATCAGATTGCGCAAGTAGTCTATGCATGCTATGTGTTAGCGGCAGCTGGGGAACCAGAAAAACCCATGATGCACTACTTAAAAGATAATCTCCTTAGCAGTCTTAATGATTATAGCCAATTTCAATTAGCGGGGGCGTTTGCACTCAGTGGTGAGTTGGAGACAGCACTTTCTATGCTACCTATTTCTGTTTCATCTCAAAACGGTGGAAATCGTGATACAGGCACAAACTTTGATTCACCTACTCGTTCACAGGCAATTATCCTTGATGTCCTTGCGGAAGTCAATGAAAATCATCCATCAATTCCCATGCTTGTTAGTAATCTTAGTAACGCTGCGTCTCAAAGAAAACGATGGGGAACGACTCAAGAGAATGCATTTGCTTTTCTTGCTCTTGGTAAAATACTGAAAAAGAAAATGGATGGTAATTACATAGGCAAGATAACTCTAAATGGTGACCATCTCGCTAATTTTGATTCAACAACGCCATCAGTTCGATTGGCGAATACAGATTGGGATGGCGCGCAGGTCAAAATTGCTATTGAAGGTAAAGGTAGTTGTTACTACTATTGGTCAGCCTTCGGAATTCGACGGGATTCTTTTATTGAGGAATATGATCGTGATTTAGAGGTGCGGAGACGCTATCTGAACGAAGATGGAATACCTTATGATGATGAATTCCAACATGGGGATATGGTGATCGCAGAAATTACAGTAAAGGCACTCACATCAAATCTTGAAAATGTTGTTGTCGTAGATATGTTACCTGCAGGCTTTGAAATTGAGAATGCACGGTTAGCGTCGCGTGCGGGAATTCCGTGGCTGAAAACGCAAGACTTTAAACCGGATTACGTTGACATCCGAGATGATCGGCTTATCTTCTTCGGTGCTTTCCAACGTCAACGGGAACGGAAATTCCATTATGCACTGCGGGCTGTGACCCGCGGAACCTTTACTTTGCCGCCTGTTTCTGCAGAAGCCATGTATGATCCAACCAAATCTTCTGTCGCTGGTAGTGGTAAGCTCAAAGTAGTAGAGTAGTTTTGTAATCAGATTCATAAAGCCTTAGCCCAAATTCGCTGGGAACAGCCGTGGGAGAGTAGAAGGGTTTTCCTCTTCCCTCCACTCTCCCGCTATAATACCAATCATGAAACTGACAAACTTCAATTTTTTTCATTTCCGAACTTCTTTGCTCATCAAAATTGGGAAGATTCTGCGAAAAAGAGGGTATATTTTGGCATTCTGCTTGATGCCATTCTGTCTTTTTGCGCTTGCCAACTGGTTTTTTCCACTGCCTAAGGAAAAACTCCAACCTCTCCCATCAACTGTTGTAATGGATAGAAACGGTGAGTGGCTTCGTGCTTTCACGTCATCTGACGATATGTGGCGATTGCCGGAAACCTCTCTTGATGCGATTTCACCCCGGTTCCAAACCGCAATGTTGACTTATGAAGATCAATGGTTTTATCACCATTGGGGTATCAACCCTGTTTCACTCGTAAGCGCAACCGTTGACAATCTCAAAGCGGGCAGAGTTGTGCGGGGCGGTTCTACAATCACAATGCAGCTTGCACGCCTTATGGAACCAAAGGACCGCACATTGCCAAATAAATTCATCGAAATGTTTCGATCTCTTCAATTAGAACTAACCTACACAAAATCAGAGATTTTGACGTTTTACTTCAATATGTTGCCCTATGGTGGAAACATAGTCGGTTCAGGTGCAGCAGCACGTCTTTATTTTAATAAACCGCAGAGTGCGCTTAGCTTCGGAGAAGCTGCGCTTTTAGCCGCAATTCCAAATTCACCTGAACGTTTGCGTCTCGACCGATTTCCTGAACGGGCGCGCAAGGCAAGAAAGAAGGTCTTGCTCCGCATGAGAGATGCAGGAAAAATATCTGAACAGCAGATGCAAGAGGCTTTACAAGAACCGATACCAACAAAACGGTACCCACTCCCTTTCAAGGCACCCCATCTATCTCGACTTCTTACCAGCAAACAGTCGTCTTTTACATCTCAAAATGTCGGAAATCAGTGGATACGGACAACAATAGATCAACATTATCAGGATACCGCTACACGAATTTTACGAGAACGTTTACGACCGTTGCAAGGGCAAGGTGTCTCAACAGGGGCAGTCGTTGTTCTGGATACAAAAAGCCGTGAGGTGCTCGCGATGGTCGGTTCACATGATTTTTTTTACAAAGCATCTGCGGGACAAGTTAATGGCACACTCGCCTTACGATCACCCGGGTCAACGCTCAAACCTTTTATCTACGCGCTCGCGATTGATAAAGGATTAATTACACCACAGACACTGTTGTTTGATGTGCCCATTGATTATGCCGGATACACACCTATAAATTATGATGAAAAATTTACAGGATATGTTACTGCACGAGAAGCGTTGGCACGTTCCCTCAATGTACCCGCTGTCAATCTCTATGCGGAGATGGGAAATAATCACCTTTATGGGTTTCTTAAACAAGCAGGGATTTCTACTCTCTCGAATCAAGAAGAATATGGACTTTCGCTTGTCCTTGGCGGATGCGGTATCAATCTACTTGAATTAACAAACCTCTATGCGGGATTAGCAAATATGGGTGAGTTCGCGCCATATAAATTAATAGTAGATAGCAACACCGTTAATGAAAAAAGCAAAGAGGCATCTGTGTCGCGTCTGTTGCGGCCTGAAACCAGTTGGATTGTCACTGAAATGTTGACGACCTTGAAACGCCCCGATTTTCCCAAGTCTTTTGAGCATACAGGAACTATGCCAAAGGTGGCGTGGAAAACAGGAACGTCTTATGGTCATAGAGATGCATGGAGTATCGGTTATTCACCAGAACTGACTATCGGTGTGTGGATCGGCAATTTCGACGGAACGGGAGCACCTATTCTTAGTGGTTCTGAAGCAGCAGCACCGATTCTTTTCGCACTTTTTACAGCACTCTCTGGAGAAAAGGCACATCAGTGGTTTATAGAGCCTGCTAACCTCAAGATCCGGCTGGTCTGTGCACTCACTGGTCTGCCACTATCACCTCACTGCCTAACTTCAACGTCCGATGTATATATCCCTGGAGTCTCTTCTGTCCGTGAGTGCCACATACACAAAAACATACAGGTAGACATAGCAACAGGCGAACGCCTCTGTTCATCGTGCCGCCCCGGAAGACAGTTCCGTAAAGAGACGATTACAGTGTGGCCCGCAGAGGTAGCTACATGGTTGAATGCCAATGGGTTTGCTGTCCCCCAACTCCCTCCACATAATGCTGACTGCACACGCCTCCTTGCTGGCACACAGCCAATTATTCTATCGCCAGCACGTGGTACTGTGTATCACATCCGTTCTAATGTTCCCGTGGAATATCAAAAGATTCGGTTATCTGCTTCAGTATCGGGCGATACGCAGGAGATTTTCTGGTTCTTGAACGGTGAGCTTATCTTCAAAGGAAAAGCGGTAGATCCAACGTTCTTAACCCCTGTTGCTGGAAAACATGAATTGACATGTATTGATGGTGCTGGCAGGTCAACAAGTCTCCCTCTTACGATTACACAGTAGGAAGTAAATAAACTATTTCTCGAACCCTCTCCCTTTTTGATCTTCCTTCAGCGGTTGAATGTACTACCAATCTCCAAAAAACTATATTTTCGGTGTGTTCTGTGGTAAACTATTATAGTCCAACCCACAATTACCTGGACATTGGCAAGGTTAGGAAACCTTGCCAGCGAAAGCGTGTGGGGATTGTTGTTCATTGAAACGTGAACACATTTTCGGATTTTACTATAAAAACTACGGCACAACAGGAACTGGAAGATGAAAATTTTACGCGTTTTCTCTGTGATACTAATAGCGGTCTTCGGCATCATTGCCGTGACTCTATTTGTTCGTTGGAAAACGAATCGGGACTCAACAGAATTGATTTTACAACCATCCAATGTTGAGTATACCCGATGGGAGTTGCCTGAAGGTGCCAAAACTCGTTTAGGCAAAGGTAAGGTAAACGATATCAAGTTTTCACCGGATGGTACTCGGTTTGCTGTGGCAACTACTATCGGTGTTTGGATGTACGATGCACAGACTGGGACAGAAAAATCCTTGTTCAAGGGGCATAGACAAGATCAAGAGATACAAAGAATTGCATTTTCACCAGATGGGAAGTTGATCATTGGTGCAATATCAAGCGGAGAGATATCGAGATGGGATGCCGACAATGGCGAACAACTCTCGCCTCTCCCACCTACTGATAAAATCCAAATCTCAGCGGTCTTCTCTGCAGATGGCACGAAACTCGCAAGTGTAGGTCAGCCAATGGAGGGTGGAATTCATGTCTTTAACTTTGGTGAAAACACAACACAACCTACAATTACAACTATGGATTTGGACTTTAAAGTTGGATATAATACTGTTATTGCCCTTTCGCCAGATAAACGTACTCTCGCAAGTACGACTCAACCCAAACAAGACAAGCATTTCTCAATAAAAGTCTCAATTCAAGTATTTGATGTTGATACGGGAGATACTTTGTTCTCACTGGTCGGACATAACGGACTAATTAAAGACTTGGCGTTTTCTCCAGATGGTAAGACACTCGCGAGTGCTGATTACGAAAAAATCCATTTGTGGGACGTGGACACCAAAACATCTCGGGCAACTTTCAAAGCACCAGGTACAGGTTTCTCTGCGTTGGCATTTTCACCGAATGGCAAATTACTTGCCAGCGGGTGTCGAGATGGAAGTGTACGCTTGTGGAATGCCACTGCAAAACAACAAGGCTTGGGAGGAAAAATCGGTCAATTTTTGCCTACGTTAATGCTCAAGAAACATAAAAACGAGGTCTCTGCGTTGGCATTTTCACCGGATGGAAAAATGCTTTTCACAGGCAGCAAGAATGGGACAATTCGGGCATGGGATACTACGACTGGTAAACAACAGTTCACTTGTAGGGAGCATTTAGATGGAATTTCGGACATTGCTGCTTCTAAAGAAGGAAATATCTTGACAAGTGTTCATTCATGGAGAAATACTCAGATGCTGCATTGGGACATTGATAACAGAAGCCTACTCTCTGTATCCTTTTTGAAGCGAACAATCCCTGCAACAATTTCGCCGGATGTTACTACACTTGCTATGATGGACTTGAGAGGAAAAAATAAGTTAAAATTGTGGGATATTTCCGAAAAACGTTTTAGAGCAACTTTGGAAGGACATGAATATCCATCAAATGCGTTGAATTTCGTATTTGCGTTCTCTTCAGATGGGAAAAGGTTAGCAAGCACATCAATAGATGACTGGAGTGGTGTAATTCATTTATGGGATATTGCGAATCCGCCTAAATCGTTTTTGAAGAAACTTTTTGCCAGCTCAAAGACTATTAAGCCACGGTATACGCTTGAGGAACACACAAGTCGGGTCAATGAATTAGCATTCTCACCAGACGGGAAACTGTTAGTAAGCGGCGGCGGTGACCGGACAATACACTTGTGGGAAGTGGAGACAGGTAACGCACTTGTTACACTTACAGGACACAATAAGCAAATAACTGCGATAGCATTCTCTCCAAACGGACAGAAACTTGTAAGCGCGAGTTATCTGGTAATTTATTCGTGGAATGTAGAAACCGGTCAGTTGCTAACTAAAAGTCAACCTATGTCAACTGCGAAAATTCTGCGATTTTCGCCAGATGGTAAAATTGTTGTAAGTGGGAGATATGATGGAACAATCCAACTGTGGAATGCGCGCACACTCCGTCTTTTATCTACACATATAGGACATACCAGTTCGGTTAACGCATTGAAATTTATAGAGGACGGAAAGACCTTAGCCAGCGCGAGCTACGATGGCACTATCCTACTGTGGGATTGGGAAAAAATCAAGCAGGAAAATAATTGATATTTTCACTGCCTAAAGACCGCTATTATCAAACATCCCCACCCAGCAATAAATGCTAATCCGCCAATTGGTGTGATTGCACCGAGCCAAGGGGTGTTCGTCAAACTGAGAATGTAAAGACTACCTGAAAAGATGAGAATGCCTGCAACAAAACACCATCCCGCCGCAGTTGTCAGTGAGTTTTGCCATTGCGACAATGCCCATGCCACGACAATTAATCCTATCCCGTGATACATCTGGTATCGTACGCCAACCTCAAAAACATCTAACATGTCTGCAGATAGTTTCTTTCCGAGTGTGTGCGCACCAAAAGCACCGAACACAACGCTAAGTAAACTGAATGCTGAACCGAGTGCAAAGAAAAGATTTTTCATAGTTCCTGCCTTCATAAGTTTATGATAATAACGACTTGTGTTAGTTAGTTCTTTTTATGTAATATTATGTTTTACACATTTAGGATTTTCTGTTTTTAAGTGCATCCTTATGCTACCTTATAGTAAACCACCTATAAAAGGAACATAAGGATGGATTTACAGGATACATTAGAACAATATGTTATGCAACTAAAAAATATGGAACGTACGCTTGAAGCAGTCGTGTCAGTTTGTCGGAAGATTATGGCAACACTTTATGACCACTATTTCCCGGGTGCAGAAACACTCCGTCCAGGGCCAACGAGCCGATGTCCCGACAGCGACATACTTACACTTGCGTGGGTGCTTGAACTGATAGGCAAAGACAGTGAACTATCAGGATACAAACTTATCAAAGCACAACTCGGGCATCTTTTCCTATATTTGCCGGAGCGTTCTCGCTTCAATAGAAGACGCCGCAACTTGTGCCACGCAAGCGAAAAACTCCGTCTTATTTTGATACAGTTCTTACCAGGTGATGAGATTTTCATTATAAATAGTTTTCCTATACCGCTTTGCGATTTCAAGCGTGCGTCCGCTTCTACATCACCTCTAAAGTTTGCTGATGGCACAGGCACCTTGGCAACTTACGGAAAGT
This sequence comes from Candidatus Poribacteria bacterium, assembly GCA_028824125.1. Taxonomy (GTDB): domain Bacteria; phylum Poribacteria; class WGA-4E; order WGA-4E; family WGA-3G; genus MSPOR6. The sequence goes on from JAPPES010000031.1 coordinate 37,237, forward strand.
GTGCCACAAAAGGACTTGGCACTTTCTTCGGATTTCGTGGAAATATAATAACCACTTCTTATGGGATCCCTGTTGATTTTGCCATAGCGACCGCAAATACGGATGATAGAGTAGTGCTACCTTTGTTCTGTGAGCGTGGCACTTATCTTGTTATCCTTGGAGACAAAGGATATATTTGTGAAGAACTCGCAGCCGATTTGCTGCAAACCTATAATGTGTGTCTATTACCGACGCGGCGTAAAATCAAAAAACGCAATATCCGAAACCATTTCAGAAACTGCACGGTCAAAAAAGACGACGCATTGAGACAATTATGAGTCAACTTATAGACCAGTTCAATGTTTCACGGATACTCACCAAGACACATTGGGGATTTCTAACACGCTTGAGCAACAAGTTTGCTGGCTTTACACTCGGTGTTTTTCTGAACCAATGTTTAGGACGCTCGTTAATGGCACTTAAAGATGTTGTTTACGCATAATAAAGACAAAATAGTATTAGATACTTTACAAAAAGTTAACTGGCACAAGTCGTTAGGTGAGAATTGGTATAAATCTAAACATCTCTACATGGTAAAATTATAGTCTTTAACAAGTTCGTCGTCAATACTTTGCAATCATGGTATCTGACATAGACTGATATAGTAGACTTTAGAATTAATCGGACATTCGGTTAGAGAACCACATCTACCAGCGGTGTTGTAGCGTAAACTTTTAGTTTGTGCATATCCGTGCGCAAACTAAAAGTTTACGCTACAAAAATGTCCCTTTAATTCTAAATGCCACTATAAAAGATATTCAGTCCAACCACAATTCCGAACATTTTTGGCTTGAATATGTCCAATTTATAGTTGTCGGACTAAAGTAAGTTAGCATAGAGATTGTTTTAGGTTACATCCGACTAAGGTTGAAGGATTGTGGTATAGTGTATTTCCAGTTGCACTACTACATACATTCATGGTATCCTATAGATGCACTCTGATGTCTGACTTGAACAACTATTCCAGTAAAACACATCAAAAAACTAAAAATCTAAACTACAACAACACAATTTTAATAGCAAAAATGAATATAGATTCCTTTTCCAATCTTGATACTTTTGTTAATAAACGCGTAAAAGAGTTATTTGTTGCGCAATCTAATAGACCTGCTGCTTTGAAGGACATAAATCTTTCACGATTAACACCATTCCACCGAGCTTTACTTGTTGCCGATGGAACCGTCACACGTTTTATTGAAGCGTATAAGCTATCACCGGTGCAGGTGGTCCTTTTATACCAAGCAAGGCGGACACTCCACAACAAACACTCCTGGCTTGATCTGCCAACAGGCGGTAATATTATCGCGCGAGAAGTCGTTCTACAGACACCATCAACAGAAAATCAAACTCCTAAAATCCATGCTTATGCAGTGTCTCAAATTGTCCATGAACGTTTACCCCAAACTGTTGTAAAAGGACTTGAAGCAGGAATAGATGGGTTAGGGATGCTACTGCAAAACAGTCAATTAGAAACCCGGCGTGATTTGCTTTGGTGGGGGATTGAACAAGCAACCGGTTTGCCAAGTAGCCTCGCGTATTTTGAAGGAAAACCGCTTCTCAGTCGAACCTATAGAATCGTTGCTAACGGAAATCCTCTTATGCTCATAACTGAGAAATTTCCGCTTGACGATTCATAAAATTATAGTGAAATCTACAATTATCTGGACATTGACGAGGTTAGGAAGAAATCAACGGTATGAATCATGGCGAATACGCATAAGGTATTCGCCATGATTCCCCGCCTCGCCAGCGTGATGGTGTGGGGATTGTTGTTCATTGAAATGTCCACATATTTTCGGAAATTTACAACTACTTTCCCCAGGGTCGTGCTTGCTTGATTGAAATTTTGCCATTGTTTGTAATTTTGAATTCAATTTCCATAGCAAAATCTGTTGTTTGCGATGCGCCACCATACAACTGACTAAACTTGTTGTGTACTGTGCCAAGATACAAATTCAATTCACGCAGATATTTGTCTGTCAGAATTCGTTTGTTATCTGTTACTCGGTTTGAGGTTGACACAATTCTATAGTTATTGCTATCCCACCAATCCAATAAAATTTCTTCTGGAATGGACTGTTCTTCCGGATTTGTCACGAGGTTTTCCCCAACTTGAATGTTGAGATAGTAATTTCCTTCAGTTTGATAAACAACATCATCAGATACAGCAACACCGTTTGCTAATTCGTTCTGAAAATTGGGATGGACAAGTACGCCCATTGCTGTCGTTAAATGGTCAATTCGAAAAAAGTCCCGTGCCTCAAACGCCCGGAAATTCCATAGACTCGCAAAAACCTGCTTAATCGATTTTGACAAATGTCCTTCATCAGGATTGTGCGTAAAGGAATCGTATAACCCCGCACCACTAAAACCGGGCAGGTCCTCACTGTTCGTGCTGGATCGGCATCGGAGAGAAGTTCCGTTTGGAAATGAATTTTGTAAATCTGAAAGTGCACGCATCATCCACGCTGGCATTTTTCCCTTCTCTATTTCTGACCTAAACTTTATTAGTTCGGTTTCTTTTACGTCATGCGAATTCTGGAACGCAGAGGCTTTGAGTAACTCCTCTGCTTTTGTATAAAAACCATTATGCTTCATGAATTCGTCATAAAAATAGAACGGCACCCCAAATCCGTCTGGTACTGTGCCTTTAGGAAATCCAAACGTCCTTAGTGTTGCAACGTTAGCTGTTTTAACGCCAAAGCTGGATGAGTCCGCGAACTTGATGTCGTCGAGTGGCAAAATCTTTTTAGCAGAAAGATTGCGTTTAGGTTTCTGCGTTTTTGTTGGACGTAAATCAGCAAAATGAGTTTCTACCTCTTCACGTGTCGCTGCCCTAATTTCAAAACCATCCGCGTTTACCTTATAGTAGACATATTTTCCGATAAGTGGTGCAATTAATCTGTTTTCCCACGCTTTGGTAATAAATGCGTTTGGAACTTTATCTTGAATAGCACGCAAGTTCACGTGTGATAGTGGTGTTTGCCGCACACCTGTGATTGTCCCCGCAACTCGCGGCATTTCGTTCGGTAACGTCTTGCAGATGACGATATCGCGTAGTGTCGGACGCTCGTTTGCCCCCAGTAGACGCAGCCGACCATACGACTCTGCCTGATTCAGTGGGAGATAACCGATGTTAGCGTAAAGGTCATCTTCAAAGTAAACGGGAAATTCAGCTTTATCATATAGTGCCTTTTCACGTCTATAAATACCAATAGCACCCCATAACGGGCAATAGCCAAGCCTGTTCTTGAGTATCGGCATCTTCGCTACCAGCAAGTCGTGCACAAGTTTAATTTTTTCAAATGGAAATGCATCGTTTGGATTAAACTCAAAGGTGTAAACCCCGGGTTCACCGTTCGGTGCGGTAAAAAGTGGGCGATAGCTGAGCACACCGCGCATCTGTCCTTGTCCTCTGCCTAAACCCGCAGCCCGCATGAAACTTCCATGGGAACGATGTGTCTTTGTGTTCATAAAATAAAGTTGTGGGTTCTGTGTATGGGTATTTTCAACCTGAATTTTTACAAATTCAATTCCAGCAAGTTGAGTGTCAATACGCACATCTGTGCCCTGATATGATAACTTTTTGAAGGTTTTCCGGTCAGGAATCGTGGCTGCTCCATCTTTGAATTCAACTTGTTCAGGGGTTAGGCGCGGTCCTGAAGGTTCTCTTGAATCACGTCCTCTGCTAAATCCACCTCTTCCGCGAGAGCGTTCATTCCTACCGCTTTGCATTTGGCGAATCTCGTTTTCACTGAATTGGACACCTCTGGCATTTTCAATCCTCAGGACTCTTACCATGAGCTCCTTTTCAGATGTGCTCAGTTCGCCATTTGCATCAAGGTCGAATCGCTTTTCATCTTTTGAGAGTGTTTCTTGCGTCCAAGTGTTTAGGACAACTATTATCGTAAAAATCATTACCAAAGCGGAAATAATTATGTTATTTTTATTTTTCATGGTTTTCCTCAATAAATATTGAAATTTGGGTAAAATATACAATCAGTCCTTTCTTGTTAGATTAGGCAAATTAGGAGCCGAATTTGTTCAAAAAAAAAACATCCCATCCATCTTTGAATGTGAAAAGTTCTACAGATGAAACTTGGTTTTTATTTTCAAATTGGTGATTTTGTGATATGATATGCAGTACAGTTTAGATTTCAAGATACTTATACAAGGAGATTTTATCATGTCCAACTTTAAAAATTCAACATATTGGTTCATACTAACCCTCCTTTTTATATGCGTCATTAGTCTTCCCAGTTTTGCCCAAGACAAAAACACTGTTCTGCTGTATACATTTGAAACCGGTGAAGGAGATACCGTCAAAGACCTCTCTGGAAACGGGAATGATGGTAAGCTAATGGGTAGCGCGAAGTGGGGCGACGGCAAACCTGGTAGCGGGCTTGTTTTGGGTGGGAACGGACCGAGGGACTTTGTGGAAATTCCTGATAGCGATACTCTTGATTTAGTTGAAGGGCTCACTGTGGAGATGTGGGTTTTCCTGAATACTCCATCAACTGCTGGCGGTACAGGTGCAACTAAAGAGGCAGCCTATAAAGTAGGTCCTCGGAGTGACCAGAAAGTGCTACTCCGCATGACAACGACTTCAAAAGCGTGGGGCAGTGCTGTCGTTATCAGTAATAAGGTGTTAGCTCTTGATAAATGGATACATATCGCTGGAACTTACGATGCGGAGTCCGGTGAAGGTAAGATTTACATTGATGGCAAAATAGATAACGAAGGCAATATCGGTGGTGATATTGTTTCGAATAACGATAAACTTTGGCTCGGACGCGGTGCTGGCCCGTTTCTGGATGGACGTATGGACGAAGTGCGAATCTCTAACATTGCGCGTTCCCAGCAAGAAATACAGCAGCTGATGAAAATAGGAATTGAAGGTGTACTTGCGGTAACACCACGCGATAAGTTAGCAATGACATGGGGACAACTCAAATCGCGTTTTGATACACGGTAGCCAAGTTTTAATAAGGAAATTCAATGGACAAAGTCGCCAAAAACTCATCTGCTACATGCCGATTGTAAACTCGCGCGGAAATTACGGAACCGTAAATATTCCCCAGATAAAATATACCGCTGAGTGTGCCAAGTGTCCATCCTTTCACAGACGAAAGTCCATCTCTACGGAAGCCATCATAAGCTTGCCAACCTGTTAAACCTACGGTAAGCAGAGAATTCACTGCATCGCCAACACGCCCCGTATAGACCCGCCCTGCTCCCGGCACAATTGTAGAGAGAAATCCAGCTAATAAGGGACTACGGGTAGGTAGTTTTGCTCCTTGTGCAGCATATTTGCTGTACATTGCTGCTTTTTCCCGCACCTCTAATATGTCTGATTTCTGTAGTCCAGTGAATAACTTTTCTGCCTCAAACCACTGCTTTTGCATCAGATAAGAGAGTCCTATTAGTTGCTGCGATTCAGCCCGGTAGCGAATATCCGTTATGCGTGGCAGGGATATCCCAAGATAATTTACCGATTTCTCATAGCGTTCCATGAGAAAATAGGAAACACCAATTTGAAAATAAGTGCTGCTTGCCAATTCGCTATTCGGAGATTCCTGGAGAAATGTTTCAAATATTTGGATTGCTTGTTCAGTTTTACCACCGAAACGATGACAAAGGGCAATCCGATAACGAATTACGTCACTTTCTTGCGGTTTATAAAATAGATAACGTTGATATTCACCCACAGCGCGGAGGAAATCTCCTTGTTCATATAGGTAATCAGCAAATTTGAGAGTGTTTTCAGCACTGTAATAGTCGAGAACCTCTTCGGTATCTGCAATGGACAATAACGTAATATTAAAGAGGATTATAAGCAGGAAGCTCGATATCCATTTAGTGGTCATAATCTGAAATTGGATCTATATTTTTCCCAGTTTGTAGGTCTTTATGATAGTGCGTTGATTGCAAACCGTTGCATCGGATTAGTCTGTCAGCAGTAAGGAGTATACCGCGCAACATTCCATATTCTTGTATACAGGCCATGCCGAAACGCGAACAGGTCGGTGTGAAATTGCACGATGGTCCGTCTTGACTGGAGATGAATTTTTGATACAACCGAATTAGTCCTGTCGCAGCGAGTTTTAACTCCGAGGTTTCCTGAATCTTAAAGTGACTAACTTTTTGTGGTCTTTCTTTTGTAATGGGATTGACTTTTAGGATAAAGGAGAGGTCGGTTGCTTCTCCTGCGTAAGAAGATGTGGAAAGCGTAATAATAATTAAACACACAGTACAGAAAGGAATAATTTTAGTGTTAAGAGCATGATTTACCATTTGACTACCTTGACTTTCACAGATTCGGGGATTGTAAAATTGAGTATTGAATTTTGCGGTTTCGCGTTCACTTGTGGATTACTATAGACAATTTTTTCACGTTGTAGCACTTCAGATTTGGGACCATAAGTGTTGGATATAACAGCCATTGGAATATAGTTAATGCCAATCTTTTTATGGTTTTGATACAGTGATCTTGCAATGATATGCCCTTTAGGGTTCTTTACTTCGGCAGAGATGAGTTTGTCCTCGCGCATCCCCAATATGACAGTGCCGAGCTGTTCTTTAGCTTTTTCTGGCGGTTTCCAGTAAGTATAGAGTACTTTGTCCACAATGTCATGCTTGTCCAGAGAATACCCAATAGCAGTCAATCCGTATTCCGCTTGTGTGGATTGGATTATGGATTCAATAAAGGGAAACGGAATGCGTCCTTCAGCAGTAAAACGAAACGCTTGTTTTTCTATTGGATAGTAAATCTCTAACACATTCTCCTTTACAACCATTATTTGCTGGACAGGTTTTGTAACTTGAACGACAACTCGCAATGCTTTTACATCATAGTGTAGTGTGCCTGTTATATGTTCAGTTTTACCTTTTTCGGTGAGTTCACGCGTAAAGTCCAACGAAAGGGTTTTTAACGGTGCTGCCTGAAGCGGAAGTGTTAAAAGAAACGAAAATAAAAAAAATGTTGCGAATCCGATGTTTTTTGACATCAACTTTTCAAACGATGGAACGGTAAACATCTAAAATTATTACTCTGTTGATTGTAGTGCTTCCTCTAACCCGAGTCCAACTCCAATACCAACAACTATCAACCCAACTGCGGCACCACCACTGAGACATCCTGCAGATGCCCAGTTGGCTTGAACACTTCCCCTTTTTGATTTGTAGGTTGATGTGTAAACGGATACATATTCCGGCGTTCTCCCAATCAGTCGCGAAACTGGTGGGGCGGGTCGATAAAAATAGGTGCCCGTAAGACCTGCTGGCGGTAAAAGACAGCTGGTCCAACCACCAGGCAAAGGCAAAAATACGAGTCCCGAAAGCAGACATCCCGTACCAAACCATAGCGGTTTGTTAACGTCTTTATTCGCATCGGTTGTTGCGTCTGCCTCAGCTTGTGTCACCACTAAATTTTGCTGGGCAAGCGCAGTAAAAGGCATACTAAAAGTTAGCAATATTACCCAAAAAACTAAAACAGAAAATATTAAATTTGTTTTCATTGCGATTTCTCCTTATATGGAATTACAAAATATTAGATTATTCTCATTGTGAAAAAGAAGGTTTATGGTATAATCCACACTTACTTGGACATTGGCGAGGTTAGGAAACCTCGCCAGCGAGAGCGTGTCGGGATTGTTATTCATTGAAATGTCCACATATTTTTGGATTTTACTATAATTTAGTTCCAAAATACCTATTCAATTAGTTTCAATTGTGTGCGGATGGTTTGGCGCACCTCATTGCAGATTTGCATTGCATGTTGTGTATTCTCAGCTGTAGCGGAATCACCGGGATAGCGCGCATCCACTGCATAAGTGGATATGATTTTAAAGTCCGGTTGCCAAGTTTGCCAAATAGACACAGTCGGCACAATCATATCCAGCAATTCTTGAAGGTCATGTGTTTTTGAAAAAGGGATGTTTGCCTCCTGCAGCCATGCCTTTAGATACTTTTCAATACACTGTTGGACATGGAAACAGATAGAGTTATGAACAGGGTTCGGAGATTGCTGAAGCCATTTTGCTGAATTATAATCCTCTTCGGCTTTTTCTATCCATTCCAGCGTTAACGGATTCATGTCACCTTTTTCCTTTATGACAGGATCCGGCGCGTCTTTCGATTTTTCTATATTGTAATGTACATTAGAACCGTGAAGCAGCTCACCTTTTTCAGTAATTTCTCGGAGAAACCAATCGTTATACGAGACACGATACGCTATCTCTTCCGGTGATCGCACCAAGAGATCCATGCTAAAACGAAATGGAATCCGTTGACGTATCTCCACAGCTTTATTGCGGAACTCCGATTTCGGAATAGACATCACAACAAGCAGGTCTACATCTGAGTCTTCCGTTGGTGTGCCGTAAGCATAAGAACCAAAGAGGATAACTTGGAGCGGGGCAAATTCGCGCACGATGTCATCACACGTCGCCTGAATCTCTTGTCGACTAATCATGTGATTACTCCTCCTACTATCCATTTTTAGTAGATTTTAGAATTGCTTGGACACTCTGCATCAGCGAGGTTAGGAAACCTCGCCTACCGAGGGACGAAGGCAGCCTATTTATTTTGTAATTCACCATGAATCCTCGGTAAACCGCTATTTTTTTAACAGTCTATAAATTAAAACAACCAACATCCGGCCCTTCCAGGAACATAATGTTGCGAGAAAAAGATACCAATTGAAATGGGCATCATATCTTGGTTTGGCAATGAAAAGAAAGGTCTATCCACTCGCAATTCAAGTTTGAGTCGACTCTTCGTGAGACGGAGCATTGAAATTCCACCGACAACATAAGCACCTAACCCACTATCGCCTTCTGTATTATAATCATCATAGTAGTAGTATTCGTCATCATACCAATCTTTGTCTCTTCTTTCGGTTATGGTTGTATAGCTGCCTCCGAAGATGGAAACCCCTCCGCCTACATAGGGTGACATATTCTTATTATTGAAGAAATAACGTCCACCAATAGACCAAGATGCGAACATAAAATTGTCGTTTCCACTGCCGCGAACCTCTGTTCCCACAGCATATTTTGGTGTTTCATAAGACCACCCAAATTCCCAACCGGGTTCACCGAACACATCTGCCCCAGGCAAGGTAACTCCAAAGATTCCGACATTCCAAAGGGATTCACCTGTTATCTTTTTGACCTCGGCTGCTTCTTGTCCGGTAACAGTTTCCATGTCTACAGTAGAGTCAATGGGTTTGTTATGAACAATTGCATCAACCAATCTGGGAGCTGCCTTAATCATCTCTTCAATATTGTCAATCCAAAGTTGTTTCTCAAGAGTAACCGTTCCGGGCGGATTTTCTTGACTCAGATGAACCATGATCTTTTCACCTAAACGGAGGAAAGTAATTCGGTATACATTTCCTGATTTAGGAGTTTTATAAACGGGATCACCAACAGAGATACCGAGTTTTCGGAATTCTGCAGCTACTAACATAGCTGCACTTTGGGCATCAACCTCATTAATGCCTGCATGGTCTCCAACCAATAAAACAGCATTTCTAACTTCAGCAGATGCGGATGATGCGCTTTGTTGGGCATAGGTTGCAAAGGGGAAAACACAGGTTAGGATTGATGATATGAAAAAGACTAAGATATAAGGCATCGGATTAATTTTCATTTTTGCTCCTTTTTAGTTTCTGAACAGATACAATTATTTCAATATAATTATAACGAGATTTTGTATATATTAGTGATAATTCAGTTAGGTTTTCTTTAAAAAATTAAATTGAGCCTACCAGGTGTGCGCTGTTCTATCACTCTCATAGACTCTTGTTGTGTTAAAAGAAAAGACTGAAAAGAGTTACTACAAAAGGAACGACTAAAATAGGAATTAGGATAAAACCAACAAGAGCGGAAATAAGCTGGATCTTGCGAGCCTTAGCTTTATAAACCTCTGTGTAAATCAAGACTTCCTCATCCGACTTTGCAAGCAACCGAGTAGATAGTGGAGAAGATTCGTAAAAGTAAGCAACAACAATTCCGATTACGTTTAAGACTAAACCTGCTATGAACCAGAGTAGTTTGTTGGTATCGGATTGTGCATCTTGTTCAGCGATAACTTGTATGTGGTTTCGGTTAGCATCCATTTTTTATTCCCTATTCAAGGTTCTCTTTACGCATCTTAATGGAAAGTTTTTAATTCACATTTCCAATTAACCCCCACTTAGCAAAAGTAAGAAAATTAGAGCAAATGGGATGACAGAACCTATGATAGCATAAGTGAGCTGAATACCTCTTGCCTTCGCTTTATATGCATCTGTATAATACGCGGTATATTCCTGTGATTTTTCCAACAAACGTGTTGCTGGTGGTGTCGGTTGATAGATAATAGCGATAAGAATTCCTATTATGTTTGCGAAAAAACCTACAACGAGCCATAGAAATTTATTGATATCAGTTTGAGCATCGTGTTCAGCAGAAATCTGTCCTTGATAGTGTTCGTTATTCACTTATCGGTTCTCCTTTAGTATCTATAGTTACGTTTGTGTAGCAATGGTTACCTACAGCATAGATTTGCACCCTTTCAATATTCTCTTTTCAACGTGTTTTTTACACATCTTAAGAGTAGTTTTAATATGGCATTTTACTAATGCTCCCGATCATAGCCATCGAAGTGATGAAAAATAAAATACCGATCCCAGCACCAATGGCAAATCCTATAGCGGCATAGGTAAGTTGAATACTTCTTGCCTTGGCGTGATATGCCTCAGTGTAAAACATTGTGTACTCATGTGACTTCTCAAACAAACGTGTTGCTGGTGGATTTGGTTGATAGATATATGCTATGAGAAGCCCTATTATGTTTGTGAAAAAACCGACAACAACCCATAAAATTTTACTGATATCAGTTTCGGCATCCTGTTCGGCATCAATTCGTGCTTGGTGTTGCTCGTTATTCATTTTCGAGTCTCCTTCTTAATATAGTTTGAGCAAAAACACTGTTAAAATCTGTAGTGATGAAAACACATTGGCAAACTGCTAATAGATCCATCCTGTATGTGTTTGTGTAGATGAAGGTTTCAACCCTTTAAAATTAAGTCGCTCTATTACAGACTCAACGTTAAATCTAACCTAAAAAAATAGAAAACTGCTCGTAAAAAAAGTCGCTATGCCTATCCAAGTTACAATAGCAAGACCGGTAGGGATAATACACCCAATGATAGCATAGGTAAGTTGGATCCCCCGCACTTTGGCTGTATATGCATCTGTATAAAAAATAGTATATTCGTCTGATTTTTCGAAAAATCGTGATGCAGGAGGTGGCGGTTGATAGATATATGCAATAAGTATTCCGATTACGTTTAAGGCAAACCCAACTGCAAGCCAAACAATTTTGTTGACGTCAATTTGAGCATCCCTGTCGGCATCAATCTGCATCTGGTGTCGATTTGCATCCATTTCTCAAGTCCCTTTAGAAAATTCTGAAAAGAACAGATAAATCTACAATTCATTTTACCTGAATCTCGGTTATGCTGTCAACTTAAATTTAACAGGACTTATACCATTTCTATCAATTTTTGTCCATTGACGGTTGTTAGAAATGAAGCGGAATGTAGCACAAACTGGAAAGTTTATGCTACAAAAAAGAGACATTATATATCAGAAATGGTATTACGCACCCGCTTGTGATTTTTGAGATAAGTTGTTGCATCGTAAATTGTAGTAAAATTGCGCGTCGGGTATAAATAATTCGTCAGTAAGTGCATTTTAATTTGCAATTAGATGTACGATGGTGTATACTTAAGATGTTAAACAATTTTATTCCCCCATAGCTCAGTCGGTAGAGCAGGTGGCTGTTAACCACCGTGTCGGCGGTTCGAGTCCGTCTGGGGGAGCTTTAGGTTTGCTGGCGGGCTTGACGTTGAAGGTTCGTCAGCAAAATTTTTTAACACGTTCCTGTTCAGATTTTCGCTACTTTCAGTGGAGGGTAACATGCCTATAAAACTTACCGAGGCACATCTTGACGAATTCGCTGCGAAAGGTTATCTAATCGTTCCTGACTACTATTCAGGAGAACAGCTCGCTGAGATGCAAGCTGCTCAGCGCCGCGTGTTACCAACGTGGGAAAAGGTCAAAGATGATCCACCCCCAGGCAGAGCGATTTTGACCGAATTCCCTTCGTCGGAGATGGTGTTACTGCGCGGGATTGTGGACTACGAAGCGTGGGGGTTTGCCCGTAAATGGTTCAAGACAGAGCACATCCATTTCCGTGCAGGGTGTATGATTGCACGTTATCCAGGTTTCAAAGGTGGTGGTGTTGGTAGCGATGCAAGTGGCTTGCATATTGATAACGGCAACAATTCACTGTTACCGCAGTCACAGTCCGCTCCGGAATTCGGACAACTTGTCTTTTGGGTACACCTTGAAGGTGTTGAGGAGGATCAGGCGCCGCTCAGACTACTCGCTACCGAGTACGGACGGGATATGTCTAAATGTGAACCGCTTGTTTGTAACGGCGGGACCCTCTGTATCTTCAGCAACTATACATTGCATTCAGCAAGCGACTATCTGCGTGAAGATGGACAACGTTTTACATGGGGATTCGGTTTAGGACGAGCAGACCACTATTGGGAAGGCTTTCGACACTACACGGATAAAGGACGACACGCAACGTTCTCTAAATTTATCGGCACTTTGACAGCATCGGAGCGCGAGGTTTTTCGGTTTCCACCTGCTGGTCATCCATACTATACACCCCAAACGCTTCAGGCATTGGAGGAGCAGTATCCCGGTTGGAATGCACGCGGCGAGTATTGAATCGCATAAAAAGACTATGGCTTGATCTTAGAATAGATTAAACTATAGGATAAGTAGTTTTGGGCTAAATTTTTGTAGAATTAACGACTTGTGCCAAATAACTTTTAGTAACCAATTGTTTCACATAAATAAAGGTTTGTCCGAATATCCTTCATTAGTTGAGACGCTCTTCAGTCCCGTAGGGACGATATGTTTATAGCAGCTCAGACGACCTCATCCCCTTAGTCCCGTAGGGACGATATGTTTTGAAGTGCATTAACAATAAATATGCCGTTCCTACGGAACTCAAGAAAGATAGGTTATCACATTTCTATAAACATATCGTCCCTACGGGACTAAGATGTGGACAGTTCCAATCGTCATGCCTATTCAGAAGGGCTTTTAGAACAAGAAATATTTTCTTAAATTGACGCCTATGGAGCGACCAGGAGGTCGCTCCTACAGAAGAGAGTGTTGCATTCGGACAACCGATTTATGAAATAATGTCCTATCATTATTTAGAAATGGTATTAGAATTCGTGACAGCGTTTTAAAAAGCGGTTTTTCGGAGAGCATCAGTTTTCAGCCAACCGATAGAATCAATAATTTCGTCTTGATGTTCCCGCATCATCACTTCAACGAGTGCCGGTTTTTCAGCAGCGAGCGCGTCCCTCAGGATCGGCTTAAAGTCCTCCAAATTTTCAACTTTCCTTGCATAAGCACCGAAAGACTGAGCAAATTCGACAAAATCGGGATTATGCAGGTCCGTGTCAATAGTCCGTCCGTCAAAACCTTTCAATTGAGACCCCTTAATCGCTGACAGTGCATCATCATTTATCACAATTGCAATCACGTTGATGCCATATTTCATCGCTGTTGCCATTTCCATTGCCCCCATTAGAAAACCGCCATCGCCGCTAAAACATACAACCGGACGGTCAGGGGACGCCACCTTAGCACCGATCGCCGCAGGATAGGCATACCCTAACGCCACACCGATATTTGGATAAAGGAAAGTCCGCGGATCGTAAATAGGAAACTCGGCGAAAGCGGCATAACCGAGAGAGTGAACATCAATCGAATAGATGGCATCTTTTGGCAGGACATCTTGGAGTTCGTGAATGATAGGTAGAGGTGGCTGCGTATCAAACTTGGCGCGAAGTTGCGGCAATACGTTATCCCAACCGCTTTCATCCGTGGAAATATCCTCAATCAGTGCCTGTAAGGTAAGTTTCAAATCACCTACTAACCCTATTTCGCATGGATATTCCCGTCCAATTTCGTTCTCATCTTCGTCAATTTGGATGAAAGGCAGCGGCAGTTTCATGCTCCAACTGCGTGTATCAATGGATGTAAACCGCGGGCCAATTCCGATTAAACAGTCAGCGTGTTTAAGTGCTTCTTGCCCCAAATAGCCGTAGCAGACTTGCAACGCTAACGGATGGTCTTCTGACAAAGCACCTTTTGCACAACGCGAAACAATTACAGGCGCATTCAATTTTTCTGCAAGCAGCTTTAATTCATTTCTGGCATTGGCATGAATAACAGCGGAACCAGCAAAAATCAGTGGTAATTTCGCATTGTGTATCGCATCAACTGTTCGACTGAGCGTGGAATTGTCAGGAGGAGACAAATCTTCACGTTCAACATAGAGGGGTATTTGGACTTCTCCATCTTGAGTGGTTACATCCATCGGGAATTCCAACACCGTTGGTCCCGGTCTACCGTTGCGCATTGCTCTAAAGGCGTTTTCAACTACAACAGGAATCTCAGAGACAGTGTGGGCAATAGCACAATACTTGGTGATTGGCTCAAAAAACCGCATCTGATCTAAGCCGTGGAACATCTTACTCGGATGTCTACTATAAGAATCGGAATGGCTCTGTCCAGTAATCAATAAAACGGGAACACAATCAGTGAAGGCCTCCAAAATCCCAGTAGAAGCATTGCTTGCTCCCGGACCTGGTACAGTGATAGCAACACCGACCTCTCCAGTTGCGCGGGCGAACCCATCTGCCATTTGCGTTGCAGCATACTCATGCCGAACAAGATAGTGGTTAATTGCCCCGGATCCTCTACGAAGCAAAGAATCGTAGATATGAATATTTTGCGTGCCGGGCATCCCGAATATTGCCGAAACACCCTGTGCTTTCAAACATTCAATTAGAATATCGCCGCCGTTCACACTTACTCTCCTTTGTGTTTTTTGAGGAAATTTTCCAACCAAGCATCTGGATCACGTCCAAGTTTCCGCAGAAACTGACATCCAATTTTCTTAACAAAATTCGGAAGTAGGTTAAAAAGTCTTAGCTGCCAATTCATAATAATATAATGAAATTTCGAGTTAGGTCAGTAATGTTTCGCCTGTAACCTTGTCAAAAAGATGAATTCTATCAGGTACAAAAGAAACATAGAGATGTTGTTCAATTTCTGCTTCAAAGTTGGGAGCAGTACGGGATTTGATGATCGTCCGAGAACCACCCCCATCGCTTCCGAGCGTAATCTCAACTATCGTTTCTGCACCAAGCGGTTCAACGCTATAAACTTCAGCCTGAAAAGCATTCGGAATAGGTTGATGGTTAACAAGGACATCTTCTGGATGAACGCCGAATACTAAGTCCCGATCTGTCCTGATTTCACTTACCGCTTTAACAATACGATCATCCTGAATCGCAAACGTATTATCTTCGTTTCCATTGCCAGACAAGATCAACTGAAGGCTGCCATTCTTACTGGAGATTCTACACGAAATACAGTTCATACTTGGACTACCGATGAAACCCGCAACAAAAAGATTCGCAGGATGATTATAAATATCGGAAGGTGTCCCCAGCTGTTGAATCTTACCAGAGTCAAGCACGGCGATACGGTCTGCCATGGACATCGCTTCCACTTGATCGTGTGTCACATAAAATGTAGTAGTACCGAGTTCGCGTTGCCGCCACCTAATTTCAACACGCATTTCAGCTCGCAGTTTCGCATCAAGATTAGAAATCGGTTCATCCATAAGGAATACTTGTGGACGACGTACCATGGCTCTACCGAGTCCGACGCGTTGTGTTTCACCACCGCTCAACTGATTCGGTGTCCGCATAAGTAAATGCTCAATGTGTAGCATCTGTGCAATATCTTTGACGCGGCGATCAATTTCTTCGGCAGAAAGTTTTCGCGGATGTAAGGGAAATGCCATATTCTCGTAAACGGTGAGGTGCGGATAGAGAATATGAGATTGGAAGACAAAAGCAACATCGCGCTCAGCAGGTGTTTTGTCGTTGACGCGAACATCATCTAAATAGATGCTGCCTTTTTCAGGTTTGTCTAATCCAGCGACACAGCGGAGCGTTGTAGTTTTTCCAGCACCTGTCTGACCAAGTAATACAAAGAATTCTTTATCTTTTACATCAAGTGTGATGTCGTCCAGGGCGGTGAGTTCACCGAACCGTTTTGTTACATTTTCCAGTTTTACTGTTGCCATATTCATATTTATTTTAATTCAGATATTGTTTTATTATCACATGATTTCAATTGGATGTCAACAGAAAGGTTTGCAGGGCAAAGGTTATTAGTTTTCGGTTTTTCTGTGATATTTTCACATTTCAATATAAACCACCTGTAGGTCGGATAGAGTTTACGAAAAAACTCTCAGTAACACTCATCAATTGATAATTCTTAAAACTAAATAACCCTGTATGTTTTCTTGATATTTCTTTCGGAATATGCTATTATTTTATTAAGGTTAATTGCCTTAATACTGTTGGAAGGGTTCTCTCCAATATAGCATAATCATATATGGAGGTACTGAGAAGGTCAGCAAACATGATACATATAGTAAAGGTTAAATGGCTTATATACACAGTGCTTGTGGGTCTAATACCTGTTGTCTTACGATCATTACTATGGATTATATCGCCTCATCAAACTATCGATCTCTTCAGTGCGTCAGACTTTGTAGCGTTTGGATTGATTTTGCATATATCCAATATTAACGAGATAGAACACTTCAACGATCTCGAAAAGTCATGGAAAACATTTCAGAACGGCACTTCAATTTTTCTTATAACAGTCTATAGTTTTTTATTTGCCGCTCACTTATTCAGTCAAGCGAATCCTGGGACAATTAACGTAGATACTGTCAGAACTATTTCTATGCTCTTAAGTGGTGTGTCATTTTTCCTCAGCTTCTCTGTCTATAATAGGATATCAAAAGTAGAAAGTACTCCATAAATGTTTAAATGCCAAGATATTACCTTGTTCTTAAAAGTTCAAAGTAAAGAGGATTAATCAAATGAACATAGCAATTATCATCATAGGTACAGTCGCTGCAATAGTGGGCATTAGTGTTGCGACTTGGTCCATCATAGACACCAGAAAACGGTATAATGAGGAATATAGGAAGGAAAAACACCGTGCAGAAGATTAAGAATGTTATCTTTCTTATCCAGCCAATCCTATAAATCGTGCCGGATGCAGCATGTGCATTCGGCATTGATTTAGTGCTTTATAGACTTTACGGGAAAGAAAATGTATGGGAATCATAGAGTGACTAAACACGAATAGTGGCGCTGTCGTTGTGCGGACAGAAAAGGATCGAATTAATCTTCATTCAAGAAGGGAATGCATAAGTCCTGAATTAGCGATTTTCTTCAATTCGGATGGCTTGATTCGCTGAAAAATTTTCAAGCTTTTGGATATGCCCTCCCTGCCAATTCACTTCAATTGTCTGCACTTTTGAATGTGTGCCAAGCCCGAAAAGTAGGGCACGTTCGCTTCCAGATGCGTAGCTGCCGCCGCAGGAAACTTCTTTGACCTGCGTTTTATCACCTGTCTCCACCTTAACTTTAGCACCAATTCCGTCACGGTTGCTTTTAGTACCGACTAATTGGATTTTTAACCAATTACCCACTATTTTGGAATCATTTCGCAGCAGTATAGGCTTTCCGCCACAACATGAGATTAGAATATCCGCGTCGCCATCGTTATCATAGTCCCCGATAGCGGTGCCGCGCGCTACAACGGGACGTGTGAAAAACGTCCCTGCTGCTTTAGATATTTCTTTGAAACTTCCTGTTCCAGTGTTTTGAAAAAATTGACACGTTTGTTTGTAAGAGAGGGAAGGTGTGATTTGTGAGACGTTATCCCACACATGCCCATTTGCGACAAAGAGATCTAACGTGCCGTTATTGTCCGCGTCAAGAAATTGGGTGCCAAAACCGAGTTGTGAAAAACTGGGTTCAGCAAGTCCTGATTCAAACGTGGTCATTGTGTAAAGCCCACCTCCATCGTTGTGAAAGAGGCTATTTACTTCCAACGAGAAATTTGTGACAAAAAGGTCTAACATCCCGTCGTTATCATAATCGCCATTTGCAATGCCCATACTTGCTGTAGCGCGTCCCTCCGAATTAAATGCAATCCCTGCTGTAATCGCATCATCAGTAAATGTGCCATTCCCGTTGTTCCGGTAAAGAAAATCTTGAACAGCATCGTTAGCTACGAAAATATCGGAAAAACCGTCGTTATTATAATCTGTCCAAAGAACGCCTAATCCTTTTCCCGCATTGCGCACGCCTGACCGTGCAGTGACATCTGTAAACGTGCCGTCACCATTGTTGCGGTAGAGTGTGTCTCTTGCGCCGGGATATTCGTGTGGGCCACAGTAAATATGAACACCTTCAAGTGAACACGCATGCGCTGTTTCAATATGGTAATCAAGGTAATTCACCACATACAGATCAAGGTATCCATCAAGGTTGTAGTCACCAAAGGATGCACTGACGCTCCAGTGGGAATCGCCAACACCAGCATGGGATGTAACATCGGTAAAAGTGCCATCACCATTATTGCGGTAGAGTTGATTTCTCCCAAAATTTGTGAGATATAGGTCTGCATCGCCATCGTTGTCGTAATCAGCGGAGAGACATCCCATGCCGTAGCCGTTATTTTTCTGAAATCCAGCTTGAGCGGTAACATCGGTAAAAGTGCCATCACCATTGTTGCGATAAAGAACGTTCATCTGATCAGGTGGGGTGCGAGATTGAGAAGCGTTCTCACAAGATTTGCCACTGTTGACCAAATAGATATCAAGGAAACCATCGTTGTCATAGTCGAAAAAGAGGCAACCAGCACCCATCGTTTCAGGTAGATATTTTTCTTTTGATACGCCGTTGATGTGTCTAAAATGGATTCCAGCTGCTTCGGTTTGATCGGTGAAGTGGATAGCTGTTTCATCTGCGCTTAAATACAGATAGGATGTGGAGAATAATACGCAGAAAAGTAGTAGATGAGAGGCTTTTTTCATCAAATAGAATGATTGTAGCAAGTACTATCAAGGAGAATTGGGGGGTGGATTCTTCATTAACTTCGTAATTTTGTCCAACTGTTGGCGTGCATGCGGCACGATACTGCTGTCCGGATATGTGGTGAGCAGCGTTGTGTAGGTATTCAAAGCATTCGTAAAATCTCTCTTTTTTTGATAAATTTCTGCAATTTGCGTTAGTGCTTCAGCAGCTAACGGACCTTCTTGTGAAACGATTTGTCGGTATGAATGAAGCGCATCGCCGTAAGCGTTTTGGGAACGATATATTGAACCGAGAAGCATCCACACATCATCAACAATTAGAGATTTTGGATAAAGTGTAATCGTATCTTCACACTGTGTAATTGCGGCTTCAATATCACCCGTTAAGTAGAGTTGAAGAGCGTTCGCGTAATCGGTTAGCGGTACAGAGAAATAGTCAGTATTCTCCTGAATCAAGGCAATTCGTTCTAACGCGTTGTTCGTGAGTTTATCCGATTTTGAGATATGGATGACCTTTTTATAATTTGTAACAGCGTTGTTGAAATCCGCTCCGAAGAAGTATGAGTCTCCTATCAGCTTTCGTGCAGTTGCACTTGCGCGATTAGTGCTGTCGGCAATTGGTGTTAAAACCTCTCTTGCAAGGGTATATCTCTTTAGCAGAAGATGACATTCACCTAAAACCAACTGTGCCGCACTAAATTGATTGGATATTAAACGGCGTCTAAGCAGGGGTTGAATGGTGATTTGCGCGGCTTTCGGATCATGAAGACCATGCAATTGTATCTGTGCCAACAGCAGTTGACTGTCAATAGGAGCAGCACTGTTCTTATTCATTTCTTGGAGGATATTGACTGCCTCACCCCACTGCTCAGCATTTTGAAACAGCTTTACAAGTTTATACCGTGTATTTGTGAGTACCCTCATGTCTGTAGACAACTGCAACAGTTTTTTATAGTAATTTATTGCAAATTGGTTTTGATTGCGTTCTAACGTATTTCCAAATCTCTCTAATGTTGCGTCAATGTAAGTAGGATAGTTTCTGTGGAGTTGCGTGAATGTTTTCAGTGCTTCGTCGAGTTGTCCGGCATAGAAGAAAAGTTCACCTAAAGTCAGCGCGATGTTAAGATTTCGCGGTGCAGCCTGATATGATTTTTGGAACTGTGCTATCAGTTTTTCACGAAGCGGTTTTTGTCTGTCACCTTGATAAATCTCAAGCATCGCTGTCCATATAGATTCACGTTGACTGCCACTGGGGCCAACACTTTCCAACCCATCAAGACAAGTAGCAGCTGCTTTTTCAATATCACCCTGAATTTTATGTGTTGCCGCAAGCTGCGTATAGAGATACCCGTATCGTGGGTTTGCATTTATTGCCTGTTGAAATGCTGCTATCGCTTCAGGGTACATCTTGTGAGAGAGATAAATTGTCCCAAGTTGCTGATATTGATCAGTTTCTCCTGCGACCAATTTTTTCCATTCAGCTATCGCCTGTTCCTTGTTGCCAAGTTCAATATAGAGAGAACCGAGTTTTCGGCGGATAGAAGTATTTGCAGGATTTTTTTCAAGCACGCCCTTGTAGAGTTCCAATGCTTGTTGATATTTCCCTTGCTGTTGGTATAACTTTGCAAGTTCCTCCAAAAGAGTGGTGTCACTTGGATTTAGTTTCATCCGTTCCGTAATGAGTTTTTCTGCTTCTGCATAACGTTCATTTTCAGTATATAAACGGACAAGGCTGCTTATTGCAGATGAGCGATAGATGGAATTCGGAAAATTATCAAGAAAGGACTTGTAACTTGCCATTGCCTCTTCATGTCTTCCTTCTACGTATTCATAGTAGGCAGTGAGGTAGGCAGCAATAGCAGCCGCGGAACTGTTAGGATGTTGTTTTACAATATGTTTGCATAACACTATCGCCTCTTTAAACTGATAGCGTTGACTATAGAGGTTAGAAAGTTGATGGACAGACTGCGTTGCATAAGACCCATCAGGATTATCATCAATAATTTCCTTGAAGATGCGGCGCGCTTCTGCGTCTTCACCAAGTTTTGCGTAGCTTTGCCCTAACATAAGCCGCATAGAATCTATTTGGGGCTGCGTAAGTTTAATTTTAAGCAGTGCTTGATATGCTTTAATCGCTTCGGCGTACCTCCGTTCATAGTAGTGATCGTTTGCGTCCTGAATAGCGTTTAATGTTTGTAGCCTTGCTGCTGGGTCATCTTTAGGTTGCACTTGTGCAAAGACATCGGTACGTGTGCCTATGCTGATAAAGAGGAATACCGTTATAATTGGAACTGATATTAAAATTTGCTTTAAGCAAGCAATTGATTGTAGTATTTTTATATTCATAATCCTTTTTCGTTACCTATTTCCCATTAAGCCGATGCTTGTGGTAAGTGCCATGCCGTAAATCATACTGGTTTCGTCTATATCAAACTGTGGGTGATGGCACATATTAACGATACCTTTCTGTTCATTTCCCGCGCCAACCATGACAAAGCAGGCGGGAATCTTCTCTGAATAGCACGCAAAATCCTCCCCACCGAGGATTGGCGGTATCGGAAAAATAACATTCTCTTTGCCAACTAATGCTTTTGCAGATGAGACTACCGTGTCAACACAAGGTTCATGGTTGTAAGTTACCGGACATCCCTCCTGATAGGCAAACGTGTAAGTTGCCTCATGTGCATTTGCGATTCCAGCGATAAGGTTTTCCAACTGTGTCCTTACCCGTTTCTGGACATCTTTGTCCAGTGTGCGAACCGTACCGCCAAGTGTTACAGAAGGCGGAATAACGTTTTTGGCATCTCCCCCATGAAACTGTGTAACACTAACCACAGCGGAGTCAAGCGGATCCACATTTCTTGAGACAATTGATTGTGCAGCATTTACAAATTGTGTGCCAACAACAATTGGGTCAACAGTGAGATGTGGAAAAGCAGCGTGTCCACCCCTTCCCGTGATTGTAATCTCAAATGTATCCGATTGTGCAAGCATGGGACCTGTACACGTAGCATATTGACCCACCGAATAGAGCGGAAAAACATGGATGCCGTAGATTTCGTCTACATCATCAAGCACTCCATCTTCTATCATTGCTGGTGCACCACCGGGGAACGCTTCTTCACAAGGTTGAAAGATAAATCGGATATTTACTTTGAGACTACTTTTGAGATGCGATAGGATTCTGGCTGTGCCAATAAGCATAGCGGTGTGTGCATCGTGTCCACATAAGTGTGCTTTACCATCAATTTTTGATTTATAGGGCACATCAGTTTGTTCCTGAATTGGGAGGGCATCCATATCTGCGCGCAACGCGATTCGTTTTGTTGCCCCAGAAACTTCTAAATCACCGACAACCCCAGTTTTTCCGATGCCGGTTTTAACTGATATGCCGAGGGTATTAAGAGCGTCTGCTGCAATCCCAGCTGTACGTTCAACATCAAACCTGAGTTCAGGATGTTGGTGAATATCACGTCGAATGGTTACAATGTCATTATAATGCTGATGACACTGTTCAAATATTATATCTTTCATTACGATTATTGATATGTTAAAGTTCTGCGTAAAATACTTTTGTGTCCTCGATCATTTTCAAGACGATAGATGACAGTGTAGATGCCGGGAATAGTTTGAAATGCGTTACTATTAAGCACAGGTGTTAATTCAATTTCTGTTGAAGTATCCGGGATTTCTCTTTTTTCTATGAATGGCCCATAGCATCTTTCACCTAAAGGGTTAAGCACCTTCCATGTCAACGTCAGTTGCTTCGGACGCGGCGGGTTGTTAACGTATACTGTGATTTTATCACCGACAGTGCTACCATCAATACTAAGTATTCCCAATTTTGATAACATCTTCACTGTTAATGTTAACGGCGGCACATATTCGAGATAGCCTTTTCCGGGAATTGCGCGCCAAGTGCCACCTGTAGCAAGTGCAATCTGCTTGATAGGCAGGTAATCAAGTCCAATCACATCAACGCGAACCTGTTCCTTTTGCAAGGTCGCAATAACCTCGTCCAGACTATAAGCAGACCTACCGTCAAAATCGGCATCATGAAATGCAGCATCGCTCGCAAGAATGAAAAAACGTTGTGCGTTTCGGCGGAATTTTATCTTTTTCAATGCTGCCATGAGCGCATCTAATCCTGCCTCCGAAATGTCTCCGCCGTGATCAACGTCTATCTTGAAAAGCCAGTTTTTGAAGGTGCCGATATCATCTGTTCGTCCATGTGTTCTGGTTTTATCCGTAAATGTTACCAACCCATAAGTAGCATCATTCCCGTTTCGTTGGAAAGCATCAAAAACGTATTCAAAATATGCGCGGATACCGCGTATGTTGTCTACCATACTTGCAGTTTCATCAAGAATGAAAACGACATCAACCTTTTTTGTTGTCGTTGCTGCTGCCAGTTCTTGCGCGATATCCTTCATCATTTTGATATAGATTCCGCCTACTTTACCTTCACCGGCATAGCTGCCACCTCCCCATGTATTACCCATTCCTGTTGCTCGGAGTGCTTCCCCGCGCTGACTTCCATAATTAATCTTCGGAGTGCCGACTTGTAGCGATGCACCGTTTAGTGTACCATTCGCGTCTAAAACAAGCCTCTCTGTATCCGCTTGCGGTGCCGCAGGTGTCGTATCAGATACTGCTGATACAGCAAACAGCTCACGATTTATTTTAACAGTTGTTTGCGTGTTCGGTTTTTGTGTTATTTTCGTGTTCCGAACAGTGGAAACACCATCAACGACAGTGCCTCCATGTTTTCGGGAATCACTCAAGCTGTTTTGCCTACGCATTTGATCAGTAGGAATATATTCTTGATCACTGTCAGCTGTTAGCCAATCGGTGTTCAAAACAATACTCGGTTTTGGTGTTGGCGGTTTTTCGTCCTCTTCTACAGTAGATGTTTTAAGTTCAGGCGAAGGCGATTTTTTAAATACTTCTGGCGGTTTGGCAACTGCAGCACGGGGTATCTGAAAAATGTCAACGATAGGCCACTTTCTGTAAAGTAGCTGCGATTCATCTGTCGGAGAAAACCACCATACACACAGCAGCAGAACAATGTGGATAAATAGTGAATATATCAGATATGGATGTTTATTTTTTCTATATTTCATTTTAGCACAAGTCGTATATTTATAGTAAAATCCTCAATTACCTGGACATTGGCGAGGTTGGGAAACCTCGCCAGCAGAGGTGTACACCTGCATTGGATAGAAAATGACCGAATTAATAACTTAATCTTCGGACAGTTTGTGCTACAGAAGTGTCTCATTAATTGTAAGTTTACTATAAATGAAATTCAACAACATCTCCATCATAAATCACATCATCACGGCTAACAGGTTGGCCATCAAGCCATTCGGGTCCCCATATCCGAGCAAATTTGAATTCGGCAAAATCTTTGTGTAAGCCGAGCGCAGCATCGAGGACAGTTGAACCGTTCGGGAGAACAATCGGGGCATCACGTTCTATCGATTTACCGGGTGCTTTCGGATAAATTCGGACAATGTTTAATGTGTTATAAAGTGTTTGCAACAAAGTCTCTTTGCCTTCGCCTGTTTCCGCAGAGATGGGATAGATTTGTAACTCGTCTCCATAAAACTCTGTCAGAATCTCTAACCTGTCTGGTGCCCCTGGTGCGTCCAATTGATTAGCAACAACGAGGTATCTGCCCTCGTCATCCTCAACATCGTCTTTTTGATCGTTAAACACTGTTAACACTACATCTAATTCGTCTAACAGACCATCGCTGGCAAGACTCACGACCCCTAAGCGCAAATCAGCATTTCTAACTAACGTCAACACCGTTGACGAAATGAAATCAGGCATAATAGAAGGTGTATCAATAAGTTGGAATTGGATATTTTCATATTGGAGCATTCCGACAACAGGCATGGTGGTCGTGTAGGGAGTGGGGGATACCTCAGATTTTGCTTTTGTGAAATTGGAGAGCATAAGCGACTTACCGCTATTTGGTGGCCCCAACATTACAATTTGTCCAGCCCCCTGCTTCGGAATATGTTCGCTATATCTCTTTTTGCCCGCCCCTTTGCTCCCTTTTGCAGACGGCCCTTTTTTTATGACAGCAATACGTTTGCGAAGATCAGATACAACTTTCTCTGTGCCTTTGTGTTTCGGAACAATGCGCAACATTTCCTCTAACAGGCTAAGTCGTTCCTCATCTGTTTTAGCTGCTTCATGTTGATGTTTGAGTTTATAGTATGTTGGAGGTAGATTTGCTGGCATGATTGGACTCCGACTCTTTGTTTGCAATCTCTCTCAAAAACTGATAAAATCAAAGAGGTTATTGTCTGAAATGCAAGTGATTAACGCTAATAAATATAAGCGTCAAATAAAGTGTTGTTGTGCAAAACGAGTTATGGAAATGCTACAATTTAACTACTAATTTGTCTTAACATAATATCAAAAATACATTCTTATGTCAAGTCGTTTTAAGTGTCTATCCAATACACTCTCTGTAGTTTTAATCTACGCTACTTGTTTATTCTCATTTTTTCCTTCAACTTTTGCACATGCTGATCGTAGAGATGAACTCATCAAGAAAGTGCAATCCGATTCGCTGGTTTCACACGTTACGGCTCTACAGGAAAATATCGCGTATTCTCGGAATGCGCTGGCGTATCGCACACGCAGCGCGCATCATCGTGAAGCAACTCATAACGTGGCGGATCATATTAAAACCAAGTTTCTTAGTTCCGGACGGTTACTGGTAAGTGAACAGGTTGTGGGCGGCATTCGAAACGTTGTTGCAGTGCTACCCTCTAAGCCGACTTCATCAAGCAAACACATCTTTATTATTTGTGCGCACTACGACACGCAAGCGTCACGAGAACCGAGTTGGAATCCATTGGCATCAAGTGCCCCAGGCGCAAACAAAAACGGCACAGGCGTAGCGGCAATGTTGGCAATTGCCAATATCTTAAGTCAGTATGAGTATGACCATGAAATAAGATTTATCGCGTTAGGTGGTGAGGAGATCGGTTTTCTGGGGAGTCGCAACTATGTCCGTAAGGCAGTTGGAAATGGCAGCTCTCAAAATGACGCTTCAATGCTAAAGCGGACGCCAGACTCCGAAAAAATTGCAGCAGTATTTAATTTAGACATGCTCGGGTTCAACTGGAAAAGCGACTTAGTTGAGGTAATTTCCAATAGAGATTCAGTGTGGATAAGCCGCGCCCTCGCAATTTCTAACACATGGTACGACATCGGCTTGAAAATACGCCGAACACATGACGAATTTATTGACATCTCATCACACAAATCTTTTTGGGATGTAGGGTATCCGGCAGTCACCTTAATTGAAAGTTCAACACCGTGGCGAGACTCGCAAAACTATGACGCTAATCCGTTCTATCGGACATTCAGTGATACACTTGATAAAATAAACTTCCGTTTAGTGACAAAGGTTACCCAATTGGTTTTAGTTACGATGGATAGTCTCCTCACGGATATGTTTCAACCGAAGCGGCAGATGCCACAGGTTACGCTTGAATTACCAGATATTGTCAAACAGAATCCGCTGCAAATCACAGGCACATTTCGTTCAGATTTTCCGATTGACATAATTGTGCATCCGAGTGGTGTAGAGGCAAAGTTAGATAGAGAAAAGCAAACCTACACAGCATCAATTCCACTTTCTCCTGGTGCAAATACCCTTATGGTGGTTGTACGGTATCCGCTCGGTGCAGTATCGGTGAAGCAGTCTGTTATTTTAGAAGAGGGATTCGTCTGGAAAGATGTAATTGTATCGCCAAATCCTGTGCGTTTTAACAATCGGACAGAATTTCGGGTTGAGGGAAATCTTGAAATTTCTGAGATGAAGGTGAACATCTACGATGTTCGTGGCAGTTTGATTAAAAGAATCGAAGGAGTAGATGATAGACTTGATAAACGGATATGGCGGACGTGGTGGAATCAGCAGACATCTTATGGGTTGGCAGTATCGGGAGGGATATATATCTGCCACATTTCTGTTGTTTCAAAAGGTGAAACATACACTATCATAAAGAAGTTGGCTATAATACGTTAATTGTGAATTGTGAAAAATTATGGACAAACGCTGTATTTTGTGGTATAATTCTAAGATGATTATATAAAGAATCAGTTAAACTTTAAACTAAGGAGTTTTCGTTTTGCATAGACAATCAGCAAAGAAACATGCACGCGCGGATGCGAAAAAACGCACGCGGAACAGACACCGTAAAGCGAGTCTCAGAACTTCGCTAAAAGCTACCGAATTAGCATTGCAAGAAGGTGATGTGGAAAAAGCGCAACAATTGTGCAAAACCACCGCAAGCTTACTTGATAGAGCAGCAGGTAAAGGTGTCATTAAAAAAGGCACCGCGAATCGTCAAAAATCACGCATCATGCGCCAATTGAACGCTCTTACTGCATAACCGCTCTATAATAAACCTTAGCGTATAGAGAAGATGAAATATGAACACACGCGAAGTCGCATTGGCATGTCTGTTAAACCTCTCTGAAACCGATGTGTCGATCGCGGCTGTCGTTGACAATGCATTCAAGCAATCCACGCTAAATGGTCGCGAGCGCCGATTAGCAAACGCGCTTGTTTACGGCGTTGTTCGGTGGCAACAGCAACTGGATTGGGTGCTGGAACATTTTATCAATCCACGATTTCGATTAGATGTGAAGCATCGTGCTATCCTTAGGCTCGGTGCTTTTCAGCTGTTACACCTTGACGGTATTCCTCCACACGCCGCAATTTTTGAAACCGTCCAACTTGTAAAAAATAGAAAAAAGACAGCCGGTTTTATCAATGCAGTTTTGCGTTCAGTGCAACGCAAAGGCACAGAATTAACTTATCCTGCACTTGAAACGCATCCCATAGAACATATAGCTTATACCTTATCATATCCGAAATGGTTAGTGAAAAGATGGTTAAATGCGCGCGGGTTATCGTGGACCTTGGGGTTTTGTAAAGCAAGCAATCAGGTGGCTCCGCTCACTTTCCGTGCGAATTCCCTTCTAACAAATCGTGACAAGCTTTGTCAATCCCTTAAGGCAAATGGATTATCTGTTAAACCCTCTAAGATTGCACCAGATGGAATTGTCGTTGAAAATCCATCAATCACTGCAGACGATAAAGTTTCCGGTTCTAAAGATGAAATATCTTTAATAGATTTGATGAATCGCCCAGATGTGTATGTACAAGATGAGAGTGCCATGTTAGTCCCGTCCCTTCTCATGCCAGAATCTCCCAAGTTAGTTGTGGATCTATGTGCAGCGCCAGGGGGTAAAACGACACACATCGCTTGCCTGATGGAAAATTCGGGGAAAATCATCGCCGCTGATATTTCAGAAAAGAAACTTGCTGTGCTGGCAGAAAATTGCAAACGCATTGATGTTCAGAACGTTGAAAGTCGAACAGTAGATGCTACAAAATCGGATCTCAGTTTTATCAGCACTGCAGATGCTGTGCTTGTTGATGCGCCTTGTTCAGGATTCGGCACACTTCGACGGCATCCCGATATCCGTTGGAATAAGACCTCAGATCAACTACGTTCTCTTAGCGATCTACAGAACCGTCTTTTAGAAAATGCTGCGCCGCATATCAAACCCGGTGGTGTTTTGGTTTACAGCACTTGTACAATTGAACCAACAGAAAATGAGGAAATCATCAGTCGGTTTTTGAAGAATTTTCCGATGTTTACCTTGGAACAGGCAAGTGAATTCTTACCTGATATTCCACAGAGTGGCATAACGTCAAAGGGCTTTCTGCAAACTTTTCCCCACGAGCATGGAGTCGATGGAACGTTCGCTGCGAGACTCCGGCGTATCTAATCGTAACAAAATGATTGATTTTAATCTGTATGTCATTACAAACAGACATTTGTGTGCACCAAAATCTTTACTTACAGTGGTCTCAGAAATTTTAGATGTCGGGGTGAAAGCAATCCAGTTGCGCGAAAAGGATTTAGATGACGTTGTTTTATTCAAACTGGCGAAACCCATCTCCGATTTGTGTCAAACGCACAACGCCCACCTATTCATGAACACTAATGTCAAAGTCGCGATGGATATAGGTGCTGCCGGTATTCATCTCCCCGATACCGATGTGTCTGTAGACAAAGTGAAAGCAGAATTAGACTCCGATGTTCTTATCGGGTGTTCAATACACGGTGTTGATGCTGCCAAAAAACGAGAGATTCAAGGTGCAGATTTCATCACTTATAGTCCAATCTATCCGACAGTAAACAAACCACAATATGGTCCGGCAGTTGGTGTAAAAAACCTTGAAAAGTTGGTAAAGCAGGTAAGCTTGCCTGTGTTTGCACTTGGAGGAATTACACCAGCGCGTGTTAGTGAGTGCTTGGGAGCGAGGGCATCAGGTGTTGCAGTGATGTCAGGCGTTATGTCACCGATAGACGCTGCACAACGCGCTCAGGAATACATAAGTGCTTGTGTTGTAAACAATCCTAAGTATTAGTCTTTTTATACCAAATTAACGCGATTCATCTTGATAGCACTATCGGGAGAAAACTGAATCTGGTAGATGATGCCTTTTCCGAAACGCGCTTTAGCACCTTCGGGTAAATGTCTAAAACTCATTCTCTACGCCACCAACTTTTTTTATTTTGATAAGATGCAAGGAGCTTTGAAATCGCTTTGTCTTTTTTGTCCAAACGCAACACTTTCTCACACGCCTCAATTACCTTTTGTTTATCGGAATCAGCACCGCTCTCTTGGAAAGTGTGATGATAACTTTCTGCAATAGCGGTATAATATGCTATCTGATTAATTTCTGCAGGCACTTCAGAAGGGAGTTCAGAGATGACTGTAATCGCATCATTCCATTCCTCAAGGGCAGCATAGCAGATAACTTTCTGATATAACGGCGCGGGTTGCGAATTGTCAAGTCTATACGCTTGCTCATAGCAGGTGATGGCATCCGAATACGCGGAATTGTCAATATGTAGTTGGGCAAGCGCAGTATAAAAAGCGTATAACCCACTATTAGCGATGGTATATAGTTCGACTCCGGTGTTGACAAGCCACTCTCTTTCTATCAGAAACTCAATAGCAGAATTACGTTCTTCGTCTGTAATGCTGATGTCAGTCAGGAGATGTTTTGCGACAGCAGCGTTTGGAAAAATTTTTGTCCGGCTTTTCATTAACGGATACGCCTGCACCGATTTATCCATTGCTATTAGTTTGATGCCGGTCGCAATGCGAAAGAGCGAAACGATTTGATCGCTATTTTGTCGAGACATTTGGTCGGTAATCTGTTGTCTGTTTTCAGAAAAGTGTTGGTTGAGATTGTCAATTGCATTTCGAATGTCAGTATTTTCAGGATCGAATTGGTGTGCCTGCGACAAAAACCTCTGTGCCGCAAAGAGTTCGCCCCATTCTTGGTAGATATGTCCAAGGCGAAAGTTTGCATAGGCAAGTATATCCGAGTCACTTCGGCTGCGGATAACGTCATCATAGGTTTGGATGGCTTCGGCTATGTGTCCATCAGATTCTAATGTTTTGGCATGCTCAATCAGGTTTGACATAGAGGATTTCCTTTTCTGTGTTGATGCGTCAAATAATTATGCACTCCCACATATAAATACTCTCTGGTAGATGCGGTTTCCTAACCGCATCTACCGTTCAAGACTTAACTCATTAACTGATATTCTTAAGACGTAATAGTCCTATTAATAAACTGATTTTGATTGACTCTTTTTTAGAAAAGTGTTATTTTAATCCAAGTTGCTACCTATAAGTTTTTAGACACGGAAACACTGTCTTAAATGAAAATATGCTGATAATTAGCCAATATTTGTAGCGCAAACTTTCAGTTTGCGAACTCATAAGCACAAACTAAAAGTTTGTGCTACAAGATAGCAACTTAGGTTAATATAGTAAGAACGTTGAATACAAAACTGATTTTGAGTGAAATTCAAGCTAAGGAGTCTTTTAATGTCCAAACTCAATATCGCTTTAGTTGGCGCTGGTCGCCGTGGTGCTGGCACGCATCTCTCCGTTATAGCGAAACTCAAGGATGTATACAATCTCGTCGCGATTTGCGATATAGACGAAGCAGCAGCAACGCGCTGCGCCGAAAAATACGGCGTGAATCCTTACACAAATGTACGTGATCTTGTTGAGCATGAAGAGCTTGACGTCGTAGACATTACTGTGCCGGGAGTAGCACACCACGCGATCGCATGTTTTATGGCTGATGCAGGTGTACATATCCTTTGTGAAACCCCTATTGCGATGACACTCCCAACATCTGATATGATAATTGAGCGCGCCAAAGTGAACAATGTAAAACTTGAAATTGCAGAAAACTATTATCGTGCCCCGCGGGAACGATTTCTATCAAAGGTTATTGAAGCGGGCGTCATAGGCGATGTCGCTCGAATTTACCGAATTTTCCATGAAGGCGGCTACCACGGTATGAGTATGCTTCGGCTACGCGCTGGGGGTGAACCAAAATCAGCACTCGGCATAACACAATCAACACCTGTGATTCCCATTATTGACCAGATGAAACGGAACCATACCAATGAAAGATGGAGTCTGGGCGTTATTGAATTTGACAACAATGCAACTGCGATAATGATATATTCTAATGTTATCCATGCTCGTTCCCTTGGTCGTGGACAGAACGGTATCTCCCAGATTGATGGTAGCAAAGGCACCATTGTAGGGGAAGATATCTACGTAACCCCCGAATCCGACCTGCAATCTGGCGCAAAAGGTGTCGCTCACCGTGCCAAACGTTCCACGATTGATGTGAACGGTGTTGAAGTCATAGAAAAGATTGAATTGGAACTCCCCGATCAAACGGTAACTTGGGAAAATCCCTTCAAACACTACCCGCTTGCTGAAAGACAGGTTGCTATTGCAGATGAACTTCTCAGCATTGCCACAGCCGTGCTCAATGATACGGAACCGGAATACGGTGCAGCGCTTGCAAGACAGGACCAAGAAATGAATATCGCCATGAGCGAATCTGGCAAACGCAGCCGGGAAACGCTCCTTTTCCCGCTGACCGAACTCACCGAAACCGAGCGCGCCGCCAACGAAAAATATCAAAAACAGTATGGACATCCGATTGAAGATGTTGAGGCTGGGATTGATACCTTCTTCCCCCGGCACTAACATGATAGCATGTTAAGCATAGCTGGTCAACTAAATTTGGACAGGCTTCAGGGTTATTTAGTTTTAAGAGTTTGCCGTTATTGAGGTTACTCAAAGTTAATACCCAAGGGCGGTGAATCAACGCCAAATGCGCTTTTGGCATTTGGCGGGTGCGGCTTCCTAACCGAACCATAACTGTCAATTTAGTGCCTAATTTTCTTGTTAGGGGCTATAATCCCGATTTCTTCTGGTAGGAGCGACCTCCTGGTCGCGACCAGGAGGTCGTAATCAACGGTATGAATGCCATTTAGGCATTCCCCGCCTACAGAATGTAAGAGGCTCAATGAATTGCACGACTACAAACGTGAATACTCATAAAATCTGATGTTGTTCTTAAATTGACATTATGGTGTGGTTTCCTAACCGAACCTACCGGCCTTGGATATATAATAGGTGTTAAAACATCGTCCGAAAAACTAAAACTAAATAACCCAGCCAAATTTGTTGTCAATGCATATCATTTATGATATACTATAATTTATACCAATTTGCAGCATCTCATTGAAGGAGGAACCAAAACATGATGGGAATAGGCCCAATGGAAGTTTTTTTTGTCCTTGTGATCGCATTGGTAATTTTCGGGCCGCAAAAGTTACCAGAGATGGGAAAGTCTTTGGGAAAAGCAATTCGGGAATTTAAAAGTGTCGGGAGCGAGATCCAAGATGAAATTACAAAAGCTACAGACGAAATTGACATTGATCCAGATAAAACAATCAAACCCCCTAAATCAACCTAACTCCATTAGCAAAGTATCATTATGGAATCTAAAGATGTGGAAATGAACTTCTGGGAGCATCTGGAGGAACTCCGGCGGCGCATTATAATTTCTCTCGTGGCTTTAGGTGTTTTTACAGTACTAGGTCTGTCCTTTACGAAGCCAATAAAATATGTACTTGAACTCCCGATGAAGAGTCCTATGATGAGTATGGTCGCCAACGCGATTGAGGCAAGTGCAGGGTCAGAAGGATCAACCCTCGGTTTTTTGGCACTTGCACTGCGCAGCGGCACATCAAGTGTGGAAGCTGAAATCATCTTAGCAGGCCCATTTCAAAGTATCATGGCATTCCTAACAATTGGCATAACGACTGGCATATTACTCTCATTACCGATAATTCTTTATCAGATTTGGATGTATGTGTTTCCCGCATTGTATAGGTCTGAGCAGCGATTAGTGGTACCGCTTTTCTTCACCATCGTCTTCTTTTTCATTCTTGGCGCGGTTTTTGCATATTTTGTTGTTGTTCCAGTCGTCCTGCAATTCGCAGCAGGTCTTTTTCAGTATAAAAATCTTTGGGATTTGAAATTTTATATTACCTTTGTAACACAGCTAATTTTAGGGTTCGGAGTTGCCTTTGAATTACCTATCGTAATGGCATTTCTCGCGCGTATCGGTGTCATAGACTCGAAAGGTTTTCGCGGGAAACAACGTTTTGCTTTGTTGGGTATCTGTGTCATATCAGCTTTGCTAACGCCTGCGGATCCAGGTTCGATGCTGCTGATGGCGATTCCGCTCTTTATTTTATATCAATTGGGTATTTTTTTCGCGTTCCTCGTTGAAAAGGAGGCAGAAACATAATGGTTAACGAATCTTTGCGGCAGCAGCTCGCTTTGCTTTATCGGTTGCAGGAGCATGATAGGGAGCTGTTGTCTTTCCACCAACGACTACAAATTATCCCTCGTCATATTAAGCAATTAGAAGCGAGCATTACAAAATACAGAGAAGATATAACGGCAAAATCTGATGAACTTGCCGAAGTTGAGAAAGGACAGCGCTCTAAGAATGCAGAATTAGAAATGAACGAGGTTCAACGCGAAAAATATAGAAATGAACAACGTGAAGTCACATCAAACGAAGCCTATACTGCACTTCAAAATCAGATTGAATTCCTTGACGAGAAGGATTCGGAAACGGAAGAGGAAATATTAGAACTGATGGAAAAGGGCGATCAGTTGAAGGCAGAATTGGAAGAGCTGGAAGCAGATATTGCTCGCGAAAACGAAAAAACTTCAGAGAAAACATCTGAATTCCGATCTGAACAGAAAAATTTGGAAGCACAGATAAATAAAAAATTAGAAGAGCGGAACACATTTCTCCCGAAAATTGATAAGAAACTCAGCACACAGTACCATCGATGGAGAGAACGGCATAAAACCAATTTTATAGCATTGGGCAAAAATGGCACTTGTGAAAGTTGTCGACTCACGATTCAGCCGCAAAATCTCAAAGAAGCGCAAAAATATGAAAAATTGGTTTATTGTTCCAGTTGTAAACGGTTACTTTATGTTGAACCTGCTGATCCAAACATATCTTTTCCATAGCGAAGTTCTAAGTTCTATAAATGGTTACCCGTTTGTCCAATAGTAATGGAGTTGTCTCTATGCCATTTATTGATATTAATGCCCAACCTGAAAAACAGGTTTTTGATGGGGTTACAATTCAGACAATCCATGGCGAAAAACTTATGATGTCTTATGTCCATCTACAACCTCACAGTACGGTTGCGGAGCATAGCCACTTGCATGAACAGATGGGTATGGTTTTAGAAGGCACTTTTGAATTGACCATTGACGGAGAATCGCACGGCTGATATTAATCCTGGTGATGATACTGCTTCTGCTTTTGAATTGACCATTGACGGAGAATCGCGAACGCTCAAAAAAGGTGATACTTATATTATTCCCTCTCATGTGAAACATAGTGCCAAAGCATTCGACAAAATGGCAATAGCCCTTGATATTTTTAGCCCGCCCCGGGAAGATTATATATCTTGACAACAATATGTATCACACAATTAATGAATTAGCAGATATGGGCTTTGTCAATGCAGGAATAAGTCTGCGTTGTGGAGGCGTAAGCAAAGCACCTTATGCCTCACTTAATTTAGCTTTCCATGTAGAAGACAACCCGGCTGCTGTTTCTCAAAATCAACATATCTTCTCAACCGAAACTGGTATCAAGGCATTAAAATATTGCCACCAAATTCATAGTGATACCGTCATAAATGCTGATGCTGTCGCAGCTTCATCTTGGAACGTAAAAAACCAAAATGCACCTAAAAAAACAGGGGATGCCCTGATTTCAGCTCAGCGAGGTGATACTCTTGGTATTTTTACTGCGGATTGTGTCCCAATTTTTATTTTAGACATACCCACGCCAGCCATCGGGATTGCACATGCCGGATGGCGCGGCACCTTGGCACGAATCGCTGCCAAAACGCTGGTACAAATGAAAAACAATTTTGGCACTCTTGCAGAAAATTGCCTTATCTATTTGGGGCCTTCTATTCAAAAGTGTTGTTATACCGTTAGTTCAAATTTAATTTCTCAGTTTGTGGAACACTTCGGTGACACTGTACACAATGGACTAAACCTGAGTTTGCAGACAGCTATCTTTTGTCAATTAGTTGATATCGGCGTAAATTCCGAATCAATTTTAATATCTCCTTTTTGTACCGCTTGTCACACAGATAAGTTTTATTCATATCGGGCTGAAGGTGGACAAACAGGTAGAATGCTTTCATTTATACAACTCATTAATTAACAGGACTTACGCATTTTCTCTTAAAGTCCCACTGATAAGGGGGATTTAGGGGGCGGGCCCCCATAGCGATAGCGTCCGGGGAGATAAATCACTGAAATATCATTGAAATAACGACTTTTTAACCCCCTAACCCCCTTATCAAGGGGGAATGCGTAAATCCTGAATTAACATAAATAATATAACTCAAGTTGCTACAATAGATTTTGGTCTGAAACAAATTTGCATTGCTGGGAAAAAAATGGTATCATTTAAGTGTCCGATTTTAGTCGTCGGTCTGAGACTAAAGTGAGAATTGGAAATGCGTCCTTTGTTTGTATCGTTATCAACTTTAACGTGTATTCTCGGTCTCATCTTCATTATGCGGGGTTATTTCCATCCTGCTAAATATCAAAAGGAGTTGTCTAAGAAAACTACGACTGCAGTTAGAGTAACCCAAGTTTACACAGAGGCTAATCATTTTGTGATAGTCGGTATCGGAATTGTTAGCTTAGGTATATTGATAACCTTTATCGGCACACAAATAGACACTGATGAGTGGAAAAATCTATATTCACGTTTAACTGGTAAAACAGAGAAGAAGTCAAAAGTTACGGATAACCCCGAAGAAACATTAGAACGTGAGGAAAATGGGATTGAATCAGATTCCTGACAACTTTACAAGCGTCAAGGAACGTATTGCAGCAGCTGCAATACGGAGTGGCCGTGCCCCGGATTCAATAAAACTCGTTACAGTTACGAAAGGACGTTCAATAACAGAGATTCAGACAGTCCTTGCAGCTGGTGCAACCGATATTGGAGAAAACCGCGTGCAGGAAGCACAGCAGAAATACGAGCCAATTCATTCCTCTCTCGCAACATCAGGCTTGCAAATGTGTGAATGGCACCTTGTCGGACATCTGCAGAGGAACAAAGTCAAATCTGCTTTAGAGATGTTTAGTTTAATCCATTCAGTAGATAGTTTGCGACTTTTAGCTGAGATCGCACGCCGCGCAGAAGGACGCGAGCAACAAGCGGATATATTAATTCAAATCAATACAACTGGTGAAACAAGTAAGTTCGGCTTAGATTCGGAGGATGTGTTCGGTTTTTTAGAAAAGTCACAAATGTATTCAGGCGTACGCATTGTCGGGTTAATGACAATGGGGATGCTAAGTTCTTCTCCAGAGGTAAATCGCCCAGCTTTTGCATCGCTGAGAACGCTTTCAGAAAAGATAACGGCCGAGAAATTTCCCAGCATAACAATGCAATATCTTTCCATGGGGATGACAAATGATTTTGAGGTTGCAATCGAAGAAGGAGCAAACCTTGTTAGAATAGGTAGGGCAATTTTTGAAACCACGATTTAATACGAGTTATCTTGAATTTGAGCGTGAGTTCTAAAGTGTCTTTTTTTAGGAGTAAAATGGTAGTAGATAACCTAAAATTGGGTGTAATCGGTGTGGGAAAAATGGGCGGTATTATTGCAAGAAGTATTGCTGACCGTCTGCTTCCAGCACAACAGATTTGGATTACCGATCTGGACAAAAAATTGGTTACCCAACTCTGTGAAGAGAAAAATGTGAACGCTGCATCAGACATTGACGAACTCATAAAAATAACAGATGTTATCCTATGTGCAGTTCCGCCCGTAGCAGTGCCCCACATCCTACCACAAGTAGCACACAGTCTCTCATCTCCGCAATGGATTATTAGTATCGCTGCTGGTGTTACAACTGAAACACTTGAATCATACTTCGAAAATCCGCCTCCAGTTGTTCGTGTAATGCCAAATATTGCGGCTTCCGTTGAAGCAGCAATTTCTGTATTAACAGCTGGGAGTGTTGCAAATGAAAAACATATTGCCATAGCACAGCAAATATTCAACACTTGTGGCACTACATTAGTTATGGAGGAACGTCATCTAAATGCGGTTACAGGAGTTAGCGGTAGCGGTCCTGCTTATGTTGCGCTTTTCATAGAAGCATTAGCAGATGCTGGTGTACATGTCGGTTTACCACGGCAAGAGGCACAAACTTTGGCAATACATACGGTTTTGGGGGCCTCGACGATGTTAGCGCAATCTCAAGAACACCCTGCTGTACTCAAGAACCGAGTCACAACACCGGGGGGAACAACGGCTGCGGGACTTCATGCACTTGAACGAGGTGGTTTGCGCGCAACGCTTGCCGAGGCAATCCTTGCTGCAACGGAACGGGCACAACAACTTGGCACGGAAAAGTAGGAAAGGTATTCACCTTAATGCAAATTCTTGCATATTTACTCAGAGAAGCACTGAATCTGTACTCGTTGATTGTATTGGTAAACGTCTTGCTTTCATGGGTGGTGTTCGGAACACAAAATTTAACTGTCCGGCGAATTTATTTGATGACAGGTAAAATCGTTGAACCACTATTACAACCTATTCGAAACCTACTTTATCCGATGACTCGGAATTTGGGAATTGACTTTTCTCCGATAATTTTACTCGTTCTCTTGCAAGTTCTCAGGTCATTGTTGTATCCGTAAACTATCTTGAGTCTGGCAGATATCAAACTATTTCGTGCTATTATTAGGACACAACTATTTATTTTATGAAAAAGGCAAAATCTCCATCAGGAAACACTTCTCCAAAACATTCTCGGGGTAAATCTAAAAAAGAAAACCTAACATCTGCCCCAACTGAGAATGTTTTAAACAGTTCCGATGAAGCGGAAATTCTCAAATTGTGGACAACTCAAAATGTCTACAAGGTTGATGAAAAAACTACGGAATTACCGACTTATGTGATCCGAGAAATGCCGACCCCTGTCCATACATTGAGCATTGACACACTGCGCAGTAAAATTTATCAAGATATTTTTCTGAAATATGAAATAATGCAGGGGCATACTGTCGCTTATTCACCACTTTGGGAAACCTTTCCTTTCGGTATTGAGGCGAACGTAGTTCGGGAAAAAGCGACTACTGCTGCGGAAAATATCATCAATTACCGAAAACAGTGTCAACAATTTTACAGCCAACAATTGAAAGCGCAACAGCAGAAATTGCAGAAACTCGGAATTTTTGCAGATTGGAGTTCTGCTGAAAAAACATTGGAAATGCGCTACGAAACTAAACTGTTTACTGTTTTTGACCGACTACGGGACACTGAATTCCTACGTGATGAACTGAAACTTAGCGATTGGTGTCCAAAATGTGTTTCCCCGTTGGAAACCGACAAAACAGTTACATCGGTTTCTAATAGCGTTTTAGATACCTATGTGAAGTTTCCATTCAACAACGGTTTTGAAGAATTCGGTAAAGATGTCTATTTCGTTGTCCGTTTCCCAATTTCTCAATTGTGGGAAGTCGCTGGAACAATTGCAATCGGAATTTATGGAAGTACCACCTTTTTGCTGACTGAATTTGAAAACCAATATCTAATTTTTTCTGAACCACAATTCAAGAATTTTGTTGACCCAAACACGAAAAGTAAGAAATATCCAGTCCCTATTGCGAAAATAAAAGCAACGCAGTTTAATAATTGCACTATTTCACATCCACTTTTTTCACTAAGTGACTTACCTTTTTTTGAAATACCGAATAAAATAGTAGGGAGTATTTCTGATTCACTGCAAAAAAAGGAATTGTTAGCGGGCATCATCCCTCTAAATCCTGCACACCATTCGTTGAGTTATAGTGTCTTTAATACATTACCGGAGATATACAATTCTACCAACGCAAAATTTATAACATCCACACCAATAACTTCTATTTTTGACGAAATCGGCAGGTTCACAGAAGATGCAGATACCTTGTGTGGATTAAATTTGTTTGAGGCAATTCAGTTTATTAGTGATGAATTGGAAAATCGTGGATGCTTAATGAAAGCGAGAAAACAGAAAATAAAACAACTTGAATGTCAACGCTGTAATGGTTTGTCAGTTTCCCGTCCTTACCGTCATTGGATGTTTTCCGTTACTTCCAGTGGCGTTAGAGAGGCGGTTGCAAAATCATCTGAGTATTGGGAACATTACGATGACGAGATACGGGACGATATTCAAAGTGAAATGATGCGTACCCCCGATATACCTATTTCATCACAGCGTCAATGGGGCATACCACTTCCCATACTAAGATGTGATAATTGCAACAGCATAGTTACAGATAAAAAGATTCTTCGTGTTGTTCGTAGTTCTATTCGTCGTGGTTCCGAACATTGGTTCCGTTTGAGTGTAGAAGAACTATTGCCCGCAGATGCGGTCTGCATGAATTGTCATTCAAAGGACTTCCGTAAGGAGTCCACCTACATTGAAAGTCGTTTTGCAAACTTACTTCAAATGCTTGACACTTCAGATTTTAAGAAATCTCCCGATGATGCTTCCACGAGTGTCGCTTTTGCCCCACCAACCGCTTTTTTAAAATGGTTAGGGGAGTTAAGTATGCTTGCAACATCACTTCAGATAGGCCGATCTACTAAATCAAGTCAACCATTTAAATTCTTAAAACTGAACAGAATTGCTGAGGAAGTTTGGAACACTGAGGTACAGGAAAAATTCCTAAAAAAATATCCCGCAGATGTTTTACGGTTAATTTCGATAGCCCCAGAATTACATCAAGTTCAGCTTGAAGGAGACGGGACCAAACAACTTGAAACGTTGTTAGAGGCGTACAATCACAAATATGCACAGCTTAAAAAGATATTGTATCAGACTGCCGAACTGTTGACAGACTTTGAGAAGAAAGGATATTCTGATACACATACCATTTTGTCAAATGAACATGATGCGGAAGTTTCTGACGTACTGTTAGAACCAGATGTGCTTGCAGTTTCGTTAACCAATAAACTTTTGATTGATATTGAGGCAGCATATCAGAACAAAGATTTCTACGGAATATGGCAATTA
Source organism: Candidatus Poribacteria bacterium (assembly GCA_028824125.1). Taxonomy (GTDB): domain Bacteria; phylum Poribacteria; class WGA-4E; order WGA-4E; family WGA-3G; genus MSPOR6. The sequence continues at coordinate 77,938 of JAPPES010000031.1, forward strand.
TTGTACGATTTCTGTCGGACAGACCTTCAATTTTATATTGAGCTCTGTGGATCCGAAGTTATAGATAAGAGGTTAGAGTCCGCGCAGCTTTCTGTTACATCAATATTCAAAGTTATTTTACAAAACCTTGCCCCGCTTCACCCTTTCTTAGCCGAAGAGATTTTTGCTCAGACAAATTCCTCTATAGGTAGTATATTTCAAGATAAATGGAACAAGTTACCAAAAATCTCTCAGCAATTTGATACGAAGGCTGAGTGGGAATCATTGAAGAAAATCTATCAATCAACAAACTAATATCAATAGGATAAATCAGATAGTGAGTTCTCCATTTCAATATTTCAAAAATGTTTTACCGTTAATAGTGGTAGCGATCCCCTCCTTATTGCTTGATATTGTCACTAAGTGGCTTGTGCGCATGCATATTCCAAAAGGGGGAGGTTATCCAATTATTCCAGGTTTTTTTAATCTACGGCATGATAGAAACACAGGTGCTGCTTTCGGAATTCTATCAGATCAGCGGATGTTGTTAATTGTGATAACAATTGCTGCATTAATCTTTATTTTCATCTATTCTTTCAGATTCCGTAACAGTCGATGGATGCAAACTGCATTGGGTTTTCTACTTGGGGGAGCAGTTGGAAACTTTATTGACCGTATCTACTTAGGTGAAGTCGTTGATTTTCTGCAGTTTGGTATAGTAAGCAAGAGTCTGTTTTGGCCTACTTTTAACGTCGCGGATGTGTCAGTATGTATAGGGGCGGGGATGCTCATTTTTTACCTCTTTCGGATTCAGAATCGGAGTGTTAGTTGAACTGGCAATTAAAGCACTATGTAAACCTAAGTTGCCACTATGTAGCATAATCTGTTAGATTGTGCCTGTGAGGACACAAACTGACAGTTTGCGCTACAATATTTGTTTGGGTTGTGTGAGATAGAAAATCTGTCTCCTTTTCATAAAGACCTCCACATAAAGTAAGGGTTGATACTATGTTCAAATTTAGAATTCACATATTTGTGGTCACTTTAGCAACTATTTTCGTGTTAGGACCGCAATCAGAAGCACAAAACCAGGGTGTTCCGCCTACACAGCAGCCTCAAGAAACACATGAAGAGGAGTATAGCGAAAGTGCCTTACGTCGATTTGAGATTATTACGTTAAGCTCACTCCCATTTACGGCAGTACACAGTTATTTAGGAGTTCGTGGTATAAAAATGATACAGACGAGTAAAATTGCACCGGAATTGACATCACAGAATTACCGCGCAATGGGTATCACTGCTGTTTCGTTTTCACTATTTATCGGTATTTGGGACTGGTGGCATACACGTAATGTAGATAGGTCCGCACCAAGTGTCCCGGGACGAAAACCGCCATCGCCTCCCACTGATGACGGTATTCCTCCTGATGGCAGTATTGCTCGTGCTCCTATTTTCGGTCCACATGCAAATAGATATGGCATCTCAACATATTTAAGACAACTACAACCTTACGCAGCACACACTGAGTTGAATAGGTGGGCAACGGATCCACCTGCAGGTTTTGTTATCCCGCTACTTGAAATACGATTTTAATCATATTTCTATTATGCAATAACTCACAGAAGATAGGGACTATACAAAAAATGCGTGTTCTCTTTATGGGTACCAGTGAATTCGCGATTCCAGCGCTGAAAGAACTTATTGCCCACGATTTTGAAGTTATAGCCGTTGTTACGCAACCTGATCGCCCCAGTGGCAGAGGCAAAAAGTTAAGTCCACCGCCTATAAAGCAGATCGCCATAGAATATAAACTCAAGGTTTTTCAACCTGAGAAAGTGAGAAAATCAGAATTTGTTGAAACTCTTAAACAACTTTCACCAGACGTTATTGTCGTTGCAGCTTTCGGTCAACTTTTGCCGCAAACGGTGTTGGATATTCCACCTTGTGGTGTCCTAAACTTGCATCCGTCTCTCTTGCCGAAATATAGAGGTGCAGCTCCGATTCAATGGGCATTAATTAAGGGGGAGAACGAGACAGGTATAACGCTCATGTTGTTGGACGCTGGCGAAGATACGGGTGATATTATCTGCATGGAGCGAATACCCATTGAACCTAAAGACACAGCTGAAACGTTACATAATCAATTAGCAGGTATCGGTGCATGCCTTTTGGTGAAAGTATTGACTGATTTGCCGCAAGGACAACCGCCGAAAGCAACACCACAGAATCATGCTGATGCGACACATGCCCCGCGCTTGACGAAAGCAGTAGGGCAAATTGATTGGAGCGAATCTGCAAGTACAATTCATAATCTGATTAGAGGCACAGCAGGATGGCCAGGCGCATATACCTTTTTTCGAGAAGATATGCTCCTAAAGGTAATTCAATCTCTGCCGCATGAAAGTAAGCATACATTAAAGCAGGATGGACCAAATAAACTACCCGGCACGATTAAAATCACTACTGAACAACAGTTGTTTGTAAAAACTGGTAAAGGAGAACTTCAATTGCTGCAAGTTCAACCCGCAACCAAGAAAGTAATGAAAGTTCAAGATTTTGTCAACGGGTATCAACTAAAAAATGGGGAACGTTTTTCCACTTTGATTTCATCGTAAATGATTGTATTAGGATTCTGAGATGAACACACTTAATAAAACTTTATGGGGAATGGTCAAGACAGCAATTTATTGCTTGATTGTGATGGGAATTGTCAGTTTGTTGACGGTTTTTATTGTTATTCCACAATGGGTTAAGTCAACGGAGATTTTGGTTCCTAATCTTATCGGTAAAAACTATTATCAAGCTGTACACTCCCTCGCTAATGCCGGTTTAGAGCCAGAAAAGACAATTCGTCAAGCAAGTAGCAGCGAACCGATAGGAAATGTCGTTGAACAATTTCCACTTGCAAATATAGGAATCAAACCGCATCATAAGGTCAAAATCACAGTCAGTACTGGAGCAGATCTTACACCTATTCCCTCAGTCGTTGGCAAATCGTTGGATGCAGCACGCGAAACACTTGAAACAGCGGATTTCCGGGCAAATACAGTTGCGCGTGTCCATTCTACAAATTATTTACCGGATACTGTTATTGCTCAGAGCCCACCTGAAGGGACTCCTAAAAAACGCCGTACCTCTGTAAACCTGTTGGTTAGTCTTGGGAGAAAACCACAAAACATTAAATTACCAGACCTTCGGAAGCAGCTTGTCAACGAGGTATTGCCTATACTTGAAGGGATCGGTTTGAATGTTGAAATCAAAAATATCCCACACCCAACAATTGGACAAGGTGGGATTATTACCCATGAGAAACTTGTACATAGTGGCGACCTGATTACACTTGAAGTTAGTGGAGAACGTGATAAAACTGAAAATAGTGGCAGATGGTTAACGCACAAACATACCGTCAGTGAAGAAGGGAATCGGGCACGAAAGGTTAAAATTGTTATCGTTGATGACTACGGTGAACGCATTGTAATCAATAATGCTTCTTATGCGCCAGGAGCAGTTATCGACTTAGAAAAGAGAAGAGTCAAGGTCTTTGGTCCGGCACTGGTAATTGTGTTTGAAGATGGCAAAAAATTGCATGAACGTCGTTATCAATAACCTTGCAATGGACGCTGGTAATTAGAAATAACGTTCTACTGAAAATTGGAGGTGTGTTAAATTTATAAAGTACCCAAAATTGCTCCGTCCCTTTTAGCAGCTGACTTCAGCCGTTTCGGTGAAGAAGTAGAGCGAGTTGTTACTGCAGGTGCTGACTTACTCCATTTTGATATAATGGATGGCGAATTTGTGCCAAACTTCGGTATAAGTCCACCATTAATTGCTGCCGTTCGCGAAAATACGGATGTGCCTTTTGATGTCCATATCATGGTAACACACCCGCTCCGCTATATTGATGCTTTAGCCGATGCAGGGGCAGATATGATTACCTTCCATATTGAAAGCAACGATGCCCCTTATGAGGTAATCTCTACGATTAAAGCACATAACATAAAAGCCGGCTTAGCATTTTCACCAAATACACCGACTGAAGCAGTTACACCTTACTTGCCGGATATTGACCTCGTGTTACCGATGAGCGTTGAGCCAGGATTTGGAGGACAAGCGTTTTTACCAAATACTTTGGATAAAATTGAAAATTTGCGGAACGAGATTCAGAAAATAGATAATTCGCCTGACATATCGGTTGATGGAGGTGTAACAGTAGATATAGCTCCAGACGCTATTCGTCAAGGGGCAACAATTCTTGTCGCAGGTACAGCAATTTTTCGGAGCGAACATCCTAAAGCAGTAATAGAAAAATTGCGAACTGTGGCATAAACTTGAGTGCCTGATAATAGACATAGGAAAAGATGCATACGTTCTATGTTCCTTCAATTCAGATCAATGAAAAGATCGCAACAGTTAGAGGTTCAGAGCAACACCACCTCCGAAATGTGCTTCGTTTAGGACTTGGCGATACAATCCGAATTGTTGATGGAAAAGGAAGTATCTGTATAGGCGAAATATATAAAATTAATACAGAGGCAACGGAGGCGAAGATTTTAAGCCGCAACTTTTACGAGAGAAATACACCATCTCTGACCCTCTTCCAAGGTTTACCAAAAAACGATAAAATGGAGATGATCCTGCAAAAGACGACTGAACTTGGCGTAACACAGATTGTTCCTATGTCCACAGAACGTTCATTACAAAAACCGAGCGAAAATCGTTGTGAACGTTGGCATCGAGTCGTGCTCTCAGCAACAAAGCAGTGCAAACGCGCGTGGTTACCTGAACTATGTGAAATGCAACAATTTGAAAACTGCCTGAACACGCTCCAAAAATACACGCTCAGTTTAATTTTTTGGGAAAATGAGAAGGAACAACATCTCAAAGCAGCGTTAAGAAAAGCACCAGAGGTAGAATCCATCGCATTTTTAGTGGGACCAGAAGGTGGTTTTACCGATAAAGAGGTTGACGCTGCAATTGAAAACAGATGTATCCCAGTGACAATTGGTTCAAATATCTTGAGAACAGAAACTGCCGCAATTGTGAGCATCGCCATTGCCACTTACGAATACCAAATTTGATTCAATACCAATACTATGAAAACAGCAAAACTCATCACAATGGGATGTAAGGTTAATCAATACGACACACAATCAATGCGGGAATCACTCGTCCGCAAAGGTTATACCGTTGTAGATGAGGCGCAGCCTGCAGACCTATATCTCATTAACACCTGCACGGTAACAAACGCTGCTGATCAGAAAGCACGCCAAGCAATTCGGAGGGCTATCCGACAGAACCCAAATGCAGATGTGCTGGTGACAGGTTGTTATGCTGAAAGTGATCGAAAGGCAATTGAGAAGATTCCGGGTGTTACATTTGTTTTCGGGAACCGTGAGAAAGCAGACTTTCAAACCTATCTTGATAAGTTGCACGCTGAGACACCGCTCCAGATTCAACCTGTTCAGCACGATGCGATTCGTGAGCATGCACGTTTTAGCAGCGGTGTTAGCAATGCGGGGAAACGTACGCGCGCTCTTATAAAGGTCCAAGATGGTTGCAGTGCTTTTTGCACGTACTGTATCATTCCTTATGTGCGGGGTAGAATGACAAGTCGTCCACTTTCAGAGATCGTGGACGAAGCGCATCGCATTGCCGACAGCGGTATAAAAGAAATTGTGATTACCGGTGTGCATCTTGGGGCGTATGGACAGGATACAGGTAGAGACAAGGATATTGCTGATATATTAGAAAGAATACACGGCATTGATGGAATAGAACGTATCCGCTTCAGTTCAATTGAACCGATGTATTTTCCCGATATTCTCTCGGAGCGGATGTCCGATCTTCCGAAGTGTATGCCCCACTTTCACCTTCCGATCCAATCTGGGTCTGATAATGTGTTACGCCGAATGCGCCGCCGTTATACGACTGCCCAATTCACACATCTTGTTGATACCCTACGTTCCCGTTTTTCCGATGATGTAGGTATTACGACTGATATAATGGTCGGATTTCCCGGCGAGACAGATACAGATTTCAAGGATTCACTGCAGTTCGTTGAAAAAATTGGATTCAGTCAACTACATGTATTTCGGTATTCCCCGCGAAAAGGCACTCCTGCAGCGACTTATCCGGATCAAGTTCTCCCTCACGTTTCCGCAGAACGAAGCACCGCAATGATTGAATCGGGAAATCAACTCAATAAATCGTTTCGCAAACGAATGCTTGGTAAATCAAAAGGCGTTTTAGTTGAAGAAAGCAGAGCAGGTGAGAAAAACCTTCTGGCAGGATTTACGGATAATTATCTCCGCGTGCTTTTAGATGTTCCAGATACTACGATTAATCAAATTCTTCAGGTTAAGTTAACAACTTTAGATGACGAATTCGTCTATGGAGTATGTTAGTGACGCCTGTTACAATAAAAACTGAGGGATAAACCTCATTTTATAGCAAAACCTATAATTAATGGGACACTTCTGTAGTGCAAACTTTATGAAGTTTAAATAAATATTTCGGTAATTTCTTTAGTCCCGTAGGGACGATATGTTTATAGAAATGTGATAACCTATCTTTTGAGTTCCGTAGGAACGGCATATTTATTGTTGATGTGCTTTGAAACATATCGTCCCTACGGGACTAAAGAGATGAGGTCATCCGCGCTGCTATAAACATATCGTCCCTACGGGACTGAAGAACGTTTAAAATGTTCCGAATATGCATAATGAAAAATTACCGATTTAATTACTTAATCTTCATAAAGTTTGTGCTACCGCTGCTGTTGTCCGTTATGTTTCCGAAGCAGGTTATCAAAGTGTCCCAATAATTTCAAAGTTCGCCATATATTATCTTTTCCTTGGAGGAAAACATTTTGTCAAAATTAAAAATTATTTTTGTATTATTTATCATACTCTTTGCTGTGTCGGGATGCGAAAGAATTGCGGATAAAGTAATATTGCCGCCTGATACGACACCGGCAGGGACGCAACCTCTCACGGTGATGACCTATAATGTTTACGTTGGCAGCAGTGCAGCCCCGCTTTTGTCTGTAGAGAATCTGGGGCAAGTACCAGGGGAAGTTGCTACGATGTACAATAACGTCATGGCATCTGATTTTCCAAGCCGTGCTGTAGCAATTGCTAAATCAATAAATGCACATCAACCACACATTGTCGGACTACAAGAAATTTCACTAATTCGGCGCCAAAGTCCGGGGGACCTCCTCTTAGGTGGAACAGTTTCTGCTGAAGAGGTTGTCTTGGATTATCTTGATATTTTGATGGATGCACTTCAAGCAGAGGGTTTAAGTTATCAAGTTGCTGCTCAAGTTGAAAATTTGGATATTGAAATGCCGATGGTTATGGGGACTGATCTTCTTGATGTCCGATTAACCGATTATGATGTAATTCTTTCTCGTAGCGATGTTGAAATATCAAATCCGATGACAGCTAACTATGAAAATGCGCTTACAATTGAAATGCTTGGACTCGTAGTGAAAAGAGGTTATGCAGCCGTAGATGCCACTGTGTCTGGTGTCACTTACCGCGTTGTCAATACACATCTTGAGGCATTTATAGAAGAAAGCAGGGTGGCACAAACACAGGAACTTGTGGATATTCTTAGCGGCGAAACCATGCCGATTATTCTGTTGGGAGATTTCAATACGCCAGCACCCGACGGCACTGCTTACCAAATGCTACTATCAGCGGGTTATGTTGACGTTTGGTCTCTTGACAATTGGCCTTACGCATGTTGTTTAGATGCTAATAATCCTGGATGCAATGCTTGTGCAATGGAAAATCGCAAGGCTAATGATATAATAGGCAAACTGCATGCCATGAGAGCTGGAAACGAGTCTGGCAATACGTGCTGTCAAGACGATGACATATTAAATGAGGTGAGCGATCTCACGGTACGGATTGACCAAATCTTTGTGCGAAATATGGATCTATCCCTGCCTGTCCTGTCATTCACAGTCGGCGATAAACCGTCTGACCGACTTCCTTCCGGATTGTGGCCATCCGACCATGCTGGTGTTGTTGCGCAGTTTACATTTGAGTAGGACAACCTGTCTGGTCATTTAACAAAAGACGAGTTCTCACCACAGAGAACTCGTCTTTTGTTTTATAGTAAAGCATATAATTATTTGGACATTTTGTAGCACAAACTTTATGAAGTTTAAATAAATATTTCGGTAAGGGGACGAGGTTAGGAAACCTCGTCAGCAGCAGGCGTACATCTCTGCTGGCAAGGCGGGGAATGCCTAAATGGCATTCATACCGTTGATTTCTTCCTAACCTCGCAAAATTACCCAATTTATTTTTTTATCTTCATACAGTTTGTGCAGATGTGGACACAAACCATAAGCGTCAATATAGTGCCAGATTTTCTTGTTGGAGGGCTTTGGAGGCCCGATTTTGTCCACCTCACCCTATAAAATCGGGGTTACAAACCCCTCCAACAATACGGTATATCCTTAAATTGACGCCTATGGTGCAGAGATGTGGACACAACTAACAGTTTGATGCTCAACACCCCGGTAGGTTCGGTTTCCTAACCGAACCGAACAATATGTCCAATTAATTCTAAAGTCTACTATAAATAGGTTGCTTGATTCGTATTATGTCTACTCAGGTGACGCCACAATTATATCATCCTGCGGCACGCCATTAAGAATTTGGCGCACACCAACACTTTTGATGGGATTTCGGTTATCATCAAAACTCGAAATACTCGTTGCGCCTTCGTAGTTAGTTATTGCAGAAATTGCATCACGAATCGCTACCGGGTCATCGGTTGATCCCACTGTCTCAATTGCGATTGCCAAAATTTTCATGGCATCGTAACCCGTTGCTGCAATGCCATCAACGGAGCCGTATTTTGCCGTATAAGCAGAATTAAATTGGACAGCATCCGGATCTAAGTTGGTACAATAGTAACCGTCAACAGGTTCATTATCTTCCAAAGTCGTAGACATTAGCGGATCGTCCCAACCATCGCTACCGATAAAGATAGATTTAATTCCCATGTCCCGTGCTTGTTTCATTATGAGCGGATTCGCTGGCGGAAAACTGGCGAGCAGAAGGACATCAGGTCCGGTGTCGTATAACTGACCCGGATTAGGCAAAGCAGGGCGCCAAATAGCAGGTCGTATATGAGAGTCGTACGCTACTTTCATTCTCGCAAGTTGTACATCAAACATGGTATCGCCACTTTCATAGACTTGTTGATTAAGGATACCGCTGGCTGTCGGGTCAATTACCAACCCAAATTCGTCGGCAATTTTTTTAAGGACAAGTTCTTGGAAGCTAGCCCCAAATGCTTGGACAAAACCTTCAGAATACACATCCTTATTCTGCCAAATCATACCGGCATACCTTGCATTGAGTTGCTCTACGGCAACTTTTGCCAAAAGATTTGCCTGCAGGACATTGGAACCAGCAACGAGAAACATAAAATCGTTTGGGTCAGTTGCATCTGCCGTCACCTCTGCCCGTGTTGCTCCCAAAAGCACAGGAACGGTTGCAACCGGACCAACTTTTACTGCATGGCTCGAAAAGAGGGGACCTAATATCGCAACAACATTATCCATCTCAACTAATTCTGTTGCAGATTGAACGACGGTATCAGTCGTTTCTTCCTTAAAGATTAACTCAACCTGCATGCCGAGGACACCCCCAGCTGCGTTGATTTCCGCTTGGGCAAGCTCTGCACCTTTGCCAAAACTGGTATAATTGGGATATGGATGAATTAATCCCACTTTAAGCGTTGTTTCGCCATCTGGCGGAGGAGCCATATCCATAATTTTTTCACATCCAGAAAGCCAAGCGACTGAGAGAGCAAGTAGGACACATAGCGCAAACCTAAAAATTCTTGTGTTCATAAACTTCTCCTGTTTCAGACTACTGTTACTGTGTCAAGTAGTTCAGATTTCATATTTTATTGTACAATGCAATTATTACATTAGTTTATGTAGAAAGTTACATTATCTTAAACAAATTCGCGCAGAGGAAAACTTCCGCGTCCGACAACGCGAACGCAAAAGTTATCCACAGACCATTTCCTATTCACTGGCATTGGAGCGCAGTAAGTGTGCTCCCAATGCACCATTCAACAACGGAAGTAGCGCATCAACTATAATCCATACCATTGACCGGGTTTCGGCTCCGACAGCAGTAAAACTATCAGCTTTGAGGATACCGAACCAGTTCCAGAAGAAGAAAATGGCTGCAAACATGAATCCGTAGAATAACGTGTTTGCTGCAATAAATTCCTGAACGCTTGAATTCCCCCCGCTTCGACTCATACGAGCGTAACTAAATATCACCCCCAGCACTATTGAAATTGCAGAGAGGACATTAATGTAAGCCCAAACGGGCTGATTATAAGGATTATCTTCAGTGGATGTATGGTATAAAGGTTCAATGACAGTGTGAATTGCGACTATCGCCGCAATGATGATGAGAACAACGCCTATAACTTTCTTGAGGGCATCCATGATATTTCTCCTTCCCTAATCGGGTTTATAGAGTGTGCCTCAGAAATATAATACTATTGGTTTTCACATGTTCAATCAACCTACAGGCTGATTAATAAATTGTGTAGTCATCATTGAAGGCACGCTTCTAAACGCACCCACAATGAATTTCCACACATTGCAGTTTTGATTATAGGAAAGAAATGACTCAATGTCAACTACAAAACATCAACACAATCATTTTCAGTTTTTTATTGACAATAGCTTCTAACTATGAAAAAATGTATAAAGATTAAGTTTTTTCATACTCTATGTTTATAGTAAATCTATAATTAATGGTACACTTCTGTAGCGCAAACTGTTAGTTTGCGTCAAATATGCACAAACTAACAGTTTGTGCTACGACACTTCTATTGTCTGTTATGTTTCCAAAATAGGTTCATTAAAGTGTCCCAATAATTTCAAAGTTCACTATAAATGCTGCGCCTAAGTGAGTTTAGTTATGAAGAAGGGCTTGATACAAAATTCGGTTTTAACAATAGTTAATTTCAACTGAGGGCGTAAGCGTTTTGTTTATTGGTTATTCTAAAATTTATTTAAAAAAGGAGATTCAACATGTATATGAAAAAAATCACAATATTCACATCTGTTTTGGCAATTATTGCTTTGGCTGTGGCGTTTTCTGGTTGCGATAGGATTGCACCACTGATGCCACAGATGATAGATGAAGATATTACCATTGGCGTTGTCGTGTCTCTGACAGGGAAAGATGCCGAACCGTATGGTCTTCCAATGAAACGCGGCTTTCTCATGGCACGAGATGAGATTAATAACGCAATGCACGGCAGTGGGAACATAAAGTTTATCCTTGAGGACGATAAGAGTTCCGAAGAGGGTGCGATTGCAGCTGTTCAAAGATTGGTTGATAGAGGAGTGCCTGCTATTGTTGGGATTGCTATTTCAGATTACCTTGAAGATGCTTTTCCGGTAGCACAAGATGCAGGGATAGTCGCTTTTAGCTCAGTATCCTCCGCTGCGGGTTTGAGTTCGATTGGGGATTATGTCTTCCGCACCGGTCTTGCTGTAGACATAGTGAATCCCAGTGGTGTGATGCTTACTCACGAGCAACTTGGCTATAAGAAAGTGGCACTGATATATGATGCCGCAGACACCTACTCCGTAAGTAGCAACGATGAGTTGAAGAAGGCACTTGAGGCTAATAATGTCACCATTCTGACCGAGCAAACCTTTGAAACCAAAGATATAGATTTTCGCACACAATTAACCAGCATTAAAGATATGGGGCCTGATGCTCTCTTTATCTCTGCGCTGTCAGTAGAGATGACGCAGGTTATCATTCAAGCTGGTGAGCTCGGTATCCCTGACACTGTCCAACTTATTGTTCCTGATTTGACTGCAGCAGAAATCCAGCAAGCGGGTGCTGCCGCCGAAGGCGCGATAGCTTTTTCAGGTTGGACGAGTCTGTCTAACATACCCGGAAACCAAGACTTTATCCAGAAGTATAGAGCGAAATATCGTATTGAAGCTGAACCTTGGGCGGCACAGTCGTATGCTACCCTCAATATTCTTGCCGCGGCAATTGGGAAAGCACAATCAGCGGATTCTGCTGCGATCCGAGATGCCTTGGCGCAGACGATGGATTTCCCCACGATTTTAGGGAATTTCTCTTTTGATCCCAACGGTGAAGCAGTGTATGACCCGATTGTACTTATGGTCAAGGACGGAAAACTTCAACTCTTTTCTGTGATGCCTGATGACGAAATGCCGTCAATGGCAATGCCAGAGGTTACCATCGGTGTTGCCGTAGCACAGACAGGAGAAAACGCCGAACCGTATGGACTTCCAATGAAGCGTGGACTTGAATTAGCACGAGATCAGTTGAATATGCAAGGCGCAAATATACAGTTTGTGTATGTGGATGCTATGAGTACCATAGAAGGTGGGAAAGCAGCCGTTCAGGAATTGGTGAATAAAGGTGTACCTGCCATCGTTGGAATTGGAATCTCAACACATCTCAAACAGGCTTTTCCGATTGCACAGGAGGCTGGAGTAGTCGCTTTTAGTCCGATTTCTTCCGCTGCTGGTTTGAGTAAAGAGGTTGGAGATTATGTCTTCCGCGCTGGCATCGCCACAAATATACTGGTTCCAGGGGGTGTAGCGAAAACTCATGCAGCGCTGAATTATGAAAATGTAGCGCTTATATATGATGAAGCTGATACCTACTCCACAAGCCTAAAGGAAGAGTTGGAGAAAGCACTTGCTGCGGCCAATGTTAACATTCTAACCGTAGAAAAATATAAAACAGGTGAAACCGATTTTAATATGCAATTAACCAATATAAAGAACATGGAACCGGATGCACTTTTTGTTGCGTCTCTTTCACGAGAGATGAAACAGATAATCACTCAAGCTGGCACCCTCGGAATTCCTGCATCTTCAAGGTTGATTGTTCCTGATTTGACCAATTCAGAAGTGGAAGCAGTAGGCGAAGCAGCCGAGAATGCGATTACTTTTGCAGGGTGGTCAAGTCTAACTGATACACCTAAGAACCAAGCTTTCGTCCAGAGTTATATGGATGAACATGGATTTACTCCTGGACCTTGGGCAGCACAAGCGTTTGCAACCTTGAATATTCTCGCCAATGCGATTGCCAAAGCGGGATCAACAGATTCAGCTGCAATTCGGGATGCTTTGGCAATGACTTCGCACTTTCCGACGATTTTAGGGCCTTTCTCTTTTGATCCTTATGGAGAGGCAATCTATGAAGATATTGAAACAATTGTTCTCACCGTCAAGGACGGAGTCCTGCAAAACTTTTAGTAATTCCTTAACGTTGGATTAACATAACGAAAAGCCGTTATCAGTTACTTTTGCTGATAACGGCTTTTCTGTTTTTTTAATCGGGGCTAATAAGATATTCCGAACTATTAAAAATCGTACCATTGAAACATCATTATTTGAGCAACACTTTCTATATTTGCTAATGCATTACGAACAGCAAAAGTTTCAACAGACTGCGCTGTTCCGACTGCCATCGCCAAGTGTTTCACAGCATAATAACCCGATTCCGCAATGTTATCAGGTGGACTTCCAAACATTTTCTTGTAGTTTTTAATAAGCTGTGTGGTATCAATGTCATTTATGGACTTATAAAGATCTGCGATATAGTGGTACCCTTCTAAAGGAGCAATAACTTTATTGATTTCATCCCAACTAACATTTGCCAAAAATAATGGCGGTGGTAAATTATAACAGACAGTAGGACAATAGTAGGATCCATCACCGGAACAAGAAGGACAGTCAATCCAAAATCCTAATGCTTGTTCTATTAATAAGAGAATTTTTGGATCAAAACTGGGAAGAAGCACAACATTTGGCTCTCTAACTTGATACGGAACTTCGCTAAGTTGAGTGTCAAAATTGGTATCACCAGATTTATAAACAACAGTTCTGGTCGTACCACCGAGATTTTGAAAATTTGCTTGGAATTCCTCAGTAAAATTGATAGCATCTGCATCTTTTACTTGGTAAATTACAGCAGTGTTATTTGCCAAAAGTTCTTTTTTTACGAATTGCGCTAAGATTTCTGCTGGCAATGTGGAAGAGCTAGCAACAAGAAAAAGTGGCCCATTGTATTCCGGAAGGAAGTAATATTTAGTGTTATTTAAAGCAGGTAAAGTAGTAAATATAGGATGCTTAATTCCACGCGGAGTTGGCACGTAATCAGTTGAAAAACTGGGGTCCAAAAGCGCGACAACGTTTTCTTTTTCAATTAATTTTGTTGCAATCTGTACAGGACTTTCGGATACACTGGGATCAACACCCGGAATATTTTTAAAGATAAACTCAATTTGCATGCCGAGAATACCACCGTTTTGGTTGATTTCGTCTCTGGCGAGTTCTGCCCCTTTAACAAAGTTAACGTAATATTCCGATGGTTGAAGTACCCCAACTTTAAGTGTGGTCATAGTTGTGTCGGGTGGCCCTATCATCTCACTCATCCGTTCACATCCGGGAAGCAGTGTAAATGAGAGAGAAATCAAGACACACAACATTAAAGTAAAAATTTTTTGCTTCATACATCTCCTTTAATTATTCAAGGGACAAACAAATATTATACCAATTCTAATAAATATTATTTCATTAAGAGATTCAACATTTATTGTTTGCTGAAGGGACCTTTCTGCTGTAGGAGCGACCTCCGGGTCGCGACCCGGAGGTCGCTCCTACAGGAAACCCCAGCAATGACACATTATATATTAGAAATGGTATTATCTGCGAGGTTGCCAAACTATGTCCCTTGTATTAAGTTTGAAAGTTGTTGACAGAGCAAATCTATTTTGAGAATTACATAGAACAATTTTACCAAATGCCACTATTTCCGCGCTTCAGGGGTAACTTTCAGCTTTACCTCTTTCCCATCACGCAGGACCACAACTTCAACAGGTTCCCCAATTTTTACAGCATCCAGTGCGTATGTAAAGTCATAGATATTCTCAATCTTTTTAGTCCCAAATTTAATGATGACATCACCGTCCTTTAAACCTGCTTTATCGGCTGGGCCGCCAGCAACAACACCAGAAAGTTTCACACCAACGTCTTCGGTGGTATAGTCGGGAATAGTCCCCAAATATGCACGTAACGTACCGCGACTTCCCTGCTCAGGTTTGTTTCGTTCTACCTTTACGTATTCTGGACGCGTGTCCGCACTGATTAGGTCTGAAACAATCCCATAAGCGAGACTTGAGATGCGTTCTAAACCTGCATAATTTAAGGTTTCAGCGTCATCTGTCGGCCGGTTGTAGTTCTTGTGTAAACCGGTGAAGAAACTGAGGACAGGAACGTTTTTCGGATAGAAGGCTGTCACATCTGTTGGCATATATGGATCGGATTTTAGTGACAGATTAAAACCGACAAGCACATTTCGTTTTTCAATTAACTTTGTCCAAATAGGTGAAGACCCGATACCTTGCAAGACGAGTTTGTTGTTGCGGAGACGTCCCACCATATCAAAGTTGATATAGGCTGCAACGTTCTTTAAAGGAAGCACAGGATTATTTACAAAATGAGTAGATCCGATGAGTCCGAGTTCTTCCCCCGACCATAACGCAAAGATAACACCTCTCTTAAATTTTTCTGGCTGATTTTGACGTTCCTCACTGAACATCTCTGCTAATTTTAGGACAACAGCAGTGCCTGAAGCGTTGTCATCAGCGCCATTATGAATTTGTTTTTTTGCTTCTCCTTTTGCAAGTGATCCGATCTCACCGTAACCGATATGATCGTAGTGTGCCCCGACAATGATATATTCGCTGTTCTCAGTATCATTGCTTGGTGGAAGCATCGCGAGGACATTATTATCCGTTTTCTTAAGCTTTTCAATGGCGGCAGCTATCTTGATTTTGACATCGGGCAACGGAAAGTGTCCGACAAAGTGCGGATTCTCATTGTCAAGTCCAGTTTGAACATCTTTTAAGTTTTTGCCTGCTTGTGCTAAGAGGGTATTTGCAACATTATCGGTAATAGAACCAGCGATAATACCAGAATCAGCACTGCCGCTATCAAAAGTAAGTGGAATTATCTTGCCGGCGTTTGGTGAGTTCGGACCGGCAACGGTAAGGAACGCTTTGGCACCGTTTTCCCGTGCTTGCACTGCCTTATAACGGATTCCTGCATACCGAATCAATTGCTGTCGGCGTTCAGCTGTCACGCCTTCTGGAACGTAGCGAAGTGCAACAACAATCTTATCTTTCACGTCTATACCAGCGTAGGAATTATAGCCTTCGCCCGCCTCTCCGGGAGCTATTAACCCATATCCAACAAAGACGACCTCTCCCTCAACAACACCGTTACTTGAGAAAGAGAACGGTAAAAAATCCTGCTCTACCTTGAATTCAAGTTGTTCCTCAGTACCTTCTATCTTGCGTGTGAGAAGAAAGTGATTCTCTTCTGGTATAATCTTACTCCCAGCATTAAATTCAAAAGTTTGGAAATAACCACCTTCCTCACCAGCAGGTTGGAGGTTAAGTTCGGAAAATTGTTCAACGATGTAATCCGCAGCGCGTTTTGAACCTTTAGAACCGGTCATCCTGCCTTCTAAAGCATCGTCTGCAAGGAATTCAACATGCTGCTGGATACTCCCTTTGATTTCATCAGCAAAGTCGGTAAAAGACGAGTCGGGTTCGGTTGTCTCCTCAACCGGCTCTGGAATTCTTGAGATTTGACGTCTTGGTGAAATTGCAATCGCTTCAAGCGCAGCTTTGTGATTCCACGATGCAAGATAGAGTTGTGAAACCTTTTGATTATTGCGCGTAGAGGTCCAGCACAAGCGATTACCATCAGGCGAAAAGACAGGGAGTCCATCAAACCCATCAGTTGAGGTGACTTGAATCGGTTCATGTCTGCCCATTGAATCTACGAGATATAACTCAAAATTGGAAAAACCGAGTTTGTTAGAAGCAAAAATGACGTAAGCACCACTTGGATGAAAATAGGGCGCCCACGACATACTACCAAAATCCGTTAACCTTTTTACCCCTGATCCGTCTATACGCATCGTATAAATGTCAGCAGTGCTGCCATCTTTTGAAAAATGCCTCCAAACAATATGTTGTCCATCAGGTGTAAAAAAGGGGCCACCATCGTATCCAGGTGAATCTGTCAAACGCTTCTGATTTGAACCATCTGCATTCATGATATAAATTTCGCCGAAATAGGATGGATCAACTTCAAGCTGCTTAAGGTCCCTTGGTGAGAGTTCGCTTTTTGGATATGCGTCTCGTAGCGAGCAGAAAACGATATATTTTCCATCAGGTGAATAGGAACCCTCCGCATCATAACCGTGGGCGTCTGTTAACTGCATCAGACTGCTTCCATCCCGATTTGCGGAAAAGATGTCCATCGCTTCATCATAATCCCAACTATAGCGGCGTTCCTTACCAGATGCTCGGAATTTGAGTTCCTCTGCCTGCTTCGCCTCAGCAAAAACATCATGATGCGTAGAAGCGTAAAGCACTTCATCAGTGCTGGGACGGAAGAAAGCGCAAGTTGTCTTGCCAACACCGGGTGAAACTCGATGTGTATCTCCTGTCAATAGGTTCAGGAGATAAATTTGATAGAACGGGTTGTCAGGTTCGCGTTCACTTTGGAAGATCAGCGCGTTTCCATCTTCGGAGAAATAACCCTCTCCAGCACGTTTCCCATCATAAGTAAGTTGTCGGATATTATTTAGAAATCGTTCCTCTCCAGCAGGCTTAGTCTCTACTTTATCTTCCGTAGCATTGGGTAATTCCGCGTTACTCGTTAGAGAAAAAGCAGTAAATATCACACATAGTAGACTGATCCATTTGATGCGGTGCATCTCAATCCCTCCCATTTGGTGTTACTTTCCATAGAATTTCTGTTAAGATATGGTGGCACATATTACAGGTAACATAAGTTGCTACCTTGTAGCACAAACTTCATGAAGTTTAAATAAATAATTCGGTAAGGGGCGAGGTTAGGAAGAAATCAAGAAATCAACGGTATGAATGACGTTTAGTCATTCCCCGGGTATGAATGCCATTGGGCGAATACGCGTGTGGTATTCGCCATGATTCCCCGCCTCGTCAGCAGCAGGTGTACATCTCTGCTGGCGAGGTTTCCTAACCTCGCTAAATTACCCAATTTATTTTTTTATCTTCATCCAGTTTGTGCATCCATAGAACGCAAACTGGAAGTTTGCGCTACAAATCTTGGTGAATAGTGAACCATTCACGATTAAAAAACGGTATCTGTCTGTCTAAAATCTTATCCGTACCAACTTGGGTTACAGGTACTCAGCTGTCTTCTGTTTGAGAAATGCTAATCCATCCGTAGCAAGACTTTCAGCACTCGGTGCAATATCGCGCCAAATACATGTAGCAGCGGCAATTTCCTCAACAGCAGGCGTAAATGACTCAATCACAAGCCATCTGTCGTAGTTTACTTTTGCCAGCGCACCAAACACACCATCCCAATCAACAAGTCCAGTGCCCGGAGTCCCTCTATCGTTTTCACAGCAGTGCATGTGATGCAAGTAATCACCAGTATTTATAATTGCGTCTGCCTGATTCTTCTCTTCAATATTCATGTGAAAGGTGTCCAAATGCACCTTGAAATATGGGCTATTCACCGCTTGACAAAGTTTAACAGCATCTTCCGCAATGTTGACAAAATAGGTTTCAAAGCGGTTGAGCGGTTCACTCGCAAGCGTGACATTGTGTTTGCCTCCGAATTCTGCAACGTCCTGTAATCCTTCAACACACCATTCCCACTCCTGTTCGTTCCTACCACGCCCAACAAGTTTACCGACAGCACTATACATCGGTCCAACAAGCGTATCTGCCCCTAACTCCGCGATAACCTCAATTGTGCGTTTGAGATAATTCACACCGTTTTCACGGATAGCAGGGTCTTCGTCAATTGGATTTCTATCCCCTGCCATGATATTACACCCGACAGTTTCTAAACCGGTATCCTTTAATAATGCTTGCGTGTAAGGAATGTCCACTGTCTCTGGATCAAAGATAGGTATTTCTACACCATCAAAACCCATTTCTGCAACCTTTGGAATGAGATCAGCTGTTTCTCTATCAAATTTATCTGCCCACAGTAATAAATTTACACCAAACTTTGGCATTTTTTGTTGTTCTCCTTATGGTCTATTTTTGTTTAGTTTAGCACAAATTGTAAAGCGTTTTCAACGTGAATATGTTAGGGGTGTGTAAAGTTTTTGGCATGCGTGTTGTCTGAATCGCGGATGACGCGGATGACGCAGAAGAACGCGGATTATGTGTTTGACATTCTAAATCGTATTTGAAAGGATGGCGAATAGAGATGTATACCTGTATACGCCTTGTGTGTATCTGTATAGGATAAGAATAATCCGCGTCTATCCGTGATTCAGGCAGGAAAATGGTAAACGTCTCAGACAAGACACCTTAGCCCAAACTTTTGCCAAATATTTACACACCCATGTTAGGAGTTAGTCTGAAAAAATATGTTTTAATCCGGAACATACTCAGACGCTAACACATAATAGAATTGGCATACTGCTTTTTTATCCTTTTGATTGTGTGCCTTCGGATTGCTCTGATTTTCCGAATTATCCACAACATCAAATTCTAATCGTGAACCGATTGGTATGTATATGGGGGCGTGGTAATGATAAATTTCATTCCAAATAATGTCTGAAGACTTAATCCAGAGCATTTTTACTTCTTCCCCTGTTGGAGTTTTAGCAATAATTCTCATATCTTCTGAATTTGGTGACATCAACGGAAATACTCCAAACACATAAACATCCGATTTGAACTGATATGATAACATATCTATCTTCTGGTTCGAATTTGTTGACAGTGTTGCTAAACGAACCTTTGCAGGTTTGGGAGCATTGGAAAAATACATTCCGATTCGCATATTGATTGTGTCTGAATTTTCTATTGGATTATAACTCAAGAGTAAAGTAAGTCCAGCACCTTGAGGTAACAAAAAACCGGTTCCCTGGGGTGATAAGAACGGTGTAGTACTTGGTGTCCATACGCTGAGAGTATTATCATCCATAATAGTAGGTTTCGTCCAATTTAATTTATTTACCAATCTTCCATCAGGTGACACAGTCGTCTGTGATGATGTTGATAGATCGTGTTTTGCGATTATCCCATGCACAGATTTTTTATTTTCGATTTGATAGTCTATCGCTCGGATATACATATTCTTCGGAAAGTCATTTTGGATATTGATTGTTTGAATATTATCTGGATTATAGGATCGTTTATCCAATTTGATGGCAATTTTTGTCATAATATCGGGTTTTCCGAGTTTCCATGTTTGTGATGATTCCGCTTCAGGTTTATCATTGACTTGGGGGCCGGCCGGTGTTCCACTTTTCACCCATTGTAGAATCATACTAATGTGTGTGTCCGAGAGGTATCGTTCGTTCTTAAATTTTACATACCCATACACTGGATTCCACGGCGGCATCAGGCGCTTTTGTGTCTGTTCAGCAATTTTAGCTGCATGCACTTTCACATCGTCATAATCCGTAAATGTGAATGGTGCAATTCCATTCTGATGGTGACAAGTTTGACAATTTTTTTGGAGTATAGGTGCGATGTGTTCGCTATAGGTAATCTGCTTTTCGGTGGGCAGGTCGGGAAGATGGACTGTGCATCCGAATGCCGCTGTCTCCTCCACAGGCACAGGCTTTCCACTAACGATTGCAACAAGGGCATCTTTCAAGTAATGATGTTTTATCCGTGTTTCATAGCGATTATCGTCAATTGAGCCACGGTACCGAAGAACACCAGACGTATCAATTAGATGTGCTTGCGGGGTCATCGTTGCACCGATATGGCGTGCTAAACTACCATCTTTATCCTTCACAATCGGGAATAGGTATTCTGCTTTCGCGAGATACGCCTTGACATCTTCTACAGAGTCATTTTCATTGGAATAGACACCGACAAAGGTGACATGTTTGTCAGCAAATTCGGTGTGCATTCGCTTCAACCGCATCGCGTATCGTTGTGCAACAGGACATTCTGTAGAAAGAAACACAAAGACAACCGGTCCCTGCTGCACTAATGAGGATAAAGTGTGTATCTTGTTCTGTAGTGTTGTAAATGTAATGTCCGAGACTTTGCCACCGAGCGGCACAGTTCGCGATTGTGGCGATTTCTCTTGGATAACACGATGTTTTTTCGGTATTGTATAGTCTGTTTGTGCGTGTGCTGCTAATGGCAAAGCAAGTATGAGTAGGATAATTACAATCTTGTGTGTCATCGGTGTCCGCTGCCATTGGTATTTTTATGTGGCAATCGTTATTCTTCTATGAAACCGCGCAGGCGATGGCTTCTAACTGGATGGCGAAGTTTGCGGAGAGCTTTCGCCTCAATTTGGCGGATCCGTTCTCGAGTGACACCAAAAACGATACCTACTTCTTCAAGCGTTTTTGGGTAACCGGTCGTAATGCAAAGTGATGCAATCCGTTCACGAGTTGGTTCAGACAATAGTGGATTAACAGAATCGTCTTCAATACCGAATCGGAGCATAATCACTTCTCGTTCCCGTTCAGTCAGATCGGCGAGTGCCTCTTGAATACGTTCTTTGAGGATGCTAAGTTCAGCTTCTGTGGCTGGTGACAGCACACTCGTATCTTCAATGAAATCCCCCAATTGGCTGTCATCATCATCGTCTCCGATTGGTGTTTCTAATGAGACAGTTTCCGGCACAATCTTCAGAACTTCTCTGACTTTTTCCGCTGGAATTCCCATATCGGTAGCGAGCTCTTCAGGTGTAGGGCGACGTCCCAATTCCTGAATGAGTGAGCGTTCTGATCGCCTCATTTTATTTATTCTTTCATGCATGTGAACCGGAATACGGATAGTACGTCCCTGGTCTGCAATCGCACGACTAATACTCTGTTTTATCCACCAAGTGGCGTAAGTGCT
Source organism: Candidatus Poribacteria bacterium (assembly GCA_028824125.1). Lineage (GTDB taxonomy): Bacteria > Poribacteria > WGA-4E > WGA-4E > WGA-3G > MSPOR6. The sequence goes on from JAPPES010000031.1 coordinate 99,883, forward strand.
AAACTTATAACCGCGGTGATAATCAAATTTGTCAACAGCTCTCATGAGACCGATGTTCCCTTCCTGAATCAGGTCGAGAAAATCAAGTCCAGGAGCCTGATGCCGATATTTTTTAGCGATACTAACAACTAACCTGAGATTCGCTTCAACGATTGCCATTTTTGCGTCTTGTGCATTGGCTTCACCGACACAAATGCGCTTAGTAATTGCTTGAAGAGAGTCACGGGAGATACCGGCTGAGTATAAATACTGTTGGATTTCACGTTGGTAGCGAACAATATTAATATACGCTTCTTTGGCAGCAACTGTTTTAAAATTATTAACTTTGGCGTTAAGCCTTCCATTCATCCATTCAGGAGGAATGTTATGTTGCTTTTGGAGCCGTGTGATTTTTTGTTCTCGTACACTAATATTCCGTTCAACCTCTTTGATTTGCCCTGAAATCTTGCTAATTTCTTCACGGTCAATTTTGAGTTGTTCCAGATGTTTAATAAAGGTGGCATGGCTTCCAACTGTATCAAATTCCACGACTGAATTATTCTTAGCGGCTTCCTTAGCAGCAGCAAGATATTCCAGTTCTAAAGTTTCAATGACTTGCATCATTTTTTCTACTTTTCCACGCAGCTTTCGCTCTTTATCACGGGTAGAGCTGCTTGAAACTGCCATATCAATAATATCAGAAGCCCGCCTTTTAGCAACGATAATTTTATACAGAAGTTTCCGGACCTCTGCGACAGCGAGGCGAGTTGAAAACGTAGCAACTTGTGCCTGGCGGATTCCCATTTCAATTTGCTGAGATAATTCAATTTCCTTTTCTTTATCAATCAGCGGAACTTTTCCCATGTCGCGCAGATAGACTTTAATCATGTCCTCACGTTCGCTGATTTCCCCTGGAGCGAATTCCGTAAAATCATCAAATTCGGCTTGATCCACGTTATCAGATTCATTAAAATCAAGTAGATGTGTATTTCCTAAATCCATCAGTTAGTCTCCTTTTGATGTCATTAGTGATGTCGGGGTTATCCTGTTCTTCGTTAGACTGTTGGAACAGTTCGAAAAATTTTCTATACAAAACCAAGACTTCAATTTGACAGGTTTACGAGTTTACTAAGTGTCAAGAACACCGTTTTCTTCTGCTGAAGCGATAGCACGGGAAACACTTTGACGTATCCACCATGTAGCGTAGGTATTAAACTGGTAACCGCGTTGATAATCAAACTTGTCAATAGCTTTCATAAGACCGATGTTGCCTTCCTGAATCAGATCGAAAAATTCACGTCCGTGAGATTCCTGCCGAAATTTCTTAACGATGCTAACGACCAACCTAAGATTTGCTTTTACAATTGCCATTTTGGCATCTTGGGCATTAATTACGCTGGAGTCAATCTGCTTCGTAATAGCTTGCAACTTATCGCGAGAGACGCAGAAAGTATTTATATATTGTTTAATTTCGCGCTGGTAATCAGCAATCTTGAGATACGCTTCCTTAACAGCATCTGTTTCGAAATTATGGGTTTCCGCTTTGAACTCATGATCAAAACATTCTACGGGTATGTCATGTTGTTGTATGAGACGAGAAATTTCTTGTTCGCGTTGATTAATATTATGTTCAACTTCTTTAAACTGAAAATCGAGCGAATGTGCATTTTCTAAAGTCATCATTTAGTTCTCCTTCTCAATATTACCAGTAATTTGAGGGTTATCTGTTTCTTCGTCAGCCTGCGGGGTAATTTGTGTCGATTCTAAAATATCTTTTTGAACAAAGGCGCGCCTTTCATTTGAGAGATCAACGAGTTCCTTGAGTGTTTCAAGGTCATCAATCCCTTCTGAGAGGGCGTTTGACCGGATACGCTGTTCAACATCTTGTAAAATAAAACTTTTCAGTTTCTTAAGACATCCTTTTATCCTTGCGTGGTGATTCGGAATGCTTGCTTTGTTGATCAGTGCATTCGAGATAATGCTTTTCACGGTCTCATCTTCACAAGTATTCAGAATGTTTTGAATATCAACGTTTTCTTCGTTTTCGCTGACATCCCAAAGCATTTGAACAATTTTTGCGAAGTGAGGATTTGTTAATTCTTGATAATCCAATAGCGTTTTAATATCGAAAATCAGTTCAGGTGTTTGAATTAAAGATTGGACGAGTTGCAATTCAATTTGTTCACGCGGTGATAACTTTTTTGATGTCGCCTTTCGGTTTGCAGCAGTACGCTGAGTCGGATTTTCTTTTAGTCCTAATTCTCGCAATTCCCGCCACAGTAATCCTTCATCAATTTCAAGTTCCTTTACTGCGTATTTTACATATTCTGTCCGTTCTACTCGGTTTTTGATATTCACAAGGATCGTGCTAATATCTTTGACAACTTGGGTTTTGACATCAGGACGGCGGATATTATTATCCTGAATTGCTGATTGAATTTGAAATTCAATCAGGTTTATCGCTTTGTCAATTAACTCGCTGAAAGCATCGGCGCCATTTTGCTTAACAAACGAATCTGGATCGTCCCCTTTCGGCATAAGGGCAATACGCACACGGATATCTTCGCCGATGAGCCTATGCAGACCACGCTGCGCAGCTTGTAAACCGGAAGCGTCACCATCGAAAACAATGACAACTTCAGACGTGTACCGTTTTAACAGTCTTGCATGTTCTTCGCTTAAAGATGTGCCAGACGCGGCTATTACGTTTTCAATCCCATGCTGATAGAGCATCAAAACATCCATATATCCTTCTACAAGAATAGTAGCCTGCTTTCGGGATATAGATTGCCTCGCTTTGTCAAGATTAAAAAGAATTCTGCTTTTGTCGTATAGAACGGTTGTGGGTGAATTTAGATATTTCGGTTGATGTTCATCGGATAACGCACGCCCACCAAAACCTACAGGCACACCTCGAGCATTATAAATCGGAAAAAGTATCCGATTCCAAAAACGGTCTTGAGGTCCCTGTTCTTCGTTCTTAATCAATCCTGCATCAACCATTTGCTGAACTGTCCACCCCTGATGCGTTGCTGCTTTGACCAAATCACGTCGCTGCTGTTTTGCGTAACCGAGCTGGAAAAGTTGATTAGTTTGTGAAAGCACACCGCGGTTTTTTAGATATTCGCGTGCTTGCTGACTATGCTGTCCAGTACGAAGGAGTTCATGGTAGTATTTCACAGCAAACCTGTTAAGTTCACTTAAGTCGTTGATGAGTTTTTGTCGGGCACTGGATTTTGCATCTCGCGTTGGCAATGAGATATTCGCCCGTTCTGCAAGCCATTCAATCGCTTCCATGAAAGTCTTGCCTTCATGTTTTTGGAGGAAAGAGATGACATTACCCCCAGTTTGGCAACCGAAACAGTAGAAAATCTGTTTTTCTGGTGATACAGAAAAAGAAGGTGTCTTTTCTTCGTGAAATGGGCAGAGTGCTTGATAATTCCGTCCCGCTTGTTTTAGGGCAACACCACATTCAGATATCACGTCCACAATACTGTTCTGACTCTGAATTTCGTCAATTGTTTCACGCGGAATATAGTGATTTGCTGCCATGAGGCACCTCCACTCTAAATCAACATCCTACTATTGCGGTGTGAAGACTATCGTCCTATTCCTTAAATTTAACAACTGTAACACCCTCTCCCCCTTCATTGGGGTGAGCGTATTGATAATTGGCGACGTGTGGGTTCGCGTTTAATACCTCGTGAACTGCACTCCGTAATGCCCCAGTCCCTTTTCCGTGCAGAATCCTCACAGTTAATAAGCCTGCAAGGTAGGCATCATCCAGATATTTGTCTGTAGTGTCTAACCCTTCTTTAACAAGCATTCCGTGAATACAGAGTTCAGATTTAACAGAATTTGCTTTGCTATGCTGAATGTCTAAGACAGATGTTGAAAGATGCTGAGACTCTTTCTTTGAAAGCACTGAGTCGATATCATCGTGGGAAAGCTGCATCTGCATACTTCCGACCCGAATCTGTAGGGGTGTACTACCCTGTTTAGTAATTGCAGTGATCTCTCCAAACCGATTTAATTGCTTGATTCGCACTTTGTCACCAACATTGATGTTGAGTTTTACTTTTTTTGGTTGTTCTATGGGTGGGTCGGGTTTGAGTAGTTTTCTGGCGGCTTCGATTTTTGAAAAGGCATCGCGGATACTGGCTTTGGAGGCTTGTTCTCGACGAATGTCTGCAACTACATTGTCTACGGTTCGGCGGGCAGTGGAAACTATTTCAAGTGCTTCTTTTTCAGCGTTTTGGAAACGTGTTTGTTGCTCTGCCTCAAATGTTTCAATAAGCTCTCTATGTTTCTGGTACTCTGTTTCAGCGAGGCAGATCTTTTCATGGAGTTGCTCGCGTTCTGTATCTAATTCCTGCTGCGTTTGTTGTAGTTGGATCAGTAGGTCTTCCACGGCGACATTATTGTTGCCTAAGTTAGTTTCTGCCTCTGAAAGAATACGGGGAGGAAGTCCTAACTGCTCAGCAATTTTTATCGCATTACTACTACCGGGAACACCTATTTTTAAGCGGTAAGTTGGTTGCAACGTGTTCCAATCAAATTCCATGGAAGCGTTTTCCATGTTATTCTGTGTATGGGTATACGCCTTAAGCGCGCCATAATGGGTGGTAACGATCGTCCTGACATTCCGTTCACTTAGCCAAGCTAAAATTGCCATACCGAGAGCAGTGCCTTCAGTCGGGTCAGTTCCTGCGCCAATTTCGTCTAATAAGACAAGCGAGTGTGCGGATTTAGAATCTTCAATTGATTTCAGCATCTCAGCAATTTTTGTGATGTGTGAGGAGAAAGTGCTAAGACTCTGCTCTATATTTTGGTCGTCGCCAATGTCAGCAAAGACGCGATGAAAGATGGGCAGTTTGCTACCGGATGCTGCCGGAATATGCAAGCCAGATTGTGCCATCAAACACAATAATCCAACTGTTTTAAGCACAACAGTTTTTCCGCCGGTGTTCGGTCCCGTAATAACAAGTGTTTTGAAGTCTTTTCCAACACGGACATCTGTAGGAATAACTTTCGTTGGTAGTCTGTGTGTAATTTTTTGTTCTGAAAACTCTTCGGTTTTATCAAGTTCATCTGTTTTTTGTTTTTGGGATTGAATGTTGGCGCGGGTTTGGAATTCCAGTAAAGGATGTCTTGCTTTTAACAGGTTCACTATACCTCGCGTATTCAATTTGGGTTCAACTGCATTCAGTTCAAAACTGAATTGGACTTTTGCATTTAAAAAGTCAAGTTCAGCGAGCAGCTCAAGCGCACATTCAAAATCAACAATACGTTCACGGAGTTGGTTTGTAAGTTCTAACAGAATCTTACGGATCTCACGATGCTCTGCTTCAACTGCTTCATGAAGTGCATTGTTCATTTCAACTATTCCCAGCGGTTCCATAAAATACGTAGCACCGCTGGTAGATTGACCCTGAACAACACCACTAAAAAATGCTTTGGCATCCTGTTTGATGGGTATCACATAACGGTTATTACGAGAAGTGATAACTGATTCTTGGATCGATTTTTGGTGGTCTGGGGAACGGAGGATCGCTTCAAGTTTTTGATGAATATTCTCACGGATTTTGAAAAGCTTGCGGCGAATCGCACGTAACTCAGAACTTGCGCGGTCTAAGACAGTCCCTTCCGGACTAATGCATGACCAAATAGATTCAACGATTTCGTCAAAGACAGGAAGTGACTCAATGATAGATAGCAGCCGCGGAAACTCATCACGATCCTGATTCTTGAATTTCTTTTTAATAGTCGATGGGAGTTGTGCTACCTTTGCAATATTTAGGAACTCATTCGGTTCTAAGATAGCACCTGTTTTAGAAGCTTGCCGAAGTGTCTGACCAATATCCGTTAATCCATTTAATGGTATCTCGCCAAACTGCTGCTGAAAGATTTTCGCTTCAGAACACAACTTTTGTAAGTAATGAACTGTGTCAAGTGAATCAGAGGGAACAAGTTTGTCCACCCGCGCATTTCCTAACTCAGAAGCAGTGTGCTTTTTTAAAAAGATTTTAAGTTTATCGTATTCTAATGCTTTCTCTATGTTAGGCAGCAACATTGGTCTAACCTTCTTTTTCTGGTATCAACAAGTCTATATTATAGAATTATCTCATATAGTAGACTTTAGAATTAATTGGACATTATGTTCGGTTCGGTTAGGAAACCGAACCTACCGGGGGTGTTGTAGCACAAACTAAAAGTTTATGCTACAGAAGTGTCCCATTAATTATAGGTTTTACTATACAGGAAAGCTGTGGATATGAAAACCTCTCGCTACGATATGGGAGTTTTGTCAAATGAATATGAGATGTATTAAAATAGAAAGGCGAATATAAAGATTCTGCGATGCAAAAGCACCAAGTGCAACATGTTATCTCAAAGTGCGTTTGACGTCCCCCCAAGTTGTAGTTAATTTCTGTTTAGGTGCTACCGGAAGTATTTCATGCCTCCACCAAGAAATTCCAAAAATGCCCCCATCCACTTCAAACAACTGTTCAGCTTTGCCAGCAACAAGATCGTACAGGTAGAATGCCCCCCAGCGAGAGTAGATAATTGATTGGCCGTCGAATGACCAGTCTGTCCACCTTCCGGTCTGCTTATCCACGTCAAATAAAGGAGTTATTACTCTCGTTTCAGCATCAATTGTGTACATTGTGTCGAATTCTCTGTTCCATCTACGGAACATGATTTTCTGACCATCAGGCGACCAGACAGGATAGTAATCAATGTTGAGTTCGGTTAATATTTCTATCTCTTTTGTTTCAAGATCTAAGAGGTAAAGTTGTTCTAATCCACCTGGTCTTTCGAGCGAGAACGCAAGTTGTTTACTGTTTGATGCCCAAGTGATTCCATCAAAAAAGAAGGTTCTTCCAAAGTGTGGTATAGCAGTCACCGCCTCCATTTCACCTGTATCAATATCAAGTACCCAAATTTGGTTTTCTTGTTGCTGCTGTTCCCGTGTCCATCCGTTGAAAGCAAGTTTCTTCCCATTCGGTGAAACGGCCAAGAATCGATAGGTGCCGCTTATCTGTGTAAGCTGTGTTTTATTTCTGGGGTTGTTAATATTAATTGAAAAGATATGTGATTCCGTGTCGGCACGCTGAATAAAATAGAGCGTGTCCTCTTTTGGCCCCCATGCCGGATACATGCCAGATTGATTTAAAGGGGTTGTCTTGAAGTCCCCATCTTCGGTGAAGGTTGTCATGTGAAGATTGAAATCTAATCTTCCCAATTTTGGGTTAAATCCAGAAACTGCATAGGCGATACGTCCCGTGGGCGCAGCCTCCACCGTGAAAGGTAGGCACAGAAGAAGTAAAATTAATCCAAAACATAACCGTTTTCCTATTTCAATATTACAAACACACAAGAGACGATTTTTATTTTTCATTTGACACCCCGTTTTCAGCAATGGCGAGTCGGTCATAATTCAGAACTGCTTTCTCATAAAGTTTGCTATTTAAACCGTACACATCAAATGCCACTACTCGTTTATAACTTTCCAGCGCACCACTTTCGTTCCCAGATTTTTCAAACTTTCGCGCTGATTGCACATTGTTAATGACCGTGGTTGCTGCTTCTTCAAAACGCCGGATACGTTTTCGCACATCCGATAACAACCCGCCACTGACATCTTTTTCCACCTTATACGCACGAATTACATCAGTATATGCAACAAGAGATTCAAAATATAGTTCTTCCGTTTCCTTACTCTCCGCTTTTGTGAGGTCTAAAGGTTCTTCAATCAATGTAAGTAAGTCTTTTGCCTCTTTAATTAAATCTGAACTTTTCTGCTCAATTCCAGCATTAATCGTGTTCTGGAATTCGTCAATAATCTCTTTATAAGATGCCTGGGCACCTTCGATTGCATTCAATTTTTCATGACAAAGTGCTTGATGGAATTTGGCGCTGGTAAGAACAAACTGGCGAATTTCCGGAGCTAGTTCAGGTGTAGTCGGAAATGCCAGCGCTTCGTAAGCTGAAATCGCCTCAGCGTAGTTTCCTTCTTGTTCATAACAGTTGCCTACTGCTTTTTGTGCATACAAAGCGTAAATCTGATTTTCAGGTTGATGTGTTTCAACGACATTTTCAAATTGTGCCCGCGCTTCCGGATATTTGCCTTGATAATAAAGACTTTTTGCGAAATTATACCGTGCTTTGTCAGCTAGGTGGGTATTCGGATATTTCTCAAAAATTATCTGTAGTTTTTCTTCAGCATTTTGAAAGGTTGCTTTTTCAGGTTTTGCTTCCTCTTCACTGTCATCTTCATTTTCACTCGGTGCTGAAACATCTAAAAAATTTGTTTCAGCTTCTTTATAAGTTTCAGTAGCGTTAGTAAAGTTCGCAGCCGCTTCAGCGTATATTCTTTCCTGATTTTGAGTATAGACTAAATAACCGACTACCCCAACAATCATAATGGCAAGCGTTACACTGATGGTTATGGCATTATCCTTTAGAAAAGTATAACACTGCAGAACCAATTCAATAAATTTATCTTCTTGGATTTCTTCTTTATTCAATCGCGTATTTTGTGCCATGATTTCCTCGGTGTATTATTCACATTCAATTCAAGCGGGTGACGGGAATTGAACCCGTGACCCTCAGCTTGGGAAGCTGATGCTCTACCGCTGAGCTACACCCGCCCCTTATAGACAATTATACCATATCTAATAGGGGTTGTCAAGATAAAGATGCAAAAGGAAACATAAATGGTTTAAGATAACGAAAGACGGGCAGTCTGTTACCCGTCTTTGCAGTCGTTATGATGTCAAAATGTGGCTTACAGTTTGTCAAGTTCACTTAAAACTTGTTCTGCAGTCAAAGTATTGTCCGGCGGTGCATCTTCGATGTGTTTGAAAGCAATCTTACCGGCTGCGTCAATAATAAAAACACCGCGTGTCGTTATGCCGACTTCTTCAAGTGCCATCCCATACTGTTTTGAAACTTCAAGATTCATATCTGAGAGCAGCGGAAAACCGATACCCCCAAGTGCTTCACTCCACGCTTTGTGTGCAAATGTGGAGTCGCGATTGATAGCAATCACATCCGCACCTTTTGCACGGATAGCATCTAAGTTTTCATTAAAATCTGGAACTTGTTCTGAACACACAGGTGAAAAATCAAGCGGGTAAAATAGAATTACCAGTTTTTTCCCTTCAAAATCAGCCAACGCAACATCTGTATCTTCTTGATCTGTTGATCCTGATAAACTAAAATCTGGAGCAGCTTTTCCTATTTCTGCCATTAAAAACCTCCTAAAATAGTTTGTGAAATGCTAAATGATTTACTTTATAAATGATACCACATTTCAAAACGAAAACCAAATTAAAATTGGTAGAGGCTCAGAGGCATTCAATTGTCACAAAACATCTTTGTTGGAGTGAATCAACGCAGCACGCCAAACGGCAAGGGGGGTTTTTTGAATACCACAAAATGGAAAATAGACAAATTGATTGCGTTGGGGTTAGGGTGGAGGAGATGTGTTTACGTT
>JAPPES010000102.1 GCA_028824125.1 Candidatus Poribacteria bacterium
CGGATATGAGTTTTGCTGGGGGTGCTTTACCACTGACGGATCCAAAGATTTTGGATGCACCACTTATAATTATGACTGGACATGAGCGGGAAATGACCAACAATCGCAATTTGATGCGGGGTGGAACAATGAAATCCGGCTTTTCAGATGAAGAGCGGGCTGCTCTCCGAAAATATGTACTTGAAAGAGGTGGCACGCTATTCTTTGATGATTGCGGTTTGAAAGCGACATTTTCAAATACCGTTGAGTTTGAACTACGACAGATATTTCCTGAGTATGCTTTAGAAAGATTGCCACACGACCACGAAATCTATAAAATCTACTATGATCTTAATAAACCTCCTGAAGGAGGCGAAGTATTTTGGCAAAGTGAAAATAAAGCACAACCCACAAAGTATAAGTTTCATCGCGGCATATATGTGCCACGGACACCAGGTGCCAGGAAACAGCCCAATCTTACGTTTAAAGATTCACAAGGTGTGCTCCGGACGACAAATAGACTCGGTGTTGTCTTCAATAGAAAAGATTATTTGTGTGCAATGGAGACAGCAGAAATAGAATCCAGAACTGCACTTAGGATGCGCCGTTCCACTGATGTCTATCGTTTTATGACGAATCTGATGATTTATACACTAAAATACGGTGGGAACACTGATCGTTCTGAGTATGAGAAATAGTGAATGCGTTGTGTAAGGAAGAATTGCATGGTCCGTGTGCCTTTCCAAACTTTGTATGATGAATTTTATCGTGTGCTTGTAGCAGTCGGATTTACCGGGGCAGAGGCGGAATTATGTGCCAAGTTATTCGCCGAAAATCAACGCGATGGTGTCTACTCACACGGACTCAATCGTTTTCCAGGTTTTGTTTCTGGATTGCAAAGTAAACAGATCAATTTCCGTGCAAAACCGGAGAAAATAGAGAGTTTCGGTGCATTAGAGCGCTGGGATGGCAAGATGGGCGTAGGACTTGTCAACGCCCATAGCTGTATGCGACGCGCACTGGAACTTGCCGGAGTACATAGCATCGGTTGCGTAGGACTTTCAAACACAAACCACTGGATGCGTGGCGGTGCTTATGCACTGCAGGCAGCAGAAGCAGGCTATATCGGTATCTGCTGGACAAATACAACCAAACTTATGCCGCCGTGGGGTTCTGCAGAGAAGAAGATAGGTAACAATCCGTTGGCAATTGCTGTCCCGCGTGAAGAAGGACACATCCTGCTTGATATGGCGATGAGCCAGTATTCAAACGGAAAATTAGAAGTGCTCAAGCTGCAAGACAAACAACTACCACTGCCCGGCGGCTATGATACCAAGGGTGAGTTGACGGTTGACCCCGTAGAGATTCTTGATTCGCAAAGAGCTCTCCCTATCGGCTATTGGAAGGGTTCTGGACTTGCATTAGTGCTTGACACAATGGCTGCCGTAATCTCAGGTGGGCAAGCCACACATCAGATCGGAAAACAGAAATCAGAATACGCTGTCTCTCAGGTTTACATCGCTATTAATGCTATTGGGCTGATGGGGCAAACAATATTAACCGAAACTGTAGACGCAATTATCAATGACTTTCGGACCGCTATCCCCTTAGATGAAAATGAAAAAGTGCGATATCCTGGAGAAGGTATGTTGCGAACACGGCGGGAGAGTCTTGAAAAAGGGGTCCTTGTGGACGAGGCGCAATGGCAGGCATTGCTGGAGATGCATAGAGACGAGGAACTCTAACGTTACTTTATAAAGTTGGAATCGGAGACAAATCGTGACATTACGTGCAGGGATTGTCGGTTGTGGTGGGATTAGTCGTAGCCATGCGGCAGCTTATGATGGTTTAGCAGACATTACCCTCGTCGCGATGTGCGACATCAATCGCGATGCTCTTAACAACCGCGCCGATGAATACGGTGTTCCAAACCGATATACTGACTATCAAGAGATGTTTGCGGATAAAACACTTGATATTGTGAGCGTTTGTACACATGCTCCATTGCACGCTCCGATTACAATTGCAGCTGCAAAAGCAGGTATCCATGTTTTATGTGAAAAGCCCTTATCAGTTGATTTAGAGACAGCTGATCGGATGCTTAAGGCGTGTAACAAGGCAGGTGTTCATTTGGCGGTCAGCCACCAATTTCGATTCACGCCCCTGTTTCGGCACGCAAAATCCCTAATTGACGCGGGAAAGATTGGCCAACTACGATCCATTCGCGAGGTAGGCAAAGGACGCGAAGCAGGATTTGAGTTGATGGAAATGGGTGTCCACTATTTTGACGAGATGGATTTCTTTTTGGACGGTATCTCTTGGATTCAAGCACATATCACATATCAAGGCCATGATGTCACGGAGGAAGATATTATGCACAGCAGCGAATTGTGCAAAACTGATCGACGGGACAACGGTATCGTCGCGGGAGATACGATGCTTGTACATATCGGAGGGGCAAGTGATGCTTATGGAATTATGGAGCTTTACCTCCGAAAACATCGGCACGGGTGGATGATGGGACCACATCTGCTTGGTTCGGAAGGACAATTGATGATTAAACCTAACCCACAAACAGGCATAGATGGAATGTGGTACTGTCCTTTTGATGTCTCATTTGCAGCACATACACCTGCATGGGAACAGATAGAACTTGATACATCTGTGTTTACAATCTCTGAAAAAGCGTGGAAGTCTCGTCACACAATCTGGAGTGCCCAAAATATGCAAGACGCGATTCTGAATGGAAATCAACCAGAACTCGGTGGGCGCAACGCACTTACATCGCTTGAGTGTGTTAACGCAACCTACACTTCTCATTTCAATGGAGTAAAAGTAAAACTACCTTTAGAAGAGCGGAGTCATCCGCTTGTATTTTCATAGCAAGTTTTGGCTTGCAATCTATACCCAAAATGTCTTAACATAACTCAAGTTGCTATTTACAAAACTTTGAACAGAAAGGCACTGTTTTTCCTTGATTCATGGTGTCTTTTGTAATAAATCCAAATCAACGCTGAATACGCGTATGGTATTCAGCGGGGTTGGAAACCTCTCCTACAAGAGAATTTACGAAATAGGTGGCAACTTGAGTTAACATAGGAGCAAATAATTGAATGAAACTTGCATTCTTTGATGATTACCAACTCGGTGTGATTATAGGAAATGAAATTGTTGACATTAGCGCTGCGCTCAGTGATATTTCGTCCCACACGCCGCAAGAACTAATACAAATGGTGATTGAGGATTTTGATAATCTGCGTCCAATAATGACAGACGCAGCTGAAAACGGTAACTCAATCGCTTTAGACAACGTGAGGCTTAAAGCCCCGCTACCACAACCTGGACAACTCGTATGTCTCGCTGGCAACTATATTGAACCAGATAGCCCTTCCCGACTCGATTTCAATGCCTTCCTCAAATCACCAACAAGTGTCATTTCCACGAAAGAAACTGTTCAACTGCCAGAGGCAGATGTAACGGTGTTTCATTTTGAACCAGAGTTAGCAATTGTTATCGGAAAAACAGCGAAACATCTAACTGAAGAAAATGCACTTGACTGTGTATTTGGTTACACGCAATTTATTGATGTTTCTGCCCGCGGTTTACCGGGAGGCTTCTTTTTAGGGAAAAGTTGGCACACCTTTGCACCGATGGGCCCGGTGCTCGTCACTGCCGATGAAGTCGAAGACCCAAACGCACTCGGTGTACAACTTTGGATTAACGACCGTTTACAACACGATTTTTCTACAAACTCAATGGCGCGTTTCGTTCCAGAATTGCTTGCTGAGGTGACCAATGTCATAACGCTGGAACCGGGCGATGTAGTCTCTACTGGCACACACCACGAAGCACTTACAGCAGTTGGTGACGGTGATACGGTGCGGTTGGGAATTGAAGGTTTCGGACCAGAGTTAATCGTTGATGTGCATGACCCATTAAAGCGTACTGCTTGGCGTGGGTAAGAAAAAAGGTTGACAACTATATCGGTTTGCATGTATAATTTTAAAAATCGGGGATTTTGGGGCTTAGTTTGCAGTCCCACATAACAGCTTGAAATGAGATGTCCGAGGTTATAAGTAATTATTTTTAGTTAGACAGAACAAACCCGTTCTTGATGATAAGGAGAAGCGATTGATGAAAAAACACAGAAATATAGCCGTTTATGCTATCTTTGCAATTGTCTGTGTATGGATGGCAGGATGCGGAGGTTGTAATCCGGAACCGATGCCTACAGATATGTCCCCTATTGAGGGACCAGAAGATGGTGGAACCACTGTTCGTATTACTGGCGAAAAATTTGATATGAAAAACGGCGTGACAGTGATGTTTGGAGGGAAGGAAGGTCAAAACGCGACTGTACCTAACAAAACAGAAATCACTGTGGTAACGCCAGCTGGCACTGCTGGACAATCAGTGGAAGTGGTTGTTACCAACAATGGAAAACCAGATGCTCCTGTTACACTTTCCCAGAAGTTTACCTATATAGATGCAACGCCACCAACAGTAACCAGCACCGATCCCGCAGATGGCACTGTTTTCTCTGAATACGAAGATTCCTTGAATGTGTTGGATAGTCTCACTGTTACCTTCAGTGAAGCGGTTGATGCAAATAGCGTTTCAATTGAGGTTGCAGTTGCTAAAACAGAAGACTCTATGAGCGAACCTACAGATGCTATGCTTTCTGGTACTGTAAGCGGCAGTGACGATTCTGTGACGTTTACTTCAGATACGCCGATGCGCTGTGGTCGCATGTATACTGTCACTGTTTCAGGTGCAACTGATATGGCAGAGAATGTGCTCGCTACTGCATACAGTTTCAGTTTTAGCGTCACAAGTCCGGAACAGGTTGACAGGTATTATGTCCAAGAACAGGATATTCAGGAAGCAAATGGTGAGGCAGCACTGAGACTTATTGCCTCTCGACCTGAAATTTTTGATGACGCCGAGAAGTGGACGCGGTTAGTCGCCGGGAATCAGGATGATTATATCTTTGACCGGACAAGACTGAGTGTAGGACAACGTTTATGGATTAAACGCGGACGTGCTTGGGGTGATAAATAGTTTATATCTTATTGTATGATAATCAGAAAAAGTCGTGTGTCTAATACACGGCTTTTTTTGTTTGCAGTGGCATGAACCAAGATTACAAGGTTTCCAAGATTGTTGATCTCTCTTGATTGAAGTTGTTTCTTGTAGGAGGCGTTTTCAATGCCGAGAGATAATAAATCGGGTCTATACCATTTCTAATTGACAAAGTATCATTCCGATTTTCTTCTTGTAGGAGCGAGTTTTGCTCGCGACATCAGACGCAGGGTCGCGAGCAAAACTCGCTCCTACAGAATGTCCGAAGTGCCAAATTCCAAACGCGCGTTTGCCAATGAATTCTCGACTACGAACGCTTATCTTCTTAAATTGACGCCTATGGAGCGATCTCCAGGTGACTCCTACAGAAGAGCGTGTTGCATTCGGACAACCGATTTATAAAATAATGTCCTATCATTATTTAGAAATAGTATTATGTTAACATATACCTACCAAAAAACGGATTGACAACAACCAAATGTTTTGCCAATCCGTTTTTGTAAGTAATGTGAAATGTATTAGGCACCACCGTTGCCGCCGGTTTCATCACCGTTGTCGCCGGTTTCACCGCCTTCCGTATCATCATCTGTCATCATAGAAAGTGGCACAAAAACAAAGTCGTTAGAAGCGTTTGCGTGGCAACCAACGCATGCTCCCGCGGCCATCTCCGATGTGAGTGTATTTATCATCATCATATCTACCGCTGTTGCTGAAGGCGGACCGGTTACACCGTATTCCCAACCGCCATTATCTGCGCTGTCGGTCTTTGTCATCGTTGAGAACTGTGAGACAAACGTGTTCGTAGTATCCATGGATACCTTGACAATCATAGACCCAACAGGGTAAGCCATCCCTGCCTTGTTCGCCATAGCAGCGGCTTCGTTGAGATAGATGGTACGTGCTCCCAGATCGTGAGCGTCGCCTTTAAAGTCTAACCACGGTCCATCAAGCATTCTATTTTCCCACGACTTATATGCATCCATCTCCATCGTTCCCGGTTCTGGATCCATCATGACATCCTCTAATACGTCCTGTGTGCGTTCACAGGCTACGAAGGCCATACAACCGATTAAAATGGCAATCAGGGTTATTTGAAATTTTAGCATTATAATGCTCCTTATCTATATAGAATTCTTAAGTAAATTTAAAGAAGAGTTACAAACCTATTCGTGAGACTTAAATGATAAACTATTTTCACATTAGTAGATTACTCTTCAGGTTTATGTACTGCACAACCTAATTAATGATACCACAATTTCTATTTTTTTCCAAGAAATTTAATTAGATTTCAATATCTTTGCAAAAAATAGTTGAATTTGAATAAATTGGACTGATGTCCTAAAATTATATAAAGATAATGACTTGTGCCAGTTAACTAATTGTTTTTGTTATTTTCTCAGATATTAGGTGTTGTCATATAAACATATCGTCCCTACGGGACTAAAGAGGGCGTTATTGCCGTACTTCTATAAACATATCGTCCCTACGGGACTAAAGAGCATATCAGCCAATAGGAAATACGGACAAAACGTTCTGCTTATGAAAAAATATTTTACAAAAAGTTTTTTAGCACAACTCGTAAAGATAATAAGTCAATAACTTTAAAGGGCAACTGCCCCTGTCCGAACTTATAGCACTCTTTACTGCTTGATGCCACATTTATCCGCAAAGACAAACCGATAAAGCCCTGTTTTCTGGATAGACAAACTTCCACCGCTTGATTTGGATTGTAGAAACTAAACAGATGGGCGGTTGATAGGAGCAAGTTTTTCGCAGTTGTGATGTCTATGACGAAAGTCTGGATACAGAAGCATTTGAAAAAACTTGGTAGATTTGATAAAATATTAGTGCATGAAATAGACTCCTAATACGCAATATGCTGTTTTATTACCAATCAGAAAGTCAAGAAGAAACTACAAAAGAAAACACATTTTCATAATGGTATATATTCTCAATGTCTATTGTTATTAGATTATGCACCATTGTGAGAAATATCAGTAGTCCTACAGCTGTTTCCATTACAGACGTAACAGTGTAGTACAAATCTAAATATAGAGGAGCAGAACCACAGTGCTTGACCTCAAATTTATTCGCGAAAATACCGATGCCGTTCGCAAGATGTTAGCAGATCGTCAGACTGAGGCAGATTTAGACAAACTTATTGATTTGGATACGCGCTGGCGTGAAAACTTGACGCATACACAGACTCTGCAGGCACACCAAAATAAAGTTTCACAACAAATAGCCCAATTAAAAAAGGAGAAGCAGGACGCAACAGATACGATCGCGGAAATGCGGAAACTCTCCCAGGAAATCAAGGAACGTAACGCAGAGGCAAACGATCTTAAATCTGAGATAGACACTATCTGTTTGACTATTCCGAATATGCCTGAGGCAAGCACACCTGTCGGGACAAGTGAAGCGGATAACATTGAAATCAAAACATGGGGTGAACTGCCGAGTTTTGACTTTGAACTGAAACCGCACTGGGAAATCGCTGAAGCGTTAGATATTGTTGATTTTCAACGCGGTGCAAAGGTAGCAGGTAGCAACTTTGTTGTCTTCAAAGGCGTAGGAGCAAGATTGGAACGCGCTTTGATTCAGTTTATGCTTGACTTGCACACCACCCAACACGGTTACACTGAAGTTTCTCCACCGTTCCTTGTGAACCGTCCCACAATGACAGGCACAGGGCAAATCCCCAAATTAGAAGCAGATATGTATCGGTGTGATAGGGACGAAGAGAATCCTGATAGCGACCTGTTTCTGATTCCGACTGCTGAAGTGCCTGTGACAAACCTCTTTGCAGGTGAGATATTGTCTGCTGAAGATTTGCCTATTTACTATACTGCTTATACGCCTTGTTTCCGCCGCGAAGCTGGTGCGTATGGCAAGGAGACACGCGGCTTACAACGTATCCATCAATTTGACAAAGTAGAGATGGTGAAGTTCACTACGCCAGAAACCTCTTATGCAGAGCATGAAACGCTTTTAGCAAATGCAGAAAGTGTTTTGCAGGCACTCGGTTTGCCTTACCGCGTTGTGCAGCATTGCACGGTGGAACTCTCTTTTGCTGCAGCGAAGTGCTACGATATTGAGGTTTGGGCACCTGCGGGGGAAAAGTTTTTAGAGGTTTCTTCTTGTAGTAACTTTGAGGCATTCCAAGCACGCCGTGCAAATATCCGATACCGACCAGAAGCTGGGGTGAAACCGGAGTTTATCCATACGCTCAATGCGTCTGGTACAGCACTGCCGCGTGTCGTCATTGCACTCCTTGAGACGTATCAGAATCCGGATGGAACGGTGCGTGTGCCTGCTGTGTTACAGCCGTATATGGGTGGTCTGAAGCTGATTGGGTGATCGCATCGTAAACATGGAAAAATTTATTAACCAAATTATTCACGGCGATTGCATAGAAATTATGCAGCAAATTCCTTCAGATAGCATTGATGTTACATTTGCCGATCCGCCATTTAACCTCAAAAAAAATTACGGGAATTACAAGGACGAAAAGAATACAGACGATTATCTCATTTGGTGTAAACAGTGGATCCTTGAGATGGTGAGGATAACAAAACCGAGTGGGTCCATCTTCTTGCATAACATCCCGAAATGGCTTACCTATTATGCTGAGTTCTTAAATGAAGTTGCAGATTTTCGGCACTGGATTGCATGGGACGCGCCAACTGCACCTATGGGAAAGACTTTGCAACCCTCGCATTATGGCATTTTGTTTTATGCAAAGAATCAACGCGAAAACAAATTTTATGAAATCCGCTATCCACATAAGCGATGTCGGAAATGTGGATACTTGTTAAAAGACTACGGTGGGAAAAAGAAAATTTTACACCCTTTTGGACCGCTTGTCTCTGATATCTGGTCGGATATTCACCGCATCCGCCATAATAAACATAGAGACCCGCATCCGTGCCAACTCCCAGTGCATCTTTTAGAACGTCTTATATTAATGAGTACAGACGAAGGAGACGTGGTCTTAGACCCGTTTATGGGCACCGGTACAACTGCCGTTGCTGCCGCAAGATTGGGAAGGAACGTTATCGGCATAGATATCAACCCTGAATATGTCCAAATTACACAACGGAAATTAGCGCAAGAATCTCCAAACTCTAAAATTGAAGATATTTGGGTAAGTTTTTATCTTGGTGAGATTATCACAATTGTAAACAGAGATTGGGAAGCGTTGAAATCATATTTTGTGATACCGGAGGACATGAGAGATATTGACTTTGAAAAAATCAAAACCAATGGCGGGATCGTTTCAATGGCTCCACAGTCCCGACAACTTTCTTTAGATCTTAAGGAGGAAAACTGCGACTGCTATTAAGTTATGTATGGTATTCCATGTGTGGACGAAGCACTTCAAACTCCTTGAGGAGCACATCACACACAAGTTAACATTACTCACAAGCAAGGCAATGAATATACCACCCTGCATAATGCACCGCTAGGCAGAAAACGCCAATTGGCATTTAGATTGCTGTTGACATTTCCCCATGTTTGTGTTATCCTGTACAAAACTTAATCCTTAATCTAAACAGAAGGATCACTTGTTATAACTCGTCCAATTCTGCCTTCAATAACAAGGAGGTTATTTTGAAGGTTAGACAACTTATCAAGCTTCTCCAAAAAGATCAATGGGTTCTCAATAGGACAAAAGGAAGTCATAGGCAGTTTAAACACCCAACAAAATCAGGAACAGTAACAGTGGCTGGAAATTTGGGTGAAGATGTTCCAAAAGGAACACTCAATAACGTCCTAAAACAAGCAGGACTCCAAAATTAAGGTGGATAAATTAATGGAATACCTTGTGGTATTTGAAAAAGGCGATACCAGCTACGGTGCTTACGTGCCCGACCTACCCGGATGCATTGCTGTCGGTAAAACAATGGATGAAGTTCGCAAACTAATAGCGGAAGCAATAGAATTTCATATTGAAGGACTACGATTAGCGGGTGAAGATGTTCCCAAACCTACCTCTAAATCACCCGTTCACAAAACTACAGATGAAACATCTGCATACATTGAAGCACAAGTTCCTTTGTGATGCCAAAACGGATCGAAGGAATAAAGATGCGACTGTTATTAAGTGTTATTCTATATAATTTCTATCTTCTAACTATTGGATTCCATTCGCGGACGAAGCACTTCTAACTCCTTGAGCAAAACACCTTTCTGTTCAGGCTGCAGGTGTTCCGAGATTTCTCCGTTTGTCTCAAGGATAAACCCCGCATCCTCTATCATCTGCAGCGTGCGTGATGCTGCTGTTCCCGTTGCATTGAGATAACCTTCCATAAACATTGAATTCGCTGGATAGAGCGACATCACCTCCATACCGCGCAGGTGGTGTTCCCTGCCTGCCGCTACCCGCACCTCAGCACTCGGATTTAGGAATCGATAGAGACATAGGACGCGTAGACAATAATCCGGTGTTAAAGTAGTCGGCACACTCCGATGTGCCGTAACGGATTCCGACAACTGCGTTCCATCAATCGGCAGAAAAAAGTTGACAGGAATTGAGGCTACTTCCAATCTGCGGAGTTCTTTAGCAACCCTTATTAAGTCTTCGTTTTCTTCACCCATTCCGACAATTACACCTGAACAGCATGCAAGTCCAACAGCCTGTGCAGCACGGAGTGTATCCATTCTATCCTGATAGGTGTGTGTAGTACATATTTTCGGATAGTGAGATTCCGAGGTGTTGAGATTGTGGTTCAGTCTATCCAATCCTGCATTTTTTAAAGTTCGAGCAGCGGGTTCGTCAATTAATCCAACAGATAGACACACCTCAATCGGGTACCGTGCTTTAACGTTTTGGATCAAGTGTGCCAATTGTGCGACGCGTTTCGGATTCGGTCCCCGTCCACTCATCACGATGCAGTAGCGATACGCGCCGGACTGATATGCGCGTTCTGCCTCAGCAAGAATCTCAACCTCTGGTTTTAAAGAATAAGTATCAATGTTTGTTGTTGCAGTTTTTGCTTGCACGCAATAATGGCAATCCTCTGGACAACTGCCGTTCTGTGCGTTATTGAGGATATGTAGTTGAACTCTGTTTTGAAAATATGTTTTGCGAACCTGATATGCCGCGTCTAACAGGGGAAGCAATTCTACTTCTGAGGCGGATAATATCTTTTCACAACAAGCATCTGAAAGTAGTTCTCCCTCAAGGCTTGTCACTGCTAATTTTTGGTAAAATGCTGGTTTCATTTTTTGTTTCTGTTTTATATTTCCCATTCAATGTCGGCTGCATTAAAGATGGGACCTTCAGTGCAAACGCGTTGATATTCTATCCGATTTGTATCAATACGGACAGGACAAACACATCCAAGACATACACCCATGGCACACCCCATCCGATTTTCCATAGCGATCTGTGTTGGCACTTCAAATTCTGTTGTGATTTTTGCGACTGCGGCAAGCATGGCGTGTGGTCCGCAGGCATAAATTGTGGGACGGTGTAAGTCATTTTTATTGAGCAGATCTGTGAGAATGTCGGTAACAAACCCATGATGTCCTACACTTCCATTATCGGTAGCAACATGCACCTTAACGCCGATTGCTGTTAAATCATCTATACTTAATAATCGATCTTGATGTTGTGCGCCTACTAATCCGATTGTCTGTATATCGTGTGTCCGTAACGCGACCGCAAGCAACATCAAAGACGCTATGCCTGCCCCGCCGCCAACTAAAATCGCTGGTTCAGGATTCTTCTCTATATTGAACGTATTTCCAAGGGGTCCCATTACATGTAACGGTGCCCCTTTCGGCATTTCTGATAATCGTTGTGTCCCTTCACCGATGATCTGATAGAGCATGGTTATTTCTCTTTCATCAACGGTATAGATTGTAAACGGTCGGCGGAGTAGAAGTCCTGCCCCGTTCGAAATTAGGACATGAATAAATTGCCCTGGCTTTGCATGCTGTGCAATCTTTGAACCCTCGCAACGCAAAAGATAATGATCTTCTGCTACTTTCTCATTTGAGAGGATAGTGGTGTGAATGTCAAATTTGTTGGTAGAACTCTTATTTTGCATAGATGCCACATTCGCTGCTACATCAGATATCGTAGCTTATCGTAACCCTGTTCCCGTTTTGCCTTGTCCACTACCAATTCCACCAAGGTGTCAAACCCGTAAAGTGTTTTGATGCGATGTGTAAGACGAGCACGATCACGGCGGAGATCGTCAGACTGCCAATATATTGGTAAACGCGGATCGTGTTTTGTTGGGACTTCTGCGCCAAGTTCATCTGCTACATTCGGCAATGTTTTCCATAACTGTAGGTGTTGATGATGTGCGGTCAAACCTGTAATAGCAAGTTCTTGATAACCGTGTTGTGCCAACTCAGAGAGTGCTGCTGCGTGATTGATAACATGCCAGAGTCCACCGAATCCTTGCCGTCGTTCTGCAGCGTGCTGAATTAATGTGTCTAACACGGTTGACGCCATCGTTGGTAAATCCGTGTAGGGTGGAAAAGTCCCATCCTCATGCAACACAATTTTGCGTCCATCAATGCGTCCTTTCTCTTTTCCATAATAGGCAACACCAGGTGTTACACCGTTGAATCCAGCAATTAGTTTTCGGATACCATCAGTAATGGCAGGGTTAGCAAACTCCGGATGACGCTTAAGTGCTCGGATCGTTATTGCAGCAAAAATAACATTATGTCCGGATTGCCGAGTCTGATTGATATTGTGTGCAAGAGCATCAGCAATTCCGTCAATCAAATTCTCTTTCGACGGTGTCTTAGGCAATGGATCAAACATCTCATTTACTTGAATAGCTGCGGTTTCTCCTGGACTAAAAACCGACTCTCCGCAGATGATACGATCCAGCTCCGCCTTGATTCCTGCGCAAACCTTTTCGTCAAGGTTCGGATGATTTTCTGTAATAAGGTAACCAGCCACAATAGCAGCACCAAGGTGTCCTGCCATAGTGTTGACGTGGTGAGCACGCGCCAATGCGTAAAGCCCTTTAGCAAGATATTCGGAATCAACCATAGTTAAATTTTGTCTCTGATCGTAAAGTTTCGTTGTGATGTGTTAGCTTTTCAAGCGACTCTAATTATCACAGGTCTTCCTTTAATGTTCCTTAATTATACCACTGCTTGTAGGGGAAGGCAAGACAAACCTTGGATCATCTCAGGATTCTTACTTGACTTTTAGTATAATTTCGTGATACAATTTATTCAGTTGACTGAATTTAGGATCTATGAGAAAAATACTTTGATTCTGAATATCATGATACCCGATAAAAATGGAGACAGAAGGGATGAATTACCATTACGGTGAAGCAAAAATACAAGCGGGGGATCCCAAACCTATCCGAGTGAATCCTGAAATGATTAAAGGCGACTCGGTTAAGGAAATTGAAATGTATTTGTTTGATGCTAAACTCATCCGGGGACGATTAGAAAAAAACGTATTTCTGGCGTAAATTAGATGGTACGCAATTCCTTCCTAAAGTCTTTGATATGTGGGTAAATATTGACAATGAGCGCAAACATTTGAAATTTAATGAACATCACTCATAGCACACTGAGGATAGACTCATTTTACAGGACCATGTATCATGTCAGAAAATGAAACAACTTATTTTACAACGCTAATTCAGTTTGTGGAATGGGTTAAACAATTAGGTCCCGGAGAATATCTATTTCGCGGAGTACCAAATGAGATCGGACCAGTGAAGTTATCGAATCGCTAATAGGAATAGGAACGGAAGTTGAAGATTGATGAGATAATATGGCAATCACAATTTGTCGAAAAATTAGCAACCAAACATGGTATTAAGACAACGGAGGTTGAAGAAGTTTTAGCCAATTTTCCCTATTTTCGTTTTGCTTCCAAAGGCAAAAGGCGTGGTGAAGGCGTTTACTCAGCTATGGGGCAAACAAATGAAGGACGTTATCTTATTATTTTTTTCATTTTAAAACCGCATCACCGAGCATTGGTTATCAGCGCAAGAGATATGGATAAAAAGGAGCGAAGATATTATGGTAGAAAAGGATAAAAAACGCGACCCAATGCCCTCTCCTAACGCAACACCAGAGGAAATAGGCGAATTTTGGGATACACACAGTCTCGCCGATTATTGGGATGAAACCCACGAAGTGGAATTCAACGTCAATCTCAAATCAAGGCAGTTTCTGACTCCAAACACACCTGATCAAAAGCAGGATGTAGATATGTCTAAGATAAAAAAGATGACAAAGATCGGAATTGTCGGTGCATCCGGTTATAGCGGTAGTGAATTACTAAGATTTTTGGTCAACCACCCCAGTGGATTGAGCGTAGAACTCGCCACATCTGAAACCTACGCTGGGCAACGCGTTGACCGCGTCTTACCACATCTGCGCGATTTCATAGACCTTACGTTTGAACCGTTAGACATTGACATACTTAAAGAACGGGTAGACGTTGTCGTGTTAGCTGTGCCGCACAAAGTTGCCATGACATATACGCCACAAATAGTTGCACAAGGGCTGCGTGTTGTAGATTTCAGCGCAGATTACCGTCTCTATGATGCGGATACTTACAGCGATTGGTACCACGTTGAACATACCAGTCCCGAACTTATCCAGAATGCTGTCTACGGTTTACCAGAACGCTACCGTGAGAAGATTCGCGATGCTCAAATCGTAGCAAATCCGGGATGTTATCCGACCAGTGCTATCCTTGCCACGATGCCTTTACTTAACAATAGACTTATTGAATTAGATTCAATAATTGTTGATTCCAAATCAGGCATTTCTGGCGCGGGACCAAAACCGAAAGACACTACACACTACCCGAATCGCGAGGCTAATCTTGTGGCATATAATATCGGAAAACACCGCCACACACCAGAGATTGAACAGGAATTAAGCGCGATTGCTGGACAAAATGTTACTGTAACTTTTACACCACATTTAGTTCCGATGACACGAGGCATTCTCAGTACCACCTATGCCCGGCTTAAGCAACCGCTTGACACCGATACCTTGCTTGAAATATATACCTCTTTTTACCAAAATGAACCGTTCATCCGAGTTCTTGACAAAGAGTTTTACCCGCAAACCAAGTCTGTACTTGGAAGCAACTTTTGTGATGTTGGGATAGAAGTGGATGAACGAACGCAACGCGTCGTTGCTATGGCAGCCCTTGATAACCTTGGGAAAGGCGCAGCTGGTGCTGCATTGCAAAATCTCAATCTAATGTTTGGTTACAACGAAACAGATGGACTTAAATCACCAGGCTTAATGCCATAGGCATACACCTTGTGCCATTTTAACCACAAACCATAATGCAGCTTATGATTGTTGCAGGTGAACCTTCTGGTGACCTGCACGCCTCACATGTCGTCCAAGCACTCAAAGCAAAATGCCCAGAAATATCGTTTTGCGGTATGGGAGGCGACATGATGGAAGATGCCGGAGTATCTCTTGACATCCATATCCGAGATTCCGCTGTCATGGGGTTTGCTGAAGCATTTGCTGTTCTCCCAAAATTTCTGAAAAAACAAGCATTATTGAAAAAGCGGCTCCGTCAACAACCGCCGGACGCTCTCCTCTTAGTTGATTTTGCTGAGTTTAATATGCCTTTGGCAAAATATGCCTACATGCAAGGCGTTCCGGTAGTTTATTATATTCCTCCAAAAGCGTGGGCTTGGCGCGGTGGTAGAGCCAAAAAACTCGCGAAACGCACAAACGCTATTGCCTCAATTTTCCCCTTTGAAACAGAGTTTTATCAAAATGCAGGTGCACCAGCTGAATTTGTCGGACATCCGCTTGTTGACTTTGCAAAGACCGATCTCACACCGACACAAGCACGCGAAAAACTCGGTTTGCAAAACAACACACACATTATTGGACTAATGCCCGGCAGCAGACGTTCCGAAGTTCAACGTATTTTCCCAATTATACTAAAAGCAGCAGCTAATGTAGCAGAGGTTTTTCCTGATGTGGAGTGGATCCTGCCTCTCGCTCCAAGTATATCAGAAGAACTGATAGCCGAATGTAAGGAGGGAATCAACGGCATTCCGACTATAAAACTATTACATGATCAGACCTACGCCGCAATGCGCGCAGCTACATTAATGCTTGTCACTTCTGGAACCGCTACGCTCGAAGCTGCATGTATCGGTTCACCGATGATTATTCTCTATCGAACCTCGTGGCTCAATTGGCGGATTATTCACGCATTAACCCCGTTAGAGCATAGTGGATTGCCGAATCTCATTGCAAAAAAACGCATTGTACCTGAACTTCTTCAAGATTGTCTAACATCAGACACACTCACAAAACTTACCTTAGACCTACTCCGAAATCCTGAAAAATGTGATGCACAGCGCGATGCCCTCAATGCAGTCTATCAAAAGTTAGGGGAGTCCGGTGCAGCAGAAAGAACGGCACAATTAATATTGGAACAGGTCGCATCAGCCCGTAATCCCGCCCAATGAAACGATTTCTTTACACCTTCATCACGACTAAGCAGCGCGGCGTTATTCCGACACTTTTTCGCATTCTACTCATGCCGCTGTGTTGGCTCTATAGAGCTGTTATTTGGATACGCAATTACTGCTGGACGGTTAGGGTTTTTAAACAGAAACGCCTCCCGTGCACCGTTATTAGCGTTGGGAATATTGTTGTTGGGGGAACAGGTAAAACGCCTGCAGTCACTGCAATTGCCAAACTACTTAAAAATAAAGGTTTTCAGGTAGCAGTCCTCCTACGTGGCTATAAACGCCGAAGCAATGAGGAAATAACGGTTGTCTCGAATGGTGAAAATCGCCTATGCACAAGAGAAGAAAGCGGCGATGAAGCGGATATGCTCACACGCCAACTCACGAATACCCCAATTGTAGTTGGAAAGCAACGTTATCTGGCAGGAAAAGCGGCACTTGACCGCTTTAAAAGTGATATTGTAATCCTTGATGATGGGTTTCAGCACCGACAACTTGCACGCGATGTTGACATTCTCACAATTGATGCAACACAACCTTACGGCACTGGCGCGCTACTCCCTATAGGCACGTTGAGAGAACCTATATCTGCCCTAAAACGTGCGGACATCATTTTACTGACTCACACAGATGCAGTTGGTACAAACATCGCAAATTTGAAAGTGGAATTGAACCGATTAGCACCGAATACGCCCATCTTGGAGAGTGAACATCAACCCACATCGCTATATTGGTTAAATCAGACAGACAAACGGACTAAAATGCCGATAGAAAACCTAACAGGAAAAAGACTCCTCGCCGTGTGTGGCATTGGCAACCCCAATGCTTTTGTTGCAACACTTGAAAAATATCATCCAGAGGCAGTAGAATTGTTTGCCTTTCCTGACCATCATGTCTATACCGAATCCGATGGACAGAAAATTCAATATCAAATGCAACAGTGTGAGGCAGAGTGGATTGTCACAACAGAAAAAGATGAACAAAAGTTAGCGTCCCTTTCCACAGAATTACCGATAGTTGTCCTGGCAATTGAATTAGTAATCACTGAGGGTGAGGCAGTTCTCATGGATGCGTTGCAAATCCAGTAGCAATATATTTCTATGGTATCGGAACACCTTCTCTCGCTGTCATTTCGGCATAAAGTTCTTGCAAATGTTCTGTCATCGGTCCTGGACTACCTGTGCCGATCTTTCTGCCATCTACCTCCAACACAGGGCTTAACTCGCCAACGGTGCCTGTGGTGAACATCTCATCAGCCGTGTAAACCCCTGTCAGAGAGACGTTCCGCTCCACCAATGGAATCTCTGCTTCGCGCGCCAGATGGATGACGTTGCCACGCGTAATGCCGGGCAGGCAACTATCCGCATGTGGTGTGAGGACTTGTCCCTTTTTCACGATAAAGATATTTGTTGCATTTGTTTCAGAGACAAAACCGAAAATGTCAAGCATAATTGCATCATCTACACCAGCAACATTCGCTTCTATCTTGGCAAGGATGTTGTTAATCAAGTTGTTATGATGTATCTTAGAATCAATACACTGTGCGGGGTTCCGTCGAATTGCAGAGGTGACTAATCGAACGCCAGTACTTGCATAAATTGGTGCTTTCCATTCCGCTAAGACTATTAAACATGTGCCGTATTGATTTACTTGTGGGTTCATGCTGGAGGTCACTTTCTTACCACGACTAAGTGTCAGACGGATATGGACTTCATCTCGCATGTTGTTGGCCTGGAGCGTTTCAAAGATAGCGGTTTTGATTTCATCGCGGGAAGGGATACCTTCAAACGCCATCGCGTGTGCAGAGTCAATCAGTCGGTCCAAGTGTGCATCCAACGCAAAAATTTTGCCTTTATAGATACGTAAACCCTCCCATACGCCATCACCACCTTGTACAAGGCTATCAAACACAGAGATTTTAGCATCTTCGCGGGGCAGCAGTTCCCCACCGACGTGAATTAAGATATTTTCGTTTCGAGCATCAGGTAATTGTGGTTGCATTTATTCTCCTTTCATTCGTTTTTAATAGTAATATAATACCATACACCTACGAAATAGGTTATTTTCTTTCAATATTCATGCCCGGTAGGTTCAGTTAGGAAACCGAACCATAACTGTCAATTTAAGAAAACGTTTATGTTTTTATGAGTGCTTCTCAACCCTTATGGTGATTGAAACTGTCCCATATTTAGTCCCGTAGGGACGATATGTATATAGATAAACGTTGACATCATCCACTTTAGTCCCGTAGGGACGATATGTTATCTAACGTCTTTGTTCTCCACATATCGTCCCTACGGGACTAAAGAGACTTTGTTCGACCATGATCTATAAACATATCGTCCCTACGGGACTGGAGAGTGGACAATCCCAATAACAATGCGTATTGAGAAGGAGTTATAATGATTCAGACGTTTTCTTAAGTTTACACATAAGGGTAGAGGGCCAGCCGGCACCCCCACCGGTTGGGCCAGGAGGGGGTTGGGTTGGGGGGGGGGCGCCGCCCAAAAAAATTTATTTTTTTTTTATTTAAACAAAATCGTGTCCCCCCAACCCAAACCCCTACCTTTTCCCCCCCTGGGGGTTTTCGGTGCCCCTCTACCCGACCTACGAAATAATGTAAGATTATCATATAGAAATGGTATAATAATATGAAGTCTTCTTGCAACTTGATTGATAGTTTAGCAGAAGTTTCTGCCCCACACAACTATAAAGCGAAACGACTAAAAATATAACGTATGTGAAAATATGTTTGAAATATGGGGCAAATAATCTTGATTTTCAACCCTGAAATGTTGACAAGAATGATCATAAGTGATAATATCCACATCAACTTTGGAACAGTTGAATCGTATTGCAGACTTAGAGGTATTTAGAGAAAATGGGGACAAATACTTCTCATTTAATAGACGTTAATATAGGACAGGTGTTTACACCTCAAAAATGGGCAGAATGGCTCATTCATAAGTGGGATATCTTTGATGCATGGCTTGATGGTGCACATATCTGTGATCCAACTGCTGGACAAGGAGCATTCATCTTAGCAATGCTCCATATCGCACGAAATAGAGGGGTTTCTTTGACATCCGAATTACTATCACGTCTCACAGTTATTGAGATAGTTCCTTCATATCTGGAGGAATTTAAAAGAAAAGTAAAACAGGAATTTGGTGTTGACTTTCCGAATACTCAATCCTTTTGTCAAGATATTATCATGGAAACACATCACGGTAAATATGACATCCTCATTGGGAACCCTCCGTGGGCAAACTTCGGAGACTTACCTACGGATTACAAAACAGAAATTAAGCCCTATTTTATTAAGGAAGGACTT
Organism: Candidatus Poribacteria bacterium; assembly: GCA_028824125.1. Taxonomy (GTDB): domain Bacteria; phylum Poribacteria; class WGA-4E; order WGA-4E; family WGA-3G; genus MSPOR6. The sequence continues at coordinate 19,861 of JAPPES010000102.1, forward strand.
GTTGCAGATACTCAGCGGACGCTATTGGGTTCTTCACGAGTTGATATAGCTGCATTGGTGTTGAAGGTAGTTCTCGGTAAACTACTCAAAAAGAACGGTTTAGGATATTTCTACATTCCGATGTCCCTCTTTTTTGGTGATGGTGCACATATTGGGTTTAGAAATTATAGGGCTAATTGCTCACAAAGTCTCTTTGAAAACTATCGGGATTTTGCCATAGATGTTGTCTATGAATTTACCTCCACTAAAGTGTTTGAAGGTGTTAGCACCGCATACTGTTGCGCAAGGTTTCGAGGTGATACACAACAGGAATTTCCAGTCACATATTTCAAAGAATTAGAAGGAGAATGGGTGGAACATAAGGCTTTACCCCTAAAAAATCCGAGCGATCCATGGGTGATCGTGCAAAGTCTTGATGAGCTCAGTGCTTGCGAATCACTTGAAATTAAATTAACTCCTGAACAGAAGCCAAGACAAGGTGTGAATACTTGCGGAGCAAATAGTGTCTTTATTTTTAATCACAAACCTTCAAATTTTCCTGAGGAATTTCTGTACCCTCTTGCAACAAAGGAAATCTGGCGACAACACACCTCATCACCACATAAATGGATTCTTTTACCGTATTGTCGTGAAACAGGAAAGCCGCTTGCATGGGATCAAATCCAAAAGTATGATGCATTGTGCAGCTATCTTCTGGAATACCGAGATGTGCTACAAGAGCGAAAAGGGACAATGCTTCGATCCTCTATGAACAAAGGCAATTGGTGGGCATTGCTTGGTGTTGGGCCTTATTCGTTTGCACCCTTTAAGGTTATATGGGAAGCTTATGGAAAAAACCAATTTAACCCGATTGTTCTAAGTAGTGTAGATGGTCAGATGTGGCAGGGTAATCAGGCGATGCATGCGTTTATTCCCTGCTGGTCAAAAGAGGACGCAGATAGACTAAAAAATGATCTGGAGAATCCAGAAATACTAAAATTATTGCAACAACTTAATGGTGCAGGAAAATGTAATTGGGCACAACCTGGAAAGATAAAGAAAATTCTATCATTTGCAGAGATAGTCAATAACAGGACTTCCGCGTTCTCCTTGAATGAAGTTTAAATAATAAATTGGTAATGTGGCGAGGTTAGGAAACCTCGCCAGCAGGGGACACTTGCCTCGTGCCAACAGAAAATTACGGAATTAATAAATTTATAGTCCAATCCGAAAATATGTTCACATTTCAATGAACAACAATCCCGACACGCTCTCGCTGGCGAGGCGGGGAATGCCTAAAGACGAATGCGCGTATGGCAT
>JAPPES010000083.1:0-16022 GCA_028824125.1 Candidatus Poribacteria bacterium
TTGGCGAAATTGAGTACTTCGGTGATGACAGTTATCCCGTAGACCCGAAAGCCAAACTTACAACCACATGGGGAAGCATCAAAAACTTCCGATAAACGCAAATACCGAACATGTTCTAAATCGGCTTGAACCCAGTCATAACTCGGTTTGAGTCGATTTTCATTTTAAGAAATGTCTCATTTTGGTTTCCTTTCGTTTTCGGAATTTATTTTCACAAAAATCTAATTCGCGTGTCCAATTTCACAAAAATAGAAAAACTAAACAATTTCGAAAAATAAAATTGACATTTCTTGAAACTTATGTTATGATAACTATATTAAGCCATATAAAGTTGGTAAACAAAAAGAAAAACCGCACGCCATAATAGTAAAATGGGTGCAGTTTATTCAAACTTACGTAACTTAACGCGAAACTCACGTAAAAGTGAGATTCATTTTCTATAGGAGGTTGAACATTATGAAAACTATGTTTGTGTTCGCAGGATTTGTGTTGATGATAGCCTTTTCTGTTATCGGCACGATCGACATGGTACAAGCGGAGGAAGTCTTGGGAACAGGAACAGGGGCACTGATTGGAGGAGACCTAACCGACCCAGAAGACGATGGTGCTCCTGATGCAAATGACGGTTACAACGCCACTTTCACATCCAGCGAGGAACCCGGATTCGGTGGCGGGGAATTTGCGTTTAACGTCTTCGATAACCAACTTGGCCCCGGCAATGCCAAATGGTGCTGAGGACCTGCAAACCTTCCGGCGGAAGGTATACACGTGACAGCTGAGTTTGAGGAGGCATACGCGTTGACACACTTCACCGTATCTTCAGCAAACGATGTTCCTGGGAGGGACCCGACAGTGTGGGAGATTCAGGGGTCAAACGACGGCGAGGATTTTGAGACCATCTTTTCTCACGACGGGGATAGTTTTTGGGATCAGCGACTGCAAGTCATCCGTTTCGATGCAGGGGATGATTACGACAAGCAAAAAATCGGGTATCGTTTTTTTCGGTTCATTGCTTTTGAGACCGCTAATGTAAACTTTCAAATTGGCGAAATTGAGTACTTCGGTGATGACAGTTATCCCGTAGACCCGAAAGCCAAGCTCACAACCACATGGGGAAGCATCAAAAACATCCGATAAGCACAAATACCGAACATGTTCTAAATCGGCTCGAATCCAGTACTAACTTGGTTTGAGCCGATTTTCATTTTAAGAAATGTCTCATTTTGGTTTCCTTTCATTTATAGTAAAATCCGAAAATATGTGGACACTTCAATGAGCAACAATCCCCGCACCATCACGTTGGCAAGGCAGGAATCATGAGCGAATACCCATAAGCGTCAATTTAAGGATATATCCTCTTGTTGGAGTGAATCAACGCAGCATGCGCGTTTGGCATGCTGCGGGTTTCTAACCCCGATTTTATAGGGTGAGGCGGACAAAATCGGGCTTCCAAAGCCCTCCAACAAGAAAATCAGGCACTAAATTGACGCTTATGGGGAATCATGGCGAATACCTTATGGTATTCGCCATGATTCATACCGTTGATTTCTTCCTAACCTCAACAGGTGATCCTCAAAAAAGGGAAGCTGCGGACATCTCTTCGACTTTCTACTACCATTTCTGATATATAATGTCTCTTTTTTGTAGCGTAAACTTTCCAGTTTGTGCCACATTCCGCTTCATTTCTAACAACTGCTAATGGACAAAATTGATAGAAATGGTATACAAACCAGTTCCTAAAACCATAGCGAAATCGGACAAATCAGCGTTGCATGTGACATGCACATTTAGCGTTCATTTACAACGCGCAAAAATTATGCACCCATTTTTCATAAATTCGCATCATGATATATAAGAGGACAGTCTATAGCAGATTAGAGAGCTGATCTGCAAATTGACAGAGTACGTCTCTTTTTACGATTTCTCCATAAAATTCAAAGGATATAATAACATGAAACGCGTTATGATAATTATCTCAATCGTTGTTGGAGTCTTGACATGCATAGGATATTCCTTAGAAAGTTTGCCAGATCAATCCAAACAACAAAATGATGCAAATTTAGAAGATAAACCAGAAAAATTCAAAGTTTATCTTAAAGTTGTTGCTGAAAATGATTTGAAACCCTTATTCATAAAATCTATTTTGCAAGCATTTAGCAAATTGCCAGATATCTCTGTAGTTTTTGAATATGAACCAAATATATCATTTGCAATGTCCGTTGTTGTCGTTCAAGCAAGATCAGTACAAGGCAAAACGGGCAATATAGGTGTCTGCTCACACGCTCGAAAATACTTTGACAATACCGTTCTGAAATCAGATGTAGCAGATTCAAATTGGGGACGAGTTAATACGCAAACAGAAAATCTCATAAAAGATTCGCAAGTCGGTATGTTTTTAAGCAATGTTGAAAGTATAGATAAAATCGCAAAAAACATTGTTGAAAACTTCAATAAAAAATTTTTTGAAGAGGGAAACAGACAATAATTTATTGTAACACTTCACATCATATTCGCAATAAAACCCTATATTTTGAATTATATAGTGAAATCTAAATTACTTGGACAGTTCTTTATAGGTTTGATGCGTTTAATGTGAATGTCATACGCACATTCACCAAGCGCAATTCATTGCGCCTCTTCTTGTAGGAGCGACCTCCAGGTCGCGACTTTACAAACTGTAGAACACTTTGTCTGTGCCGAGTGACAATGTCCAGTTAATTGTAAAATCCACTATAATACCTCGCTGTCTGAAAGAACGAATCAAAGTCAAGTGCCACACACGCGCACTTGACTTTGATTCGTGGGCAACTGGTGTACAGCACCTTGTGGATTTTAAGAAAAATTCACACACCTTCCGATTCATTTTACACCTCACTTGATTTACTATAGTTGGCAGTTGTCCAATTTTATGCTATCCTTTTTAAAGCAATATTCCTTAGAGATTTCTTCCTGAAGGAAACTACACAAATTAGTTTTCTCTTTGAATCACAGACTTTTTTCCCAAAAATGCAACCTTTATATGCCAAATAGCATCTTTATATTAAAAGATTAGTCTATTTGTGAGGTGTCCCATGAAACATGATGATGCTGAATTGATTGAACGCACACTTGAAGGTGATCAACACGCCTTTACTGCACTTGTAGAAAAATATCAAGAGCAGATACATGCGCTGGCGTGGCAGAAAATCGGTGATTTTCACATCGCACAAGAGATTACACAAGATGCCTTCATCACTGCGTATCAAAAACTTTCAACCCTTACACATCACAGCCGATTTGCCGGATGGCTTTATGTTATTACCAGTAACAAGTGTAACATGTGGCACCGAAAGAAAAAACCAAAACCGCAATCGCTCGAAGAAACTGACCCAATGGAGTTAGAAGAAGTGTATTATTCGGAATATATGTCTCAGCAACGTGAAGAAGCAGCAAACCAAGAACGGCGATCAACTGTTCGAAAATTACTCAGTAAACTTCGAGAGAGTGAACGGACAGTTATAACGATGCATTATCTTGCAGGCTTAACGTGTGAAGAGATCAGCAAGTTTTTGGGTGTATCGCCGAACACGGTTAAAAGTCGGCTGCATCGTGCGCGTGAACGGTTAAAGAAGGAGGAAGCCGTGATTCAAGAAAACTTGAGCAGTTTCCAACTGCCAACACAAATGACAGAGAATATCATGAAAGAAATTTCACAACTAAAATCCACAGTTCCGTCTGGAAGTAAACCTTTAGTACCGTTAGCAATATCCGCTGCCTCAGCCATTTTAGTTGTTTTACTAATAGGCTTTGGTGCGCAAAATCAAATTCGTTTTCAGAAACCGTATAGTTTAGAGTCAACATCAGAGCAAACGGTTGAAATCGTTGACACGCCAATAGTCTTGGAATCCCCCGCAAAACCCGCAGTTATCAATCAGATTGGTCGTTCTGATGTTCTCAGTAACAATGATGGAGCGGGGCAGAAACCGGATACATCACTGTTCGTCGCAGCACAATCGGATGATGCTGAAATTTCAAAGTCAAAAAGGGAATGGAGGCAAACCAACGGTCCGTATGGAGGAAATATCCGTACACTCTTTGCAACCTCTGAAGGTGTCCTTTTAGCTGGAACAATAAACCAAGGTATTTTCCGTTCAACAGATCTTGGTGATTCTTGGTCACCAGCAAATATAGGATTCTCCTCCGCTGACGATGTTGTTAGAGGGTCCGTTTTAGCCTTTGCACAGAAAGGAGACACAATTTACGCAAGTGCCCCGCTATCATTGGTTGCATCAACAGATAATGGGAAAACATGGTCCTTTGTCCCAAGATACTCAAAGAATGACGCGATAACCGAATTTGTAGTGATTGGGGACCGTTTATATATTAGCACCTATGCAAATAATGGTAAGGGAGGTATATGGTATACAGATGATGAAAAGTCTTGGATACCAATGAACGATGGTTTGACAAATTTAATGATACGTGAATTTGCAAATATCGGTACTACCCTTGTTGTTGGGACAAATGACGGCGCATTTCGCAAAAAAACCACTGATGATTCGTGGCACCCAATCCATATAGGATTTTCTAAACCCTAGTCTTCATCAGGCATTCGTGTGGACGCAATTGCAGTTATGGACAATCTGATCTTCATGGGTGTCAAAATGGGAAAAAATGGAGGGATCTTTCGGTCTGATGATGAAGGCGACTCTTGGACACGCATTTCCACTAAAGAGATGGGGAGTTCCACCTATGCGTTAGCAGTCTCAGAATCAACACTGTATGCCTGTGCTGGAGGAAATGTCTTCAGATCAGATGACAAAGGTGATTCTTGGATACACGTTAGCAAGGGAATGCCAGATAGAGCAAGTGCTGCATTAGTGGCAATTAGTGCCGATACCGTTTTCGTCAGTACTAAGCACCAAAAACCTCGGCGAATAATTAAGTCAGACTTTAGTGCCTCAACAGTTTTTGTCCCTACGTTTGAAGGAAGTATTTTTCGCACGACGGATGCCGGTAATTCATGGGTGGAAGCAAACACAGGAATAATGCATAGTTCTGTTGTAGATTTGGAAGTTTTGGGAAACAGAATTTATGCGTTTACTGGAAATAGACTTTTTTTCAGTGTCAATGGTGGGGAAACGTGGGAACGAATTGAGAATTCGCAAAAGCCGTTTATCTTCAGATTTTCGGGTATATCCGCTTTGAATGGAAAATTATACGTTGGTGCTACGAGATTTGGTGATAAAAGCCGTGGGGGAGCCGTTGGTGGTGTCTTCCAATTAGATGAGCAAAGTAACACTTTGATTGAAGTTAAAACTGACAGAGAAATATACGCGATCGAATGTATGCATATCGTAGGGACAACTTTCTATGTTGGCACACAAGGACAGGGAGTCTTTCTTTGGAATGAAGGTTGGGATTCATGGCTCAATCTCGGATTGGAAGAAAAAGAGATCAACGAGATTTCAGTAGATAAAACCAATGTTTATGCAAAGACACAACAGGATGAAATCTATCGTTTGGAAAACCATCAGGCACCGTGGGAACTTATCAAAGAAGATACAGAGGCACATAGATGGTTCGCACAATCGCGAAAGATTGAAGATAGACGATTCGTACTGTCTAAAAAAGTAGGATTAATGCGGTCAGAGGATGGTGGAAATACATGGACTCAACTGAACGCTGGCTTAGAAAAAGTATTATCGAACCTTCATGAATTAATTAACCCTCATGAATTAATTGCTACGGTAGAAATTGATGACACTGGCTTCTACATTGGAACATCACAAAATGAGATTTTCAAATGGAACCACAAAGATGAAAGATGGGAACAGTTAGGTTCGCTAAGTCGTCCGGTTCAATCTTTAGCAGTATTGAATGGTGTTCTCTACGCTGGTACTGGAGCAGGCGTATTTCGCATTCAAATTGAGAAATAAACTGTTTATCGTTGATTTGCAATTTACATTACTCTTTTAGGCGCGCTTCCAAGCGCGCCTGCCAAGAAATTATCATGCACTCCTATATTAGTAGGTGTGCTTTTTTTATAATTCTGCATAAATCCTCTCCTTATTTTTGAAAAAATTGTTGTTCTTCCCTCCAAATTTGCATTTTTTTTCAAAAATATGCAATTCTTTCCAACAAAATCGCGTCTATATATTAAAAGATCAATTTCCTATTGAGGTATCAGATGAAATACGATGATTCTGACCTGATTCAACAAACATTAGAGGGTGATCAGCAAGCGTTTGCTGCACTTGTGGAAAAATACCAAAAACAGATACACGCGTTGGCGTGGCAAAAAATTGGTGACTTCCACATTGCGCAAGAGATTACGCAGGATGCCTTTTTTACAGCATTTCAAAAGCTCTCTACGCTCGCAGACCATAATCGTTTTGCGGGGTGGCTCTATGTGATTACCAACCGCAAATGTATTGCGTGGCACCGAAAGAAGACACCACAACCACAATCGTTAGAAGCGACAGACCCCGTTGAATTAGAGGAGGTGTATTATTCAGAATATATGACTCAACAACGAGAAGAAGCAGCAAATCAAAAACGGCGTGCAGTGGTTCAGAAGTTACTCAGTAAGCTGCAAGAGAGTGAGCGCACCGTCGTAAATCTGTATTATATCGCAGGAATGACCTGTGAAGATATTGGAAAATTTTTGGGTGTATCTCCCAACACGGTCAGGAGTCGACTCCACCGTGCACGTAACCGATTAAAAAAGGAAGAAGCGATGATTCAAGAAAACTTGGGCGGTTTCCAACTGCCGACACAAATGACAGAAAACATTATGAAGGGAATTTCACGTCTCAATCCAGCAACGCCATCAGGAAGTAAACCATTAGTGCCGTTAGCAGTTTCTGCCGCATCAGCCATTTTGGTTTTATTACTGATAGGAGCTGGCGCGCAAAATCTAATTCGGTTTCAGAAACCGTATAGTATAACAGCAACATCAAAACCAACGATTGAAATCGTTGAGACACAACTTGTTTTGCAATCTCCGATAGAACCGGCGGTTCGAAATCAGGTTGGACGTTCAGATGTAACAGGTAAGAGTAATGGTTTAGGACAGGAGCCAGACTCGTCCCTATTCGCTGCAGCACAGATAGGTGACGTAGAAATTCCAAAGTCAAAGCAGCAATGGGTGCAAACCAAAGGGCCCGAGGGTGGCATAGTTGCTACCTTATTCACAACAACCCGCGGAGATGTATATGCAGGCGCGCTCAGTGGTCTCTACAGACTTTCTGATAATGGACAAGCATGGAAACTCGTCAACCGCATCAAAGATCATTCATATACTGCACAATACGCTGGAAAAACATGGTGGCCTGTAACAGAGCGGCAAGATGCCCTTTACCTTGCTACCAGCACAGAGATATTAACTTCTACAGATAGAGGCGAAACATGGGATATATTCTGTGAGTGTATAAAAGGTCAGCTTGTTGGTATGGTGATAACCGATGGAATTCCAGGCGCTCAAAGCGATATGACAATCTACCTTGCTTATACAAACGGTGTATTCCACACAGATAATGCAAGTAAATCTTGGACACCGCTGACCGATGGAATAACAGACAGGAAAATCCATGCAATCGCTGCCATCGAAAACACCGTCTTTGCTGGTACCGATAAAGGACTATATCGTCTAAAATCAGAGGAGTGGGAACAACTGCAAGTAGGCGGTAAAGTGGAAAATATTCGTGCGTTGGCAAGTACTGGACATCGACTCTATGTTGCCGTAGGAAACGAGTCTAAGAATCAATTAACTTCTCAATTCTTGTCAATGATGACGACTCAAAAGCCTTCCAAATCGCTTTTTCGGTCGACAGACTTGGGAAAATCATGGCAATCAATAGACCCTGAAAAAGGGCCTATGAAAATGTCTGGAACAACGAGTTTTCGGTTCCCTAACAAAAACAATTCGGAATCTCCTAACACAGTGAAAATAGTTGCACACCAAGATAACCTATTATTCATTGATCAGGGCGATAATTATTATTCAAATGATTCTGGTAGTAATTGGAAGTCATTACCAAAAAGTTTTTTTGATCGTGATGCATCACCCGTTATCGCAATGTTAAACGAAAATACATTTTACAGCAGTGGAAAAGATGGTATCTATCGCACAACCGATGCGGGCAAAACATGGTCCCAACTCAACACGGGGTTGGTGAATACTTTCATTTTTAATTTAGTTGCTGTAAATGACACCCTTTATGCAAACATAGGGTCTGAACTTGTCGCCTCGTCTGACAGCGGTGAATCGTGGTCACCTGTACTCGGTAGAACTGAGGGCATCAATGGTATGTTGGAATCTAACGGTGTTCTCTATGCCAAAGGGACCAAAAAATTGGTGCCTCAACTTTTCCGCTTATCTGCTGAAAATAAACGGGTAACCCCTATCCCTGAAATGCCGATTTTTGAGGTGCCGGACTTTAACAAGTCAATGGAGGATGAAATCGGAAATGCACTTCTTGCTACACTTGAGGAGAAGGCTAAGACAGACCTCGAAGCAGAAAAAAAGATTGATCCTAAACATTTTGACGCAGAAACGTTCAATGAAACTTACAATAAAATTGTGCAGAAGAATCTAAATAGATCCTTTCAAGTTTCTTTTGGCAGTTTCGCTGTCAGCGATGCAACCTACTATATGGAATCAGAACAGAAACTGTTTAGATGGAAACCCGGTACTTCTGAATGGTACGACACTGGATTAGTAGATGAAGCTGAACCTGGTCACGTTAATGGCAAATTTGACGATTTTGATTCTATCGGTTTCAAAATCGCTGTATCGGGAGATGTCGTCTATGTTGGTAAAAGAGATGGACACCTCATGCTATCGCATGATGAAGGCGATATATGGAACGATGTCACCGCAAATCTACCATTTTCTGTTGGACGTTTCAATGCTATTACTTTCGCTGGGCAAAATGTTTATGTCGCTACCGACAAAGGTGTTGTGTGGTCAAACAATGGGATTAAATGGTATACACTTATTGATTTGGAAGGAACACCTCTCGTTATGCGTAGATTGGCAGTTGATGATACAACGGTTTATGGCGAACATAACCATAAAATATACCAATTGAGCAGTAACACGGGCAAGTGGCAGCAGGTTACGCCGGAAATCCCACATTTTGTTTTCTGTTTTGACGTTGATGGAGACACACTCTATGTTGGGACGGCAGGAAAGGGTGTGCTCCGTTTTTCACTTAATGATGGAAATCATATTGAGTAAAACATAAGGATGTAGTAAAGTAGAGAAAAAGGGAATTCTTTATGCCCATTCTTTCCATTTCAGATACTTATTTACTTTGAGTTTTTAGCTCTTACTCGCTATAAGTTCATGATTAATACTCTCACATGGTCACTTGTTTATATCAGCAGGCGACGATGCATTACCTAATAGGAGAACACAGATGAGATATTTATTCATACTTTGCCTAAGTTTTTCGATATGTTTTTTAGGGTGTGGTGAAGATCCTGATGAAAAAGCACGTTGGAACGTGTTGTCACAAGATGTGCCACCAGCCGAAGTCGCAACTAAGTCCTCTGCTGAAAAAATACTCAAGCAGCTAAAACAAGAGTTTGGTGCCGATATCTTTGATGTAGAATTTAAGACAATAAATGCTTTAGTAAATTCTACTACTTATCTGCAGTTTATCTCACCGGATGTAGAATATGAAAATTTCTCGGATTTCGTAGTCGCGAATTCTCCCCCTAAGGATTGGTATAGAGAACTCGTTGAAGATTGGATTGATAAGCCAAATGATGTGGATTACCTCCTTACACATTATCTTAGCGTTAGTTTTAGACATGGATCCGCGCTTGAATACCATGGCCATCCTAAAGATGCTGCAGAGGATCATACTGCAGATACAATTGCTGAACCTCACGTGTGGGCCTGGCTAAATGAGAGATTTCCGAGTAGTCGCAGATTGGTGTTGTTTACTGTGGATATTGGATTGTACAGTGGTGAGTTAGAAGAGAAAGATATCGCACTCTGCTATCAATTATTTGAAGAATATGGGAAAGAAGATGGTATAATTATGTTGGCATTGAATTATCCATTAAGATTAGCGCAGGTTCTAAATGATTTCTCTAACTCCGATATCTTTCTAAAATGGGCGAACGGAGATTTTGTAAAATGAAATAGTCTAAACTATTTTCAGTTATAGTTATTTGAGGGGTGTGCATAATTATTTTGCGCATCAACGCAGACAAGGACAGGCTTCTGGTGCCGCTTGATTTATAGAAGGCAGAATGCGCTTTTGGCATTCTGCATGGTTTGTAGTCGCGCAATTCATTGAACCTCTTTGAATTTGTTACAGCATGCGGTCCGTGCGGACTACCTTTAAGCGCATATTTAAATCGGAATTATTTATGTACATCCTTCAGATAAAAATCTTTGTCGTGAATATCCCGCAAGCAAAAGCATGGAGATTTGATGGGAGCGTTAAAATTGAACTTAATCAGGTGAACAAAACCCTCGGACAAAAGGACTTCGCGAGAATTGATCGGCTCTGCAACGCATCCCAACAAATTGCAACTAAGCTTCAGATGTGCTATACTTAAGGCAGTAAACTTCCTAATTTTAATTTCAGGATTTACGCACCAACATGCACATCAAAGCACTTAATTACCCTTTAGTCCAAATTCCTGCGGGTCCTTTCACGATGGGAACTTACCCAACGGGATTGCGGAAGACCGATCCCGAAGAACCACAGCGCAGCGTTACATTGGATGCTTATGCTATCGGCATCTATCACGTCACAAATGTGCAGTACGCGCAATTCGTTGAGGCAACAGGATATCAACAACCATTGTATTGGGCAGATGACCGTTTCAATAGCGCAGATTTTCCCGTCGTCGGTGTAAGTTGGTACGACGCAACCAATTTTTTAGAGTGGCTTAGCAGTGCAACAGGAGAAACATATCGTCTGCCGACAGAAGCGGAATGGGAAAAAGCTGCTCGCGGCACCGATGGCAGAGAGTATCCCTGGGGAAATGTATGGGATGCAAATATGGCAAACACTTCAGAATCTCGGTTGAAAAAGTTGACACCGATAGGCAGTTATCCAGACGGTATCAGTCCTTTCGGGTGCTACGATATGGCAGGAAACGCTTACGATTGGTGCAGCGATTGGTTTCATATTGACACATACAAATATTCGCCTGCGGATAATCCGATGGGGGCAGTTGAGGGGAGGCGCAAGGTTATTCGAGGTGGCTCTTGGCTGCCTCGCGGTGAGTTTGCCGCGCGTTGTGCAAATCGTGCTGCGTATGAACCGATCCGTGCGGTCCATAATGTTGGATTTCGCATTGCGATTGACATATAATTTATTTAATGGTGCATTAAAAATAGATAGACCTTTTGCCCACCGGTAGGCGAGGTTTCCTAACCTCGCCGATGCAGAGTGTTCAAATAATTCTAAACCCTACAATATCGTAAGTTGTGAAATGAATTGTAATACCAATTCTAATAAATACTATTTCATTAAGAGATTCAACTATTGTCTGCTGAAGGGACCTTTCTTCTGTAGGAGCGACCTCCTGGTCGCGACCAGGAGGTCGCTCCTACAAGATATTCCAGCAAATGACACATTCTATATTAGAAATGGTATAAGAAATTATTGTAATGAAGAAAGAACAAATTTCAGACACCCCGCAAGAATTCCGTGATGCATTGCTGGCATGGTTTAAAAAGTATCAGCGGAAAATGCCGTGGCGCGGCATTCATGATCCATACCTTATTTGGGTTTCTGAGGTGATGCTCCAGCAGACACAGGTCAAAAAGGTTATAGCGTATTATGAAAGATTTATAGAGCGGTTTCCAAATGTTCAGCAACTTGCAGCTGCGCCTCTTCAAGATGTCCTAAAGGTCTGGGAAGGATTAGGATATTACGCGAGGGCGCGAAACCTACACAAAGCGGCAAAGATCATTATGGAGGAGTTTAAAGGAGAGATACCGAGTGACTATGCTGCCTTTCGGAAATTACCAGGCGTAGGAGATTACAGCACTGCGGCGGTGCAAAGTATTGCTTTTAATGCACCCTACGCCGCCGTTGACGGTAACATCAAACGTGTGTTAGCACGACTTTTCCTGATGAATGCGCCCGTCAACGAGGCATCATCAGCGAAACACTTTCAACAAAAAGCAGACAGCCTTTTAGATCAAAAAGAACCCGGACTATTCAATCAAGCCATGATGGAATTGGGGGCAACTGTCTGTCGACCACAATCTCCTACTTGTCTTGTCTGTCCTGTGAACCAATTTTGTGAGGCATTCCACGCAGCCTGTCAAGATGAATTTCCGCGTCGGATTAAAGCAGCGAAAGTTCCCGAACATCACATGGCTGCAGGTGTAATCTACAAAGGATCAGAAGTTTTAATCGTGCAGCGCCCACTTGACGGTCTGCTCGGTGGACTCTGGGAATTTCCCAATGGACAAATCGGTGAAAACGAAACCGCCAAAGAAGCGTGTATCCGTTATATCGCTGATGTTGTCAATCTTTCTGTTACCAATTTAAAGCCCCTCACCCGTGTCAGACATGCATTCACGCATTTCAAAATAGTCGTGGATGTGTTTCAATGCGATTATCAGTCGGGTGAGGTAACTCTGAATGGTCCGATAGATGCAAAATGGGTTGAGGTAGCTGCGCTGCAGGATTATCCGCTCCCTCGTGCGACTCACAAATTTCTGGATAAATTAATTCTGTGAACCGAACTTTGCTTCGTATTTTTCCCACACTTCATCCGGTAACGGTGTACTGGCAGCGATGACATTTGCCTCTAATTGCTCAGCGTTGAGGCTGCCAATGTTATTACCTTGAATCCGCTCCTCTTTCAGACAGAACTGAAGTGCAAGCTGCAATATACTGATGCCTTCTTCAACACACCATTCCCAGATCGGATATGATGCTGCAACATCACCTTCCTTCTTCCAGCGTCCCCGTTCAATTTCTGCGTCAAGATCAACACCTGTGAGGATACCACGAAGGATAGACCAACCATTCATCACACCGACATCTGCTTCAGCAGCGGCGGGGAGAATTGTATCCTGTACAGTTTGTCGGACAAGGTTATAGTCATTGAAGCATAAGAGTAGGTCAACATCACCTGTCGCAATGGCTTTGAGATGAAAATCGTGCTGACGCATGCCGTATCCGACAAATCTGACAAGTCCACGTTCTTTACATTTGAGTAAACCTTCCAATGTTCCGCCTTTTTCAAGTGTCGGGTCAATTTCATGCGGGTCGTGGATCAGCATCCCATCCAAGTAATCAACATTGAGCAATTCAAGTTGGTCCTCCAGATCAGCGATGGCGCGGTCAGCAGAATAATTGGGTCTGCCCTGTCCATATCCGCCCCAATCTGCTGCAGAGTGACAGCAGAGTCGAGCTGTAATGATAACATCCTCGCGCGGAATTTCCTTCATAGCCAAACCGAGTTTCCGCTGCGAATCACCGTAACAACGTGCGCAATCAAAATGATTTACACCGATAGAGATTGAGTGTTTAATTAATGCCACTGCATCCTCATCTGAAACGAAACCAAAATTGTTGCCGAAACCTTGTGTCCCGTACGGAACGACTGGTATGCTTAATTCTGTTCTTCCTAAGCGGCGGCGAGGAATAGTTGGTAAAGATTGATTTGCCATAAAATATCTCCTAATAAGCGCGCAATGCATTGCGTTAAGACCAGTTACAATACATTAAGCAATAGTTGTCATGTCAGTTTTTATCTTACAGAATATTTCTTGTTCCGCTTTTTTATTTGCCTCTCACACCTAAAAGATTAATAGAAGACATAACTACTCAAAGAGTTGTGAGACGGGACAGCTAAATCCCGGCACAACATCTTCACCCGTGAGCGTGTCATCGTACGTGAGCAGTGCAATAACTCTTTCAGAACGATAAACTGTCACCGTTTGGGAGTGGGGGTCAAGAATCCAGACGAGACGTGTGCCGGCATTCAGATAGGCGAACGCTTTATCCACAACGCGTGCCTGAACATCTGTCGGCGAAATAACCTCAATCGCCAGGTCGGGAGGGACCGGAAAACCTTTATTTTCGTCTCCATCCAATCGGGTACTTGAAACAAACGCCACATCGGGCTTCAGTCCTCGTTCACCGACCCGAAAAGTTGCCTCTACATGTACCTCCCCTAACTGATTCTCACGCACATGCTGGTCTAAATGTCGGATAACGTTAACGCTAATTTTACTATGTGCTCTTGTTGCTGGTGACATCGGCACTAATTCTCCTTTAACGTATTCATAACCCTCTATATCGTTTTCAAGAAATTCTGCCAATGTCATGGAGATTTTTTCTGGTGTGAGAGTCCCTTGCGTGATTTCGTGAAACTCTTGTTGTGTCATGCTTTCGTCCCTCTTTTGATATTCGATAGTAATCATTGTACTATTTTACGTTCTGTCTTGTCAAGTGGAAATCTGGACAAAAAAGCAGGGAGTCGTCCAACTCCCTGCTCCAATGCTTATAACGATAAATGAGACCTACTTCCGTATCAACATCTTCCGCGTCGCCGAGAAATCCCCCGCCTTCAGCGTATAAAAATACACACCACTTGCCACAGGTTCACCTTGCGCATTGCGACCATCCCAATGCGCCGCCTGGCTACGACTGCGATAAATACCTGCCCGTTGATGCCCTAAATCTAAAGCACGGACCACGTGTCCATTGATGTCATAGATCGTCAACTTCACATCCGCAGGTTTCGCCAACTGATACGGTATCCACGTTTCTGGGTTGAATGGATTTGGGTAATTGGCAAGGAGTGCTGTCTTTTTGGGAGTCAACATCGCCAAGAGTTGTTCAAGGAAAAAGATACCGCGAAGATAACTGGGATCCGCAGTTTGAAGTTGTTTGGCTTCGATGAGCCACTGTTCGACTTCCTCCGCAGTGAGCATTGAAAACGCTTCTGCATGTGCAGCAGGTGCACCCGCAACCTCACCGAGTGCAACAGCAACTAAAATGAGATCTATGATATTGACAACACCATCTCCGTTAATATCCGCGTCATTTTCCCCTACCTGTCCAAAATTTTGGGCAACTTCTATCAAATCGGCTATATTGACAATACCATCTTCGTTAGCAGGCGGTAGAGCTGTCCACAGTCGTATCGCACCATCCGCGCTGCCACTTGCAAGCAGTTTTCCATCGGGACTAAAGGCAACACTAAAAACAGGGCCTCCATGGGCACTGAGCGTGGCTTTTGGCCCTTTAGGTTGGCGAGTAATATCCCATAGTTTGACTGTATTGTCCCAGCCTCCGCTTGCGAGGGTACTGCCATCCGGACTGAAAGCTATATCATTGACCCCTTTTATGTGTCCTTCTAACGAGGCTTTGAGAGTACCGGATGCAATATCCCATAAATAAATGATACCTTTATAGACTTCAAACTTCCGGTATCTATCGCGTCCGCTACTGATGCCGAAGGACAGGCCGCCATAGGTATTAATGTAGGATACGAAAGGGCGTATTACCGATGCAAATTCATTGTGATCTTCGTCGTCATATACCCAGTATTGTTTAGAGAAGTATTCCTCCCCTCCACTTGCGAGGGTGGTGCCATCTGGACTGAAAGCAACGCTATTGACCCAATGATCTCTAAAGATCTGGCCATAGAAGTTATTGAAGAATTGCGAACCGGGGCTTCTCAGCGTGTCTTTGAGAGTACCGGATGCAACATCCCATAACCTGATGATTTCGTCATCGATCCCACTTGCAAGCATCGTGCCATCTGGACTAAAAGCAACACTTCTGACCGAGTGCCAGTGTCTTTCCAATGTGTCTTTGAGCGTAGCGGTAGCAACATCCCATAACTTGATGGTTTCGTCATCGCTCCCACTTGCGAGGGTGGTGCCATCTGGACTAAAAGCAACACTTCTGACCGCATCCGTGTGTTCTTCCAATGTATCTTTGAGTGTGCCAGAGGCAACATCCCACAGTTTTACGGTATTGTCATCGCTCCCACTTGCGAGGGTGGTGCCATCTGGACTAAAAGCAACACTTCTG
>JAPPES010000083.1:16122-20529 GCA_028824125.1 Candidatus Poribacteria bacterium
ACCGCATCCGTGTGTTCTTCCAATGTATCTTTGAGTGTGCCAGAGGCAACATTCCACAGTTTTACGGTATTGTCATCGCCTCCGCTTGCAAGCATCGTGCCATCCGAGGAAAACTGAACATCGTTTACGTCATCCCCGTGTTTCAAAAAAATATCAGGCATCTGTCCATCAACGAAATTTTGGGCAAAACTGTGTGGCATGAACATAAGCGTCATACATAACACGGTTAATGTAAGTAAAAATAAGGGATTTTTCATAAGATTGATTCTCCTTTTGATTCAGTTTTAGGTTTACGAATTTTGGATTTGCTAAGGATCTTCCTTGCACTTCAGAAGGCCCGTTTACGTGGCGAGGCGCCCTCGCCCGGACGATGTTCACAGACCATTCTGAAACAATCAGCAAAATTGAGATATATTAACTCAAGTTGCTACCTACAAGATTTTACATGGGCAAACACCGCTTTTAATAGAGAGAAATCCATTTTTCACAGATTCCGTAGCGCAAACTGTTAGTTTGCGTCCTCACAGGCACAATCTAAATGAGGATTAAATAAATATTTCGGTAATTTCTTTAGTCCCGTAGGGACGCAATGTTTATAGAAAATGTTGTCTCTCCCCTCTTGAGTTCCGTAGGAACGACATATTTATTGTTGATGTGCTTCAAAACATATCGTCCCTACGGGACTAAGGGATGAGGTTGTCCGCGCTGCTATAAACATATCGTCCCTACGGGACTGAAGAGCACTTAAAATGTTCTGAATATGCATAATGAAAAATTACCGAATTAATAACTTAATCTTCATACAGATTGTGCTACATAGGTGGCAACTTAGGATATATCACTAAAAAAAGCACAATGAATTGTGCTTGGTGAAGGCGCCAAATCAAGAAATCAACGGTATGAACGCCATTTAGGCGTTCCCCGGGTATGAATGCCTTTGGACAAATACGCGTGTGGTATTCGCCATGATTTCCCGTGTGGCATTCACATTAAACGCCGTAACGGCCGAAAACGAGCAAAGTGCGTCCGTTCTGTTAGTTGTAGAACAACATAATAAATAATAGTCAACAAATTATAAAACAAAGTCTATATGTAACTATATTATAGGGTATTTTCAAAAAAAAACCAACAAAATTGTTGGTTTTACGCAAAAAGTTACAGAATATTTTAGAATATTACCTGGATTTTTTATAAAAAATGGATGTGTCCTATTTTCAACCTTTTAGGATGGACGCAAATTGAGCAGAGATGGGTATATTTTATTCAAAATAGTCATTTAGATGTTTTTAACGCTTAAAGCCCTATTATCAAGGGGACTTTAAAAGGAAATGCGTAAGTCCTGTCATTATAATGTCTATTGTAGGCGAGTTTTGAAATCTCGCCTACAACTGAATCACACAATTTAGCAAAGTGTTAGTATTGATCCGACCCTTCAAGCGGCAACGGAACTGCCCAAATATTCCGATACTGAACCAAATTTCCGTGGTCTTGCAAACGTAGTGGACCCGGTTTAGCCACCGCTGAATCAGCACCACCAGCTGTAGTGCCTGGCAACTGCACATTATTAAGGATTACCAACCCATTTTGTAGTGCTGTCACTCTGACATTTTCAGTCATTTCACCCGCATCGTTGAACCGAGGTGCACGAAAGATAACATCGTAAGTTTGCCAATGAAGTGGGGGTAAACAAGCGTTAACAAGTGCTGCGAATTGATTGTAAATTGCGCCGCAATCGCCCTTGCCGGGAACCTCAATACCGTAAGAATCCAAGACCTGAATTTCATATCTGCCTTGAAGAAAAACGCCACTATTTCCTTTTGCCTGTCCACTTGCTTCAGGCATATCAGGACACATAAATTCAACGTGTAGGAAATGGTCTGTAAAAGTTTCCTTGCTTGATATGTCACCAGTGCGCGGCTCAACAATCATCGCGTCATCTTCAACTTTCCATTTCGGTTCGCCACCATCACGACCTACCCAATTACTAAGGTCTTTTCCATCAAAGAGAATCACAGCGGATTCTGGGGGTGTTTGTAACATAATTTTTCCCTTCTGATGCTATACATTTATAATTTATCCTCTATATTAAGAATTGAGGATTTCCGTAATTTTAACGGGGTTTGTCTTTTTTGTCAACGGTTAAGGAATACAAACCAGGGTTATTTAGTTTTCGGTATTTCTGAACCATTTTATCATAAATGTTAATGTATTGTAAGTTAGATAATAAACATAATCCGACATGGTAGTAGGCACGCTCCGCGTGCTGTCTTTAGAGTGGATTACGGCACAAGGAGTGTGCCTACTACTTTGCATTGATGCAATCATAGCTAACTATTAGTAAAACTCATTGGCTTGCAATTCATCAAACTAAATAACCCTGAATACAAGCACAGAAGTTACTTCTTACATTATCTGTAGACTCAAACTTTCTTAGATACCTGCTCTGCTAACCGAGAAAGTGCTGGCGATGTGTCTAATTTGTCAAGTTTCGCCTCAATCAGGACAAAATGTTGCGTATCGGCAAGCGCAGCTTTCATAGCGGTGTCAAATTCACCTTCGGTACGGACAGCAAACGCGCGACCTGCGCCCAAGAGTTCTGGCACACAAGTATAGTTCCAATTTTCTATCTCGTTAAAAGGTCCTTCAACGAGAGGCCGCATGGTACCGTAACCTTGATTGTTTAAAACAAGGATAATTGGGTTTAGACCGTAACGAATAGTTGTTGAGAGTTCAGTACCTGTCATTTGGAAGGCACCATCTCCGACAATAACTAATGGTCTGCAATCGGGTTTGCCCAGTTGAGCGCCAATAGCAGCGGGAATTGCAAACCCCATTGAGGTATAGTATGCCTGAGAAATAAATTCCGTCTGTCCTGGAAGACGTAAATCCGCAGCCCCCCAAAGACAGTCACCCACATCGGGAATAACCGTCAGTTCATCATGCAGAAATAGATTGAGATGTTGAAATAGACGTTTCACTGTTAGTGCTTGGTCAGGAACCATCACAAAGGGTTCTGACACTTCCAATACCCATTCCAAGTTCGCTTCGGGGCGTTTGGCGAGTTGTGGAGCACACAAACCATCCAGAAAATCCTCAAACGTAACATCTTCATAAGTGGAGTAACAGACTGTGATTTTGTCTGAGGTAGCATAGACACTGCGGCTTCGCGCAAGGTTTGCTGTGTAAATACCAAGGTTCACATCAGTCATGAAAGCACCAAGAATAATAAGACAATCAGAAGTTTCAACAAGCGTTGTGATCTCTGTTCTGCCCATTGCACCACCATAAATACCCAAATAGAGTGGATGTGCCTCTGGCATAACCGATTTCCCCAACAACGTTGTCACCACTGGAATCTGTTTTTCTTCAGCAAACCGAAGTAATTTGTCTCGAAATCCGAATCTATGCAGTTCAACCCCTGTTAAAATGACTGGATTTTCGGATTGATTTATGAACGCAATCGCATTAGATAAAGCAGCATCTAACGTTTCGAGGTCACTGTGAACTCCACCCGTGGAAGGGCGTTGGTGCACTGATCCTTGTATTCCCACCATATCACGTGGCAGTTCAATGTAGCCCGGACGCTTATGCCAATAGACTGCATCCAACACTCTATCTATCTCGTTAAAGGCCGTAAAGGGTTCGTCAAGTAGTGCGGATGCCACGGTAATCTCTTCATAGATATGTTGTTGTGTATAAAAATTTTTACCTGTATGGTGCAAGAGGGCACCCTCAATGCGCTCTTTTATTCCTGGACCACCGCTAATAACAACGAGGGGTGATTTTTCAGCGTAGGCAGCAGTGACAGCGTTAATCATTGATAAACCACCGACACCGTAAGTCACACATGCAGCCCCTATACCTTTTGTTCGGGCATAAGCATCTGCAGCAAATCCCGCTGTTTCTTCTCGTGTTGTCCCGATATGTTGAATAGGACTCTGTTCAATCATATCAAAGAACTGGACGACATAATCACCAGGTATACCGAAAATGTGATCAATTCCGTAACTCTTTAGTTTTTTCAGAAGATAGTCACCGATTGTTGGGTGTTTATTTGGCATGAAAATTCCCTATTATCACTACTGTGCGTCAAAACCCCGATCTTCAGATCGGGGATGTAGACGCACCGCAGGTCTCGACTTCTCGAGTAAATGCTGACTGAATGAATATTTGTCAGTCTGGTCATGTTAGGATTTAGATGTATTGAGAAAGTCGTTGTATACCATTATATTATAAAAAAATTTTATTGACAAATAAAATTTTTTCTGATAAAATTGGTTAAAGAATGTTTTGGCAAATTGGATAACAAGTCTAAAATCAGAGAATATTCAAATTTAAACGAGGTGTTAATCAATCAATACCTTCGCCAAAAAAATGATTGAATAAATAGGGCGGTTGTCCTAAAGT